>JBFHFS010000026.1:0-72775 GCA_041583495.1 Marinilabiliaceae bacterium | reverse complement strand
GTTTCTTGAAAAATTCGAAATTCCTTATGATGAAAGATATGTATTCAAACCTGTAGAATATGTCAAAGGTTTTTAAATTGTGCCGTAGGCACATGATATGGGTAGAAGGTTGAATGGAAAGAAAGAAATTCCGTCCCGGCCGGGACGGTACACATTTTAACTATATGGTTTGCTACCCACATTGAATCCCTAACGGGATTTTTTTGTGAAAACTTATTTGATTAAGACACAATCTTCTTTGTTAGTTTTCACCAACCAAAAAGTTTCCAAAGCTGGTCGAAAAAACCGCTTCGTGAAACAAGGTGTTATCCCCGTCTCTGAATCCGCCCCGGTAACCGCCGCTAAAAGGAAGTACAAATCGAAACAGGTGGAAGTCGGCCATCAGCTCCCAGCCCACTGAGGTGTAGGTTTTCTTGTAGGTGATTCCCGGTTGCTGGTCTTTATAATCTACCTGATAGGAGGTGCGGGCGGCATCAAAAAATAAGTTTAGCCTGAGGCGTTTGATGTAGGCCAGATTGGCCAAAGAGGCATCAGGGTTCCATAAAGGCATCTGGTAGGTGGCTCTGAAGATGTACACATTGTCGCTGAGCAGGCTGCTGTATCCCCGTGGTAGATCCAACAGGTTGCTAAAGCGTTGATAGGTCCTGATATCCCCCGATGATTCGGCTTCATCTCCATTGATTTTCTTTTCCCATCCGTTGGTTAGCCGGAGCGCATGGTGTTTGCCCAGACCTGGAAAAAAGAGTTGAGTGACAACAGCCATCGACTGGCCGGCGTTGTAGTTTCCCCAGGGGGTGTGCCGATAGATTAGCTCGGCCGACTGCCCTGCGCGTGTCCCTGCATCTCTTGTGGTTCCTCTTAACCGGTTATGGAAGTAAAGGCTGTATTCCATGGCCCAATAGTCGATATCCCGGTAGATCTGAATGGTATCGCTCCTTCCTGATTCGATTAAGCGACCCTGATTGTTTAAGGTGAAAAAGGTTTGTTGGTAGGCCGGGTTACTCACCTTTTGCCAGGAGAGCCGGGCCTGGGGTTGGAGCATTCGGTACCAGGGGCCTTTGTTAAGGGTTAGAGGAAGACGCATGCCGGTTTCCAGTTTCAGCTGCTTTCCATTGTTGCCGAGTTGCTGAAGACTGAAGGTGTCGGTGTCGTTGGCATAAATACCATCGAAAGATCTCTGGTAATCTCCCCATTTAACATCCAGGTCGAGGACCGGAGCCCATCCTGCCCAGGTAAATCCTACCTGGTATTTTTCACTGCTTTTCGAGGAAGAGGCATTGTAACCCACCGTGGTAATGGCTGTTCCTAAAAGATTCTGGCTCATCAGGGTAATGCCCGGGTTGAGGGCCTCCTCATCAAGGTTGATGTTTACCGGTGCCCAGCTGTGCAGGTTGAAGAGATGGAATTTGCTGTATGGCGTGGGTTTATAGGCTGATGATTGGTCTTTTTGTTGTGCCGTTTCGTCAACCTTCGGCTCCTGCTCACTCAGCTTTTTTACCAGTGGTGTGGTCAGGTTTGCCGGAGTGGCTTCTTGTTCCAGGAGGTTTTGCATGGACGGAACCGAAACCAACTGATACCCGCGCGGGGTATAGTCAGCGTAGACCATTGTTTTTCCATCCGCCGAAAGGGTAGGCGAGGTGGCTCCAAACCGGGCTTGTGTCACCTGCCGGCAATGACCGGTGGTCAGGTCCAGACGGAAAATCTCCTCGGCATGGGGGGTGGAGGCCGAAAACCAAAGGTGGTCCCCCTTCTTTACCGGATAACGGGGTTCATCATAGGCCGGCGGTCTGAGCGTTTGCCAGGTTTGGCTAGATGGGTTAAGCGATACGATGCGTTTGCCTTCATCATTCAGTAAAAGGCATATTATCTCGTCGGGCTGGTCACTCCAGGAAGGATGCAACGGATAGGCATTCGAAGGGGTGGGAAGGCGCTTTATTACCTCTCCGGTAGTAAGCCGAAGGGTGGTTATGAAAAAATGATAGGATGGTGTGGTCTCCACCACCACCAGGGTGTCGCTTCCTGGTTTTAATTGTGGCGAGAAATAACGACTCTTGGGTTCCAGTGTGATGATTTTTCCATTGTTGCGGTCCCATACTCTGAGTACCGAATAATCTGCGTTGGGCCAGCGCAGGTGCGCCTTGTTCTCGCTCCATACCACCCACCGTTCATTGGCCGCCAGAGGTTCCTCTTCCCGGATCCCTGTGTAGGCCAGGGTTTTAGTGTCGCCCTGGGGCGCTATCTCCACGATCCGTTGCCGTTGACCCGGGCCGCTGACTTCAGCAATAATATGGTTGTTAGCCAACATTTCCGGGTATTCAAAGCTGGTTTGATCGTCCAATGGTTCAGTAATGACCCGATAGGGTGAGGGACTCAGCTTTTTATCCCATTGTTGCCAGTCATGGGCGAGATCGTTAAAAACTTTTTCGTAAAGCTGCCTGGGGCCTTCTCCTGTGGTTTTTTTCAGGGTATGTCTTAAGGGGGTAACCGACCAGCTGTTGCGGCCGGTGTTTTGAATTACCTCCGACCAAAGGGAAGGGCTGTATTGGCCACGAAGAGCCGCCGTGAGGTGATAGCCCATTCGGTAGTAATCGGGCACAAAGTCGGTATACGATCCCAAATAGGCTTTGTCGAAGCTATCGGGTCCATAGGCGGTGAGTCTTGCTCTCAGGGATTGCGAAAATACTGGCCATCTCCCACGGCCACTGGGCGTAAGGGTGGTTTCGGTCACCACGGCATCTCCTTCGAGCAGCCATAAGGGCAGATAGGCGCCCAGGACCACCCCGGTGGCCTGCTGACCAAAGATCCAGTTGGCCATACGTGTAAAGCCCTGGTTCAGCTTGTCTATTTGAACCACATGCCGGTATTCATGCGTGGTAAGCTGTTTGAGCCAATCGACACTGTAGACATTTTGATGTGGATTGGGGTAAAGTTCCATTCGTTTAGGGGCCCAGGAGACAAAACCGTTCGAGTAGCTTGATCGGCTGTGTACCAGAATATCAATCTTTCCGGGCCGGTGGTCCATCGTGGCTTCGATGTGAGGAGCCATGCTGTCGAGATAGGCGGCCAAATCAATGGCCGTTGCTTTGAATTCATCCGGAAATACCAATCTGAAACGTTCCGTGTTTATTTGCTCCCATCTTACGGATGCAGGGTCGGAACCAGAAGAGTAGTATTGGGCCGACAACCTGGTAACTGACAGCAGGAAAACGATTAGTATGAGATCTTTTCTGGAATGCTTGGTCATTGTTGGACTTTTATATAGGCGCTTCTTGACCATCGAAAGATAGATAAAAATTAGTATCCCCAAAAACGAGGGACTTTCCTTGAAATTTTTAATGTCTCCATGGGGTTGTTGAGGCATTTCTTTATCGTGCGTTTGCAGATTGGCCGGAATCATTCTAAATAATTGCTGTGCAATGGCTTGTTGTTTACATTGAATAGGATATTTTGTAATTTATCTTTCAAAGTAATTCTCTTTTTTACCTAATTTAAAGGCCTCAGTTATGAAAGCAGAAAAGATCGTACTTAATCTTTATCTTGAAGAAGATGAATTTATAAAGGTTGAAGGTTGCTTGTTTACAACCAAAGAAAGCTTGATGCGTGAGGAACCGAAGGTTTATTTGATTGGGAAAAAGTGTTTGAAGATGCTCAAAGAGTTTGAGGATAATCTGACATTTAAAATCGTGAATGAGTGGATGTTGCTTTCAAGGGCCATGGATCAGACCTGCGGCTTTGAAACTTCATGGGACGATCGGAAAATTCTAAGTGAGTTGGTCAAGGGGCTCGATCATCCTGTGAGTTGGTACGTGAAAAACTGCAAACTTGCTTCCTAGCTCGAACCAATCATTTTTTTAGTAAGGTTATTTTATCCCGGTTATCCAATAAGTTGCCAGAATTTAACAGGTGAATCTTTTAGCATTTGTTATCTTTGTCACTTATTGGGTTGGTGTGCTTTTTTGTGGTCAAAAGATCTTCATGTGCACGAGCTCATGTCAGAAAATAATGCAATTCAACAATAAGGCATGATAGACTATTCGCAGGTGAAAATAGAGAATGTGGTGGTGCATCACATTGGCAACCGAACCGAAGGCGAGCCCCTGAAATACTCCAAGAGCGCATTACGGCTGATGGATGAAGAGACGGTAGGGGAGGTACTGACCAGTTATTTCTTCCGGTCGTTTAAAACGGAGGCCTATTTTAATTTTGTCGGAGAAGATGAAAATATCGAAGCCAATCCTTTGTTTCAATGGATCGCCTCTATCTTTGACCGCCCCGATAAACTCTATGACACCTCTATTGAGGTGGCCGGCTTTTTGTATGAACAATCCAACCATCCCAAGATTAAGGGAGGGGAATTCTACATGGCCTATTTCAGTAATTGTGTGGTAGATGGAGAAGTGACCGATGCCATAGGTATCTTTAAAAGTGAGAACAAGGAGACTTTTCTGAAAGTTTATCTTAAGGATCAAACCTTTGAATTGGGTGCTCAAGAGGGGATAAATGTGCGTAAACTCGACAAGGGTTGCATCATCTTTAATACAGAGAAAGAAGCCGGTTACAAAATTTCCATGGTCGATAATATCAATAAAGGCCAGGAGGCCCACTTTTGGAAAGATGATTTTCTTGGGTTGCAACCCAGAGAAGACAACTACTATTTTACCCAAAACTATCTCTCTCTTTGTAAGGACTTTGTGGTGGATGTTTTTAACGATGAAAACGATGTGCCCAAGCCCGACCAAATTGATATGTTGAACCGGTCCATCGATTTTTTTGATAAGAAGAATGACTTTAAAAGAGATGAGTTTGAGCAGCAGGTGATGCGCCAGCCAGAGATTATCGAAGCCTTTAACGATTACAGAAGTACATTCGAAGAGGAGAAAGCCCTTCCCTTAAACGATAGTTTCGATATCTCCCGGAGCGCCGTCAAGAGCGAAAAAAAACACTTTAAATCGGTGTTAAAGCTCGATAAAAACTTCCATGTATATGTGCATGGCCGCAGGGAACATCTGGAGAAGGGTTTTGATCCTGCCAAAGGGATGAATTATTACAAGCTCTTTTTTGAAGTTGAGCATTGATTGGGTTTTGTTGTTTTTAAGATTAATTGAAATTGCAGGTTTTTCTTCAATGTTTTGCATGTCAGTGATAAGAGACCAAAGATTCATCAATAATTTTATGGGTTCAGGGGCATTGGGGCTTTAACCTGATGAAATGAAAAGGGGGTATTAAAAGGATCAGAAAATAAGTAATACACTTGAAAGGTGCCTGGAAATCGGCACCTTTCGCATATTTGGAATGAATGACAGAATTGCCAGGAGCATTTTTAAAACGTGTAGAGCAGAGCATGCCGACCGATGAGTTTAGGGCATTTGTCCGGAGCCTGGAGTTGCCTTCGGTGACTTCAGTGCGGTACAATCCTCGAAAACCCATCCCACTCATGTCTGGTGCAACGCCTATCCCATGGTGCTCCCAGGGGCGTTATTTGTTGGAGAAGCCACTCTACACACTTGATCCGTTGTTTCATGCGGGTTGCTATTACCCACAGGAGGCCAGCAGTATGGTTTTGTGCGCGGTGATGGAGCAGATAACAGCTCAAACAGGGAAAAATATCAAAGTACTTGATTTGTGTGGTGCCCCCGGGGGGAAGTCTACATTATTAGCCTCCTTTCTCGATGGACAGGGTCTCTTGGTTAGCAACGAGGTGGTGCCTTCCAGGGCGCTTATCCTAAAGGAGAACATTATTAAATGGGGGGCTCCCAATGTGATGGTTACCCGCTCCAATCCCACCGACTTTAGTGCCTTATCCGGCTTTTTTGATGTGATGGTGGTCGACGCCCCCTGCTCAGGGGAAGGGATGTTTCGTAAAGGGGAGGTTGCCCGGCGCGAATGGTCGGAGGAAAACGCAGCCATGTGCTCGGTAAGGCAGCGTCGCATTTTAATGGAAGCCTGGGATGCCCTTAGGGAGGATGGCTGGTTGATTTATTCAACCTGCACCTATAATCCGGCCGAAAATGAAGAGAACCTTCAATGGCTGGCTTCCCAGGTGACGATGGGGGTTGCTCATCTGGAATTCCCCGCCTCATGGGGAACCCGGGAGGTGCCTTTATTGGGGGGGGAGGCTCGTGCTTTTTATCCTCATATGGCAGAGGGGGAAGGCTTTTTTGTGGCCCTTATTCAAAAAAAGGAAGCTCCTCCCAGGCGAAATTTGCACAATACCCGTAAGATCAGACGAACCAAGCCGCCTGAAATGGTCAGCCACTTCTTTAAGGATAGTTCGGAGTGGCATTTTGTGGAAAGGACTGCCGGATGGAGCGCTGTGCCTGTGAATTATCAATATCATTTTCAGGAGTTAGCTGAGCGGTTAAATGTGTTATCCAGTGGGGTGGAGTTGGGGGCTCCCGGCCGAAAAGAGTGGATGCCTCATCATGCTTTGGCAATGAGCTGGCAAACCGGGGAGCTCTTTCCCACAATTGATCTTTCCAAAGAAGAGGCTCTTCGGTATCTGAAAGGGGAGGTCTTAATGCCGCACTCCGGCCTGGAAAGAGGTTTTTTTACTGTTGTTTATAAGGGCCATCCACTGGGCTTTATTAAAAATGTGGGTAACCGGCTTAATAATTTGTATCCAAAGGAGTGGCGTATCAGGATGGATATTTGAGGCGTTTTACCGCACTAATCTTCATGCCCGTCTGGGGACGGGCCATCCTATATGGGTTGAATGATAAATTGCAATCCCGTTTGAAATAGTAAGGAAAATACTATTTTTGAACTTTGGCTGGCAAAATCTGTGCTTTATCCAATAGAAAATACGGTTTTGTTCTAAAAATAGGCATAACTTGGCTACATTTGCCGCGCTAAAAAAAGCAGACAATGAATATTCGGTTTGTACTCAATATACTGGGGCGCGTTCTGGTAATCTTAGGCCTTTTCATGTGCACCAATCTAATATGGGTGGGCGTTTATCTTGAAACGACCTTCTGGGGTCATCTTTTGGCCTGCCTGGTAACATTGATTTTTGGAGGGGGCTTGTATCTGGGTTCGAAAATCAACATGAGAGCCGAGATGGGGCTGAAGGAGAGTTATTTAACCGTTACCTTTTCCTGGTTCGTGATCTCCGCTTTCGGGGCTTTACCCTATCTGTTTACCGGTTCCATACCGGGGGTTATTGATGCTTTTTTCGAAACCTCCTCGGGATTTACCACTACCGGATCGTCTATTCTGACCAACATCGAAGCTCTTCCCAAAAGTGTTCTCTATTGGCGAAGTCTTACCCACTGGATTGGGGGAATGGGAATTATAGTTCTGGTTGTGGCTATTTTACCTATGTTGAGGATTGGGGGCTACAATCTTTTTAAATCGGAAGCTTCCGGTATTTCATACGAAAAGCTAACCCCAAAAACAGCCAGTACAGCCAAACGTTTATGGGGCATCTACGTGGGATTCACCTTTATTCAAACACTGTTGTTGCTTTTGGGGGATATGGATTTTTTTGATGCCTTGTGTCACAGCTTTGGAACCATTGCTACGGGTGGGTTCTCCACCAAAAATGCCAGCGTTGCCTATTTCTCGCCCTATTCACAATATGTAATTATGGTGTTTATGCTTCTCTCGGGAGTGAATTTCGCACTGCACTATTTCTTTATCAAAGGGCACTTTAAAAAGGTTTGGCACAACGATGAGTTAAAAACCTATCTGGCCATAATCCTGGTGACGGGAATAATTATTTCCCTGGCCCTTATGAGCCAGGGTGGCGTTAATTTTGAGGAAACGGTGAGGAGTGCTTTTTTCCAGGTAATATCCATCATTACCTCTACGGGTTATGTTACCGACAACTACCTGTTGTGGCCGGCCCGGGCCTATTCAATAATTTTTCTGCTGATGTTTGTTGGGGCCTGTATTGGAAGTACCGGAGGTGGAATCAAAGTGGTTAGGCACGTGGTGGCTTTTAAAAGTTTCTACGTCAATTTTAAACGACTCATTCGTCCCAATTCAATTATCCCTTTACGCATTAATGGGGAAACCATTGACGATGATCAGGTTAGTGTAATTGTTTCCTTTATAATGCTTTATATTGTCACCTTTTTTATTGGGTCGTTGGTTATGCTCTTTATGGGGCTGGATACCTCTACCGCTGTCTCCTCTGTTTTGTCTACCATGGGAGCGGTAGGGCCCGGGTTTGGGAGCATTGGCCCGGTCAATAATTTTGCCCATATTCCGGGGCTTGGAAAAATCCTTCTCTCGTTTTTTATGATATTGGGTCGTTTGGAGCTTACCACGGTATTTATCTTGTTTACAAGGTACTTCTGGAAGGATTAGGCTTGATGGCCGGGCGTTTTTGGATTCTTTCTGATATTCCTTTTACTGTCTTCCCCTATAGGAAGGAGTGTTTAAACCGGCTTTTTTTAAGGCAATTTCTAAGCGAACCATACAACAACACAACCAGTCGGGATTTCAGGTCAGTGGCCGCATGCCCTGTCGCGCATTTTAAATTGGGAGGGCTAAAAAAAGTAGATTTTCAGGGCATAATTTTATAACTTAATAAGGTTAAGGTAGTTTTTAACTTTGTGTAAGAGAAAAGGGCTTATGAAAAATCGGATTATTGGCTTAGGCATGGTGTTGTTATTGTTTCTCTCATTTTCCCCTTTTTGCCGCGGGCAGATTTCCCCTAATCAGTTTTTTGAAAATCACTTAAATGCCTCCAATACAGGTATGTATGTGCTTGGAAGCTGGGCCCTGATGAATATTGGTACGGGTGCTTATGGCTGGTCGAAGTACCACGGAAATGAAAAATACTTTTTCCAGATGAATCTGTTTTGGAATGTGGTGAATCTCTCCATTGCCGGTATGGCTGTTTATTCTAATTGGCACCTGGACTATTCGCAGTTTTCGCAGGATGAGATGCTTCTTAAAAGTGCGCAAACAGAACGTATTTTACTCATTAATTCCGCGCTGGATTTGGGCTATATTGGGACCGGGTTTTTACTGAGGCATCTTTCGGGGACCACAGACAAGCGGAAAGATTTATTGTTAGGATATGGCCATTCCCTGATTTTGCAGGGTGGATTTCTCCTGGTTTTCGATCTGGTATTGTTTGGCGTTTTGCGCAGTTTACGAATGGATTTTCTGCTTGATATTAAACCTGTTGTAACCCTTAGCCAGACTGGTGTTGGGTTGGCGATTCAGTTCTAGGAAGGCTGTTGGGGAGATTCCCCAAAGAGCGGTTTTTGGAATTCGGGAGGTTACAAAAAGGGGGAGCTTCGGTGCACAAAACGGCCAGCCATTTTTTCCTGAATCAGGGGGTCATTGTTTTCGAGCAAAATTCCGCTGATAAAGAGTTTTTTAATGTCCTTTCGTAAAAGAGCCGTGTTGGCCGTTCCTAATGTTTCTATAGTATCAGTTTTTGCTGAGGAGGGTGACCAAATGATGAGGTCTGCATCCGAGCCGGCTTTAAGGATGCCCTTTCTTGGATAAATGCCTAACAGGCGGGCCGGGCGGCCAGCATATAATTCGCAAAGGGTGGGTAGTAAACTGTCTCCCTGCTCTCCAAGCAGGCGGTACATCTGCTCAATAAAGCTTATGTTACGGCCATGCTCAATAAAGGAAGAGGTTTGGTCCTTTACTTCGCTTAGTACCGGAGGCAAAAGCAACACATGGTTGTTGTTTTTATAGGCCAACAGATCCTTAACGTCAAATAAACTACCCTCTTTTTCCAATCCATGAGTTGTTTCCCGGGATAGGTTCAGCGCCGCGTGTATATGATGACCGGCGCTTAAATAAAGGTCCAGCAACTGCATCTCTTCACGGAATTCGATGTCTAGAAACAGAACCACACAGTTTGCCCGCACAAATCGTTCAAGAATCTCTATAAATGCTTTGAGGTACTCAGCCAGGGAGGAACTCGATGATTTTAGGGGTAAGGTATCGCAAATAAAAATGGTGTTGTGACGGACTCCACTCTGAAAAATACGCTCCATTCTGGATTCCTGAATGGTATCCAGAAAATCACAGGGTAAGAAAAATGAGGTAATGCCTTCATGGACAAAACAATAGTCGATGTCATAGGCGGATATATCACAAGAACTCTTCATGCCCATATGAAAGCCAAAATCGGAGATGATCGGTTTACAACCTTCACGCGTTTGGAGCAGTTGCTCAATGCAATTGTTATCCTGGTTAAACGAAAGGGTATCCATGATGAAGGTGGCTCCATGCGAAATGGCCTGATAGATGGCTGTGTCAGGCCGCCTTCCTGTTTCGCTGGTGCTTAAAAAGGGGCAATTGTAGTGAAGTAATCCGGGTAGCACAAATTTCCCCTTCAGGTCAATTACCTCCGCATCAAAACTGTGGTGGTGAATGGTCTCCTCAATGGCCATAATCCTTGAATTGCCAATGAGAAGGTCCCCATTAATGACCTGTCTCCCCGAGATAATATGTCCGTTTTGCAACAACGTGTACTTCATGGGTGAAGTGTTAAATCTAACCGGAATTCCTAAAGGAAGCATGGTTGTTTTTTGCCACCTAACATTCATAAAATTAATGGAGTTTTACTAGAAAAGCAAGGAGCCGGGCCAAAACAATGAATTGGTATAGGAAAAACAGAAGGGGCGGGCCCTTATAAGGACAGGCATAACCTAAGGCAGGGTGTCAATGTTAAGAAATTAATGTTCTGTTAATACAAAATATGATTTTTACTCCTTCCTGTTTATTTTCCCGTTGGATATATTTGTTATCTTTCGTAAAATTTTTTTCCGACTAACCAGGATAGCGAATCTTGATTTTTAGCCAGGTCTTCTAAGAATAAGGGTGCTTCCTTTTAGTCTAAGTGGTTCTGAAACAGTAGTGTTAGTGGCGCTATTGTCTGCAAATTATAAATAAAAATACTTGGTCCATGAAGACAATTCTATTTTGGGGTTTAATGTTTGGTGCTATGTTTACCGCCTGTAAATCTTATACCGATTACAAAGATGTTCCATTTGATGAAAAAATGCCAGCCGATTGGGAAAATCCGGCAGTGACTCAAATAAACAAGGAAGAGCCCCGGGCATGGTTTATTCCCTTTGCCGAAAAGGGGGAGGTAGACCCTGATAACAGATGGGCTTCCTCTTTGATCTATTCCTTAAATGGCGACTGGCAATTTCACCTGTCTAAAAATCCCGGTGAAAGACCTTTTTACTTTTTTAAAGATGATTTCGATTCGCGTCAATGGAAAACCATCCCCGTCCCTTCCAACTGGGAGTTGCAGGGCTATGAATACCCGATCTACAAGAATTCGGAATATCCTTTTGAGAAAAATCCTCCTCATACCCCTAAACATTATAATCCGGTAGGGTCCTATAAGCGTTCGTTCGATATTCCCAAAAACTGGGATGGACAAGAGATCTTTTTGCACTTTGGCGGGGTGAGCTCGGCCATGTACGTGTGGGTTAATGAGCAATTGGTAGGTTACTCTGAGGACAGCAAAACTCCTGCTGAATTTAATATTACCAAATATCTGAAGCTTGGTGCCAATTCACTGGCGGTGGAGGTTTATAAATGGAGCGATGGTAGCTACCTTGAAGATCAGGATTTTTGGCGCCTGTCGGGAATCACCCGGGATGTTTTTCTTTTGGCTCGTCACCCCAATCACGTTCGCGATTTTAGAGTGATGGCCTCATTGGCAGATGATTATACCACGGGTGTTTTTCATCTCGATACAGAGATCACCGGTGGGACTGAATCCAATAAAACCGCCCTTGAGGTTTCTTTATATGATGGGTCCAAACTGATAGAAACCCAGGCTATTACTTCGGTGAACAATCATGTAACCTGGGATTTAAAGCTGTTGAATGTTAAGCAATGGTCTGCAGAGCTTCCTCATCTCTACACTCTCGAGATGGCCCTTAAAGATGCCACCGGAAAGGTACTGGAGGTTATCCGTCAGGATGTTGGCTTTCGTCGTGTGGAAATAAAAGGCAATACTCTGTTGGTCAATGGGGCTTACGTTTTATTGAAAGGGGCTGATCTGCATGAGCATCACGATGTCAATGGCCATGTGGTGGATGAGGAAACCATGCTGAAGGATATCGAGATGATGAAGCGTCATAACCTCAATGCAGTCAGGACTTCCCACTATCCTCAGCCGGCCAGATGGTACGAATTGTGCAATCGCTACGGACTGTATCTGGTCGATGAAGCCAACATCGAATCACATGGAATGGGCTATGGAGAAGAGTCTCTGGCAAAAGATTCTGCCTGGATGGCGGCCCATCTGTATCGTACCAAAAACATGTTTGAGCGCGATAAGAACCAGCCCTCGGTGATAATCTGGTCGCTGGGCAATGAAGCAGGCAACGGGATAAATTTTGAGGCCACCTACGAATACCTGAAACAGGCCGATTCCACACGGCCCGTGCAATATGAACAGGCCAAAACGGGCTGGAATACCGATATCTTTTGTCCTATGTACATGTCTATTAAAAGAATGGAGGAATATGTCAAGGGGAATCCTGACAAACCGCTGATTCAATGTGAATACGCACATGCCATGGGCAACAGCGTGGGAAACCTCGTGGACTACTGGAATCTGATTGAGTCGTATGATGTGCTTCAGGGTGGATTTATCTGGGACTGGGTAGATCAGGGACTGCTTACAAAAAATGAAGCCGGGGAAGAATATTGGGCCTATGGGGGTGACTTCGGCCCCGATACCGTTCCCTCCGATGGCAATTTTTGCCTCAACGGGCTGGTGGATCCTGTTCGCGAGGCTCATCCTTCCCTTCTGGAAGTGAAGAAGGTGTATCAATACCTTAAGTTTCGGCCAATAGATCTTTCGAAAGGACGCGTCGCCATCGAAAATAAATATGCTTTCCTAAATACCGATCGTTTTGATTTTTCATGGGAAATTAAAGGAGAGGGTAAGGTAGTTAAGTCAGGAAGTTTTGATACAGTGGCCTTAAAACCCAATGAGAAAAAAGAGGTGGGCGTGGATGTGAACTTCGTTGTGGAACCAGGGGTTGAGTATTTCCTGAATCTTTATGCCCACTTGAAACAGAACGATGGACTGGTGCCTGCCGGCACCCAATTGGCGACAGAACAATTTGAGTTGCCTCTGTCTAAGGTCTTGATTCCGGAGGTTAAGGTCTTGAAGCCATTGACCTATCGCGAGGAGGGAAATAATCTTCTTATTACAGGTGAAGACTTTGAGGTGACATTCGATAACAGCAAGGGCGTGATGACCCAATACCGTTATGCCAATACCGAGCTTATTAAAAACGGCCCCATTCCGGGATTTTGGCGTGCACCCACGGATAACGACTTCGGAAACAATCTGCCCATCCGCTCAAGAATATGGCGCAGCGCCGGTGAGAACCGCGTGGTTACAAAGGCCGGGGTTCAGAATGCAGGTACTGGATTGTTGAAAGTATCATTTACCTTTGATTTGGTGGATCCCGACAACAATAAGATTGGCGACTACTCCTCGGTTTATGTGGTTAAAGGCAATGGAGAGGTAGAGGTGGATAACAGCTTTAGCATGGCCGCCAAAGATTTGCCTGAGATTCCGAGGATGGGAATGACCCTGATCATGCCCCGTGAATTTGACCAGATAACCTGGTTGGGACGTGGTCCCCAGGAATCCTATCAGGACCGGAAAACAGGTGCTTTTGTGGATCTCTATTCCGGTAGTGTGGCCGATCAGTATTATCCCTATATCCGGCCCCAGGAAAATGGCAATAAGACGGATGTCAGGTGGGTTTCTATCACCAATGACAGCGGCCTGGGCTTGCGCTTCACCGGGAAACAACTGCTGGAGGTTTCGGCACATCACAACCTGCTTGAAGATTTTGAGTCGCCAAGACGTACCGATGGTCGTCTTCCTAAGGGCGAAACCCCTGTTCAACGCCATACCGTGGATGTGCAACCCCGCGACCTTACCTCAGTGGATATAGATCTTTTTCAGATGGGAGTGGGCGGAGATACCAGCTGGGGCGCCTGGACTCATGAGCAATATAGATTGACCAAAAAAGCCTATCGTTATGGCTTTACTATTAGGCCGGTACGATGAGACGTTGATTGGTTTTCTGATTTTTTTTGGTCCAAAACAAGGAGGTTTATTAACTTGCAAAAAAAAAATGCGCCCTATCCGGCGGCCCCCGGGTGGGATTCAGAACGCAGCAAAACAGGTTTATGATTGGAGGCAAACAACTGGTTCAGGCATTGGATAACGCCGAGAGTATCGTCGTAATTACCGATAATCTCGGGGTTATCTCATTTGTAAATAAAACCTTTGAAAAGGTTTATGGATACTCTCGACAGGAAGCTATCGGGAAAACCCCCTCCGTGCTTAAAAGTGGGTATCACTCCAGGGCCTTTTATCAGGATCTATGGCAGGATCTGAATAGTGGAAAAAGCTGGCATGGCGATTTTATTAATCGGGGAAAAAATGGGGAATTAATCATCGAGAAAGCCTCCATTTCACCCATCCTTTCCGACGATGGGAGCAAAACCATAGGTTTTATTGCGGTTAAAGAGGATATCAGCATTCAGAAAAAGCTAAGGGAGCAGCTCCAAATGCGGGAGCAGTTGTTCGAGAAGCTATTCGAGAATTCTCCGGTGGGTATCCTGATGATGACCAAAATGTACGAAAACGGCAGGGTAACAGATCTTAAAATCTCCAAAGTCAATCCCCGTGGTTTTGAAATTTTGAATCATCCCGATTTAGTAGGCCGTTCTTTAAGGGAGACAATCGAAGATCCGGATTTGATTGACAGGCTTCTGGGGGGGCGAGATTCGGGTTCTGAAGGACTGGAGTGGAGGCATGAAGATTCGGGTAGAACCTTTCGGTTGATGTGGTTTCAAATTTTACCCGGGCAGGAGTGTTTGTTAATCTCTGATGTCTCCAAACAAAAAGAGATGGAGCAGCAGTTGCTCAAAAGTGAGGATTACCTGCTCCGGTTGAACCATACCAAGGATAAATTTTTTGGAATACTTGCACACGACCTCAAGAATCCCTTTCAGGTAATCATTGGATTTACTTCTCTGCTGCACGAAAATATAGAGAACTATACAGCTGCCGAGATGAAAGAAATGGTTCGGCAAATTAGCAGTGCCTCCGAAACTACTTATATGTTACTGGAGGATCTTCTTACCTGGTCCAAATCGCAATTGGGGCAATTGACTCCTTATCCTGGGAAATGTGATGCCCAACAACTCGTGAATAAGGCCTTTCAGCAAGTGGATGGTTTGGCCAATAAAAAGAGGATCGAGCTGATAAATGAGATTCCTGAGTCGCTGTATTGTACCGCCGATCCGGATATGATGGAGTTTGTCCTGCGTAATCTCATCCACAATGGCATTAAATTCACCCACCAGGGCGGGCGTGTTCGTTGTTGGGCCTCCCTGTCCAATGGGGACATCCGTATTCATGTGGAAGATTCCGGTATTGGCATACAGGAATCCAAGCTGAAGTCGCTCTTTTCTTTAGATGCTTTTCTTTCTACTCCCGGCACGGATGATGAAACAGGCAGCGGACTTGGCTTGATTCTGATTCACGAAATGGTACAATTGAATCAAGGCAGCATTGAGGTCAAAAGCACGCCCCATAAGGGCTCCTGCTTTACCGTTTTTCTGCCCGCCTCACACAATTAACGTTGTTCTTTCCTTACAGCCACTTTTTCCGCTTAAAAAAGAGAATCATCCCGGCAAAACACAACAGCATAAATCCCCAAACGAAGAAATAACCCCATTTCCACGATAATTCAGGCATGTATTGAAAGTTCATGCCATATATGCCCGCGATGAAGGTTAGGGGAATGAATATGGTTGCCACGAGGGTCAATACTTTCATCACCTCGTTCATCCGGTGGCCCTGATAGGAAAAAAACAGGTTGGTGATGCCCTCTGCTCTGGAAAGATTCAGGTCTGCCTCATCGAAGAGCTGGAGTAGTTGATCCTTCAAGTCGGAGAAATAACGGTTAACCGGCGGGCTGATAAAGGATTGTGGTACCTTTTCGGTGAAGAAAATGGCCTCTTTCAGCGGAAAGACCGATTTGCGGATGGTAAATAAATTGCGTTTAACATCCTCAATGGTGGAGATAAATCCCGGTCGGGGATCTTTGGTTACTTCAACAGGGAGCATATCCAAAAGTGCCTCCAGATTATTTAAGGTGTTGAAATAGTTGCCTGTGATGGCATCTATCAGCAGATAAAGCAGATAATCGGCTCCCTGTTCACGAACGGTTCCAAGTTTTTCTCTTAACCGCTTTCGGATGTGTTCAAAATGATCGCCTTTCTTCTCCTGGAAGGAGATCAGAATCCCTTTGGTAAGGATGAAACTGATCTGTTCCACTTCCATTTTCTGGTGGTTAAGGGGCGAAAGCGACTTGATGGAGAAAAACAGATAATCAGAATGAATCTCGATCTTGGGTCGCTGGGTGGTATCCACCAGGTCTTGCACCACCAGTTTGTCGAGATTAAAGTATTGGGCAATTTGGTTTACGAGTTCTACATCATGTACCCCGTGGAGGTTCAGCCAGGCAATGTTTTCCTGTCGCTGATCCAGATGTTCGCGCAGTTTGCCAAATTTACCGCTGGCGGCATATTCACGTAACTGTTTTTCGGAATAGAGAAAAAGCTGGAGTTCAGGTGTTTCCAGGAACTGCTGTCCGACAAACTGAATCCGTGGATCCACCAGTTTTTGATGAAAAAGCTTTTTGCCCATTATGGAAGTCGTTATGTAATGAATCCTCAATTTAAAAAAAAGCTACTTCTCTTTCAAGTTTTGGTCCAGAGCAATCATTTTAATGGCGGTTATGGCGGCTTCATCTCCCTTGTTTCCGTGTTTTCCACCGGCCCTATCCAGCGCTTGTTGCTGATCAAGGGTGGTGAGTAACCCAAAAATTACCGGCACCTTTTGTTCTACGTTCAAAAGGGTAATGCCCTGGGTAACGCCCTGGCATACAAAGTCGAAGTGCGGCGTGTCGCCCTGAATGACACAGCCCAGACATAAAACTGCATCCACATCCGTTTTTTTGATGAGTTGCCGGGCCCCATGAGTAAGCTCAAAGCTCCCCGGCACATGGGCTACCAGAATGTTATCGGCCTGTGCACCATGTTTTAGAAGGGTAGATGTGGCTCCCGACAAGAGCGCATCGGTTATTTCGGCATTCCATTCAGATACCACAATCCCAAATTTCATTTTTTGTGCTGAAGGGATGGTGGCAGCATCGTACTCGGAGAGGTTTTTCAATTTTGTAGCCATGGCATTCTAAGTAAATGATGATTATCCAATAATGAGAAATTGAAGATAATGAAATTAAATCAGAAGGATAAAATAAAAATTTCCGTCAGGTTTTTTTGAATCGACAACCATTGGGGCATCATTCATCTGATCATATTTTCGAAATCCACTTATAAAAATAAGAGGTTGACTGCTTAACACAGACAACCTCCTGATATATCCTAAAAAAACTGAAATGTTTATTGCGAAATGGTCGCCCTGGTGATGTATTTATCAATCTGACGGGCTTCGAAGCTATTGCTGTAATCATCCTTAATTTTGTTGTAGGCTGTAAGCGCGCTCTTTTTATCTCCGCTTTTTTCGTACAAAAGCCCTAATTTAAAAAGATATAGCGGGGCCGTAAGTTGGTTGTCCAGCTCACCGGCTTTTTTATAATAACTTATAGCCTCTTTTTGGTTGCCCAGTTCAAGATAAGCGTCGCCCATGGCACCATTGGCCGTTGAGCTTAATACGGGTTCGTCGGTAGAGAATTTTTTTAAATGGGCCAGAGCCTCTTCAAAATTACCCATATGCAGATAAGATACGCCGGCATAGTACTGGGATAGGTTTCCGGCCTCGGTGATTCCGTAAAGGTCAATGATCTCCAGAAAACCGGGGTCCATTCCATCGCCATTGAGGGCCAGGTTGAAGCTGTCTTTTTCGAAATATTGTTGGGCCGCGAAGATGCTTTTTTGGGCATCCTGCTCCATGGGTTGCATGTAGAGTTTCTTGAACGCCCAATATCCGCCTACAACAAGGATGATCGCCAAAACGGCAAGACTGATGAGTTTTTGATTGTCTTCAATGAATTGTTCCGTTTGGCTCAACGCCGATTCTACGTTTTCAAAACTATCCTCGTGTTGTGTTTGCTTTTTCGACATGATTAGTATAGGTTTTAATACAAGGGCAAATGTAACTGTTTTAAAAATTATTCAAAACAGCCACCAGCAATTTTTTTGGCATTTATACCATCTATTTATCATTCATTGTCATGTTTTCGTCACTCAATAGCAAAAGAGTTCCTCTATCTTCATTACTTTTGTGCTATTTCTCATCCACCAGTATATGTATCTTCAACATTTGAATGTTTTAAACTATAAGAATGTGGGCCAGGCCGAGATGGACTTCACCCACGGGATTAACTGTTTTGTGGGTCCAAATGGTTCCGGGAAAACCAATCTGTTGGATGCCATCTATTACTTATCCTTTTGTAAGAGTTATTTTAATTCGGTAGAGAGTCACAATATAAGCCACGACCAGGAATTTTTTGTTCTTCAGGGAGGTTTTCAGCGGCTGGAAAAAACCGAAGAAATATACGTGGCCCTCAAGCGTAACCAGAAAAAGGTTTTTAAGCGCAATAAAAAAGAGTACACCAAACTTTCCGATCATATTGGTTTGCTTCCCCTGGTGATGATATCCCCATCCGACGAAAGATTGATCCTGGAGGGTAGCGATCAGAGACGAAAATATATGGATAGTGTTGTCAGTCAGTATGATAAATCTTTTCTTGAGTTACTGATTCGTTACAACCGGGCTCTTAATCAGCGCAACGTTTTGCTGAAGAGTGCAACGGGTTTGTCGGCTTCGTTGGTGGCCCAGCTGGAAGTATGGGATGAGCAGCTGGCCTTTATGGGGGCCAAAATATTTGATCAGCGCGCCTCCTTCATTAACCAGCTGGTGCCTGTATTCAGAGACTTGTACCAATACATTACCGGTGGCCACGAAGAGGTTGATATTGTATACCGCTCTCATCTCCAAAAGGGCGATCTCTTGCCTCTCTTAAAAGCCAGCCGTGAAAGAGATTTGGTGTTGGGTTATACCACCCGGGGAATTCATAAAGATGATCTGGAACTGATATTTAATGGCCAACCTGTAAAACGAGAGGGCTCACAGGGTCAGAAAAAGTCGTTTCTCATTGCCCTTAAGCTGGCTCAATTTGAGTTTTTGACCCGGTTTAACGGATTTGAACCGATTCTTTTGCTCGACGATGTATTCGATAAGTTGGATTCTGCAAGGGGAGATCGCTTGATCCATTTGGTAGGTGAGGAGCGCTTTAGCCAAATATTTATCACCGATACTCAAAAAGAAAGGTTATCTGGAATTGTTGAAAAGACCGGAAAAGATTATCGTATTTTTGAGGTTAAGGAGGGTAGGGTGACGGCTGAATAGTTTGTGTTGAGCCTGGTTGTATTTATCTTCAATGCTTCGTAAAGCTATCGGAAATAGGTTTATGTCAGTGTTTTATGAGGATTGATTAATTTGGCTCAAGTTTAAATTAGCGTTGTTATTCATATGATTGTGTTTTTTTGCAACATGCATCCCCTTAGGGACTTGAAGTTAGAAGAAGGAAGTTAGAAGAGGTGTTTTTTTCATCATTAATCAATTTACTTCAGACATCAGGCTTCCAGCTTCTAAAGTCCAGATCCTCCGATGGGTCCCCGCCAAAACCAGGGCAGCATGCGGAAAATCTAACGATCTGTTGTATCTTGTCAATAAATTAATAATAGACTGAAGGTATGCGACCACCACGAAAACAAACCACCCAACCCTTAGCCGATATAATTTCGGAAATAATGGGGGCTCCCAACTTGTCACGTGGAATTTACCAATCCCGAATCCCGGCTGCATGGGAAGAGGTAATGGGTAAGTCCGTTGCCCGTATCACACGAAATGTGTTTTTTCGAAATGGGGTGTTATTCGTGAGTCTTAACAGCAGCACTATCCGGAGCGAACTGCTCATGCACAAAACCAAGATCATTCACAATCTGAATCAAAAAATAGGGCAGGCAATTGTTAAGGATTTGATTCTGAAATAATGGTCAGGGTGTCGGAGAGTCGTTAAAATCGTTCCAATTCACTGAAAAATATACCGGCTTCCAACAGGGCATTTTCATCACTGTCGGATCCATGCACTGCATTATGGGTTTTTCCGGTGGCGTAAAGATTGCGTAAAGTACCCGGAGCAGCATCTTTGGGATCGGTGGCTCCCAGGAGTTTCCGAAAATCTTCAACCGCGTTTTCTTTTTCCAGGATGGCGGCTACTATCGGCCCCGATGACATAAAGACTACCAATTCCTCGAAAAATGGTTTGCCCCGGTGAACACCGTAGAACAATTCCGCTTTCTCCATGGGCAGCTGTAGCATTTTAAGGGCCTTAATCCGGAATCCTGCCTTCTCTATATGGGAAAGAATCTCGCCGGTATGAAAACCCGCAACGGTTTTGGGCTTTATCAGGGTTAGGGTAATGTTTGAATTCGCCATTTAATAGGTTTATTGTGTTGTAATACAATAGGATAAGTCTAAGTCCTTCGGCTCAAACAAGCCGCCATCCTACAGAACTTTCCCTGGTGGGTGGCGACTTTTGCTATCTAAAAATAGTAAAATTGTTTGAATTGAGGAGAGCTGTTTTTTTTAATTAACTTTGTAAGATTCAAAAAAGTGAAGATGATATTGAGCGACCAGCATATTTCCCGATTCAGTCAACTGATAGAACAATCCGGTTCTGTGGTATTGATTCCGCATCGCAATCCCGATGGAGATGCAATAGGTTCTACACTGGGTTGGTGGAATGTGCTTAAAAATAAAGGTGTTAAGGTGACTGTTGTAGTCCCCGACGAGGTTCCACCCAACTTAAGGTGGATGAATGGGGGCGAGGATGTTGTTGTTTTTAGCCGTCAGGGGGAACAAGCCCGGCAAATACTTGATGAGGCCGGTCTCCTGATATTGGCCGATTTTAACAAGCTGGATCGTTGCGGTGAAGTGGCTCCGTACCTCGACAAACTGGATGTTCCCCGTGTGGTGATCGATCACCATCCCTTTCCCGACCCGGAGTTGGGTGAAGTTATGTTTTGCGATACCTCCGTATCCTCTACCTGTGAGTTGTCCTTTCACGTAATTCAAGCCTTGGGGTGGACCCGGTGGATTGACCGTAACGCGGCTGCCTGTTTTTACTCCGGCATCATTACCGATACAGGGTCTTTAAGTTATAATTCATCCGACCCTCAAACCTATCATGCTGTGGCTGAGTTGGTTGGTTCGGGTATTGATAAGGATTACATTCATAAAGAATTGTTTCAAAGCAATTCATTGAGTAGGACACAATTGCTTGGACATGTGCTTTGTAATAAGTTGGAGGTATTAAATGGTTATGGAGCTGCCTTTATCAGCCTTTCGAAGGAGGAACTGGATGCCCACCATTATGTCCCCGGGGATACCGAAGGCTTTGTGAATTACCCTTTAACGATTCAGGGAATAGGCATTTCGGCGTTATTTACCGAGCGGGAGAAAGATAAAATGGTGAGGATCTCTTTTCGTTCCAGGTGCGAGGTGCCCGTAAACATGTTTGCCGAGCAGTATTTCTCTGGCGGAGGGCATGCCAATGCAGCAGGAGGAGAGTGGCAGGGTCCCTTGACAGAGGCTGTGGAGCGATTCAGAATCTACTTGCCGCTCTACTTGGAGAATTTCAAAAAAGAAAATAACCGGTAATGAAGCAAAGAACCTCTTTTCGATATCTTGTATCACAAATGCCCCGGACTATGGTTCTGTTGGTGTTGGTGTTGTGTTGCAGCTGTATGGGCTCTCAAAACCATTCCGGGGAGAAACAAAAACAAAGAAAAGAAATCCCCCTCGAAACGTTGATCCGGATCAACAGGTCGCTGGTCGAAAAGGAGCAGACCCAAATAAAATCCTATATTCAAGAGCATAACCTGGAAATGACACAGACAGGTACCGGTTTGTGGTACCATGTCGAACAGATACAGGAGGGCCCCTTTGTAAAAAAAGGACAAGTGGTGGAGCTTAATTATAAAGTCAGTTTGCTCGACGGTACAGAGTGCTATAATTCCGATAGTCTGGGCGTAAAATCTTTTCTGGTGGGGCAGGGAGGTGTCGAAAACGGATTGGAAGAGGGGGTTTTGCTGTTGAAAAAAGGGTCCAGGGCCTCCTTTATAATGGCTCCCCATCTGGCACATGGGCTGATGGGCGATGATGATAAAATCCCTGCCAGAGCTATCTTATTCTATGAGGTAGAAGTGTTGAATGTAAAAGGCCAATAACATTTGCAGATTCGGGCTTTCATCAAGGTATGCCCTATCTGAAAAGAGGCCGGAAGTCTAAACTTATTATGCCATCCCCCCTGTGGAGCAGCGATACTGTGAACCGTGTCATTGTTGTGGAGTACAAAACCCTTTTTGGGCGTTTCAAAAAAAAACACACCGGCCATTCATGTCGGGGTGTTTTTTTTTTTGAATGCAACGCAACTTTTTCCGGTTTTGCCATCTATTAAGAAATGATGATTTATTAATTACTTACTTAATTCTTGATAGATTATGAGACGCTTGTTAATGGCTGCCTTAGTTGGTGCCTTTTTAATTGGTTTTACGGGGTGTTTGGATGACGATGATGACAACATCTTGTATTACCTGGAATTGGGGGTTGTAGATGGAGAAACTGAAGAGGATTTTCTGATTGTGACCGACTCCGATACTAAATTGAAACTCCTTAATTATCCGGACGATTTCGAAATTGAAGATGGGAAACGTGTCCTGATAAAATATGTGATCAAGGATCAGGCGAGTGCCGGGAACAATTACGATTATCTTGTAAATGTTTACAGCCTTGAGAACGTGATTGTTAAGGACATTATTGAACTTAATGAGGAAAACCGGGATACCATAGGGACCGATCCTTTTGTCATCAACAGCATCTGGATCGAAGGCGGTTTCCTGAATGTGGATTTTACCTTTTTGGGGTCAGACAAGGTTCATTATATTAATATGGTGAAAGATCCCGAGGAACAAGAAGGCAATGATACCCGTATATACTTGCAGGTTAGGCATAAATCCAATGGAGACCTGCCTTATCAGCGCTTTCGCGGAATCATGAGTTTCCTTCTTGAACCCCTTAGAGTGGAGGGCAGCAGTATGGTTACCCTGGTGTTTAGCCCACAAGAATACTATTCTATTGGTTTCGAAGACCTGGAGGTGGAATATGAGTATTGATTGTGAATGGAATTAATACCTGGTAGTTCTGTTGTTCCCGGATTATTATCATAAGGGGGACAGCCACTCATTGATAAACCCAATAATTTGAAGGTTTCCAAACCCAAACCTTTGCATTATTGGGTTTTTTGTGGGAAATTAGGAGTGAAAATTCAACCCTTGACAAGTACCGTTATGAAACGTATTATTGCTACCGACAATGCCCCTCAGGCTATTGGCCCCTACAGCCAGGCTATCGAGGCTGGTGATTTTTTGTATATCTCGGGGCAGGTGCCCGTTAATCCTAAAACGGGTAAGTTGACCGAGCCGGATATCCAGGTTCAAACCCGGCAGTGTCTGGAAAATATTAAGGCCATATTGGAGGCCGCGGGTTATTCCCTTGCCCAGGTGGTGAAGACCACTTGCCTGCTTAGCGATATCCAAAATTTTAAGGCCATGAATGAAGTCTATGCCCGTTATTTTCCCGAAAATCCGCCTGCCAGAGCAGCCTTTGCGGTTAAAGACCTCCCCATGGGTGCCTTGGTGGAGATTGAAACCATTGCGTTTAAAGGAGGAAAGTGAAAAGGTGGAAAAGTGAAAAGGTGGAAAAGTGAAAAAGGTGGAAAAAGTGGAAAAGTGAAAAAGTGAAAAAGGTGGAAAAGTAAAAAAAGGGAAAAGGTGAAAATACACCAGGGAGACTGTAAACTCAACTCTGTCCATAAGTGAATAAATATTAATATTGCAGCTTATGGCAAGGAAAAAAGAATCAGAAGAGTACATCGCAATGCGAGATTTGGCATTGGATCAATTAAAGAGTGGAAAATCGCTAACAGGAAAAGACGGAGTTTTTGCACCAATATTGAAAGAGTTTCTAGAGAGTGCCCTTGAGGCAGAGATGGAGGATCATCTTGATGAAGAAGAGCGCTCTTTTGGCAATAAAAGAAATGGGAAAGGACAAAAAACAGTTAAAACAGGCGTTGGTAATGTAGTTATTGAACCACCCTATGACAGAAATAGCAATTTTGAGCCTGAAATTATCAAAAAACGGCAGACAGTATTAGCTGATAGCCTAGCTCCCAAGATCATAAGTCTATACGGGAAAGGGATGAGCTTACGAGATATTGCCATTTACATCGATGATATGTACGATACGGAGGTCTCTCCAACGATTCTCAGCGAGATAACGGATCGTATAATTCCCAAAGTGAAAGAGTGGCAAAATCGACCACTGGACGATGTTTATCCGATTGTATGGTTAGATGCTATGCACTACAAGGTGCGTGACGGAGGAAAAGTTGTGTCACGCGCAGTTTATAACATTCTTGCCATAAACAAATTAGGCAAAAAGGAACTTATCGGCATGTATATTTCCGAGAGCGAAGGTGCGAACTTCTGGCTTTCGGTGTTAACTGATTTAAAGAATCGTGGTATTAAAGATATTTTGATTGCCTGTACCGATAACCTAAATGGCTTTTCTCAGGCTATTTTAAGCATTTTTCCTGAAACAGAGATACAAAAGTGCATCGTCCATCAAATAAGAAACTCGCTTAAGTATGTAGCTTCTAAAGATCAGAAAATCTTCATGAAAGAACTGAAACTGGTATACCAGGCTCCAACTAAATCACAGGCAGAAACAGAGCTGCTCAACCTTGAAGAAAACTGGGGCAAAAAATATCCTGTTGTTCTAAAATCTTGGAATGAAAACTGGGAAGAGCTATCTGCCTATTTTCAATATGATGCGCCAATTAGGAAGCTCATTTATACAACGAATCCCGTAGAAGGCTTTCATCGGCAGGTAAGGAAAGTAACCAAGACTAAAGGAGCTTTTACAAGCGATATGGCATTGCTGAAACTTATTTATTTAGCAACTGAAAACATCTCGAAAAAATGGACACAACCAGTACATAACTGGGGATTAACGGCTCAACAATTATGCATCAAGTTTGAAGGGAGGTTTAACCTTGAGATATAATCACCAAAATCAAAAAGCGAAGGTAAGTCGCTTACAGAACCCGTCAAGGGTATATAAACGGCTTCGTCCCTCAGCCGCCCTTGACAGAACCTGAAAGCTTCCCTATTGGGCTTTTAGAAATTGGTTTAAAGAAAAAAAATAAGTTAATTTGAAATCGTAACCAAAACTATCGGACAGAGTTCAGCTTTCATTCCCCACCAGGTGTGTTATGCTTTGGTTACCAGTTCTTTATCTTTACATCTTCTATCCTCTAACTTCTAACTTCTAACCTCTATCTTCTTACTTCCAACATTCAGCTCTTTCCTCTTTGTCACTCTTTATCTCTATCTATCTCTTTTTATCTCTATCTATCTCCTCTATCTTCCAACCTCTATCTTCCAACTTCTACCTTCCAACCTCTATCTTCCAACTTCTACCTTCCAACTTCCATCTCATTTTTCAATGAATAGAATCTGTTTTTTTTCACTATCTGAAATGCTGGAAAGATAATCGTTGATGGCATCGAAGAGGGATTTATCGAATACACCATCCTTTGTCTTCACCGATCTGGTAATGGTTATTTTTCCATCCCCAGAGTTCTGATATTCCATCTGATAATCCCCAAAGACAGAAGAAAAATGAACATTTTCAGGTAAAGATTCCAGCTGATAATTTTCAGGATATTTCAGGGATAAAGAGTCTTTAATCAGGTAGCCTATCGGCTGTTTTATGGGTTGTTGTCGGGTTAGTGGGATTTGATTCAAAAGATTAAGCGGATGGATAAAGGCGGGTTTGAGAAAGAGGCGTTTACCCGATTTTTGCGCATAATTATTGTCAAAAAGGTTTAAGGTCAACGAAGCCACGGGTCCGCCTTCTAAACTTTTTTCAAAGGCAAAATCCTTAAACTGTATTCCTTCCGAATCCAGGGATTCCAGCAAGCTCTCCTTTTGTTCCTTTGGCGAACTGTTCAGCAAGCCAAAGATCTTTTCGTACATATAGAAGGAATAATGGGAGGATAGATTAATTTCGGCACTCCCGTTGTCTTTCAGGTCAACCTTTAGGGTGGTGGATCTCAGATTTTGGTTGGCATGGTACTTAGGGGTACGTGCCAGGGCTCCACCACTTCCGGATACTAATAGGGCATAACGGTCGGAATTTCCGGCACCCAGGTAGCCAAACGGGAAGTTTTGGTTGGTGCATTCGAGCCAGACGGTGTCTTCCCTGTTGGGCACACAAAGTATGACATGATTGGTTTGGTAGGCGCTGGGAAAGTTGGGAAACATGATTTGCTGATTTTTTCCATTGCCGATCTCAGTATAGCAGGATTCTATTCCAATACACTTTAGCAGGGCTTTGGTGTAGTTGCTCAGGGCTTTGCAGTCGCCAAATCCCTTTTCATCCACCTCCATGGCCATTAATGGCTGAAACCCGCCAATGCCCAGCGAGATATTGACATACCTGGTTTTTTTCTGCATATACTTATAAACGGCTTCAATCTTATCTCTCCGACTCCTGAGGCCGTGGGTAAGTTCTTGAATCTCCCTGGCGGTTTGATCCGATATCTCATCCCTTTCCTGTACGAGAGTGTAAACCCATTTCCCATAGCTGTTCCAGTTGCTGGTATTTCCCCTGGTACCTTCGTAAGAGATAACCCCCGGGGATACCAGGATGGCGGGAAATAATTCAAAATATCCCGGGCTTAAGGGTTCTCCTTTAACAGCAGGTATATTCTTCGCTGTCCAGTGAATGTACTTTTGACCATTGGTGAGGCCGCTGTCTGCCTGGAATGGGTAGTTAAGCGCTTTGTACTTTAGGATATAGTCCCGGGGGAACGTAAAATACAAATCCGCCTTTTGGGTGGCGGTGTTATAATCTTCCTGGGGAAACCAGGGACTAAAAGCTACTACACCGTTATAATCCAGGCTGTAGGTATATTCGATCGTATAAGGATAGTGGTTGCTTCGGGGTAGATAATATTTTACACGGTTATCGCTGTAAAGTGTAAAGCTTTGATTATAGGCCCTGTCACTGAGATCCTTCATCTTAATCTTGTCGGCCTGAAACCCCATGCCTGTATAGCAAACCCCTTTAAACGATGAGACCGATGAGTGTTTGTCATAGGGAATCATTAATTGAGCAGTCCTCCGGCCATCCTCGTTTAAAACGGTGATTACAAGATGCACTTTTTTGGTGTATCTGGATTCATTGTTTAGAATATACTCCGTCTCGTAACAGCGGATTACCGCATCCGAATTGGACCTGAGCGAATCGGGAATGTTTGACTCTGCCCAATCTGTTTGCCCCAGACAAGGCACAATATTGGCAAAAAAGGTCAGTATAATAAGAAGGGGAAATCTCATTGGGCTATATTTTCTTTAAAACCACCAACTCGTTCTGGGAATCCATAATGAGTTGAAAGAATTGCTTAATATAATCGTAATCAGATGGTAAAAACAAGCTTTTTCCTATCAGTATCGTGGAGGTAACATTTATGACATGGTCCTTTTGGCTCAGCTGATAAGAAAACATTCCTGAATTGTTGGGTAATTTTACCACTTTCTGTTTTGGGATTTCACTTATCTCATACGAATCGGGAATGGTTATTTCATAGGATTGGCTGATGGAATAAGGAAAATTAAACTCAACGGGATACTGCCTTTCGTCCAGCTTAAAGGGATTTTCTTTGAAAAAGGGGGCAAAACAAGGTGAGAAATAGATCATATCTCCATTTGAATTTACCGCCTCGGTATCTGCAAAATCAAAATCTATCCTCATTCTATCACTCAAGGAGTCCAGCCCTTCCACTTGAACGTTTTTTATTTCCACCCCGGGAAATTCCTTTTCCATCTCTTTGGCAAATTGGTCCGGGTCATTGGCCTTTTTAAGATCCTTCTTTTCCAGGTAGGCCCCATAATCTTTTAAAGTGGTTATTCCTTTTCCGGTTAAATCCAATGCATCGGTTAGTACCATCTGATATTTAGAATAGGACTTATAGCTTTTGTAATCCATCAAATTGATCCACGGTTCTTTTCCTCCCCCAATGACTCTTCCTTTATCATTAAGGCATCTTATGGGTAAAAGGTTAATGTCGGAATAGGGATCCGTGGCATCCAGAAGATAGGTCTCTCCATTAATCTCAGCCATGGCAATAACATAATTAAACCGGCTCAAGGAGGGGTGGACAGGATGAATAATGCCATGTTCCTGTGTGCTAAGAGCTAATGGATTGCTGTGAATACCCAGCATTCTGAGAAGAGCCACCAGGTTAAGGTTAATCTCGGCACAGTTGCCAGCCCCTTCATCGTAAGCCTTTTTAAGAGAGGTTTCTACATATTTATTCTGTATGCCGTTCCAGACCAGTTGCTTTTGAATCTTCAGGAAGGCTTTCTTCATCAATATTTGAGCCGGCGTGCTGTCGTTGGACTGTTGCAATATGGCCTGAGCCACTTCTTTAAGATGATTATCTTTAGTCAGTTGTTTTCCAAAAGCCTCGCTTTCAAGCAACGTTTCATCCACCACCTCCCAGCTTACCGAAAATGACTGTGTGGTTTGTTGCGGAAACTGAGTTGAGTTTAACTCAAACTCCATTTTGGCCAGATAATTTTCGTCTGTTCTAAGGAACGCTTCAGCAGGGAAAGCAGTAACATCATGTGCCGAATAGTGATACCCCACTTCAATATAATTTATTTTTTGGGAATAGCTTTCCTGTCCACCTACATTTCCGTTGGAGTAAACATATCCTGCCTCGGCTTTTTCGACGTAGATAATTTCTATTTGTCGCGCTTGACTTGATTCCTGCCGTTCAATGGGGAAATAGCCTTTCTGGGTCTCATTATAATGGAAATATTCGGGTATTTCTACGTAGTAGTCACTTTGTAATACGGGGATGGATCGCTGAAAGTACCATTCCTGAAGATTAAAATAGTAATCCGACAATATCACATATTCTACTTCAATGATGGAGCCTTTTTTGACATTGGGCATAGCGAATTTTGCGGTTTTCCAATTTTCCCGGGTATCCTCGTAGGCTACATCACTGTTACTGACCTTAGATTGCACTATTCTGCCATTTTCATAATTATATGTAGAGGCTTTTAGTTTCAGAATCTTCTCCTGATCCTTGTCGTAGTATAAGGGAATCCGGATGTTGGCCCATTCAAAACCATTGTTGTCGTTGATCTTTATGCGGAAGTGGCGGTTAAACAGGAGCTGAAAACCTTTCCGGTTACGTTGTATGTCGTTCGATGCCACGCGCGTGTCGGCATATTCAAAGTAGGAATAGCCAAAATCGAAAATGTAATGTGCATGGGCCGAAGAATCAATGGGACAACCTTCATTTCGAAAATTTTGCTCATTTATTTTTCCAAATTTCATTGGAGGTTTTTGAGCAGATGCCGTTAGGGATGTAAGACCTATAAATAGAATGAAAAGCAGGGAGCAGTGATTAATACTCATAGTCGAGGGTTTTGTTTGAGGGTTTTGAGGGTTGTTTTGTTCCTAAAATAAAGGATTGATGATTGCTATTTTATGCCCATCAAGTCCTCTTGCAATCAAAATTATATAAATTTAATAAAAATAAAAATTTTAATTGTTAAGTAAATGGGCGACTATGAATTTTTTTAATAATCCGCCTCTTACTGGAATAGCTATTCAAATTATTCCGTGGGATGATTGTCTTCTGCCTAAATGTTAAGGTAATATGAGATTAACGACAGGCCGGATAAAGTAATTGCGGCCGTTATATTTTATACAAAAAATGTAGGTTGCGGGCCGGCCCAAACCCAATAAACACCAAGCCCAGAGAAAAGGGAAAGGACCAAAAAGGTTTTTTGGTATTTGAAGGCGATTTCTCTTCCATAATGGATAGGAACATACGTCCCCGTTTCATTTAAGAAAGAAGGGGTATCCAACACATTGGCCGAATACCCCTTTTTGCAAAAAAAAAATATTAAGGACCTCTTGGTGTTTGTAGGTTATTGGCAGACCGAAATTCTGCTATAACCCTAAAAGGATCCAGTGGATTCCAAAACGCACGTTTTGAGTACCTTTTAAAACTTCTCCTCGTATTTGGTCCAAAGAAAATCGCCCAGTTTCCAGGCCTCGGAGGTAACCCGGTTACACCAGTCGGCAGTATAGCGCGTGAGGTGGGCCGCGGTTTGTTTGGAGCCCATGCTCATGGCTTCTTTTTCCACCACTTTTTGTCCTTTGAAGATCTCATCCTGTAAGGGGATCAATACCTTGTCCACATCGTGACGCATATCGTTCCAGCGGTGCCCGGCCAGGGTGCTTAACCGGTTGAAGGCCCACCAGGCAGAGTTTTGGCTGTAGCCATCCCGCCCATGATATTTGTAGGCGGCGGGCAAATCGGTCACTGAGCAGTAGATAGGAACATAAACTGAGGTGGCCACATTGTCCTGTGCCAGCCAAACCAATCCGCCTAATTCGTTGGGAAGCCAGTCGCGGCTCTGGGTGATGGTGGCGTACATGGTGTACCAACGGGCAATGGTTCGCTCGCCCAGTTTACCCCATCCGCCTTCGATGTTGTGCAGGTCGTAGGCATCGTAGGGCATAAAGGGATTGGCCATGGGGTGGGGGATGGTATCGCCTTCTTCAGTGACTTTTTTCAGGTGAGAGACCATATCGTAGGGGGTCCCCTCATAATAATCTTTAAAGACTTCGATCATTTTTTCGAGGGTAACAGGTTTGTCGGGTTTCACCGAGAAGGGGTAATCGATGGTATCCGGATCTAAATTTAACGAAGGTGCCATCATGGAGAGCACGCGCCACTCCCGGCGGCGGGCCGCCATCGACTGACGGCTTTTGGGAGCATAGGCATAAGCAAACCGGAAGGGTTCCTCTGCTTGGTTCCACCAAAGGCTGTCGCGGGCAACATCGAAGAGATTCTCTGAGGCCATAAAAAACGCCGGGTTTTCCAGGTCAACTTCCAGGATGCGGGCCGCATTGGCATTCACACTTACTTCATTATCGGGAACCCGTTGAGCGACCCAGATGGCCCCCACCTTTCCGGCGCCGGGACCGACGATCTCGAGGTGCCAAACCTCTTTAGTATCGGCGATGGTGAGACATTCTCCATAATCGTTCCAGCCGTACTTCTTCAGTAGTTTTCCACTGGTTTCTATTGCCTCGCGAGCGGTTGTACACCGTTCCAGCATCAGACGAACCAATCGTTGGCAGTCGATGAGTCCCTGGTCCGAAACAAGACTCTCACGTCCTCCAAAGGTGGATTCACCGATGGCCAGCTGCTGGGTATTCATGCAGGGATAGGCAGTATTGATAAAGCCAAAGGTCTCCCTTACCTGGGGAATGGTTCCAATGGGCACATGCTTATAGCGGGGCATGGCACCAGAGTCATCGTTTTCGCGCTTAAACATGGTAACCTCGTCGCGGCGGCTATGACGCTGGGGCAGGATGATGTCCATCCAGGCACGGGTGCGGTGGCTGTCGTCGGTGTGAGAGGTCATAACAGACCCGTCGAAGGTAGCCTGCTTGCCTACCGTGATGGTGGTGCAGCCCTCGGGAACGCCTCCCTGCCAGTCGGCCTTCGACTGCGAATGGGCAGGCAAAAGACAAAGGAACAGGAAAACTATCAATGAAATGAGATACTTTTTAGATTCTTTCATTACGCTTAAAGATTGAAGGTGTTTCATTCCTTTTTTTTGGTACAGGAATACATTGGCAACAAAAATAGTAAATTTTTAAAGGGGTATTCCGGTGATTTGTAGAATATGAGGTAATAAAAGGAATGATTTTTTTTGAAGGGTTCACAGGTGTGGTGTTGGCAGGCAATGGGTTCGTTTCTTGTCTTGAGGGATTTGTTTTTTCGTCATTAAATATTCTTAATCACTATTGTCCGGTAAAAATTCTATTCTTCCTTTTAGTGCTCAAGCCGCACGGGCTTTTACTTTTTTTCTACAGCAAAAAAAAGTAAACAAAAAATGCCGTTGCTACAAGTAATTTCCTGAAAATCAATTGTATTGTCTAAAATATGGGAACTCTCCCGAGCTGAGTTTTGTGGTTTTTGGTAGAACCCAAAAACCTACAAAACTAAAATCGGGATCAAACAGCCCAGATTTATTACGCCAAGAAAATTGATTTTCTTAGAGGAAATTTCTTGAGGCGAAAAGCAACCCCAATGTAACTTATTACTCTTGGCAACTTCATTAAAATTGGGTTTTAAACAATTCTCCAAATTTTAACCGGACGCCAATGATTCTTAATACACCCAAAAATAAGGAGTCTCTAATGTTATTATTAGTTGAAAAGAGGAAAAACCTGATAAATACAGTAGAGATTGATATATTTGGGTGGCAAAGGGGGATTAGTTGACCCCATGGTTCTGATTCGGGATAGAAAAAAAAGTATATGAAAAGAGACAGGCGAAAATTTTTAAAAGACATCGTCGCAGGGGGTGCCGGGCTCACGCTGGGGTTCGAATTAGCCGGAATACCTTTGGTTTCAAATTCCAATAAATTGCCAGGGGGAGAAGTTGTTTTTCCGTTTTTTAAGTATTTGAAGGATTTTGAAATAGGGGAAATAATTCCCAAAGACCAGGGGGGCATGTTTATTCAGATGGGTTTGCTGAACACTGAAGAGGACCGCGAGATCGTCAGAAAAATAAGGAGTGGCCTGCTTTCGGGGGTTTATGGAGATCCTCCCGAATGGAGCCGTTTTGAGGCTGCTGAAATTGAAAAAAGCGTTTGGTTAAACCGGTTTTACTTCCTGCCTTCGTTTGCACGTCTGTTCTATCTCACGGGAGAGGTGTCCTATCTGAACGATATGATGCAATGGGTTACCCGTTGGGTTGACGACAATCCCCTGCTTTCCGATTCGTCCAGGACCACCGCCAACTGGAGGGACATGCAGGCAGCCTGGCGCGTTATCCACTGGTCGTGGTGTTATTTTCTTACCCGCCAGGCCCTCTCCTGCCAGCAAAAAGAGTTGCTTTTAAATTCGCTCAACCAGCATGCCCGGGTTCTTTTGTCGGGTTTTGGAACACAGAAGCTTAATGAGTTTAACCATCAATCGCACGGGGCCCTGGCAATGCTTTACCTGGGCGTTTTGTTTCCCGAAATGGAAGAGGCCGAGGCCTTGAAAACCAACGCTCTCAGGATTCTCACACACCATTTAAACAACGCTTTCTATAACGACGGGGGCAATGTGGAGCAGATGTTTGGTTATTATCCTTTCGAAACCCATATTTTTCGCGATACTTATCTGCTTTGTACGCAAAACCATGTGCCTTTGCCGGTGAATCTGGTGCCCATGCTCGGGAGAATGGCCCATTTTCTTTCAACAGTGGCCCAACCCGATGGAACCATGCCCTCTGTGAACGATTCATACGAGATGACCATGCTGCCCACCTTAGCCACTCTTAACGAAATACTTGAGCATCCTGAAACCGTTCACTCCACCGTTTCAGAATATTTTCCGCAGACGCAAATTGCCATCATGCGGGGTCGCTCTTCTGAGAGCAATTGGTATGTTTTGGCCAATCCGGCAAAGACCATTGGGGCGCATGCCCATGCAGGAAGATTAGGCTTTACTCTTTGGCATAATCACCGGGCGGTGTTGATCGATAGCGGCTGCTGTAATTACGACAACCCCAAACTGGTTTCTTGGTACCGCACTACCAGGGCCCATAATACCGTGGTGATCGACGGCAAAAGCGATGAGGCTACCTCGTCCGATCGCTTATGGGCCCCCAAACGGATCACCCCAAACCGGATTTCCGATTGGATTGAAAAAGAGACCTTCACTTTTTGTCAAATGGTTTCGCCTTCAACCGAAACGGCCAATGCATCTGTTGCATGGAGCCGGAGCCTGGCTCTGGTGCATGATAAAATTCTGGTATTGCACGATCGTTTTGTGTCGGAACAGGAACATGGGTATGAGGTGCTTTTTCATTTTCCACCGGTAAAAGTAGTGTCAGCCCCAACCCATAAAGCCCTTTCAGTATTTGACGACCATTCGTTTTTTATTGTTCCGGCCAATGAAGAGGCTGTTGAAAAGCTCACTGTTTCGGAGGGTTTGGTAAGTCAAAAAGGGGAAAGTATTTCCGCCCCCCTGGCCACCTATCAGTTGCGTGGAAAGGGAACGGTGCATTCGGTGATGATTTTTGTTCCCGGGCCTGGAGATATTGCGGAGATAAAAATTGAGCAGAAAACAACTGCCCGGGGCACCGGGGTGACCATCACTGAATCTTCGGGTGAACAAACCGTTATTTTGATGCGAAATCCCGAATTTGAAAAACTTGATATCTTTGGATTTCAAACCCACCAGTTGTTTGATGTCTTTCAAAAATAGAGCAGTCACATAAATCTAAGAAATGATGAAGTTCAAAGCCTTGTTGTCCATAGTTTTAGTGTTCGTATTAATCATGGGATCCAACCAGGGGTCTAATCTGGCTTGTTTTGCTCAATCACCTCAGGATGGAAGCTTTAAGGTTAAAGGGTTTCATCTCGACCTGCGCATTCAGGTAATGACACCCGGTGCCTTAAGGCGTTTTGCGAAGGAGCTGGCCGACTTCGGGATAAATACGCTGGTAATGGAATGGGAGGCTTCTTATCCTTACCAAAAACATGCGACCATATCCAATGAGCTGGCCTATACGCGCGAGGAGATTGAATCTTTTGTGGACTATTGCCAGGCATTGGGCATCCAGGTGATTCCTCTTCAGCAGTGTTTTGGACATGTGGAATACATCCTGCGAAACGAGCGCTACAGTAACCTGAAGGAAGACCGTAAAGATATTTCGCAACTCTGTCCACTGGAATCAGAGGCGGATAGCCTGTTGTTCAGTGACCTCTTTTCAGATCTGGCTTCTTTGCATCCCTCAAACTACATACATATTGGAGGCGATGAAACCTATCTGCTGGGGCACTGTCCCAAATGTTCGAAGAAGGCAGAGGAAGAGGGCAAATCCAAACTCTTTGTGGATTACATGAGGATGATGTGTAACATCGTGGTGGGTTTGGGAAAAACACCGGTGATGTGGGCCGATATCCTGTTGAAACACCCCGAAGCAGCCTCCGAGTTGCCGCCACAGACCGTTTTTATTGATTGGAATTATGGCTGGAAGACCAACCATTTTGGCGATATCGGTAGCCTGCAGGAACAGGGCTTTACTTTTTGGGGTTCTCCCGCAATCCGGAGCCATCCCGATAACTGGTATGTAACCTGCTGGGAAAAACATTTTAACAACCAGCGCGATTTCATCCCTTATGCACGAAAAGCCGGGTACGAGGGGGTGGTCATGACCTCCTGGTCTACCTCCGGAGTATATGGGTATACGTGGGATGTGAACTACGAAGTGATGGATATGGAACAGCTTCGTAATACTTACCCCTTGTCGGGTTTTCGCATACTGGTGGCCGCCTATGCTCAGGCGTTGAAACAAATTGAACCTCTTGATCCTGAAAAGTTTGTGGTGGAATATGCCGGTCAACAATTTGGACTCAACCCCGCTGATGCACAAAGGTTTTGGCAAACCCTGAAGCAGTCGCCCGAACTTATTGTTGAGGGTAAACCGGAGGCCAGCACTTCCATCGCCGGGTTGTTGGCGGAGGTAAATAACACCCGTGAGATATTGAAGGCGTTAAAACCGGTCAGGAATGAAATGGAGTTTGAGCAGTTCCGGCTCATGGCCGATTTAAGAGCCTTTTACCTCTCCTTTAAAGAAGTTGAGTCGGTCTATAATTCTGAAGATTTTACCCGTGACCATCTTAAGCAGTTGGTGCCCGAATTGGAGCAGTTAATAAAGGAATCGAAGGGCCTCGACTGGCGTTTCGCCGTTTTAAACAAAGGTTTCCTGCACGATTCGGAGATCCAGGATCAGAACAGGATCCGAAACGTCAAATTAAATGCTCTTTATCGAAGAGTTGTGGGAAACCGTTAACTCTTCGGCCCGTGCGGTTAAAAATAAGTCGTTATGAATCGCTCGGTTGAGCCCATTTCATTGGGCTGCTATGGAGCTGGGTTAAACAAAATCAGGTTAGTCCATTCCCCCCATACAATCAAGGCAGGCTGAGGCATAGTCGTCGTACTCATCATAGGCCGGTCCGGGTATCCCATTTAGAACAATAATCCGGTCGAGGCGTGCTTTAAGGCCATTTTCCAATACCAGATATTCTGCACGATTTTGGGTAATCCGAATCTCCTTTAATATCCCTGTTAAATCTCCCAACTGGGTACCATCCATGAAGTAATGAATTCTGGAGATCTTGTTTTTTTGTTTCTCCGAAGTGATAACCTCATAGAAGTCAGGGTTTACGGGTCTGTAGGCTGATTCTGATTTCATGTCCGAATGATTTAAAGGGTTAAGACTTCAAATATTTCCTGTGCTTTTATTTAATTCCTTCCGCTTATATATAACAACTTCTGTGCCGAAGTGTTTGGCTTAGCTTGGTATCGGATTGCCACAAGGTTTAAAAAAGGGTGTTTTTTTTGGGGGGGTAAAGGATAAAACGGGTTCCCTTTGGAAGGACTCAAGGGGATTGCATTATAGAAATAAAAGCAGTACTTTTGCACCCGCAAATGATTTAGGCAAGGAATAGAATAACCTTTATTGTAATTTCTTCAAAATAAGCATTTTAAATGTTTTCGTGAAGTTGGTTTTAATTCATTAAAGTTTATTGGAAATTAAAAAAACAGGACGTAACCGGCCCTCAATGGCTGTTTACTGTCGAGAGAAAGAGCTATGAGGAAATTTTTGAATCTGTTTACCTTCGGACAAAAGGTTAATTATAAGAATGAAGTCTTATCAGGGTTAACAGTGGCGTTGGCGCTGGTGCCCGAGGCTGTAGCCTTCGCTTTGATCGCGGGTTTATCGCCATTAACGGGGCTTTATGCTGCCTTTATGATGGGGCTGGTTACCTCCATTCTGGGTGGGCGTCCGGGCATGATTTCAGGTGCAACCGGAGCCGTTGCCGTGGTGCTGGTGGCCCTGGTTAAATCGCATGGGGTTGAATATGTTTTTGCCGCGGCTATATTGGCCGGCATTCTTCAGTTATTGGCCGGTGTGTTTAAGCTGGGAAAATTTATGAGATTGGTTCCGCTTCCTGTCATTTTTGGTTTCGTGAATGGATTAGCCATCATTATATTTATGTCTCAATTGGCTCAGTTTCAGGATTCTACAGGAAACTGGCTGACGGGGCATTCGCTTTATATATTGTTGGGTCTGGTGCTGCTAACCATGTTAATCATATGGGGCTTACCCAAATTGAGCAAGGCGATTCCCGCCTCATTAACGGCCATTCTGGTGGTGTTTGGCGTGGTCTTTTTTCTGGGGATCGACACCAAAACAGTAGGTGATATTGCCTCTATCAGTGGTGGTTTTCCGCCGTTCCACATTCCACAGATTCCCTTTACTTTCGAAACTCTAATGGTGGTCTTTCCTTATGCCGGCATCATGGCAGGAGTGGGGTTGATAGAGAGTTTGCTGACCCTGAACATCATCGATCAGATTACCGAAACCAGAGGGAAAGGGAACAAGGAGGCTCTGGCCCAGGGTACTGCTAATATTCTCTCGGGTTTGTTTTCGGGTATGGGGGGATGTGCCATGCTGGGTCAAAGTCTTATCAATGTCTCCTCTGGTGCCAGGGAACGCCTGTCGGGCATTGTGGCCTCCATCATGCTACTGGTGTTCATCATGTTTGGGTCGGGCCTTATTGAGCAATTGCCTATGGCTGCCCTTACCGGTGTAATGATTATGGTGGCCATTGGAACCTTCGAGTGGGCCAGCTTAAAGACCTTTAACAGGATGCCCAAGTCGGACATCATGGTGATGGTGCTTGTAACGCTGGTGACGGCCATTCTTCATAACCTGGCATTGGCCGTGGTGGTGGGGGTAATTATTGCGGCGTTGGTGTTTGCCTGGGATAATGCCAAGCGGATCCGGGCCCGGAAGTACATGGATGAAAACGGGGCCAAACATTACGAGATCTACGGTCCACTGTTCTTTGGTTCGGTTTCGGTATTTAATGAGAAATTTGATGTGGTGAATGATCCCGATGAAGTAATTATCGATTTTAAAGAAAGCAGGGTGGTGGATATGTCTGCCATTGAAGCCTTGAATAAAATCACCGAGCGGTATTTGAAGGTGGGAAAGAAATTGCATCTCAAGCACCTTAGTCCCGACTGTATCAAACTACTTCAAAATGCTGATCAAATCATAGATGTCAATGTTTTGGAGGACCCAACTTACCATCTGGTGGCCGATAAGATTAAAGGTTAAGTTTTTGGCCACACCGAATTTTTGGATGTGCTGTTATTATCCCGAACCAAATCCTTAGTAGCCGAAGAGGGTTTTTATCCCACAGATCCATTATCAGGGTTTACAATAATGGTCTCCGGCAATGTTGTTAACAATGCTAAAAAAATAACCCCTCCAGGGATTTAATTAAATTCTCACTATACATTCTCCAATAGTGATATGTGTTGAGTTAAGTATTTTCCCGACAGAATATAAATCATGATTTCATCGGTTTAAAATTTGTTTATCAATGGCCACCCCGAACTCGATTCGGGGGAACTCGCCAAATAGTCATCCTACTCCCGTCCCGGGATCGGAACAGGTTATGTGAGAATCCCGAAGCATAGGGATCATGCTTGTTTCATCTGTTTATATTTTTTTTCATTTGCCCCTAACCTGTCCCGCACACTTGCGGGAGAACTCTCCAGAAAAATTAAGCATTCCCCACCCGCTATGGGGGGACGAACTATGTGAAAAATTGAATAATTAAATTTTTCATGGTCGTTTCATGAACCCTTTTGCCCTATTTTAATAAATTGGTTATGAGTGTTGTATGTGAGTGTTGCTATATCGTAGCCAGGCAGGTTCGGCAGAATAGTGGTATTAACAATTTTGTAATATTTTTTTCGTTTAACACATATTTTTATTTTTTTTGTTCTCTCAAAAATGTACCTGGAAGTTCTTTTCAAAGTACGAATCCAATAAAAAAATAGTTGTTAATAAGAAAATTATTTTATTTATGAGAAGTTTAAGCTTGATTTGTAGTGTCTTTTTCCTATTGTTTTTATTTACAAGGTGCGACAAAGAGGAGAGTGGATCGGAAGACTCCGACCAACAAAAAACCGAAAAAAGAGATCTGTCCGGATTGGTTGAAAAAGGGCCCTTTATCAGTGGATCTACCGTTACCATTTCGGAGTTGGATGAAGAGTTGAACCCAACGGGCCGAAATTTTACGGCTCAAATTACCGGAGATGATGGTTCCTTTGAGGTTACAGGAATTGACTTTGCCTCAAACTTCGTACAGATAGCTGTTGATGGTTTTTTCTTTGATGAAGTAAAAGGGGAGCTTTCCTCCTCCAAGATCACCCTGATGGGGATTGCCGATATTACCGATAAGACTTCAGTAAATGTGAATTTGTTGACCCATTTGCAACGCGCCAGAGTGCAACAATTAATTGAAAAGGGAGCTTCTTTTGCCAGTGCTAAGGAGCAATCCCTTAACGAGGTTCTAGGCGCTTTTGGGGTAGCGGGAGACTTTGGGCAGCCCGAAGATTTCAGTATTATTGGTAACAGTGAAGAATCCAACATTCTATTGGCTGTCTCCACTATTATGCTAAATGGCAACAGTGAGGCGCAATTCACCGAACTTCTGTCTCAGTTTAGCGACGATCTAAAGACGGATGGGCTAGTGGGCGATGAGTCCATCAAGACTAAGATTGCTGAAAACAGTGCCCAATTGCAGGGTATGATTCAAGGGGTAAAAGAGAACATCGAACACCGGTATCATCTTATTGGAAAAGATATTGAGGTGGGCGCCTTTGAGGATTTTGTTGATTTTGACAACGACGGGGTGCTTAATAAGGATGATGAGGATGTATTGAGGCTGATCAAAAATCTGGAACAAGTTGGGGATTCAATTGCCCAATGTTACCGATTGACTTACGAATATGTCCGGCTCTGCATGGTATTTGATAATATGGTAACGGGACAGGGAGAGTCTGTTAACAGCTCCCAATGGGCCTCCATTAAGAGCCATGATTTTTTGGCCACTGATCCCCAGCTTGAGGAACTCTGGAATCAGGGGTATGAAATCATCTACAAGGTGAATAATATCATGGAGAGTCTTCCATTCTTAACCGGTGGTGAGGAATACAAAGAGGTGGTTGTGGGAGAGTGTTTGGTAATTAGGTCTTTAGTGTTGTCAAAATTGGAAAATCTATTTGGGGCTATTCCTTTGATGACGGAGTCATTTCGTGAGGCTATGAAGGAGTATTCCAGGAGTCCAAGGGAGGAGGTCACCACCTTTATCAAACAGGATTTGGTGATGGCCATCGATAAGCTTGGGGCGGTTGGAACCGTGGATAAGACAAAAGTCGCCATGGCCTCGGCCCAGGCCCTGTTAGCCCGCCTCTGTTTATTAGAGGGTAAATGGACCGAGGTTGCTCAATATGCTCAAATGGTAGAGGAGAGTGGAATTTATTCTTTAACGGCCGATTATTCTGATGTTTTTACGAGCAGTTCGAGCGAGATGATTTTATGTGTGTACAGAGGAGAGGAGGCATTGGTTAAGGATTTATTTACCAAAGGGTTATTTATTCCTGTTTTTAGGTATGCCGACATTATGATGATTCAGGCTGAAGTGGCCTTTCGTATGGGTGATATGGCCAGGGCTTTGGAGCTTATCAATTCGTTAAGAGCCCGTAGAGACCAGGAGTTTTTCTCCAACCTGGATGAGGATCTTTTGGTTCAGGCTTACAAAGATGAGTTTGCCCTCGAGGGGGATCGGTTTTCCCTACTGAAGCGGTTTGGATTACTAGGTTCCGAGCTGGGTTTGTCGGAAGTTAATCAGGTACTTCCTGTTCCACAAAGTGTTATTGATGAGTCTGTTGGGATCTCCCAAAACCCAGGTTATTAAACAGAGGGTGAGGTCCATTAATGGCCTGCTAGCCCTAAGGAGGAGCCAGCCCATGTATCTTATAAAATAGTCGAAGCCGGGACATTTGTTCCGGCTTTTTTATTGAAATCGATTCAGGTCATTCAAGTTTCATATAGATTTACCCGGAGCTCTTTCTGTTGGCCGGGAAAAAAGTATTTATAGGAGGTTTTTGGGCACCTGCGATCGTTAATTGTTTGGGGTGAAATTCAGTGCAGGAAAAAATATCAGTAAATGGAAACCGAATTTGATTTTATAATTTATCCTCTGAGGCTAAAAGAGTAAAAAAATAAATTTAATTGATTTAGCTCATTTTTTATTTAATTTTTTACTTTTGTGTCTCTGTCAACGCTAAATTGTTAGTGAATGCCCCCTATTCAACATAAAATTGACATCCGACAAATTGACTTCAAGGAGGTATTTGAAAAATATTTTTCTTCGCTGTGTGTATTTGCGTATAATTTTGTGAAAGACGAGGATTTGGCCAAAGACCTTGTGCAAGAGGTGTTTGTTAAGATCTGGCAATCGGGCATTGAGTTTGAATCGGAGAAGTCGATGAAGGTCTATTTTTATCTGGCAACCAAAAACAAGGTTATTGATCATCTCAGAAAAGAGAAGCGGATAAGGATGGATTTTGATATTCCCGGTGATGTCCTGGTGGATGAGAATACAGTTCTGAATGAGATGATTCGCGAAGAGACCTACCGTTTGTTGGAAAAGGCCATGGATCAGCTTCCTCCCAAGGCCGGGGAAGTGATCCGTCTGAATCTGGAAGGTTTTTCCAACCAGGAGATCGCCGAAAAATTGAGTGTCTCTGTAAATACTGTTAAAACCCATAAGCTTAACGCATTCAAGACCCTAAGGCAAACCATCGGACCCGAATTGGTAATCCTGCTTTTAGTGGACCTTAGTCACTCCTTTTAAACCCCAAAAAACATTTAGTTGCTGTTTCGGGCGACTGAAACCGTATTGTCGCTGTTAAAAAAAATAAAAAAAAACACTTTTAATTCACCCGTTTTTCTCGTTTTATCGTCTGTCTTTTAAAACGATTAACAATGGGTGCCCCAACTTCAAAATTTAATAAGAACCGCATATCCGAAAAGTTGGCGATTAGTCGTCTGCTTTCCAGATATTTGAGTGGCCATATCCGGGATGAAGAACTAAGGCAGGTGAAGGTCTGGTTGAAGGAGGACGCTGCTCATCGGCGCCTTCTGAAAGAGTTACTGGATGAGTCTAACTGGGACGAAAGGCAAAGGCTTCTGCAAAATATTGATGTGGAACATGAATGGGCCCGGTTTCAATTAAATGTATCCTCAAAATCGGCTTCACTTCGAAAAAGATGGATGGCAGTGGCCAAAATTGCAGCCATTATCCTTTTGCCTCTTGTTTTAGGTGTTTTTATCTGGCTTCAAACCGATCACCTGAATCCTCCTTCAGACACTGTTTCTGTAGAATTGAAACCAGGGGTCAAAAAAGCACAGTTAATATTAAGTGATGGCCAGCGCATTGAAATTTCGGATCTGGCCAATCAAGCCCCCATAATCCAAAAGGGAGTGGTTATTGAAAAAAAAGAATGGGCTCTTAACTACCATGCCGCGGAAATATCCTCGGGAAAGGATACGGTAATAAATTATAATCAACTGGTAGTAGGGCGCGGGGAGGAGTTTCAGGTGCAGCTTTCTGACGGAACCCGGGTGTGGTTGAATTCTGAATCCAGATTAAAATACCCGACTCAATTTGCCTCTAATACCCGTGAGGTAGAACTGGAGGGTGAAGCCTACTTCGAGGTGACCCAAAATCCCGGGGCCCCTTTCATCGTAAAAACCCAATCGTTGGATGTTCAAGTGTTGGGCACCTCCTTCAACGTGTCGGCCTATGAAGATGAAAAAAGCATCAAGACCACCCTGGTGGAGGGTAAAGTGAAGATCCTGCCTCAAATATCATCGCTTTCTCCCGTTTTTCTGGAGCCAAATGAGCAAGCTGAGTTCTCTCAATTAACCCGGAAAATTACGGTGAGGGAGACGGATGCCCGGATGGCTACCAGTTGGATCGACGGAGTCTTTGCCTTTGAGGAGGAGACCCTCGAAGGAATCATGAACAAGTTGGCCCGGTGGTATGATATTTCGGTGGTTTTTGAGGACGAAAGGGCACGGATGAGTCAGTTCTCGGGTAAACTGCCCCGATTTGAGAATTGCAATGAGTTATTTGAGATGATTGAAAAAACGACCGATGTAAACTTTTCGATAGAAGACGACCAACTGGTAAGAATAAATTTTAGCAAAAAGTAAATACCGGGATATACCGCTAATATATCCCGGCTATTTAGAATCAACCATCCGGACGGATGAAGTATGAAACCTAAACAATACAAATTTATGAAAAAAACGGAATTATTTCCAGGGTCTCTTTTTAGGGAGATTCGAAAGAAATGGCTGGTCCCAATGAGAAACATTACTATTTTATTGTTTGTGCTTAGTATTCCTTTGAATGCTAGTGTTTTGTCTCAGGAGAAAGTGAGCCTGAAACTAACCAATGCCAGTGTAAAACAGCTCATTCGTGCGATTGAAGCCCAAACTGATCTGGGATTTCTATATAGTCTGGAAGAGGTGAAGAAGCTGAATAATATCTCCATCGTGGCAGATGACATCAGCGTTGATGAAGTGCTGGACAAGGCCCTGGTTAATTCAAACCTGACCTATGAGATTGATAAAAGAGTCATCATCATAAAACCCATTCAACCAGGGCTACAACAACAGCAGGAGCTCCTGGAAATAAAAGGAAGAATTGTTGACGAAGAAGGGAACCCTATGCCGGGTGCCACCATCGTCGAAGAGGGGTCTTCCAGGGGATTTATCTCCGATGAGAATGGTCATTTCCTGGTGAAGGTTTCAGGCCCGGAAGCTTCTCTTTCTTTCTCCTTTATCGGTTATGAAAAACAAACGGTGCTTATTGGGAACCAAAGAGTTCTCGAGATTGTAATGAATCCTGCCGTATCGGATATTAAGGAAGTCGTTGTAAACGGTATCTATACGCGTAAGGCCAACAGTTTTACCGGTTCAACCACCTCTCTTTCGGCGAAGGACTTGAAAAAAGTGGGAAGCAACAATGTTTTTCAGGCCTTAAAAAACCTGGATCCCACCATGGCCTTTATGGATAACTTCGAAATGGGGTCTAATCCCAGTGCAATGCCGGAGATTCAAATTAGAGGAACCTCTACTTTCACCGATGCGGATGAATCCTCTCTGAATTCGAGTCTTAAAGGAAATTATCTTAAAGATGCCAATCAACCTTTGTTTATCGTTGATGGTTTCGAGGCTTCGGTGGAGACGGTGTTTGATATGGATATGGATCGCATTGAAAGTGTGACCATCCTTAAAGATGCCTCGGCAAAAGCCATTTATGGTTCCAAGGCGGCCAATGGGGTGGTGGTTATTGAAACCAAAAAACTCCTGTCCAATGAAACGCGGGTTACCTTCAACTCATACCTGGATATTGAGATGCCCGATTTAAGCAGTTACAATTTGACCAATGCCACCGAAAAACTTCAAGCCGAAGTGATTGATGGGATGTACATTCCTTCGGGCAATGACGCCGATGACTATGTGGAACTGCAACAACTTTACAATGCACGTAAAAAATTAGTCCTTTCAGGATTGAATACCGATTGGATTTCAAAACCCGTTCAAACAGGAATTGGACATAAACAATCGGTGAGTGTTGAGATGGGAAGTGAAAATTTAAAAGTCCTGGCCGATCTCTCCTACAAAAATGTCACTGGAGTCATGAAAGGTTCGTTCCGTACCAATTTTGCAGGTAATATTAACCTATCCTATCGCGTAAAGAACCTGTTGTTTAAAAATATCATGAGTGTGAACAGCAACAACAGTGAAGACTCTCCCTATGGTACCTTTAGCGATTATGCTGTTATGAATCCTTACTGGCGGAGTGAGAATGTCGACGGCAGCATTCCCTATTATGCCGAGATAGGTCCCAACGGGGAGACCTATACCAACCCGCTTTACAACTCAACGTTGAATACCAAAATTGCATCGAGCTATTTGAACTTTATTGATAATTTTTATCTGGAATGGCGCATCTTGCCTGAGCTGAAAGCCACCACCCGTATTGGAATAAATGTAAAAAACAGTGATGCCGATGAATTTTATCCCTCTTCGCATACCAAATTTTACGAAACAGCCATCGAGCGTCGCGGATCTTATCAGGTCAATAACGGGAAAAGCACCTATATGTCGGGCGACTTTAACCTAAACTATTCTAAGGAAGTTGGGAAAAACTTCTATTTTTCCAATATTGGCTTTAGTGCCAGTGAGAATAAGTATCAGGAAGTGATCCACAATGTGGAAGGTTTTCCAAGTGACCAAATGAACAACATTGTCTTTGGCCGTTCTTATGCCCTCGACTCCACCCCTGGTGGGATCGATGGTATTTCCAGAGATATTGGTTTCCTGGGGGTCTTTTCGTACATGTACGATAATCGGTTTCTGACCGATTTAACCCTCCGCACCAATGCCTCTTCCATGTTTGGGGCCGATAAGCGGTGGGCCAATTTTTGGAGCTTCGGCCTGGGCTGGAACCTTCATAACGAAAATTTCCTGGAGGGTGGTCCCTTCCAAAAATTGAAACTCCGTGGATCCTTGGGGTCAACAGGAAATCAAAACTTTAATACCAACGCTTCCATTGCCACTTACTCTTATTATCTGGATTCCTTTTATCAGGGAAATATTGGTTCTTACCTCGAAAATATGGCCAACTCCTACCTACAGTGGGAATCTAAGTTCGATTATAATGTTGGTTTGGATGCGAATATTAAACGGTTGAGTTTGAAATTCGACAATTACCTGATTTACACCGAGAATCTAATTACCAGCATTACCATCCCCACCTCAACCGGATTTAATTCGGTGATGGAAAACATTGGTAAGGTGAAGAATTCAGGTTATGAGGTAAGTGCTTCTTATCTGGTTTGGTCGAGGAAAAGTGATTTTATTAATCTGACCTTTAATGTGGCCACCAATAAGAACGAGATTATCGAACTCTCCGATGCCATGCGGAGCTTTAATGATGCGGCAGACGAACAGGCTTCGGACCGCTCGGTGAATACTCCCGTACATAAATACGAAGATGGGGTGTCGATGAATGCCATCTGGGCCGTTCCTTCGTTGGGCATCGATCCTGCCACAGGACAAGAGATCTATGTGGATCAGGATGGAAATACCACCTTTGATTGGGATGCCAGCAACATGGTTGTGGCCGGTAATTCATCGCCCGATTTTAGAGGAAACTTCTCGATTAATGGCGAGTTTAAAGGGTTCGGTTTAAATATTACCGCTCGCTTTTTCGGCGGCGGACAGCTTTACAACCAAACGCTTGTAGATAAAGTGGAAAATGTGGATATGAGCTACAATGTCGACAAAAGGGTGCTGACGGGCCGGTGGCTTTATCCCGGGCAGGTGAGTTCTTTTAAGCGCCTGGGAAGCATCTCGGAAGACCGCGATGGTGATGGCGTTCAAGAAACCCATTACATCGAACAAACACGGGCCACCTCAAGGTTCGTTCAGGATTATAACGAAATAGATCTCTCGGCGGTTAATCTCTACTATACTTTCAGCCGTCCATTTTTACAGAAGTTGAATATAGGGCTGGAAAGATTAAGACTCTCTGCTAATATGAACGAAGTGGCCACTTTCTCTTCCATCCGAATTGAAAGAGGTACTTCTTATCCATTTGCCAGAACATTGTCATTATCCTTATCTGCCACCTTTTAAATCGTTAATTACATGAAAACAAAACTCATACATATACTCGGTGCCTTTCTTATAGCTCTTTTCGCAACCTCTTGCGAGGATTGGCTGGATGTTACGTCATCGTCCGAGATAAAAGCAGAAGATCAGTTTAAGCAAGAGGCCGGTTTTAAGGATGCTCTGATGGGTTGCTACATCGGCATGACCAGTCCCAACCTATATGCCCGGGACATGACCTGGAACATCGTGGACCTGTTGTCGCAACAATATGCCACCTTGTCGAGCCTGGCGGTTTACGAAGAGATGCAACAATTCGAATACGAAACCGCCACTGCCTCGTCGCAGATTGAGTCCATGTGGACTAAGATGTATACCGTTATTGCCAATGTTAACAATGAGTTGACTTACCTCGAAAAAAATAAAGAGGTGCTTGAGGAGGTCAATCATGATATTATCAAGGGAGAATTACTCGGGTTAAGAGCTTTTCTGCATTTTGATTTGATGCGGTTGTTCGGATACGGAAACTTAGCACAACGATCCGATCTTTCCGACAAAGCAGCCATCCCTTATGTACAGAGCTACGACAAGAATCTAACCCCTCAGTTATCCTATGACCAGACGTTTGAGTTAATGATAACCGACTTGGACGAGGCTTTAGCATTGTTGAAGCAGGATCCCATATATGAAAATGCCACCAGGGATGACGATTACTACGATGTGATTAATGAAGATGGTTTTTATGACGACCGTGAAAACCGGATGAACTATTATGCCGTTCTGGCCCTGAAAGCAAGGGTGCTTTTGTGGCAAGGGGGAATAGAAAACATCACGGCCGCCGGCGAGGCTGCCGAGGAGGTGATAAACCATTCCAGTGCACATCTGATTAATTCAGAAACCTATCCCATTACATCCGATCCGGTCTTATACAGCGAGCATCTGTTCGATCTTAACGTGACCGCTTTTGAGGATATCGTGGATGTTTTTCTGGATGCAGCGGAAGCCACCGACTACAATTCCCTCTATATTCCATTTACCAGTGCGGAAGAACTCTATGAAACCAGTAACTCTAACATTGGTGCGGTGGATATAAGATTTAACACCCTGCTCGAAGATCAATTATCGGGGAAAGTATGTGTTAAGTTGCGTCAGGGGAGCCAGGGTACTAATAATGACAGTCATCCCAATATGATGCCTCTCATTAAATTGCCCGAGATGTATTACATAGCTGCCGAAAGCTATATGAAACGGGAGGTGCCCGACTTATCTAAAGCCATTGGTTATTTAAATGAGGTGCGGGGGAGCCGTGGAATTATTGAGGAGATTCCTGCCGAAACGGATATGACCCTGCTCAACGATGAGCTGTTTAAGGAGTACCGGAAAGAATTTGTAAGCGAAGGACAGTTGTTTTTCTATTATAAACGTATTGGCATGGACTTTATTCCAGGTTATTCTGGCGTAACGGCGGTAGACGACGACATTTATGTGCTGCCTTATCCTGATAGTGAAACCTTATTCGGTCGGAAACAATAAAAAAAGGAGATATGAAAAAGATGAAATTTGCCCTACTATACCTTTCCCTGAGCTTGTTGCTAATGATGAGCGCCTGCGAACAGGAAGAAATAATGACCTACGATACCGCCTATTCGGCTGTTAATTTTGTGTCCTCTTCGGTTGAATATTCCTTCTTAACAAATACGGAAGATGAATATATTCAAACCGTTGAAGTACAGATTCTTGGCGCCGCTGCGGATCACGACAGAACCTTTGCTGTAGAGGTGATCGACTCGTTAACCACTGCCACTGCCGATCAATACGAAATAGTTGGCGGGGTGGTAAAGGCCAATGAATTCAAGGGAACCCTGTCTGTTAAGTTGTTTAACTCCCCTGAGTTGGCCGATACAACCATTACCGTGGCTGTGAAATTGATCGATTCAGAGGATTTTAATAAAGGAAATGTAGAAACCAACCTATTCACCATCAAATGGTCCGACCAGGTGGTGATTCCCGACTGGAGATATGTTAAATATTTTTTCTGTGCCACTTCAAGCACCGAAGCATATCGGGTATTGGTGGCTTCCACGGGATTGCTCAAATTCGATATTTATGATTATCGAGCATATGGAATGGCCGGGGCCGTAGCATTAGGAACCCAATATGGCGATTATATTATGCAGTGGAATCTGGATCATCCCGATAATCATCTCAAGCACGATGACGGGACAAAAGCCGGAGAAGATATCGTACCCAAGTATTATACTCAATCGAAATTCAACTAAAAACATGAAAGCAACATATAGTTTGATATTCATCTTGTTAATAGGGCTAATCTCTTCCTGCACGGAGGATAACAGTACCCTGGATATAAATAATATTCCCAGTGTGGTGGTCGATACCACAGGGGTTTCGCAACTGAGCGTTTATCAGTTCGAAAATCTCGTGGTGAACCCTGATATTTCTACCCAGGGCCAGTCCGAATCGGATCTGAGCTACGAATGGCGCCTGAATGTTTCGCCCAATGACACCACCTATTTTGTGATTGGAGAAGAGCGAAATCTGGATTATGAAGTTCGCCTCAGGCCTAATGAATCCAATTATTATTATCAATTGGTTTTTACAGTAACCGATCAATCAACCCAGCTGAAATACATAACAGCCTGGCCCTTAACGGTCAAAAATAATTTGGGTGAAGGGCTGGTGGTGGCCGAAACCGTTGGAGAGTCTCAAACCGATTTAAGCCTGATTATGTCACCTGAAGTGACCTCGGGGTATGATAAGGTTAAGGTTCTTCATAATATTTTCTCGGCCAATAACGATGGCAGTTACCTGTCCGGGCTGGTTAAGCAGATGCGGTTTACCACTGTTTACGGGACCAATGCCTTATTGACCATCACCAACAATTCCTTCAGCCAAATCAATACCTTTGATTATACCTTTGGCGGGGAAAACGGCGATCTGTTTTTTGCTCATGATGCCACTTTTAGTCCTCAGCTGCTGGGGGGAGTCAACCAGGGAGATATCTATGTTGGCGAAGGAAAACTAACGTCTACCTGGATGGCTATCTCTAAAAAATTCGGGCTCCCCTTCGACTTTTCATACAAAGTGCCCAACAAGGTGGCAATCAATGGGGTGGGGAATGTACCTGTAGCCATCAATTTTTATGATGAAGTGAATGAGCAGTTTATCTATTTGCCCTCGGTTTCATCCTTTGCCGATCACAGTATGCATCCCTATGAACCCGTTACCGACAAAGCCTTCAACCCATCGTCGGTTCCCAATATGGTCAACGTGGCAGCAGCTACCAACCTGGATGGTGACTTTTTACATGTGCTAAAGAATAAATCAACAGGGAAGCTGGCTTTATATGTGCTCGATGGTGGGGTTTCCGGATATCCGTCGCCCACAGCACCCAGTCCTAAATCGCTGTTTGATTTGTCATCGGCACCCGACATCGACAATGCGACCAAATTCGTGTTGCTCGATAATCAAAAGGTGATGTTTTATGCCACCAGCACGAAAATCTATGCCATGCTGTTTGGTACTTCCGTGCCCACCTTTGAAGAGCGTTATACCGCTCCCGCCGGAGAAGAGATTACCACCTTGCAGGTATATACCCAGGCGGGTTATCCTACCTCAAGTGCCGATATCTCAACCAATGATAAGCAGTTGGTGATGTCCACATTTGGTTCTGAAGGTAAGGTGTATCTGTTGCCATTTGTTAATTTAGGGGCCGCAAATATTGATATGGATAACATTAAGACTTTTGAGGGATTTGGCAGAATAACCGCCATTATTGCTCAAAAATAGAGAGTAGAACAATTCCTGAGAAATACTGCATCGAAAATTATATTGGCTTTTTCGGTGCAGTATTTTGCTTGTTTCAACCACAACGGAGTTGTCAATTCGGGTTATAAACATCCAAATGAGATTTCTATGTGTAATTAGACCGTGGATTATTTTGCACAATAATTTTCGGGATGGAAAGAGGTTTGATTATTGTAAAGAAATGACCATTATCAACCGTTGATTAGAAGCTGTTATTAAAATTAATTACCAGAACGGGGCGTATTTATTTGACCTCAAAAAAACGACCAAATTAAGGAAGGTATGACCAAGAGACTATTATTTGTATTCATCTGCATCTTTTTAACAGGTGCTCCCATTCAGTCGAATGCGCAATTTTGGAAGAGTAAGAAAAAAAAGGAGGCCGTTGCCAGAGTGCCCAAACCAACTCCATATGAAAAACTGTTGAAAGACCCGCAGCAAAAGGCCGAGGGTTTTATCAATATCTATTTTGTTAAGAATAAACTGTACCTGGAAGTTCCTTTTAATCTAATGGGACGAGAGATGCTGTTGGGTTCCACCATTTCGCAAATTAGCGACAATACCAGTGGGGTAGTGGGGTCTAAGCCCTTTACGCCGCTTCAGGTTGAATTTTCACGAGTGGATTCCACCTTGCAGTTGAGGCGAATCAACAAAGAAATGGTGGCGCCAATGGGGGAGAAGAATATCCTCGAGGCCCTGGAAAAAAACAGTCTGAGTGCCATCATGGCAAACTTCAAGATAGAAGCCTTTAATCCCGATACCACAGCCGCGGTAATCGATGTGACCGGTTTCTTCCTCAAAGACATCAAAGAGTTGTCGCCTTTTAACGGATCCCCAGCCGGTTTGACGCGGTCACAGTCCTTTAAAAGTGACCGTTCCTTTGTTGGTGAGGTAAAATCGTTCGAGGATAACCTTACCATCAAGAGTCATATGTCCTACGATGTCACCCTGAAGAGTAAAACGGTGACTGTCCAAAAAGACGAGCCCTTCACGGCGGTGATGACCCGTACTCTTTTGTTGCTATCCCAAAACCCTGCCAGACCCAGAATTGCAGATCCCCGTATTGGCATCTTTGTTTCGAAAAAGGATAAGTTGTCCAACTCGACCAACCGTTCCGAACAGGTGTTTTATGCCCACCGGTTTAACCTGATTCCCTCCAACATCGAAGCCTTCAACAAGGGTGAATTGGTCGATCCGGTAAAGCCCATCACCTTTTATGTGGACAGCGATTTTCCGGAATCATGGAGAAGCTCCATCAAAAATGCGATCAACGACTGGCAGGAGGCCTTTGAAAAAATCGGTCTGAAAAACGCCATCCGGGCCATTGATTATCCAACCGATGATCCGGAGTTTGATCCCGACAACCTTAAATATAACTGTGTGAGATACTCCCCTTCGCCAGTGGCCAATGCCATGGGCCCCTCCTGGGTGGATCCACGGTCGGGTGAGATTATCAACGCCAGTGTTTATGTCTATCACAACATCGTTAAGTTGCTTAATAACTGGATGTTCATTCAAATTTCTCCTGCCGATGAGAATGTTCGTCAGGTCATACTGCCGCAGAGCTACCTGGATGAGGGGTTGCGCTATGTGATTCGGCATGAAGTAGGGCACTGCCTGGGCTTCATGCATAACATGGGGGCTTCGGCAGCGATTCCCGTTGATTCGTTACGTTCGCCCGGTTTCACTCAGAAATATGGAACGACTTATTCGATAATGGATTATGCCCGGTTTAACTATGTGGCCCAACCCGGTGATAAGGAGCGAGGGGTGAGACTCTCACCTCCCAAATTCGGTTTGTACGATTATTTCCTGGTAAAATGGAACTATTCATATTTCTCCGGGTGTGCCAATGCCGAGCAGGAGTCTGAGCGCTTAACCGCCATGATTTCAGAGAAGGCCAACGATCCCATCTATCGATATGGCAAGCAACAGGGCTATACCATGGATCCCAGCTCACAAAGTGAAGATTTGGGTGATGATGCCATTAAAGCTTCTGTGTATGGCATTAAAAACCTGAAATATGTAATGAATCACCTCAACGATTGGGTAGGGGAGCAGGATAAAGATTATTCGTACCGGCAAACCATCTGGAACGGCATCATCTCTCAGTATGTGCGTTATCTGAATCATATCTATTCGAATGTGGGTGGGATTTATCTCAATGAGAAGTATGAGGGCGATCCGCGTCCTTTCTTTGAATCTGTTCCCCGGAATAGGCAAGAAGCTGCGCTCAACTTTTTATTGAAGGAGATAAAAGATCTGGATTGGCTGGAGAAAAGAGAGGTGATTGAAAATATGACCTTAACGGGAACCCCCGTCAATGTTTTGAGGGAGAAACTGGTGGAAGTGTTGCTGGCTTCCAGCCTAAAGGTGTCGCTTTCGGCCGATAAATCGCTCGAAAAAAACCCCTATACCTCCAAAGAGTGTATGAAGGATATTTTTGCCGCCGTTTGGGCAGAGACCCGAAAAGGAAAGACCCTCCCGGATGCGGACAAGGATATCCAGAAAGCCTTTGTGAAATCCATCATTGAAGGAAGTGATTTGGCCAAGGCGGAGGCCGGTGGCAAGTCGGCTCTGGCAGCCAATTCATTGACCGGTATTCAACTGCCCGAATTTGTGAAGCAAAAGAGCATTCAGGATTTTGGTTACGAGGGTTTCAACGAATACCTGAATCCCTGTTATTCAGAGGCCTCCTTCGATTCTGATCCCGTGTCCGGGTTTTCGGGAACAACCATCAGCTTTTCCCTGAAGCCTTCGCTCGAAAGCCTCTATTATGGGTATCTTTTGGAAACCAAATCTTTGCTCGAGCGGGCTGTCAGAACCACAAGGGATAATGAGACTAAGGTGCATTACCAATTGCTATTACATCAAATTGAAAAAACAATTCGGTAAAAACCCTTTAAACCACTAATGATGAATAAAAAGATATTTGTATTGCTTTGCTTTTTAATAGTTCCCACCCTGGTTCTTTTTTCGGCACCCAAAAAAAGCAGAAAGAAAGATGCTAAAACGGAACAAAAAGCCGAAGCCAAGCGGAATACCCCTTACGAAAAGCTATTTAAGGATAAGAAGGTTACCACTGTAAAAGGGTTAATTACCCTTCATAAAATAGATGGTAAAGTATATTTCGAATTTCCAGAAGATCTGTTGGAGAAGAAGATGCTTTTGGGTTCCATGACCGAGTCGGTAAGTAGCTCAGACTATAGCATTGTGGGGCAACAGCCTCATACACCCATCTGCATTTATTTTACCAGGAGCGATTCGGCCATCCAAATACGTGAGGCCAATTTCTTGTCGAAGACCAATGAGGAGAACCTGAAGAGTGCCCTTGACAAAAACAATCTGGGGGCCATCCTGGCTTCATTTAAAATTATTGGAGTTCCGGCCGATAGCACTTCCTTGCTGTTCGATGTCACCAATTTCTTTGTGAGCGGGAAACAGGAGTTGGATCCCTTTACGCCGGCGGGTGGCTTGTATTCCCGTACTTCTACCTATAAAAATGAAAATTCGCTGCTCGGAGAGGTGATGGCTTTTGACGATAATATTTCCATTACCTCGCATTTATCTTATGAGGTGACCTCCACGTTTTTTGGCTTTGTTTACGAAGAAAACAAACCCGCTACGGCGGTCATGAAACGGTCGCTGATGTTGTTGCCCGACAGCACGATGCGCCCCCGGATAAATGATCCCCGCATTGGGGTGTTTTACAATGGCCATATGACCTTCTCAGGCCAGGACAATGGGGTGACCCCACTGTACTATACCAATCGGTGGGATCTGCAACCTAAGGATGTGGAGGCCTTTAAAAAGGGCATCTTAACCGAACCTGTAAAACCCATCCGCTTTTATATAGATGATAAGTTCCCTGCTGATTGGGTTAAATACATTATAGAAGGGGTGGAGACCTGGAATAAAGCCTTCGAGAAAGCCGGCTTTAAGAATGCGATTGTAACGCAGATGTATCCAAAAGAGGATCCGCTTTTCGATCCTAATAATATCAAGTACAATTGTGTGAAATATGGACCAACCCTTACCCAAAATTCAATGGGGCCCTCATGGATTGATCCCCGCACGGGTGAGATCTTGAATGCCTCGGTCTATTTGTACCATGGGGTGGTGGATCTGCTGAGCGATTGGCTATTCATCCAGACTTCGGTAGCGGATAAACGGGTACGCACCAAAAATATCCCAGAAGAGATCATGGGGGAGGCCATCCGTTATATTGCCACCCATGAGATGGGGCATTGTTTGGGGCTGATGCATAACATGGGCGCCTCTTCATCCTTCCCTGTGGATTCATTGCGGTCACCCTCTTTTACCCAAAAATATGGCACCACGCCTTCCATCATGGATTATGCCCGGTTTAACTTTATTGCCCAGGAAGGCGATTTTGAAAAAGGGGTGAAGCTGAACCCGCCGGACCTGGGGGTTTATGATTATTATGTGATTGATTGGTTGTATTCGCCCATTTTCAGCGCCAATACTCCCGAAGAGGAAGTTCCTGTGCTGGAAAAAATGATCTCGGAAAAGATAAAAGATCCCATGTTCCGGTATGGTCGTCAGCAAATTTATACCCGTTTCGATCCCAGTGCACAGACTGAAGATCTGGGCGATGATCAGATAAAGGCGACTCAATATGCCATTAATAATTTGAAGTATATTACCCAGCACATCAATGACTGGGTCAAAGATGAAGATCCGGATTTTTCGTTCCGTCAAAAAATGGGCTTTTCCATCATCAACATCCAGTTTTACTGGTATTTCACACATGTGTTGGCCAATATCGGCGGGGTTTATCAATACGAGAAATATGAGGGGGATGTGGGTCCGGCCTATAAATCGGTGCCTGAGGATGTTCAACGAAAATCCATGTTGTTTTTGTTGGAAGCCCTGGAGGATCTATCCTGGATGAACAATCAGGAACTGGGCAATAATGTGGGTGGCATCTACGGAAATCCCTCCGAATATCTTAGATCTGTATTATTCCCTTATGTGATGCGATTTGTGGCTAATATTGGCTTTAGTGAAGCCAAAGCATTCGATAACCCCTATACGCAGTCCGAATGCATTGAGGATGTGTTCCAATTTGTTTGGGGAGGTACCATGGCCGGGAAAAAGCCTACAATGGAAAAAATGTCGATGCAAAAGAATATGGTGAAATTGCTTATCAGCGGTTCGCGTGTAAAAGAACCGGTGGTTGGTAAAAATTCCACCAGCCTTAATGGATTCACGGATGCCCAAAGGGGATTGCTCGAAATGGTGCTGTTAAACCAACAAGAGCAGGCCAAATTCGAAGGGGCCTCATCCTTGAGCTACAGCTTTCCGGAGAATGAATTACAAAACCAGGAGGAGGTGAGTGGCTTTGGATTTTTGAAACGGTTTGTTTACCAAACCCCCGACATCTCCCACATCTATTATGGCTGGCTACTCCAAAGTAAAACCATACTCGAGAAAGCCGTTAAAATGAATTCCGGGGAGGTTAAACAAGAATACCAATATTTATTGGTTCAAATTAACAAGGCCTTAAAGGTCGATTAAGGTAACCTAAGGTTTTTTGAATAAATTGTAATAGGATTGCTCTCTTCCCCAAAAAAGGAATTGAGCAATCCTTTTTTTTGGCCATGACGTAGCCGGTCCCCGGGATTTCTGAATCCGGGTTCAATTTCTGCGGTTATTATCGTGTGCAAGCCTGGGTGTAAATGAAGCTACCATGATAAATGAGCCATGAGGGGTTAGAAAAACGAAGAAACTTTAACGCACAAATCATAAGTCTTTCACTTCATTCCAACTGCCATCCCTTCGCTTTATGACACAACTGTTACCGGTTTTTATAGGGAGGCTTTTTGTGCTCGCACTGAGTAGGGTTGGCTCAACCAATATTAACTTAAAAAATGGCCGCTTCGTTGCAATTGGCAATGAAACCACTAATTGTTATTTAAGTTGGATACGAGCTTAAAAGAACGATTGAAGTATTTTACTACTGGTTCTCATTTAACTCCAGGCACACGACCGAATCAATGGTATCAGGAGCCTGTTGAGGTAACGTGAGTTTAATTTTTTCGCCGGTCTGTGAAAAAGTGAGAGGCTTTTTATCCGGGTCAGCAAGGAAATAAGCCTTATTCACCTTGCCGTTAAGCGCTGCCAGTTCCAGTGTTCCATTTGGCCAATCGAAAATGTGAACATAGAGTTTGCCAGGTTTGGTGGTAAATCGCAATTCCTTCTTAACATCAAAGGCGGGATTGCCTCTTTTGTCTTTCTCTCCCTGGATTTCACTGCCGTACTCATAACCAAACGGGGTCGGCCCGGCCCCATAAATGGACTCGCCGTTGATCCTGAGCCATTTTCCGACGCCTGAAAACACTTCCTGTGTGGGAAAAGGAATTACACCATCGGAGGTAGGGCCGGTATTCAGGAGATAGACGCCACCTTTGCTAACAATATCAACCAAATTGAAGGTTATGGCAGACAACGATTTCCAATCCTGGTCATACTGGTTATATCCCCACGTGCCATTGCTCGTAGTCATGGTTCCGGCGGTTTCCCATATACCAGGTACTTTGGCGTTTGGAATTTCGTTATCGCCCATGGACCGGAAATCGACGGTTGGATCAGGTCCCAGGCGACTATTAATCAGCATATCGGGTTGCAGCTTCCTTGCCATATCGCTGAACAGTTTGCATCGTTCCTCCGTCATCTCTTCCGGCCAATCAAACCAGAAAGTTGAAATGGGACCATAGTTCGTAAGCAACTCCCGAACCTGGGGAAGTGCCTTTTCATGGAGGTATTGGTCAAAATCTTTTTCTTTCTCATTGAAATCCCATGAGTTTCCTGCGCCGTCGGGATGTTCCCAGTCAACGGCCTGGGAGTAATAAAGGCCAAGCCTCATATTATGCCTGCGGCATGCCTCGGCAATTTCCCTGAGCGGATCACGTTTCCAGGGAGTAGCGTCGACAACGTTGTAGGGACTCACTTTTGAATGATACATGGCGAATCCATCATGATGTTTGCTGACGAATACGATGTATTTCATTCCGGCATCTTCGGCCATTTGGACCCACCGCTCGGCATCAAATTGAAATGGGTTGAAATGATCGGCCAGCATTTTATAAGTCTGGACCGGGATTTTCTTTCTCATCATTAGGTACTCTGAAGTCTTGCTGGCCGGTACTCCGTCCCACATGCTTGCGGGAATAGCATACAATCCCCAATGAATGAATAGACCAAATTTGGCTTCTTCAAACCATTTGAATTTTTCCGGGATCTGACGATTATCCTCAGGTGAAGACTCAGAAACGAATTTTGAATTAACTGGTTCGCGGCCAGTATAATTTATTTCCTGAGCTATTGTCTGGTTGAATATTGAAAGTGAAAGTGAAATAAAAAGTGTGCTTTTAAGGATGCACGTTGTTAGTGTTTTTCCCATTTTGTTTTTCTTTAATTAATTCTCAACCGATAATCGGTTTTCCCAGTGAACAAACGCGCCAATTTCAGGAATACGAAGTTCAATCAAATGTAAGATTTATTTTTCAAACTATGGATAGTTCTGGGGGCTCAATCCCGCCATGATATCTCCCATGAGAGAGAGCTCCCATCGTTAATATATCCCGGTTTTCGATATTTTTCCTCCGCTAAAGGGAGAAGCTGAGTAACAAATTCGCGAAGAATTGGATATCGATCCCTGGACGCAGAGCTCCTTGATGTATGGATCCCATTCGGAGCATGTTAACAAAAAGTTTCGGAGCTTCGGGATGGCGAATGGACAGCATTCAGCTTGGAAATCCTCCATTCCCCATATTTAAACCGGGGCGTATTAAAATGAAGATTTTACTTGTTGTATTTCTCGTTGTATTTCTTGATGATGGCCAAATGTTTATCGTTGAGGGCCCCAATGGTAAAGAAGGTAATTCCTCTGGCACCATTGTCGTGTGCCTGAACGATGGCTTCTTCAAAATCGGCCATGTTATCGCCATAATGCCCCACCAATATGCCGGTGAAAAGATGTTGGCCTTTTTCAATATCCCGAACGCCTTCTTTTGTGGCGAAACCGACCCATCCCATATTGCCCTCATGATCTTGTTTATAGATCATGGGGAAGAAGTAATCCAGATTCCAGTGGCCCCAGTCTTGGCGGACGTATTCACGGGCCAACTGAGGAAAGGGGAAAACGGCTGCCGAGGCGGCGGTTCCTTCTTCGTGGCAAATCGCCACACACTCTTCAACAAGTGAGGTGATGGCGTTCATACGGAATTGTTGCCAGGCAGGATTCTCTACATTATCTTCCATGTCGAGGGGGTCGATCCCAAATATTTCTTTATACTGTTTTCTGCCCTCGGGATGATAACCAAAATCATATTCGGGAAGCAGGCGGTCCTGCACCAGGGCCTCCCCCTTATAGGTATATTTCTTTTGCAGGTTATTTCCAAGTATCACATCCACATAACGGATATAATCGAAATGTACCGAAGCCAATCCTTCTATCTGGGCTTTTTCTCTAACCCCTTTTTTGATGTATTCTCTTGCCCCCTGGGAGAAGGGACTTAAAAAACTGTAGTAGCCTACATAAGGGTGAAAATCCCGGCAATTTTGTCCCAGTTTATTGACCGAATACCACTCGGGATGCTCCCGGCACACCGCATTGCCGCCTACATTCATCATCCAGTGCCAGGCATGAATCCGGATGCCATACTCAGATCCCAGTTTGATGAGCTCCTCAAGTCTCTCCTTGCCCGATCCGGGTAACAGATCGGTAATGCCGGCATCGGCCCACTTCCTTAGGGTGGCCAACTGTTCGTTTTCAGGCCCCTGCTTGGGAGCCCCCCAACCCGAAAAATAGAACTTTTTCTCACTGTAAACCTTCGAATAGGGATTCTGCTCCGGCCTTTGGGCCATGGAGGGCAATATCAGTAGGGCTGCAATCAGAATAGCGATGACACGTTTCATAGGGATTGTGTTTTGTGTTTAATGCATGGCTTTTTGCTTAACTCCCCAAAGGGTTTCGGCCGTTATACCTTGTATTGAGGTAAAGTTACAATTTCGGCATCAATTTCAAAAATCAGATCCGGAGGGGGCAAACCTTCCAGGTGCCGGGATCATTTTCCCTCCGGCAAATTTCATTTTAGGATGTTCTTTTAGTACATTGAAAACCTTCGGTGTCCTGAAAAATTAAACATAATGCAACGAAGAAAATTTATAAAATCTTTAGTGGGGGGAAGTACCCTTCTTTTATTGCCTTTAGGCACATGGGGCTGTAAAGGGAACGAAAAAGCAGTATCCCTTCGCTTTGGTATCAGCACAGATATCCACCAGGATATTATGCACGATGCAAGCCTCAGATTGCATCATTTCGTCCATATTGCCGAAGAAGAAAACCTGGATTTTATTATTGATCTGGGCGATTTCTGTTTCCCCAAAAAGGAAAATCTTGATTTTCTCAATATTTGGAAATCCACCTCTCTGAAAACCTTCAATGTATTGGGAAATCATGATATGGATGTGGGGTCGAAAGACGATTTCATGAAGTTTGTCGGGATGAAGACACGTTATTATTCTTTCGATCGGGGTGATTTCCATTTTATTGTACTCGACCCAAATAATCTATTTATTGAGGGCAAGTATATTCCCTATCAGGATGGGAATTTTTATCAGCCGGCCGAACAACGGGCTTATGTCGATCCGGAGCAATTGGAATGGCTCCAAAAAGATCTGGAACAAACCCCCAGGCATTCCATTGTTTTCTCTCATCAGAGTCTGGAAAATGAAAAGGCATGTCAGAACAGGGAAAGGGTCAGGGCAATCCTGGAAGAGGCCAACAAAAAGGCCGGCTTCACAAAGGTAGTGGCCGCTTTTAGCGGACACGATCATACCGATTATGCTAAAGAAATAAATGGAATTCAGTATATCCAGATCAACAGCATGTCGAATCAGTGGGTTGGGGAAAAGTTTAAATGCCCCGAACGGTTTGCCGATTCAATCAATAAAACACGGCCCACCCTGCAGTTTACCGTGCCCTACGAAGAGCCACTTTATGCCATCGTTACGCTTTCCAAAAAAACAATGGGAATAAAAGGCGTTGAAAGCACCTTTGTTAAGCCGGGCCCTGAAGAGCTTGGTATCCCTATGAATGTAGAGACTTCGACCCCTTTGGTGGCGCGTATCTCTGACCGGAAATTTCAATTTAAGTAGATAAGAATTTTTACTGTTTTTCTAAAAAAACCAGTATGCAAAGACGCGCATTTGTAAAAACCATTCTTGCCGGGAGCTCCGTTCTTTTGCTTCCTGTGAGCTTAAAGGCTACAGCACCCGGGGGAAGGCAAAGATTAAAATTCGGTGTGTGTGCCGATGTCCACAAAGATGTGATGCACGATGCCGATTCCCGGCTTCAAACCTTTATTGATAAAGCCACAGACCGGGAGCTGGACTTTATAATTCAAATGGGCGATTTTTGCCGACCCTATGATTACAATCGTGATTTTTTAGCCATTTGGAACCACTTTTCCGGCGAGAAACACCATGTTATTGGCAACCACGATATGGATGGGGGCTTTTCGCGCCAACAGGTGGTTGAGTATTGGGGAATGCCGTCGGGTTACTATTCATTCGATAAAAAGGGCTACCATTTAATTGTATTGGATGGCAACGATAAAAACCCTTCACCCGATAGTGCTCCCGGGTATGCTCATTTTATTGGCCAGGAGCAGGAGGAATGGTTAAAGGCCGATTTAAGATCGACGGAGTTGCCTTGTATTTTGTTTTCACATCAGGCTTTGGATAATAATAAAGACCGGATTGAAAACAGTGAACAAATACGAGAGCTTCTGGAAAAAGAAAACCGAATGGCGGGCTTTTCTAAAGTCATTGCCTGCTTCAGTGGCCATCACCATATCGATTATGCCTCTTCTATCAACGGGATCTATTATATTCAGATCAACAGCATGTCGTACCAATGGCTGGGCGATAAGTATAAAACAATCCGGTACAGTAAGGAAATAGATGAATCCTATGAATGGATTAAATATACAGTGCCTTACAAAAATCCCCTCTTCGCCTTTGTAGAGGTTGATCAGAACAGGATAAAAACAGAGGGTGTGAAGAGTTCTTTTGTGGGGCCTTCACCAGAGGCGTTGGGGTATCCGGAGCAACCTGAAAACAACAAGACTACCCCGGAGATTAAAAACAGAAAACTAAGGTTAAAACAGTAATCCCAAAAAAATGAGAAAAACGCTGATATCATTGCTTGTGGTTCTGGCCACATGTTCTTCAATTTTTTCGCAGGAACACCTAAAGGTGATTTCCTACAACATCTGGAATGGTTTTGATTGGGGAAAAGATACTATCCGCCATCAAAAGGTTATTAACTGGATAGACGCTCAAAAGCCGGATGTAGTTGCCCTGCAGGAACTCAATGCATATACCAGGGAAAAACTGCTGATGGATGCCCGGACATGGGGCCATTCCTATGCCGAAATACTTAAAACATCCGGCTATTCGGTGGGAATTACTTCGAACCACCCTATAGAAGTGAAGGAACGGATCATGGAAAATATGCACCATGGCGCCCTGCATTGCCACACCCGGGGAATCGATTTTTTTGTGGTGCATCTTTCTCCCTTCAGTTACGAAAAACGAAAACAGGAAGCTGGTATCCTATTCTCCCGAATGGCTGAAATATCAGAGCAGCAGGATAAGGTTATCGTATTGGGTGATTTTAATGCTGTATCTCCTTTCGATGCCGACTTATACCGCGACAACGAAGCCATGATGAAGGCGCTCCGGGGTTCAGACGAAGCGCACGATCATGTCAGAAATTTATTTCATGATGAGTTGGAGTTTGGCGTTTTAAGTTCCTTCCTGGGCTATCCCTTAATCGATGTAGTTCAGAGATATACCAAAGGGCTGGATCAAAGAATTAGCTTTCCCTCGCAGGTCTTTGAAAAATCAGAAGGGGAAGGACGACGGTTTGACTCCAGTCGTATTGATTATATTTTGGTTTCTCCATCCCTGGGGGCCTCATGCACCGGCGCACGGGTGGTGAATGACCAGCCAGCCTATTACCTGTCTGATCATTACCCGGTGGTGGCTGAGTTTAAGTACTGAAATATTTGTGGTTAATGATATAGACCTGACAGGTTTAAAAAACCTGTCAGGTCTATAATTTTTTTTAATCGATAATATTGAACAGTTGGAAGGAAATCCACTAGAAGGATTGCTTTTTTCGAATTTCTGGCGAAAAAACAAATTTTTTAGGTCATCCATCCAGGTCAGGAAGATCCTCCCCGGAGTAGGGGCCATTGGGTCCCACACCCGGAGGGTTGAACAATCCCCAGCGGTCGGTGACATAGTTCCAGGGATCAAATGTAGTTACCCATTGGATAAACAGCAGCCGGTACTCTTCGATTAATTCACGCACGATATCAAAATAGTCGACATACTTAAAACCAAACATTTTCAGTGTATGGTTTTGAATCATCAGATCCCTGGCTGCTTTACGAATGATTGTCGCTGCCTCCATATTCAGATCATACAGATCGGTTTCTTCGACCCCCTTAACTTTTACAGATAAAAGGAGTGCATCGCTTTGCATAAATTCCTTAACCGACTGCAGGGGGGTGTCATCTTCGGGTATGAGATCACTTATTCTCTTCACAACATCGAATATCTCCCGACCTTTATGATAGAGTTGTTCATGAATTTTAGTCATAAGAGGTGATGTTTATATTGTCGATATAGAAGAAGTTGAGCTTTGTGTTTCTGTCATATACAATCCATTTTTCGTGTTTGAAGCCCAGGTGATTTTGATGTTGTAGCGCCAAATTAGAAAAGAAATAGCATTACTCAAAGAAAATTTCTGAAGAAACATAATAAGGAGTAATTGCACCCGTCACTTCGTCTTCAGACAAATGAATAAAAGGACATGCGCATCCTTTTATAAATAATTTCATATCTTTGCCCTGAACTAATTAAACAAAAAGCCATGCAGATAAAGTCAGACACCATTGTAGGAGATATTGTGAAAGCGAACTTTAAAACCGCCAGGATATTCGACAGCAACAAGATTGATTTTTGTTGCGGGGGAGGCATTACCTTGGGAGAGGCTTGCGAACAATCGAACATAGCGCTAACAGATATCGTTCCCGAATTGGAGGCCCTGGTGGGGATGAACGATCCGGATTCGAAATACATCGACGGGCTGGCACTCGATGAGCTGTGCGACTATATTGAGAAAAGGCACCATTCGTATGTTGTTGAAACCATTCCGTTCTTAAATCAACAGTTGCAAAAGTTGTGCGACGTGCATGGGGAGAATCATCCCGAATTATTCGAAGTTAAGGAGCTCTTTAATGGGGCCGCCACCAATTTAAGTGCCCATTTGAAAAAGGAAGAACTGATTTTATTCCCGTATATCCGAAAAATGGTGAGCCGAAGGAAGGAAGACAGCCAGGCCAGATTTGTGGTGGGCAGCGTTCTGGAACCCATCCATGTGATGGAGCAGGAGCACCAGGTGGAAGGGGAGCGTTTCATGAAAATTTCTGCTTTGACAAACCATTATACCTGTCCTCCGGATGGATGCGGCACCTACCGGGCCACAATGCAGACCTTGCAGGAGTTCGAGGATGATTTGCATCGCCACATTCACATAGAAAACAACATCTTATTTAAAAAAGCGGTCGTTTTCGAAGCTAAATAAACAATCCAATACCGGCCCATCATGTTGACAAAGAGTACCGAATATGCCATCCGTGCCCTGGTATATGTGCAATTACAAAACTGGAAGAACCAAAGGCCCGGGGTGACAGAGATTGCCCGGGAGATTGAAGCTCCGGAAGCCTATACCGCCAAGATCCTTCAAATACTCACCAAGAACCAGCTGTTGGATTCGGCCAAAGGACGTGGGGGAGGATTCTTTTTTAGTGAAAGCGATTCAAAGCTATCCCTTTACGATGTGGTAATGGTTGTGGAGGGCGATGCCGGCTTTTACAAATGCGGCTTTGGCCTTAAAAATTGCAACGATGAAAATCCCTGTCCGCTGCACGACCGTTACCTGGCCATAAGAGAGGGGTTTCATCAAATTACCAAAACAGAAAGTATCTACTCTCTGGCCCAAAAAATCGTTAAAGGCGATGCGGTCCTGAATCGGATAGTGTAACCATTGTACAAAAGTCCGGGTAACTCCCTATAAAAAGTTCTCAATTCTAAGTTTTGTGGGCCGTCTTCCCCCTCCAGGGGGCCAGTGGGTGCGGGCTGAGAAAAAAGTACAAGCCCACCCTCGGGCATTAAGTGAGAAATGTGTTTATATTGATGAGTACTTTATGAAGCCAAAAGCTAGCCTGTATAAAAAGTTACACAAGTGGCCAGGCCTAATTATTTCCATTGTTCTTTTTTATTACGCCCTAACAGGCATATTCTTAAACCATCGGGCGTTGTTTTCCGGTATCGATGTCAACCGGGAACTATTGCCCACAGAATTTCGCTATCACAACTGGAACAATGCGGCTTTAAAGGGTGATTTAATCATCTCCTCCGACAGTATTTTGGTTTTTGGAAATATTGGTGTATGGATTACCGACTCCACCTTTCAACACTATCGGCCAATGAATGCCGGCTTTAAGAAAGGCACCGATAACCGGAAGATCTTTGACCTTCACCGTTCACGGGATGGACAATTATACGCCGCAACTCTTTTTGGCCTCTTTGCCTACGATCAAAACCGCGGGCAATGGGCGTCTTTTGATCTGGATGCCGAAATCAAACGGTTTGTGGCCATCGAGAGTGTGGGGGATACTCTTTATGTCATCAACCGATCGGTTCTGTTTAAAGGAAAATCGGCGGGAACCAGCACACGTTTCGAAAAAATTGAGTTAGTCCAACCCCCGGGCTATAAGAATGAAGTCACTCTATTTCAGACCATTTGGCAAATACATTCGGGTGAGATCTTCGGGCTTCCGGGTAAGTTGTTTGTTGATTTGCTGGGCATTGTCGTCTTGTTTTTGTCGCTGACCGGTTGGCTCTATTTCCTCTTTCCGGGATGGATTAAGCGGCGGAAAAGAGAAAATAAAGCAGTGGGATCCATGGTAAGCCTCAACCGATGGTCTTTAAAGTGGCACAATAGGGGAGGAGCGTGGTTATTTGGCTTTCTCATCGTCCTGTTTTTTTCGGGCATGTTTTTGCGGCCCCCACTGTTGATTGCCATTGCCCCCCTAAAGGTAAATCCCATACCTTTTTCACATCTCTCACAGCCCAATCCCTGGCACGATAAATTAAGGGATCTGCATTATGACGAGGCAAAGGGGGGCTTTTTACTCTCCACCTCCAGTGGCCTGTATTTTATGGATGCCAAAACTCTGCGCCCTGTTCCCTTTAAATATCAGCCTCCGGTGAGTGTGATGGGCATCACTGTTCTGGAACCTTATGAGGCGGGAGCGTACCTTGTTGGCTCATTCAGCGGACTGTTTCTCTGGCACCCCGATGTTCCCGAAGTCTACAATTTTGTGACCGGAAGGGTGCATCAGGAATCCTCTTCAGGACGCCCTGTTGGGGACTTTAAAGTTACCGGGCTTCTCAATACGCCATCGGGCCAGCGTTTAATGGTTGATTACGAAAAGGGGGTTCTTCCCCTGGAGCACCAGAACCCCTTTCCACCAATGCCGCCAAACATTCTCAAAGCCTCCGGGATGTCCCTGTGGACCTTTGCTCTGGAGACGCATACCGGCCGAATCTTTGGGAGTTTTATGGGCGTATTTTACATCCTGATTGTGCCCCTTAGTGGTTTGTTGGGCATCATGGTGGTGTTGAGCGGCTATCTGCTGTGGCGGAAACGTTTTAAAAAGAGGAAAAAAGCCCCCAAAATGTTGTAAATTGTAGTACCACTCAATCGAACCTAAAAAAAAAGCGATGATCACCCGAAACCATCAAACAGAACCCGTTAAGGAAAATCCACATAAGGTGGAAGTGAAACAAATGTACAACCGTGCTTCGGCACAGATCATGCACATCACCTTAAAACCCGGGGAAACCTTAAAACCGCATAAGACCCCTGTGGATGTTGTGTTTTATGTGTTAGAAGGCAATCCAACCATTCATATTGGCGATGAATCGGAGGTGTTTGCGCAAGACACACTTATCGAAAGTCCGGCCCATATGGTGCATTTTATTAGCAATGAGGGCGATGCGAATGCGAGAATACTGGTGACCAAGGCGCCACGACCCGAGAACCCCACCCGTTTATTATAAACACCTGACGTTTTACAGGTAGGCAAAAGTTCTTTAAACCAAATTATTGTTTTATAATTCGGGTAATTCGCTCCATTCGTAGTTTAGATTTTTTAAAATTATACTCGAATCTGATTAGAATTGGTGTAACTAACTATTGATTCTAAATTTTATAAAAGACTTGAAAAGCATCATAGCCAATTAAAATCTTATTTTGAATAATATTGAACCCTCGTTGGGGTTCTGGACAAATAGTTTTGTTTCCCTCCGGTTTCACCGGAGGTTATTCATATTCAAGTCCTTCGGACTTTTTTATCCAAATTACCCTGCAAGGGTAAAATTGGAATTAAGGCGTGAGCTCAACCGAACGGTGTTAACTTAAGGTAAATGATACACTTCCAAGAGATTGGATTTCTATCTCAATTAAAAAAATATCATTGTTTATGTCAGAATTCACCAACACCAAAGAAAGAAGGGTTGCCAAACTCCTTGAAGTATCCAGGCTTATCCTGACCACGGGCAGTGCGCGTGCCTTTATCCTCGAAAACAGAGATTTTATTTCGACGGTAATGCCTGCCGATTTTATCACGCTATTCGATGAGCTGATCAAGGAGGGGGTTGGCGTGGAGGATCTCAAGCCCCTTTCCAATAAGGTGCTGAATATCTTTCATGATACCATCGAGGGCTATCCCGGGATGGAACCCAAAGCCGGCTCGTTTCTGGATGTTTTGGCACAGAATAATGCTGAAATGGTACAGGTTCTGAATAAAATACGACCGGTCTTCAAGGCTTTTGTGAAAAAGGAAACCGATAAGCAGCTCACAACGAATCTGGGCATGCTTTTCGAAGAGCTGGAGGTTTTTGCCAAACACTACATCATCAAAGAAAATGTGTTGTTCCCCATTCTTGAGCAAAAATGGCCCGATTACCGATGCCTGCAAATCATGTGGTCGTTTCACGACGATATTCGCCGCAATATTAAAAGTATCCGGGAACAACTGAAAGAGGGCGTCACCGATATTAAAGTCTTTAATCGCCGGGTGGGGGATGTCTTCTTTAATATGCTGGCCATAAAATTCCGTGAGGAGAAGATCCTGTTTCCCTATATCCTGGCGACCCTAGGCGAAAAACAGTTGATGGCTATGGATGTCGAAGCCAGGGAACTGGGCTATCCCTACCTTCAGCCCGATCAACCGGTGGTGCCTCACACAGCCTCCGCAGCCGTTAGCGACAAGGTGGATCTGGGAACCGGATTATTGACGGTTGAACAGGTCAAGCTAATATTCAATCATCTGCCGGTTGACATAACCTATGTGGATGAAAGCGATAGGGTGCGGTATTTTTCAACCCCTAAGAAGCGTATCTTTCCTCGTTCGGTTGCCATCATTGGCCGTGAAGTGAAAAATTGCCATCCCCCCGAAAGCGTTCATGTGGTTGAACAAATTGTGGAGTCTTTCAGAAATGGGGAAAAAAGTCAGGCCGACTTTTGGATTAAAATGAAAGGCCAATACCTCCTGATCCAGTATTTTGCCGTTAGGGATGAACGTGGAAACTACAAAGGTGTGATTGAAGTAAGCCAGGAGATATCTCACATTCAAGCCCTCGATGGCGAGAAGAGGCTGCTCGACTGGTAGAGGCTATGCTTGTTAACTTAACTCTTGTTCAATAAAAAGGGATGGTGTTAAGTTCGCTTATTGCTAAATATTTTAAATTACTTGCATGGGTTTTTCACGAAATCGTTTGGCTGTTTGTTTATCTGAATAAAATGAGTTAACATTACTGTATGTTATTATCTTTTAGCTATTTGTTCAGCAGTTTAACCAATTTGGCTGTATTTTTATTATTAGTGTAAATCCACTATTTTTGCGTTTCATTGATTAATGAGCAAATTAAGAGAAAAATCGAACTTTAACTTAGATGCAGCGGAATATTTAATTGCACAGGATTTATATGCACCAAGTGTACATTGCTCATATTACAGCTGTTTTCAGTTATTAAAGTTCATAATTCAGGATTTTTTTGGAGTTGATTATGATGCTCAAAGAAATGAGTTGAGGGTTAATAAACAAACCTCGCACAACTATGTTATTCAGTATATAATAAATGAGTTAAAACAATTGGAGAAAAAGGTTGATGTAAGAAGAAAACTTATCCGGCAAATTTCACAATTGAAACAATTAAGAGTAGAATCTGATTATCTTGATATTGAGATAAGTTTAGAAAAGAGTAGACAGGCATTGACTTATGCGAATGACATTAGAAGCTATGCTATCAGCAACTTTCATTTGTGAAATGTAAAGAGGAAGAAGTTGTATAAGTTTCCATGGCTGACCAACGAAACCATACAAAGACATGAATTCGAGAGAATATTTAGAGAATAAAATCAGGGGGTTATCTTTGAGGTTTAATAAGATACGAATCCGATATGAGCATAGGAGCATTACTCAAAGTCATATTGTTGAAATATTACCTTTAGACTTGTATGAAGATAATGTGGATTATTTATTGGAAGAAGAGTTTATTGAAGAGGAATTTAATGCTTTTTATCCTGATGAAAATATTTTATTTGTTTCAGAAGGGTCTTTAACAGAAGTGGCACGTGTTGATTTTGAAATTGGCCTTATGGAGGAAGTGGTATTTGAGAATGATGCTGCTACACCTTATTTTGAAGTATTAGAATTTACGAATGAGGTTGATACAACTGGATTAAACTATGCATTGGCTGCATAATTAATTATGAGTGAATCATCAAAATTTCAGTTTCAGGGTTTTTCGATAACACGTTCTTTAATTGAGCGTAAGGAAAATGACCCTTCCCGAAAATTATCTATTGGGTTTAATCCCAGAGGAGTAATAAATAGGGAAGAGGGTGTTTTTCGGTTGCATCTGGGGGTGAGAATTGTGGATGAGGGTAAATCTTTGAATATTGAAATTGATGCGGTAGCTAATTACAAATTTGATAATGGTTTAGGGAAAGAGTTGCTTAGTCAATTCTTTTATGTTAATGCACCTGCATTATTATTCCCCTATATAAGAGCTTATATTTCTACTTTGACAAATCTTTCAGGATTTGAAGCGATTAATCTTCCTACCCTGAACATGACTCGGTTAGGAGAGGATTTAAAAAAGAACACTTCCGAATTAGAGTAACTTGCAAAGAATATAAATTCCCTTTCCCAAACAGAACTTACAACTCTCCGTTTCTGAACTTTTCGATCATTTCACCGGCAATACTTCTGTTTGGCGGATATCCTGGCAAATCGTTCCGACTGTACCAGTTGGCTTCCACAATCTCTTTCTCATCGATCCGGATGGTTGGATCACCCTCTATCCCGGCAATAAACCCAAGCATCATGGAGCCTGAAAAGGGCCAGGGTTGACTTTTATAATAACGGATGTTTTTTATCTGCAGACCCACTTCCTCCTTAACCTCTCGTTTTACGGCATCTTCAACGGTTTCGCCAATTTCAACATATCCGGCTACGATGGAATAGAAACCCTGGGGAAAGTTGGCATTTCGGGCAAGCAGAATTTTGTCCTCGTGCAGAAGCGCGACGATGATGGCCGGCGAAATATTGGGATATCGGACGGTCTGGCACGAGGGACAAATAAGCGACCTTTCTTCAGGTCCGGGCTTTGTCAGGCTGCCGCATTTTCCACAGAATTTGTTCTGTGCATACCAGTTTCTTAGTTGATAGGCTACCCCGCCGGCCCAATCAATCTCTTTTCGGGGAATAGCGTTCAGTGACCTTACTTCATGGTAAAAAAATTGATTCCGGTCCTGTTCGGGAGAGTCCATAACCAGGAAACAACGGGTGTTATCTAACTTGAACAGGAAGGTGACCTCAGAAATGTTCCCTTCAAAATCCCGCTTGCGTGGAATCTCTATAGCTTCGTCCCCCTGCTTTAACAAAAGTGCATTATCTCTAAAACAAAAAACATAATCGTCGTCCTGAATCCCCGATGTAACGACAAAGCTGTTCTCGAACAGGTGTAAATGTAGGTCTTGAATCATCGATTTAGGTGTTATAAAAATCCCATAGTGGGCAAAAGAAATGAGGAATGCCTCATCTGGGATTATGAAAGATTAATCCCGTTTTCAATTTTGAGTGCCACGCGGGGGCATCTCACGGTAAAATGCCGTTTATTATCCGTCCTTTACCTTTACAGGTGAATCTCCTTTACCCGGCCCACTTCGCCTGTTTCGAGCATCACCTTAATGCCATGCGGATGATTTTGCGAATTGGTTAAGATTCGTTTCACCACCCCTTCGGTCAATTTTCCTGTGCGTTGATCCTTCTTCAGCACAATGGAGACCTCTGCACCAATGGTTATATCTTTTCGGTTTCTTCCGTCCATATTTCCCTATACTTTTTTGTCCAACAAAGGTAATTTATTACAACAAAAGACCTGACCAAATCTTTTGTCTTTTCCCCGTTGGCCGAGCTTCGAAATAGAAACGGAAATATCTGGTTCTATGGACCGTCTTATCTTTGTGGCCTTTCTAAATACAAGCACTCATAGACTTTTAGCAAATTCTCCTCTTGGTCGGTGATCACATTTAAGATATCACCCGATTGGATGTGAGTTGAACCATTAGGTGTAAAATATTTTTTATCACGTTCAATCATGGCAATGATAGAGTTTTGTGGAAATCCTAAGTCCACTATCTTTTTTCCAATGACGTCAGATGTCTTATTAATGCTGATTTTTTCAAGAATGCTGGTTGGATGCTCTTCTTTTAATGTATCGGTAGCGGAGTTCTTTTTTTTCTTTTCGGGAGAACTGACCCCCAACCATTTGGCCACTAACGAAAGGGAGGTTCCCTGAATGAGTACCGACGTCACTGAAACAAAGAATACGACATTGAAAATGGTGTTGGCTTCATTAACGCCGGCTAATAACGGATAGGTGGCAAAAACAATAGGAACTGCCCCTCTAAGCCCAACCCATGACACAAAGATCTTATTCTTGAACTTTGTTTTAAATGGAAGCATCGCAATAATAACGGCCAGTGGTCTGGCTACAAAAATGAGTACGATGGCGATCAACAGGCCTACCCCAATGAGCGGAACTATTTGAGATGGGAATACTAATAACCCGAGTGTGAGGAACAAAACAATCTGCATGAGCCAGGCAAGGCCATCAAACATACGCAGGATATTGTTTTTATGAATCAGGTTGTAGTTGCCCAGGTATACCGCACTGATATAGATGGCTAAAAAGCCATTTCCCCCAACAAAATCGGTGGCAGAAAAGGTGATGAACATTAAGGTTATGGCCAGTACAGGATACAATCCCTCATAATCGAGGCTAATACGATTAATGATCCATTTACTGAGTCGGCCAAACAAATAACCGGCCAGCGCGCCTAATGCCATCTGCTGCACAAACATCAACAGAATAGACCAAAAGCTCTGTGCGGGGTTCATTACCAGCGATAGAAAAGTAATGGTTAGCACATAAGCCATCGGGTCGTTACTTCCACTTTCGAGTTCCAGGGTGGGGCGAAGGTTATTCTTTAATTGCAGGTTTCTTCCCCGTAGAATGGAAAACACGGCAGCGGCATCGGTTGAAGAAACAATAGAGCCTAATAACAGACTCTCGAACAGGCTGAGATCCGTTATCCACCAGACAAAAAGGCCCAGAATGGTTGCGGTTAACAGGACCCCGAGGGTAGATAATGCCAGACCTTCTTTTAATATGGGTTTAACAGTCGACCATTTTGTGTCTAATCCACCAGAAAAGAGGATGAAATTAAGCGAAACAACCCCAATAAAGCCGGCAATGCCCGGGTCGTCGAATTGAATACCGCCAATTCCTTCAGAACCGGCCAACATACCAATGGTCAGGAAGAGTAGGAGGGTGGGGATGCCAAATTT
>JBFHFS010000025.1:0-77279 GCA_041583495.1 Marinilabiliaceae bacterium | reverse complement strand
GAGAAACCCTTATTTACTCCGTTTAATTTCTTTTGGTCGGGGTCAGCTTTCTCTCCTGAAACCCGCATATCCATCCAAAACTGCTGCAATGGCAATAAACAGAATCCAGTAGGATCGATGATGGTAAATAGCTACAGAGGTGGCTGTTAAAGCGAGGGCGCTAACCACTAAAATGACATTGATTCTTCTTTTTTGTGGGGCTGATATGATTACATTGTAAAGGCGGATGCCAGCCACTGGCACCACTCCGGCTGTAAAAACAGGGAAGGCACCGTGGGTGTCTGTTAGCTGCATCAGCGTTCCTGCCAAAACAAGAAAGAGTCCGGCATAGTATAAGACGCTTAAAAGACGGTATATTTTCATAATAGTGATTTAAACAGGCTTTGGTTGGGTTTTCTTATGTTGACAGAGAATAAGGGAAGGGAAGAAACATTCAACAGGAGGAATAGGGCAACGGGTGCCATCTGAAAAAACTGGCACTTAAGGATTAATAAAATCTTTGTTATCCGGGATATCATCGAAGAGTCGTCGCTGATTTGAGGGAAGGTTAAGATTCTTTATTTCTCCACCACAATAAAAATTTCTTCATCTGCTTTTTTCATGAGATACTGTTCCCGGGCAAATTTCTCCAGATTTTCGGGGTTGCTCTGCAGTTCCTGCATGCGTTTTTCGTTCTCTTCAATTTCGGCCCGATAGTGTTCCTTTTGGCGTTTAAGTTCTACAATTCTGTTGGCAAGGGCAAACCGGTCAACCAAATTGTTTTGGTCGAAGAAGCTCAGCCACACCACAAAAATAAGAAGGGAAAGCACATACTTATTGTGTAAAAAAGGGGCAATCAATTTTAAACCTTGTTTTTTGTCCATGTTGTTAATGGTTAGGTTCTTGCAAATGAGCATCTCCAGGTCAAAGGTACACAATTATCTTGTGGAATCAAGAAGGCTAAGGGGCTATAGTTCATCCCGCGAGAGGAGTTTGTTGTGGCTCCGGAAATATTTTCATTCCCGGTTCTCCTTTTCACGATCAGTTATAGTGCCTTAGCCTTCTTAAATCAGGGGCTCGTTCAGGAACCCTTATTTCTCCTCCAAAAATGGATAGCGATAATCCGTAGAAGGCACAAACGTTTCCTTAATTGTGCGCGGGGAGACCCAACGAATCATATTCAGAAGGGAACCTGCCTTATCGTTGGTCCCTGATCCGCGGGCACCACCAAAAGGTTGTTGTCCCACTACTGCTCCGGTTGGTTTGTCATTAATGTAGAAGTTCCCTGCCGCATTGCTCAACCGCTTGGTTACCTTCTCGATCACATAACGATCCTGAGAGAAGATAGATCCTGTAAGGGCATAAATGGAGGTTTTATCCAATATTTCAAGAGTCTTGTCGAAATCCAGGTCATCGTAAACATAGATGGTTAGGATAGGCCCAAAGAGCTCTTCCTGCATGGTTCGATAAAGTGGATTGGTGGTTAAAATGATGGTTGGCTCGATGAAATAACCTTTGGATTTGTCGCAATTTCCACCTTCAATGACCTGAGCTTCCGGGTGTTCTTTGGCTTCAAGGATGGCTTTCTCCAGGTTGTTGAACGAGGGCTCGTCGATAACGGCGTTGACAAAGTTCCTGAAGTCCTCCGGGGGACCCATGCGCACATCCTTGAGCTGTTCATGGACTACCTTTTTAATTTCTTCCCAGCGGCTGGCAGGAAGATAGGCTCTGGAAGCCGCCGAGCATTTCTGTCCCTGGAATTCAAAGGCACCTCTCGTAATAGCCGTGGCAACTGCTGTGGCATCACATGATTTGTGAGCGATGATAAAGTCTTTACCGCCGGTTTCACCTACGATTCTGGGGTAGGTTTTGTATTTGTGAATATTGTTGCCGATGGTTTTCCAGATAGACTGAAATACTTGTGTGGAACCGGTAAAGTGGAATCCGGCAAAATCAGGGTGCTCAAACACCTCTTTGGCAGCAACAGGGCCACTGGCATAGACTAAATTAATTACGCCATCGGGCAGGCCTGCCTCTTTGAAAATCTGCATAATGATGTTGGCTGAATAGATAGCGGTCTTGGAGGGTTTCCAAACCACTACGTTGCCCATCATGGCAGGGGCAGAAGGCAAATTGCCTGCAATAGAGGTGAAGTTAAAGGGGGTTAGTGCAAAAATAAAACCTTCCAGAGGCCTGTATTCCAGCCTGTTCCAGATGCCATCTGAGGAGGCGGGCTGGTCGGCATATATTTGAGTCATAAAACTGACGTTGAAGCGAAGGAAATCGGCAAATTCGCAGGCACTGTCAATTTCTGCCTGAAAGGCATTTTTGGATTGCCCCAGCATGGTGGCGGCATTTATTTTTTGCCGGTAGGGTCCGGAAAGAAGGTCGGCGGCTTTCAAAAAAATGGAGGCCCGGTGTTCCCAGCTCAACGCAGTCCACTTGGCTTTGGCTTTCAGGGCTTCATCGATGGCCTGATGTACATGGGTCTCATCTCCCTGGTGGTAATGGCCCAATAGGTGATTTATATCATGAGGGGGATAGATGGGTACTTTTTTCCCGGTACGGATCTCTTCTCCTCCAATGAACATGGGTATATCGACTTCCTCTGCTCTATATGCGGCGAGTTGCTTCTTTAGTTCGGCCCGCTCGGGGGTGCCGGGGGCATAAGTCAAAATAGGTTCGTTTTTGACCTTTGGCACTTGGTAGATTCCCTTTGGCATTTCGTTTTGGTTTTTAAGTTTGAACTGAAATTAACGACAGTACAAAAATAGCCTATTAGCTCTCCATTAGTAATGAAATATGTCAGGTTTATTCATAAATTGGGGGGTATTGGCCGGGAGAGGCCTCCCCCATAATGGCGTAGATGGTTTCGTACACATCCTCTGCATTGGGATTGCTGAAATAGTCTCCGTCGGTGCCGTAAGCCGGGCGATGGTCTTTGGCCGAAAGGGTTACCGGGGGGTGGTCAAGATATTGAAACCCACCCTGCTCCTCAACGACTTTCTGCATCATATAGGCCGTGGCTCCACCCGGGACATCCTCATCGAAGAAAACGATCCGGTTGGTTTTTTTAAGCGAGCGGAGGATGATTCCATGAAGGTCGAAAGGCAACAGGGTTTGAACGTCTATTAATTCGACGGATATGCCTATCTCATTGAGCTGTTCGATGGCTTCGGCGGCAATTCTCACGCAGGAGCCATAGGTCACAATGGTTACATCTTTGCCTTCTATGAGGACCTCCGGAACTCCCAGGGGTATTTTGAAATCACCAAAATTGGCTGGTTTTCTTTCTCTCAGGCGATAGCCGTTAAGGGGTTCTATAACCAGTGCAGGGTCTTCTCCCTTGAGAAGCGTGTTGTAAAAACCAGCGGCACGTGTCATGTCGCGGGGAACACACACGTATACTCCTCTGATGGAGTTGATAACCATGCTCAGGGGGGATCCTGAATGCCAGATGCCCTCGAGTCGGTGGCCGCGGGTGCGCACGATCACCGGGGCCTTTTGGCCAGCCTTGGTGCGGTAATGAGTGGTTGCCAGATCATCACTGATGGTTTGGAGCGCATAGAGAAGATAATCGAAATACTGAATTTCGGCGATGGGGCGGAGTCCTCGCAGGGCCAGCCCAATTCCCTTTCCAATGATGGTTGTTTCACGGATGCCTGTGTCGCGTATCTGCCACTCTCCGTATTTCTTTTGGAGTCCCTCAAGAGTTTGGTTTACCCCACCCAACAGACCCGTGTCTTCCCCAAAGGTGATGAGTCGGGGTTCCCGTGCAAAGAGGGCATCAAAGTTATCGCGTAAAATTTCACGACCCGGCACCTGGGGAGCATCTGGTGCATACTGGATCGCCACCGGGGCCACTTTTAAGGTCGAGTAAGGGGATTCATCGTTGAGATGGCGATTGTATTTTTCGCGGCCTTGGGCCATATAGTCGTGTAACCATAATTTCAATCTGGTTTTAAGTCCGCCTGATTTTTCGCAGGTCGCGCAAACATGGCGTAAAATTTTTCGGGCCGCGCTTAGTACCTCTTTTCGGTTGTGCGTGTGGGCGGTTAATAGGTCGTCGATGATCTTGTCGGTACTTTGTTGAGAAACGAGAGGGCAATGGCAGGTTTTTGCTCTTACAAGCTCAACGAGTTCATCGCGTTCCCTGATTATTGGAGCCAGAAACTCCCGTGAAGCCTCCTTCATTGCTTGTAACGCTTCCTGACGGGCTGATTCTTCTGCCTTATCGAGCTGTTCGGTATCGGCCAGGCCGGTGTCGGTCATCCAGTTGCGCATTTTCACGAGGCAATCGTGCTCCTTTTCCCATGCCAGCCGTTCCATTGGCTTGTAGCGTTCGTGGGATCCGGAAGTGGAGTGACCCATGGGTTGCGTCAGTTCTTTAATGTGAAAGAGAACGGGGATATGGTTGGTGCGGCATTGAGAAATGCCTTTCTCGTAAATCTGACAAAGAGCCGCATAATCCCACCCGTTGGCCTCATAGATGAGAATCCCGGTATCGTCGCCGGACTCTTTTCTGAACCCCGCCATGGCCTTTGAGATGCTGGCTTTGGTTGTTTGCCGGCTTATGGGTACGGAAATGCCGTATCCATCGTCCCACACCGAAACAGCCATTGGGATTTGCAGTACCCCGGCTGCATTCATGGTTTCAAAAAAATGACCTTCGGAAGTGCTGGCATCCCCGATGGTGCCAAATGCGACTTCGTTACCTTCGTTGCTGAATTGAGTTAAGTGTTTGATGCCCGGGTTGTTACGGTAAAGCTTGGAGGCGAGCGCCAGACCTACCAGGCGCGGCATCTGGCCGGCGGTGGGACTGATGTCGGAAGCTGTATTTTTGCAGGTGGACTGGGCGACCCACTCGCCCTTTTCGTTGATGAACCGGGTGCCAAAATGGTTGTTGAATGATCGGCCGCCATTGTCGGGGTTGAGCTCCGTGGAGGTTTCCCCGTAAAGGAGGGCAAAGAATTTCTTTGGGGTGGTCATCCCGGCTGCCAGCAAAAAAGTTTGGTCACGGTAGTAACCCGAGCGCCAGTCTCCATTTTTAAACTGTTTGGCCATCGCAATTTGAGCGACCTCCTTGCCATCGCCGAAAATGCCAAACTTGGCCTTCCCGCTGAGTACTTCTTTGCGGGCCAATATGCTTAATTGCCTGCTTAAATGAGCGATGCGATAATCGTGTAGAACCTCTTTCTTAAACTCTTCAAATTTAAGAGTTTCTTTATGGTTGTTGTTGCTGATGGCGGCTTCCTGGTTTGTTTCCATTGTTCCTGTTGTTGTCTTCTTTTTTGCGTTATAGGGTAATCAGATTTACGGGTTCCCGGTATTGAACGCTAAAGTTAGAATAATTTCATGGTTCAAAAGGTTTGTTGGGTACCTTTCAAACAGAATGTATCGATAGAAGGTTTAATGGCCAATTTTTTTCCTATTTTTGTGGTTCAAATAAATACCTGAACCATGTTGAATGTAGTGTTATTTAGTGTTTTACTGTTAGGGGTGGGGTTTTTTCTTTTCGCTGTAAGAATCGTGTTTAAAAAAAACGGGAAATTTCCGAATTCTCATGTGGGTGGAAACCGGGAACTGGCAAAACAGGGCGTTTTTTGCGCTACCACGCAGGATAGGTTAGCTCGCAAAGACAAACGGCATTTGCAAAAAATGAATTCCTGATGATTGGCCCCGGAGGATACAAATGGGGTTTGAGGCATAAAAGGCATAGAGGTTGATATATTTTTTTGTAAATATAAGACTTTTGTATCTTAATATCCTTTTTCGTAACTTTGAATTATTACTTTGCTAAAGAATTGGTGTTATGGGCACATTTTTTATCATCCTTGGACTTTCGATAGTATTCATGTTTTTAGCCTTCTTCGGGTTAGCCATAAAAACTATCTTCAAAAAGGGGGGCCGGCTTACTACTTGCAGCGGCAGTGATGGCTGCGGCTGTGATGAATCCCTCTCCTGCAAAACGGATAAGTGAATGAGGTTGTAATTTTCTCCTCATTCAGAAGGTGGGTTGTGTTTCACAATTGAGTGGTGAAACGGAGAAGTAACGATTGCCAAATTTTACGTTATTGGGTAATGTATTTGTCAAATCCATCTGTCCAGGAGACTTTTGTTCCTTCCTCGGAATCAAAAATAAAACAAGCCTCCATTTCGGGATGTTTTTTCAATAGTTGAGTGCTTTTCTCCAAACCTAAAACCATGCATGCGGTGGCAAAGGCATCTGCGTGCATACAATCGTTCGCCAGTATTGTAGCGCTGAGCAAGGAATGCTGGACCGGTCTCCCTGTGGCGGGATCTATGGTGTGGGCCTGTTTCTTTCCTGTTTCATCGATGTAAAACTGGCGGTAGTTACCACTGGTTGCCACGGCCCTTCCCGATACTTCCAGGATGAGTTGCAGTTGCCGGTCAACAGCTCTTGGGTCTGGAATGGGTTTGTCGATGCCGATTCGCCATTTTTGGTTTTTCGGGTTGTGTCCCGAGGCCATTACTTCCCCACCAATCTCAACCATATAATTTGTACAGCCCATTCTGGCCAGAGTAGCCGCAGCAACATCAACCCCAAAGCCTTTGGCAATGGCCGATGCGTCCAGCATAACTCCGGGTCGGGAACGAACAATGGAATCTTTTTTCAGGTGTACATATTGCATGCCCACCAAATTTCTCAGTGAATCGATTCTTTCGGGGGTCATGATTTGCTTATTGGTAAAGCCAAATCCCCAGGCGTTTACCAGCGGGGCAACGGTCATGTCGAAGGCACCATCGCTGGCTTCGGTAACAACCTTAGCGGCACGAAATACGGTATTAAAGAAGTCATCGGTTGGCACCCCCTTCTCTGAGGTATTGAATCGGGAGATGACCGAAGCGGTATCGTAGGTAGAGAGGGACCGGTTAACCGAATCGAGGGATAGAAGCACCTGTGGATGCAGGTCTTTACCGTTGGGACTCTCATATACCAGATGATAGGTGGTCCCAAAAATTGCACCCTGGTTTTTTATCCAGGCCGGATTTTCCGTGCAGCTTGAAAAGAGGGCTGTTAAAAATAAAAGAGAGATGGCGTGGAGACCAACTTTTTTGAGTGCTTGATTCATGGTTCAGCTTAAATATGGTTAATCTTTTTTACCCGAGGGCTACATCGAGCAACATCATGGTGGCAAAACCCAGCATGGCTCCGATGGTCGAAAAGTCGGTCTCGTGACCTTCCTGAGAGGTTGGAATAAGTTCTTCCACAACTACAAAGATCATGGCTCCGGCAGCAAATGAGAGCGCATAGGGCAGAAGGGGAGTCATCATGGTAATGAGATAGGCCCCTAAAACCCCTGCCATGGGTTCAACAATGCCCGAAAGTTGTCCGTAGTTAAACGATTTGAGCCTCGATAGTCCTTCCCGTCGAAGAGGGATGGAGACAGCGGCCCCTTCGGGGAAATTTTGCAACCCAATACCAAAGGCCAGGACCATGGCACCCACCAAAACACCAGCTGAGGGATCATGAACCAGAGCGCCAAAAGCAACGCCAACGGCGAGGCCTTCGGGTATATTGTGCAGGGTGATGGCCAGCACCAGCAAAACACTTCGTTGCCAGGAGGTTTTTATGCCTTCGGCTTCACTTGTGGCCAGGCCCATATGTAAGTGAGGCAATAACTTATCGACCAGCAACAAAAAGGCCCCCCCGCCCAGAAAGCCGACCACGGCAGGCACCCAGGCAACGGAGCCATTCTTTTCGGCCATCTCGATCGAGGGCTTAAGAAGCGACCAAAAGCTGGCGGCAATCATGACCCCTGCGGCAAACCCAAGCATTGAATTGAGAACAATTTTATTGATCGTTTTGAAGAAAAACACCATCGAGGCACCAAGGGCGGTAAGGGCCCAGGTAAAGAGAGTCGCGATAAGTGCCAGTAAAATTGGGTTTTGCTGAAGTAACCAATCGATATCCATCTGCGTCTGCATTAATTGCTTTATTCTTAAAGGAAAAAAGCCTTCGGAATTTCCGAAGGCTTCATTATTTAGGATCCAAAATCATCGAAGGCGATCATCTCATCCGGCACACCTAAATCGTACAACATCTTGTTGACGGCGGCGTTCATCATAGGGGGGCCACAAAGATAGTATTCAATCTCTTCGGGTTCTTCGTGTGTTTTTAAGTATTTATCGAAAATCACCTGGTGGATAAATCCGGTGTCTCCTTCCCATTTGTCTTCGGGCAACGGCTCCGAAAGAGCGATGGTGAATTTGAAATTGGGGAATTTCTCCTGGATATCCAGAAAGTCTTTTTCGTAGAAGATCTCTTTTTTGGAGCGACCACCATACCAGAAACTCACTTTTCGGTCACTCTTGAGGGTATGAAACAGATGGAAGATGTGTGAGCGCATGGGGGCCATTCCGGCTCCTCCACCAATAAAGAGCATTTCCCGATTGGTTTCTTTCAGGAAGAACTCTCCGTAAGGACCTGATATGGTTACTTTGTCACCGGGTTTGCGCGAGAAGATGTAGGACGAGCAAATACCGGGATTGATTTTTTGGAAACCTCCGTTTACACGGTCAAAGGGAGGGGTTGCAATACGAATGTTGAGCATTACAATATTTCCTTCGGCCGGATGGTTGGCCATGGAATAGGCTCTGAAGGTGGGCTCGGGATTCTTCATTTGAAGATCGAACATCTTGAATTTTGTCCAATCGTCTCTGAATTTTTCGCCAATCTCCATGTCTTTAAAATCCACCTCAATTTTTGGCACATCAATTTGGATATAACCACCCGATTTGAAGTCGATGTTTTCACCTTCGGGCAATTTTACCACAAACTCTTTGATGAAGGTAGCTACGTTGTTGTTGGAGACCACTGTACAATCCCATTTCTTAATCCCCAAAATCTCCTGGGGGATCTCCATCTTGAGGTCCTCTTTAACTTTTACCTGACAGGCCAGCCGCCAGTCTTTCATCTGCTCCTTACGGGTAAAAAAGCCTGTCTCGGTGGGCAGGATTGACCCGGCTCCATCGTGCACCTGGCAACGGCACATGCCGCAGGTTCCTCCTCCTCCGCAAGCCGAGGGCAGGAATATTTTATTTTCGCCGAGAGCCGAAAGAAGAGATTGTCCTGGATTAACCACCAGATCTTTCTCCCCCTCGTTGATGTCGATGGTGACTTCTCCCGAAGGGGTCAGTTTTTGTTTGGCATACAGAAGTATGGATACCAGCAGGATGATGACCACCAGGAAAACGATGGCGCTGGTAATGATAATCGGAATTGAAATGGCTAAAATATTCATGTAATTATATTTTGACTCTTAATATGTCCCCGGTCATAAGGCGAGGTTCATCTTTGCTTTTTTGTCTACAGTTGAATACCCATGAAACTCATAAAGGCGATTCCCATTAATCCGGTCACAATGAAGGTGATACCTAATCCTCTTAGGGGAGCGGGAACATCTGAGTATTTTAGTTTTTCGCGAATGGCTGCGATACTGATAATGGCCAGAAACCAGCCAATACCCGAACCAAGGCCATAAACCGAGGCTTCACCAATGTTGGCGTAATCGCGCTCCTGCATAAAAAGGGAACCTCCCAGAATGGCGCAGTTCACAGCAATTAGTGGAAGAAATATCCCCAATGAGATGTAAAGGGTGGGCGCAAATTTTTCCACAATCATCTCTACCAGCTGAACCATAGAGGCAATCACGGCAATGAACATGATAAAGCTGAGAAAGCTTAGGTCTACATCGGCGAATCTTTCACTTAACCAGGTAAGTGCACCTTCTTTTAATACATAGTTTTCGAGGAGGTAGTTGGCCGGAACGGTGATGCCCAGAACAAAGATGACAGCTAATCCCAGGCCAAATGAGGTCTTTACTGTTTTTGAGACTGCCAGGTACGAGCACATGCCCAGAAAATAGGCAAATACCATGTTCTCAATAAAAATGGATTTAATAAATATATTCAACAGATATTCCATCGCGTTGTGGTTAAATCGGTTTTTTTTGTTTTCCTAGGGCAAAGATTGTGTAAGAGAGTCCTTGCCATTTTTTCGTTAATCACGTTTTAAAGTGGCTTGTTAGCTTATATCAAGCAATTCTTTGTGCTTCGAACGTTGTATCCAGATGATCACTCCAACCGTAATAAGAGCCATGGGAGGAAGAATCATCAACCCATTGTCGGAATATCCCCAGTCGTAAAATATTTGAGGTACCACCTGAATGCTCCCCAGACCCGGAAGGGTCAGTGTACCGGAGCCTAATAATTCGCGTACGAATCCAACGGTTACCAATATCAGGCCGTAACCTGCTCCATTGCCAATGCCGTCGAGGACCGAAGGCCAGGGTTTGTTGCCCAGTGCAAATGCCTCCAGACGGCCCATGATGATGCAGTTGGTGATGATGAGTCCAACAAATACGGACAGCTGTTTGCTTACTTCGTAGGCATAGGCCTTCAGTATTTGATCCACCACAATAACCAATGCTGCCACGATAACCAGTTGCACAATAATCCTGATTCGCGAAGGAATAGTGTTACGCAACAAGGAAATGATGAGGTTGGAGAAGGCGGTGACAAATATTACCGAAAAGGACATGACAATGGCCGGTTCCAGTTTAGCAGTTACGGCCAGTGCCGAACAAATTCCCAAAACCTGAACCGTGATGGGATTTTGCGAGCCCAGGGGGCTGGTAATCAACTTCAGGTTTTTGGAAGAGAACAAAGGTTCTTTATCGTTACTCATGATTCTCTCTTTTTATTTTTTTAGAAATGCTTCGTAGCCTTGAAAATAATTCAGCAACATATTTTCCAGTCCTTGACTGGTAATCGTGCCGCCCGAAATGGCATCCACCGAATGTTCCGGGTCTTTGGGCGCACCGCTTTTTATCACGCTGATGGAAACCAGGTTCTTCTGATTGTCGAAAATGGATTTGCCTTTAAATTGATCCTGAAAAGAAACCTGGGCAATTTCAGCGCCTAATCCAGGGGTTTCACCTTTGTGGTCGAAAGAGACCCCATAAATGGTGTTTTTATCCTGGTTAACGGCAATATATCCCCAAATGGGACCCCATAATCCAGTCCCCCGGACGGGTAAAACATATTTAATGTCCCCATTTTCGAGATGACTTTCATAAACCGGATATTGCCGCTCTTCGAGTGGCTTGCGAACCTCTTTGCTGAGGTCTACGGTAAAAGCATCCCCCTCAATTTTTTCACCTTTGAAATTGAGGATGTAGCTCTTTTGGCCGATGAATTGTTCGTATTTTTTCTCGGCATCTTCTTTGTTGCTCTCGATGTTAATCGATTTTAAAATGTCGGTTTTTTTGGCAACCCCTTCATTTCGTTTTTGAATGGGGTTCAGGGCTTCTGATACAAAAGCCAGAATGGTTGCTACCAAAACTACCAGCACTGAAGCATAAAGAAAAGTATAACTGTTTCCTTGTCTGTCCATCTTAACATTTATTTTCTTAAGCGTTTACTCTTACCCTTTTTAGGCGGCGTTTAATATTGTTCTCCACCACGTAATGGTCAATAAGTGGTGCAAAGGTGTTCATCAGCAGTATGGCCAGCATAACACCTTCGGGGTAGGCCGGGTTGAAAACCCGAATCATGATACTTAACACCCCAATTAAAAAGCCATAGATGTATTTTCCCGAGTTGGTTCTGGAGGCCGAAACCGGGTCGGTGGCCATAAAAACCGCTCCGAAGGCAAATCCGCCCAGACACAATTGATGAAGGGCAGGAATCTGCATAAGGGCCGTAGATCCTATGGCATTGAATCCAAGTGCCATGAGGAAACCCCCTGCAAATACGGAAAGAATGATTCGCCAGCTCCCGATGCCTGTGTAAATTAAAATGGCCGCGCCTATCAATATGGCCAAAGTAGAGGTTTCCCCGATAGAGCCGGGAATAAACCCGAAGAAACTATCGGCCAATGAGAAGTTATCGATGTTTCCGTTGGTAACGGCGGCCCCCAGTGCGGTAGCGCCTGAAAAACCGTCTGCAATGCCTTCTCCAGTGGTGAGCCCTGAGATCCAAACCTTGTCGCCCGACATTTGGGCGGGATAGGCAAAGAATAAAAAGGCCCGGGCCAACAGGGCGGGGTTCCAGATGTTCATGCCGGCTCCACCAAATACCTCTTTGCCGATTACCACTGCGAAAGCGGTAGCCACGGCTACCATCCACAAAGGGATGTTAACGGGCATCACAAGCGGTATCAGCATCCCGGAAACCAGGAAGCCTTCAGCTACCTCATGCCCTCTGAGTTGGGCAAACATAAATTCAATGCCTAACCCCGTTACGTAGGCGACCACAATTATGGGGAACACCTTTAGAAATCCGTGTCCTACCATAGGCCAGAAATCAGGCACCCCTCCGGTAGCCAGCATGTGCTGGTAGCCGGCATTCCAGATGCCGAAAAGTAAGGCTGGTATCAGTGACAACACAACGACCGACATGGTTCGTTTCATGTCGATGGCGTCGCGCACATGCACTCCGTTTTTGTTGGTCGTGTTGGGGACAAACAAAAAGGTCTCAAACGCATCAAACGATGAGTGCAATTTTTCAAACCGGCCTCCTTCTTCGAAGTGTGGTTTGATGTTGTTTATAAAATTTCGTAATCCCTTCATTCGAAACTGTATGTTTATGTTGTTATCGAAGATTCGTTGTGGGCAAATGGTCTTTGTTCAAAGACCTGTTTGTGCCTAAGCCACTCCCGGCTTAGGCGCCCAGTTCTTTAATCATTAAATCAATGCCATTGCGCAGGGTGCTCTGCAGTTGCATCTTTGAGGTGCAGACAAACTCACAAAGGGCGATGTCTTCTTCGACTATTTCGTAAATCCCTAATTGTTCCATCTTGTCTATGTCTTCAACCATAATGGCTTTAATGAGCTGTTCGGGAAGCACATCCATGGGCAGCACACTTTCGTAATCGCCTGATATTACGATGGCTCTTTTACCTCCATGTGTATTGGCATTTAGACGGTACTTCTTGTTGGGTTGTAACCAGCTGAAAAACGATCTGGAGACACTGAATTTATCCAGTCCTGGTAAGGCCCATCCCAAAAGCTCAAACTCATCTCCCTCAGGGATGGCTGTAACCTGTGCGTCATAAAAGCCCAGGTAGCCCTCCAGACAGATTTGTGTTCCGGTGAGCACATTGCCACTAATGATGCGGATGTTCCCCTCGGTTAAATTGTTGATAAGGTATGGGCTGGTGGAGGCACCCAGAGTGGTGCGGAAGTAGGCGGGCTTCTTAACTTCGGAGCCGGCAACTACGATCACCCGCGAAAAGTCGTGCTTTCCGGTAGTGAATAACTTGCCAATGGTTGCCACTTCCTGGGGTTGGATGCACCAAACTTTTTCACCCTTATTCAGGGGGCGAATGTGGTGTAACTGAACGCCTACATTCCCGGCAGGGTGTGGACCCTGAAACCTGTGAATGTTTACGCCCTGTGTGTTGAGAAATATTTTGGAGGAAGCCTTTTGGTTGATTCCGATATGAATGGTGTCCGAGAGTTTCTTTAATACATCGATGCCGGCCTGGAAATCCTCTTGTTGACCCTCCATGATGAAGTCGTAATCGGGCGCCAAAGGTGCCGTATCGAACCCACTGATAAAAATAGCCTCCGGGGTGTCGGATGTTCGGGCAATGATGTTATAGGGTCGTTGACGCAAATAGGGCCAGGCGCCAGACTCAAGCAGACGGGTTACGACGGCCTCACGCGATAGGTCGGCAATATTCTCGGTGCCAAAATCTACGGACTCCTTTTGGCCATCAGCTTTTATGATGACCTCCAGGATTTTTCTTCGCTCTCCCCGGTTAATAGAGATGAAGTCTCCGCTAACGGGGGAAACAAATTTAACCTCGGGTTGGTATTTGTCGAAGAACAATACCGATCCTGCTTTGACCTTTTCACCCTCCCTGACGACCATCTTGGGCGTTACACCATTAAAATCGGTGGGTTTTAAGGCATACAATTCCGGGTCCGGGACTTGCCCGAAAACCTTGTCGGAATTGCCTTTAAGGCGTATGTCCAAACCCTTTTTAATTTTGATTACCTCAGACATGTTTGATAAACGGTTTTTAATTTCCCTGCAAAAGTAGTTAAATTTATAACTTTCGCCCACTAAAGAATCGACTGAAACATGAAAAATATGTGCAACAATATTCTGTTAAGCTTCGGAAGAAGGCACATTTGGTGCGTTGAATGGTCCGGGACTCCTCTGATCTTTTTTATCCTGAGTGTGGGGCTCTTTTCCGCATTCTCCTCCCTGGAGGCTCAATTGACCAGGGAAACGGTTTTCAATCAACGGGAAATTACCGGCGAAAATATTAAGACTGTGCAATTTCACAGGGAGGGGTGGGTCATGTCGTATCCTTTAATAGAATTGAACTCTGATCAGCAGTTAACGTTGAGTTTTGACGAGCTTGGAACAGAAATAAAAAATTACCATTATACTATTGAATTGTGCAATGCCGATTGGAGCCCCTCTCAACTGATGTCGACCGAGTATTTGAGCGGGGATGTGCTTCTGCCGGTTGAGGATTACCAGCGCTCGTTTAATACGACCTTCGACTATGTGCACTATCAGTTGACCTTTCCCAATGAGGACGTTTCCCCTATTTTATCAGGCAACTATTTGCTATTGGTATTTGAGGGGTTCGAACGGGATAACCCTTTGCTGGTAAGACGGTTTATGGTCTCTGAGCAGCGTGTAAGTATTGTTCCCAACGTTAAATATACCATGCAGTCAACCAATCGGGAAAGTTTTCAGGAAATAGATTTTGAGGTGTTTTATGCCGGCATGGATATTCAAAATCCGGCAGAGGAAGTAAAGGTGGATGTTTTCCAGAATGGAAGAACCGACAATGCCGTGATTGGGCTTCGCCCCCTGTTTTTCGGGAATGACCGGATGGATTTTAACTACAATCGGGAGGTGGTGATGGAAGGTGGAAATGAATTCAGATGGGTGGATTTTCGAAGCTTCCGTTTTCAGACCGATCATGTGAAGGACATCTCCTTTTCCGACCCTTTCTACCATGTTACTCTATCGGCTGATCAAGCCCACGGTGCGAAGCCCTACTTTTTTCATGATGATTTCAATGGCCGTTACTACATTGAGGTTCAGGAGTATGATGAGCCTGATGTTTCGGCCGATTATGCCTTTGTCCATTTTTTATTAAACTGGCAGCCGCCTGTTTTAAACCGTGACATCTATTTGATGGGCGCCTTTACCAACTGGCAATTTGATGCTAAAAACCGGTTGGTTTATAACTACGACCAGAGAGTTTATGAACTGACTCTATTATTAAAGCAGGGTTATTACAACTATCAATATCTTGTTCTCTTCGAGGGAAAAAAGGAGGGTCAGGTCATGCCTATTGAGGGCAGCTTTGGGCAAACCGAGAATGACTATCTCTTTTTGGTCTATTTCCGGAGTGCCGGGCAACGATATGATCGCTTGATTGGTAGCGGAACGGCCAATTCGCTTGAGAATTGACCTTCTTTTTTTTAAATCCTGCAGATTTTTATTTACTTTAGGTACATTTAGGTTGTAAATTAGTGGTGAAAATGCATCTAAGTGATTGAAATTGTGGCCAATTTCTTTTATGAAAGCAGAGGTAATGCGAATATACTATTGACCATGAAAAAAATAGATTTCAATATATTTCAGCCCAGTCGAACTACGATAAAGCCTGCCGCCGGAAAGGTGCTCATTGCTGAGCCTTTTTTGCAGGGGCCTTATTTTGGCCGGTCGGTAGTGCTGTTAACCGAGCATAATGACAAAGGTACGGTGGGGTTGGTGCTCAATAAATCCACTAAGTTTTATCCCGATGAAGTAATAGAAGATTTACTCAGTTTTGATGGCGAGTTGTTTATTGGAGGCCCGGTGTCTTCGAATACCCTTAGTTTTTTGCACACCTTGGGGCCCCTCGTGCCCGATACAATGCAGGTTACACCTACGGTTTATTGGGGAGGCGACTTCGAGCATTTAAAGCGCCTTATCAATGAGGGAATTGCTTCTAGTAAGACGGTTAAGTTCTTTGCCGGTTATTCGGGATGGGCACCAGGCCAGCTGGATGCCGAGATTGCCGAAAACAGCTGGGTCGTTTCGAGTTTGAGCGAGGAACAAATCATGGCACACGAAGTAGCCGACAGTTGGGAAGAAGCCATGCTTCATCTGGGAGATATTTATAAAACCTGGACCAATTTCCCTCGAAACCCTTCGTTTAATTAGCGTTTGTGTATCCCGGATCAGGGTTAATAGCAAACGGATCTATCTCCTGCTGTTTCTTAGCTTCTTCAATCCTCCTTTATTGTTCACCGAGTTGATCGTTTAACCAGAGAAGAATTTTTTTGGGCAGACGATTGTAGTACCTTTTGTTTTCGTAGGCTACCACCCAGCGGATGCCATTTACTGCATTGGTAAGAAATAGTTCATCCGCCTCGAGCAACTCCTGTTGGAGTGCGCCGTTGGTCTCCGTTATCTTTAGGTTATGGAGTCTGGCATAGCGAAAGATTTGTTTACGCAGGATGCCATCCACACACCCGGAGGTCACCGCGGGGGTAAAGAGTGTATCCTCCCGTATCCAAAATAGGTTAGAGCTGATTCCTTCAATTATCTGTCCCCGGTTGTTTTGGATAAGGCAGTCCTCCCAGAGGTTATTGGTTTTACACAGTCCAGCCAGGATGTAAGGCGTTGCGGCCAGGGTTTTAAAGGGAGAGAGGGGGGTCCATGTCTTGGGGAAGTCGGAATAAAGACCAATCCTCAGGCCCACTTCGTTCAATTGATAACCTTTCGAATCCAGAGGGGTGGCTTCCAGGAGGTAGGCTACACTATTGTCTTCGGGGGTGTAGAGGCCTGCGCCCCGGCGAAACACCGAGAGACGTACCCGGGCATCCTTAAAAAGCCTGTTTCTGACAATAAGTTTTTCAATTTGCGCCAAAAAGGTGGCGGTCGACGGGAGAGTGGTAATGGAATGCTGCATGATGGACATCCCTCTTAACAAGCGGCTGTAATGATCTTCAAAAAAAAGAGGGACAGTTTTATGGCACCGCATTGTCTCGAAGAGTGCATCCCCATATTTGAAGGCCCGGTTATTTGAGTCAAAGAGGGGTTTGTTCGACTCGTAGAAGTGCCCGTTTAGGATGACATATTGTTTGTTTCCCGGTGGCATGTTAATGGCGGGGATTAGAGGGTTAAAAAGAAACCAGCTGGTTAAAGAAACGAATGATCAGTGAAGGATCGTAGAAGAGGGGAAAAACAAAACCATATAAAGCTCCCCAAAAATGGGCGTCGTGTCCAACATTATCAAGATTTTTTCCGGACATGTATTTGCTGTAAAAAAGGTAAAGAAAACCAAAGATAATTCCGGGAATAGGAAGGATGCCGAAAAAGAGAATGGGGTTATAGGGATCGAAAAATATCGAGGCAAAAACCACTGCCGAGACCGCCCCCGAAGCCCCAATGGCATTGTAGTGGGGGTTGTCCCTCTCTTTGTAAAGAGAATAGAGAGAGGACACAGGGATGGCGGTTATAAATAGAAGCAGGTAACGAAGATCGGTCATGCCGGTGAAAAAGGTGTTGAAATAGTACAATACAGCCCGGCCAAATGAGTATAACACAAACATGTTGATGAGTAAATGCATCCATCCGGCGTGGAAAAAGGCGTGAGAAAACAGTCGTCGGTACTCTTTCCTGTGGAATATTTGCCAGGCATTGAACTGGTATTTTAAAGTGATTTGTGGTTGGCTGAAGGCCACAATGCTGACTACTGAGATGATGAGGATGATTATGGTGTTAATGTTCATGGTTAGTGCATAATTTTAAAGATCAATTCCCGAAGAAGATCGCCCGGGGTGGTCGAGTTGTTGTTGAATCCTTTTGAACGCATGTCGTATTCCCGAAGGTAGGCAATGGTTTGTTTAACTTTTAAGATGTTGTAATGTTTGGCTGCGGTTTGATAATTGCGAACAAAATAGGGATTTATCTTAAGTGCCGAGGCTACATTCCCTGAACTCTTGTCCGGTAGAGAGAGGTAAATCATGAGTTTGCTGAAAAAAGCATACAGTAAGCCTATGTTGGCCTGGATGGGATGGATTTTAGCATTTTTGCCAAAAGCCGCAGCAATTTGATTGGCCTTTAAAATATCCCTGCCGGCTATGGCATTTTGAAGTTCAAAAGCCGAATAATCTTTGCTGACACCAATATATTGGGCTACCTGAGAGGCTGTAATATTTTTCTGCCCAGGGCCAATGGCCACCTTTAGTTTATCGAGTGCCAGTCCTATATTGGTGAGGCCGGTGCCCAGGTTTTCGATCAATATGGCCTCTGCTTTGGGCTCAATCGTCAGCCCCTTACTTTTTAAGTAGCGATTAATCCAGGGGGCTACCTGGTTTTCGTAGAGCTGTTTGGATTCCATAACCACAAACTCTTTGTTTTGCAGGGATTTCCAGAAGGTGGTCCGGCGGTCAATGTTTTTGTATTTGTAGTTGATCACCAGGGTGGTTGTGGGGGCAAAGGCATTAAGATAGGATTCAAGTTTGGTGAGCTGATCCATATCCTGTGCCTCCTTGAGGATGATCACCTGCCGGGGTGCCATCATGGGGTAGCGTCTTGCGGAATGAATCAAGTCTATCACATCGGTGTCGCGACCGTACAGGATGGTTTGATTGAAAGCCTTCTCTTCCTCGCTCAGGGCATGTTGTGCAATGAAATCGGTGATGTAATCTGAAAACCAGGGCTCGGATCCGGTAAGGAAATAGACCGGAGCAAATTTGCCCTGTTTAAGTTGTGATAGAATTTCGTCAAATGTCATGAAAACCTACTTTTTCTTCTTACTGTGTTATTGAACCGGTTTATTGACCGGTCGGGTAAACTTTTCGTTTACCGGGAGTGAACGGGTTACGGGCATTGTTTGGTGCTTCAGGATGACCGGGTGAAATAACTTAATTTTTGTGTTCACAAACCTGCCTTTTAGGTCTGTTAGAATGGAATTCTCATTGGGTTACTCAACGCTTCCGGGACCTCCTTTCATATCAGCTGTCAAATTTAAGGTGTTTTACAGATTTTCCGTTGTTAATAATCTCTTTTATCGAATCAATGCCGATATGAAGATGATTCTCCACGAATTCGCGGGTTACTTTTTTGTCGCTTTCGGTGGTTTTAATGCCGGTTGAGATCATCGGCTGGTCCGAGACCAGCAAGAGGGCCCCCGAAGGAATGGAGTTGTAGAAGCCAACAGTGAAGATTGTGGCCGATTCCATGTCGATAGCGATGGCGCGTGTCTTAGTCAGATATCTTTTGAAGCGCTCATCGTATTCCCAAACGCGCTTGTTGGTGGTAAATACGGTTCCGGTATAATAGTCGCGCCCGTAGTCGCGAATGGTGGTCGAAATGGCTCTTTGCAGGCTAAAGGCGGGCAGAGCAGGTACTTCGGGGGGCAGATAATCGTTGGAGGTTCCATCGCTTCGGATGGCGGCGATGGGCAGGATTAGATCGCCCAGGGTGTTTTTCTTTTTCAGGCCGCCGCATTTCCCCAGGAAAAGAACAGCACTGGGTTGAATGGCGCTTAACAAATCCATGATGGTGGCCGCATTGGGGCTACCCATACCAAAGTTAATGATGGTGATACCCTCAGCGCTGCAATTGGGCATGTTGTGGTCGTCTCCCAAAATGGGCTGGTTGTGCCATTCCGAAAAAAGTTCCACGTAGTGGTTGAAGTTGGTGAGGATGATGTGTTTGGTAAAATCATGAAGCGGCCGTCCGGTATATCGGGGAAGCCAGTTTTGTACAATATCCAGTTTCGTTTTCATCTGTTTATAATTTCTTCTTTTTGCCATTAACCTGTCCCGTACACTTGCGGGAGAACTCTAAATAAAAATTTCTAAGGGTTACGAAACCATCCAGTTTGAGTTGTGTTATTTTTGAGCGTTGGTTTTTACGAATATAGTTTAAAAATCGGTGCGCGTAATTAAAATAGTTAATTTTGCCTTATGGAGGCATTGAATTTGCCGAATTACACCTTTCGGTATAAGGAAGATTCGGGGAAAAAGTTTATTTTCGACTTTGTGCGACAAAAATTTGTTGCCCTAACTCCGGAGGAGTGGGTGCGACAAAATTTCCTGCGCTATCTGAACGAAGGGCTAAAGTATCCCTCATCGCTCACGGGTGTGGAAAAAGCGGTGAAAATAAATGGGCTTAATCAGCGTTGCGATATCGTGGTTTATAATCGTTCGGGGTGTGCGGCAATGATTGTGGAGTGTAAGGCTCCTTCGGTAGCTATAGGTCCCTCAACGCTGGAACAGGCGGCACGTTACAATGTGACTCTGCAGGTTCCTTTCCTGGTTCTTACCAATGGGATACAGCACTACTGTATTCGTACCGATGTGGGCAATGGTGAGTCTCGCCTCTTAAAAGGATTTCCATCTTTCGATGAACTTCAGCAAGTGAAGGTTTAGATCTTTTGATCACCTCGTTTTGCAGGGTTTATCTTTTGGTACATGCGCTCATCTTCATAGCCGGTAGCGGTTTTTAGCCATTCACGTTTTATCCCCACCAGATTAAAATCCAGGGCTTCGAACAGGTGGATGCTGGGCACATTGCTTTGGGGAATATTGCAATAAATCTGCTGAAGGCCCAAATGATTAAAAGCGTATTCCAAAAAAAGGGAAAGAGCCTCCCTGGCATAACCCTCCTTCTGTCTGGGCTTGTGAATCATGATGCCTACCCCTGCACGGTTATGGAAGGGATCAAAATCGAACAGATCGATCATGCCCACACTCTCGGGTGCAGGTCCTTCCAGCGAATCGATCATTAACCTCAGCTGTTTGGTTTGATAGAGGTCTAGGGAGGATTGTTCGATATATTTTTTAATCTGATAACGACTGAAAGGCACCAGTGTGTTGCTCACGTGCCATAACTCCATCTGGTTCTCCCACCGGTAGAGTAATTCTGCATCGGCCGGTTCTAAAGCCCTGAGCAATAGCCGGGTGCTGGTTATCATAAGCCTTTCTCGGTTTCTAAGGTGATGGCCGGAAGATAAATGGCTCTTCGGGTGGATCCATATTCGCCCCGTAAGGGCAGGTTAAACTCTTGTGTGATAGGCTTACACCCTTCACAACTGATGTTGAGCAGATATTTTTTTCCTGTGGGGACAATGGCGATAAACTTACCGGTGGTCGGGTTTACTTTAAATACCCCCATGGATTCTCCCGACTCAGCTTCCGATACCCGGATGTTGGCCTTTTCGGCAGGTTGATTTTTTGAGTCAAAAACGTGAGAGGCTACGACCGCCAATGAGCGGTCGTCTGTGGTGGCCAGGTGAATAATGAATAAATCAGAAGCTCCTAAACTCCCTGCCTGCTGGGAGGCATAATACACTCTAAGACCATTGGGCGTAGGGATATAAAAGAGGTCGTCGTTGGCGGTATTCATGGGAAAGCCGATGTTTTGGGCTTTCAGCCATTCGCCATTCTCATTCAGCACACTGGAGAAGATGTCGTAATCGCCGATGGAGTTATGCCCCATGGATGAGAAATATAACGTTTTACCATCGGGGTGGATAAATGGTCCTTCTTCGTCGAGCGGGGTGTTGATGGCAGGACCGGGGTTAAGGGGTTCTCCCCAGGTTCCGTCGGGTAACATATGAGAGATGTAAATGTCTTTACCACCCAGCCCTCCGGGGCGATCACTGGAGAAGAAAATGGTTCTTCCATCGGCCGAAAAACTGGCATGGGTTTCGTTGTTGCCCGAGTTGATAGGGGCCGGCAGTTTCTCTGGGGTACTCCAGCCGTTAAAGGTGTGACGGGTAATGAACAGCTGTCCAAAACGTCCGTCGTTCTGATAAAATACCAACCCTTGTCCGTCGGGGGTAAGGCTTACAGTAGCCCGGTTGCCCGGCAGTGCATTAGGGATGTCCAGTATTTTTGGGGTGGTCCAGTTTTCGTTACGCCAGTAGCTGACATAAATATTCTCGAACCCGGGCTCATTTTGGGAATACCCTTTAACCGGCCTGTTGGAGGTAAAATAGATGGTCGACTCATCGTACATTACGATGGGGCTATGATCTTCGTATGCACTGTTGAGTATTTCCCCCATATGCTCCACGACAATATTTACCGGAGTCTGCTTAAGGGTCATCATGTTATTGCAATACTCTATCTCTTTTTCCACCTCTTCCTTGATGGTTCCTTTTGGCAATTGGGCATTTAATTCGTTAAACACCTGGAGGGCCTCGGTGCAGTTGTCATTCCAGTGAAGGGCTTGTCCAAGGTAGAAGCGTGCTTCAATAGCCTCCTTGGGTTGACCGTTCTTCAGGGGGTAGTATTCTACCACTTTTTGAAGCATTTTGATGGCCTGGGTTATCTGTCCCTGGGTGTTTAAAAGACTGAGACCTGAAAGCAAGGTGGCTTCGGGGTTGTTTTGTTTAACCAGCGGGGCCAGGGTTTGGGTGGCCTGTTCGAATTGCTCCCAATCGATTTCAGTATTGGCTTTTTTTAAGATTTGCCGCGGCGACTGGGCCAGTGAACTCATCGTGGGAAGGCAAACGGTGAGGATTCCAAATATTAATTTGTAAAATTGGTTCATAATCAAAGTCCTTTGTAAAATTCGATGGGACAAAATACAAAAAAAAGAGCATTCAAACTGTTCAACTTATACAGACTTTTTTAATAAGGATCTATATTAATGATAAAATTAGAGAAAAAGTTATCATTTGATCCTTTTTTGAGTCAAATTTTGAAGGTTTGACTTCTTTTTTGATGGTTGGCGACTAAAAAAAGGTGGCTGGTATCAGGATGATAAATAAATAGTTGTAAGTCTCTTTTGTGGTATTGTTGGGCTCTCTTTATCAGTTCATCGGGCCCCACAGAGTGGGTATTGAGTAAAAGTGCTTTGGGTAATTTCTCCTTCGTGGCTGTTTTAGGCAAAATAAAGGTGAATGGAAGCTTGTCATTCAAATGGGTTATGTTTTCGAGGCAGGAATCCCCGGTCAGACAAAAGGCGGCGGGCATCTTCATGGATTGTTTCCCGGTAAACAGGTGTTTGACGGTTGCCAATACCGTGAGTCCTTCAATGGCGGCAAGAACGGTAACCGAAACGAGGGGTGAGTAGCGTTGGGTGAAGTGTTTCCTGTAGAATTGCCGCATGGCTTTGTAAAAAATCCGTGCCTGCCGGGGGCTTTTAGTGGTACTCTCGCCCTTAAAATGTATGATTTCTATGGCCGGGTTATACCAGGTTTGAAACCCTGCCTGATGGATTCTCCAGGAAAGATCGATGTCTTCGCCATAGAGAAAAAACTGAGGATCGAAAGCACCCGCTTTTTGGATGGCCTGTCGTGAAATGGCCATGAAGGCACCTGACAAAACCTCTACGATTCCTTCCCTGGACGAAGACAGATCGCCGGCATAATAACTGGCAAAGCGCGGGGAGTGCGGGAAAAGATGAGTCAATCCGGTGAATCGATAGAGAGACGCCGATGGGGTGGGGAGGTTACGTTTCGATTCCGGGAGAAAGTTTCCTTGTCCGCCAATCATTTTAACGCCCATGGCACCGGTGCCCGGATGTTCATCAAAAAACCGGAGAATAGCCTGTTCGAAGTCCCTGGGGACGATGGTGTCGGGGTTAAGCAGCAGAAAGAACTCTCCCCGGGCCACCTCCATGCCCAGGTTGCAGGCTCTTCCAAATCCTTGGTTGGTGGTATTTTTGATTAGGCGGATAAAGGGAAATTCCCGCTGGAGAACGTCGGGGATTTCGTCGTCACCCGCATTATCCACCACAATTACCTCGCTGTCGGTTAGGCCGGCCCTCCGTAGAGACCAAAGGCAAAGGAGCGTTAACGGACCTGAATTATAGGTGACGAGGATAATGGATATTTTGGGGCTCATGCCATGTCGTCTTTACAGAAAAGGGACTTGATGAAACCACAAAAGGTGTTTTTTTGAGCTTTCTGGTAGCGGGTCATGAAGAGCTCTGTTTCCGAATTGGGGCGGTCGGTATTTATACGCTGAAAAATCTCCCCCCAACCGGGAAAGCCTCCTACAATGCGGTCATCGATAAAGAGATCTGCATTTATTTTGCGGCTCACCGTTTCGTCGTAGATCTCTTCGGGGAAGCTTTTGTTGACGGCATAGAACTCTACCCCATGTTTCAGGCAATAGTTAACCGCTTCGTCCAGCTCTCTGCCGGCTCTGAAAGTCCATAGAATCAGCAGGTGCCCTTGCTTTTGGAAGGCTTTTAAGGTTTCAAAGGCAAATACCTTCTCTTTCCCGATCTCGGGGTACTTATGGTCTACTATGGTTCCATCAAAATCAACAGCAATAATCATAAGGGAATTTTCTAATTGGTTTCGTCGGGTTCAAGCTCATTAATAATGGATCTTTTCGACGGTACATTGATGAAATAGGCTATAAATAGTAAGGCGAAAACGTAAATAAAGGTAAAGTCGGCGGTGACCAGATAGCTTAGCAGGGCTAAAAAACCCAGGGCTTCTAAGGTGGCAATTTTGATAAAAAAACTGGAGCGGAACTGTTTAAGCTTGTCAGCTAAAGCGAGTTCGCCGGGAATATGATTAATTTTTTTGGTGTGAAAGAAGTAGCTGGCCGGAATCCCTCCCAGGGATAAAATCAGAATGACCGATTTAAGCATCTCCCGTTGGCTCAGGGGCCAATCCAAAATGGCTCCGAAAGTATGAACCATAAACAGAATGGCGACAAGCATGGCCAGCAGCGAGCCAAAGATGGCCCAGAATAAGATTTGGATTTGCTTTATGATTCGGTTGGCCTTCATGGAAATTTTTGTTTGAAATAACGGTTGGATGATTGTTTTTATTGGGGAAGGATAAATTTTATCCATTCAGTTGTATTCTTTTTTTGGGTTACATGCTTTTTTCGAACGGTTGGCGGTCAACCAGGGAGCGTCCCAGGGTTACTTCGTCGGCATATTCCAGCTCATCTCCAATGGCGACGCCACGGGCAATGGTGGTAAAGATGACCGGGTAGGATGAGAATTTTCGGTAGAGGTAAAAGTTGGTGGTATCTCCTTCCATGGTGGTGCTCAATGCAAAAATGATCTCCTCAACTTCGCCTGCCTTAATCTTTTTTTCCAGAGGGGCGATGTTCAAATCATCGGGGCCGGTGCCATCCATGGGCGAGATAACGCCTCCCAGAACATGATAAATACCCTGGAATTGGTGGGTGTTCTCAACGGCCATTACATCTCTGATGTTTTCAACGACGCAAATCTGGGCATGATTCCGTCTGGGATTGGCACAAATACTGCAGGTGTCGGTGTCGGATATGTTGTGGCAGCTTTGGCAATATTTAATTTCATCGCGCAGTCTCTTAATGGTGTCGGAAAATTGGTGTACTTCTTTCTTATCCTGCCTCAATAAATGCAGAACAAGGCGAAGGGCCGTTTTTTTGCCTATTCCAGGTAAACTTGAAAACTCGGCCACTGCACTTTCCAGTATTTTTGATGGGAATTGTAAATGACTCATTTGATCTGATTTTAACCCGCCCAAAGGTAGTTAAAAATATCTATCCCCTAAAGGGTCCGATAAGTGACCAACCGGCCGATTCCCTGTTTATTGGGAGATTTTTTATTTCTTTGTGGTGCTTAGTATTTCGTTTTGTCCAACGGTTAAAAACCGGATATCAAAGATGATTCTATGGATCCATGGTTGACCTTACTCATTGTGGGGGGGTACTTTTGCCTCCTTTTGCTAATTTCTTTTTTTACCGGCAAACAGTCCGATAACCAGGCGTTTTTCCTGGGTAACCGGCGTTCTCCATGGGGAGTGGTCGCTGTGGGAATGATCGGGGCATCTCTTTCGGGGGTTACCTTTGTGTCGGTTCCGGGGTATGTTACCTCGGTTGATTTTACCTACCTGCAAATGGTGGCCGGCTTTTTTCTGGGCTATGTGGCCATTGCTTTTATCCTTTTGCCTTTGTATTATCGACTCCAGCTGACTTCCATTTACACGTATTTAAATGATAGGTTTGGGTTTTGGTCCTACCAATCGGGGGCTCTTCTTTTTATTATTGCTAAGGTGGTTGCCTCTGCTGCCAGGCTTTACCTGATGGCCGGGGTGTTGCAACTGGCACTTTTCGACCGGTTGGGGGTCCCTTTCTGGGTGACTGTAACAACGGTGATTTTCATGATATGGCTTTATACCTTCCGAGGGGGGATCAAAACGATAATTTGGACGGATGTGCTGCAAACCCTCCTGATGATTACTGCGGTGGTGTTGACCATTTTCTTTATTGGCAAAGAGTTGCAGATGAGCTTTTCCGGTATGGTTCGTTCGATTGGCGAAAGTGACTATTCGAGAGTGTTTGTTTGGACCGATTGGCGTTCGTCACAGCATTTTGTGAAGCAGTTTTTCTCCGGAGCTTTCATCACCATTGTCATGACCGGTCTCGATCAGGATATGATGCAGAAAAATCTGAGTTGCCGGAATTTGAAAGATGCCCGAAAAAATGTTTTGTCGTATGGGATCGCTTTTCTTCCGGTTAACTTACTGTTTTTATCCTTAGGGGTTTTGTTGGTTGCCTTTATTCAACAAAAGGGTATTGAGATGCCGGCACGTGCCGACGATCTTTACCCTCTCATTGCCACCGGTGGTTTTTTGCCCGGAGCAGTGGGTCTTTTTTTCTTTTTAGGCCTGATGGCCGCTGCTTTCTCAAGCGCCGACTCCGCCTTGACATCCCTTACCACCTCTCTGTCGGTGGATATCATAAACATAAATCGTTTTTCCCCTGGAAAATCCAGGCGGATACGCGTTCTGGTGCATCTGGGATTTGCCCTCGTGCTGGGGTTGGTAATCATCGTGTTTCGGGTATTGCAGTCCGACAGCATTATCAGTACCATTTACACCCTGGTAGGCTATACGTATGGCCCTTTGTTAGGTCTTTATGCTTTTGGCCTCTTCACCCGGCGAAGGGTTCGGGACCGGCTGGTGCCCTGGATTTCGGTGCTTTCTCCCCTGGTGATTGGATTGTTGGATTATAATGCGCTTGCATGGTTTGGTTTTCAACTGGGATTTGAAAAGCTGATGCTGAATGGAGTATTCACTTTCCTGGCTCTAAGACTAACTTCGCCAGAGAAAATTATGCGTTGAACAAGAAAAAGTTGTGGTTGTTTCAAAATTGGAACTAACTTTGATGTGGGCAAGGTGCCTGATTAAAATGAATTTTAACACAAATATAAGTACATATGAAACGATTTAAGTGGATTTTAGGATTGGTTTTGGCTATGCCGTTATTCTCCAGTTGTGGCTATAATACGATGATTGAACTCCAGGAAGGGGTGGATGCCCAGTGGGCTCAGGTTGAAAATGTGTACCAGCGACGAGCCGATTTGATCCCCAATTTGGTAAGTACCGTTAAGGGATATGCCGCTCACGAGCAGGAAACCCTGGAGGGTGTGATCGAAGCAAGAGCCAAGGCAACCAGTGTGACTTTGTCGGCCGACCAGATTAATGAGCAGTCGTTGGGTCAGTTTCAACAAGCTCAGGAAGGGCTTTCTTCCGCACTTTCCCGATTAATGGTGGTGGTGGAGCGTTATCCCGATCTCAAAGCCAACCAAAACTTCATGGATTTGCAGGCTCAGCTCGAGGGCACCGAAAACCGGATAACCGTGGAAAGAATGAAGTTTAATGAGACCACCCGAAACTATAACACCTATATCAAAAAGTTTCCCCGCAACATCATCGCCGGGATGTTCTCCTTTAAAAGTAAGCCTTATTTCGAGGCGGCCAAGGGTGCTTCCGAAGCTCCAAAGGTTGAGTTTTAGGTGTTGGCTGAATGATTTTTGCTTCCACTTCATCCCCCGGGGTGGAGGGATGACTATTTATGAATCCCAAAATGACTTGTTATTATGCCGGAAAAATTTTTCTCTTCCGATCAAAAAACTCAGATTGTCCAAGCCATAAAAGAGGCTGAAATGAATACTTCGGGGGAGATACGTGTGCATATTGAGCGCAATTGTTCCGAAGATGTTATGGACCGGGCAGCCTATATGTTCGGGAAATTGAAGATGCAAAAGACCCAGCTCCGTAATGGGGTGTTGTTTTATCTGGTGGTGGAGGATAAAAAGTTTGCCATTTTGGGCGATGTTGGGATTAATGTTCGCGTACCCGAAGGATTTTGGGACCAGATAAAAGAGCTTATGACCCGTCGGTTTAAGGAAGGTGATTTTGCCGGTGGTTTGTCAGAGGGTATCCTGATGTGTGGGGAACAACTTAAGACCCATTTCCCCTATAAGTCGGACGATGTGAACGAATTGTCCGATGAGATTTCCTTTGGGAAATCGTAACCATGGGCGTCCCCGGGAAGCAAATCATGGGGCTTAAGCTAAAATTAAAAAGTGCCGGGGACATTGGGTTTTTTTAGGGCATTTTGTTGTGGAATAAACAATATCTGATTTAAGAATGATAAAGCAACTGTTTTTTATAATAACCTTTTCTCTTTTTGTTCAGCTCTCCTTTTCGCAGGATTTTCCGAAGGCTCCTGATCCGCCACGGTTAGTCAACGATTTTGCAGGGGTAATGGATGGCAGCTCGGTGTCGCAGTTGGAGGCACAATTATCCGATTTTGCGCGTCAAACCAGCACCCAGATTGCCGTGGTCACTGTTTCCGACCTGAATGGTTATGATGCAGGCGATTATGCCTTCCGACTGGCAGAGAAATGGGGTATTGGGCAAAAGGGTAAGAGCAATGGAATATTGGTGTTGGTGCAACCTAAGGTGGGTAACCAAAGGGGAAATGCCTATGTGGCTACCGGTTACGGACTCGAAGGAGCCGTGCCCGATGCCGTGGCTAACCGCATTGTGAACAACGAGATGATTCCCCGCTTTAAGCAGAATGATTATGCCGGGGGTATCGGTGCAGCCGTCGGGGTGTTGATGGAGTTGACGCGCGGTGAGTATACCGCCGAAGGTTATCTGAAGTCTACCAAAAAATCGGGGAGCATCTTTGGCGGATTCGGTTTCATCCTCATAATTTTTGTGATAATGATGGTAATGGCCAGAGGACAAAAGGGCCGACACAGCTCTCTGGGCAAGGATTTGCCATTTTGGGTTCTTTTGTCGATGCTGGGCTCGGGTTCACGCCGTCACACCGGCAGTTGGGACAGCTTTTCGTCCGGTTCGGGTTCTTTTGGCGGAGGAGGCGGTTTTGGCGGTTTCGGTGGCGGGAGCTTTGGCGGTGGCGGCGCCGGTGGAAGCTGGTAGCCTAGTGGGTCAAAAGAGTACTTATTTGATCCTTTACATGCTGTTTATAGGGCCCCTTGTTGCTTTTCAAACAATTGTCGATCCATTGTTTTTTTAGAACCGGGTTGGTTAAACCGGAATAATAGAAAGCCAGCTCCAGGGCAGCGTAGGTGGCATGGTATCCCTTTCCTGTTTCATGACCAAGTGAATAGGCTTCTTCCAGTTCAGGCAGTGCCTCCAGGGGTTGATTGTTGGCCATATACAACCGCCCTTTGCGATAGTGAAATTCAATCTTTTCTTCTGGTGTTAAAGAACTTATATCCAGGTGTTTTAGACGGACGAGAGCCGTTGTGTAGTTGCCCCCATCGAAAAGCAGTCGGGCACAGAGCAACGCTTTATTTGGAAATGGATCCTGGCTACAGGCCCGAACCGCCTCTTTGTCCATGCTGGAGGGGGCAGGTTGCTGAATCACTTCGTTTCTCAATATCCCGGCCTCTGTTGGCTTGTTCTCAAGCAATTTAATCCAGGCACAATGTCTAAGAGCATCTGCCTGGTAGCTGGGTCCTTGGTAATTTTTCCGAAAGGTTTCAAAACATTCAAGTGCCTGGCTGGTTTCCAGTGTTGTGAGAAGTGCCATGCCCCGCACATAATAGAGTAGGGGAAAGTCAATGGTGGCTTTGTCTGTGATCCATAGGCTTCTTTTCGGGCAGTGTTGTTTCAAGGCTTTCCATCCATAAAGAAAGGCCAGTGTAGGGCTTTGTCTTATCAGACTGTCATGGCGTGTTGCGTTATCTGGAAGTGAAAGGTCTAGTTTCAGTGAGATAAAACCGGTCCACAGCAGCCACTCTTCTCTCCATCCGGGTTGGTCTTCAACTACTTTTCCGTAGCCCAGTAACATTTGCCAGCCTTTATTCCGGTTGCCCTGGAAGCCCATCCACCCGGCAACAGTCTGAAAATCTCCGGGGATGGAGCCAATCAGGATCTCAAAGACTGCCTCCATCTTTTTATTGGCGGCATAACCGGGGTAGTGCTCCTGTTGTTGTTTGAAGAAATTGTAGGCATCCCGGAATTTTAAAAAAGCTTTCCATCTGTTTCCAAAATGCCAGTAAGCCAGGGCTTGATAAAGGGTGGTTTGTGAGGCAATAAAATAGGACCAGGGTTGGAGGTCGAAGTCTGAATTTGAGAGATTCTCGGTTAATTCATCGGCCTGGTCATGAAAAGCAGTGGCAAGGTCTTCCGATTCGGTGGTCATCAGGGAAAGGAACCGGGCATTAAGGGAAAGGAATTGGGCAGAGGGGGCGCTTGCATGGCCGGTGAGAGAATGGAAACAGGGCCGGGGCTGGGAAAAAAGATGATAAAACTGTTGTTGTTGAGCAGTCGTTAAGAACTGTTTTTGCGCGTGAGCCCCCAGCGGAGCTAAAAGTAGAGTCAGGAATTGTCCAAAAAGAAACAACCTCCTCAAGCTCCATCTGTGTTCATATGTATGGCTAAAACCGGGTGGGGATGTAGCGTTTACAAATTGAAAACAGCAGGTCATGGGGAGGCTGCTTAAAAATGTGTTCCGGAAGACAGTTGGTTATAATTCGCCGTCAACCAGGATGCGTCCGCAATATTCGCAGACAATTACTTTTTTGCGTGACTGAATATCGAGTTGCCGTTGAGGTGGAATTTTATTAAAGCAACCTCCGCAGGCATCGCGCTCTACTGTTACCACTGCCAAGCCATTACGTGCATTCTTGCGGATGCGTTTAAAGGCTGTCAGCAATCGCTCGGGAATGTTGTTCTCAATTTCCTTGGCTTTTAGTTTAAGACTCTCTTCGTCGCTGTGGGTTTCAGAAACGATGTTGTCGAGCTCCTGTTTTTTGGAGTCCAGATCAGATTTACGCTCGTCGAACTGTTCCTTAGAGGTCTTCAACAGATCTTTCTTGATTTTTAACTCTGAGGTGAATTCGCGGATGCGTTTTTCACAGAGTTCCATCTCTAGTTTTTGGAATTCGATCTCTTTGTTCAGTGAGTCAAATTCGCGGTTGTTGCGAACATTCGATTGTTGTGCTTCATATTTCTTGATCAACAATCCCGCTTCCTTGATTTCGTTTTTCTTGGCAACGATGCTGTCATTAAGGGTTTTGATCTCTGATTCAAGATTGTTGAAGCGGGTTTCCAGTCCCTCTATTTCATCTTCCAGATCTTGCACCTCAAGTGGTAATTCTCCCCTGAGGGTACGAATTGCATCAATTTCTGAAACTACCTTTTGAAATTCAAACAGCGCACGAAGCCTGTCTTCAACGCTCATCTGGTCGGCTTTTGTTTTGGAATCTGTTTTCGCCATACTGCTAATAATATTTTATGGGATTGGTTGTTACTAACGACAAATGAATGGCAAAATTAGGGAATTTTTTTGTAAGTATCTCAAAAAAGAGTTCTTTAGTGAATTGTTCACTTTCGTAATGTCCTATGTCGGCAATAACCAGGGCCTCCTCAGCATCAAAAAACTGATGGTATTTAAAATCCCCGCTGATGTATATGTCTGCGCCAGACGATTTTGCTGTCTCCAGAAGAAAACTTCCGGATCCACCGCAGAGGGCGACCTTCTTTATCGGTTTGCCTAACAGTTGGGTGTGCCGGATGCAGCCGGTGCCGGTAGTCTCTTTTAGTTTATTGAGGAATGCCTCTTCATCCATGGGTTTGGTTAAGTTGCCAATGGCGCCAAATCCTGTGGTTGTCCATTCATTTTGAAGAGGATAAAGGTCGTAGGCTACCTCCTCATAGGGATGGGCCTCGACAAGTGCTTTTAAGGCTTTCGAAATGAGGTGTTTGGGTAATATTGTTTCCACTCGCACCTCCGGTTCGGAATGCATAACGCCTTCTTCACCCACAAATGGATGGGTCCCCTTTCCCGCTCTAAAGGTGCCCGTTCCTTCCAGATTAAAGCTGCAACCATCGTATTTTCCAATCACCCCTGCACCGGCCTCAAAGATGGCTTGTTTCACTTTTTCGGCCTGCGCCTGAGGAACAAAAGTGACCAGCTTGAGGAGTAAATCCTTGCGGGGGGCCAGTACCTTTATATCACTTAGCCCTAATTTTTGAGCCAACCGGCCGCTAACTCCCTGCTCGACACTGTCGAGATTGGTATGGGCGGCGTATATGGCAATGTTTTCCTGGATGGCCTGCATCACCAATCTTTCGGGTGCTGTTGCCCCCGTGAAATGCTTCAGCCCCTTGAGGGTAAGGGGATGGTGTGTGATTATCAGATTTTTCCCTTGTTGCAGGGCTTCCCCGATGACGGCCTCGGTCACGTCCAGCGTAATTAATATGCCGGTGACAGCCATGTTGGGATTCCCTACCTGTAGGCCGCTGTTGTCATACTCCTCCTGGAATGCCAGCGGAGCAAAGGCAGTAAGTTCCTTGATGATCTCTTTGAGTAGAATGGTCATTTTGTTTGGGGTAGCGCAGGGCCCGAAGCCGTGAGGTTAAAGCCGGAGATCTTAGAGGTTCTCCTTTAGTTCGACCAGCAACTTGCGGATGTCCTGTAGTTTTTTGACGACCTCAAAGTTGTTTTCGGTTCCCTCTTTGTTGTCGTGCAGCTTTTTCTGGGCGCCTTTCAGCGTTAAACCTTTTTCTTTTACCAGGTGAAAGATGAGGTGAAAATTTTCAATGTCTGCGGGGGTAAAGAGCCGGTTGCCCTTCTTGTTTTTGTGGGGCTTGATGATATCGAACTCTTTTTCCCAAAACCTTATAAGAGAGGTGTTTACGTCGAACATTTTGGCCACTTCTCCAATGGTGTAATACAGCTTCTCGATTTGAGGCTCTTTGTAAGGCATGGCTAACGTTTTATTTCAACACTGGATTCAAAACCAGCGTGTTGGGTCGAAAAATGTTTTTAATCGAAAGTCTGGTTGCTGTTGGCCGAGATCTGTATCATTTCTTCGTACTGATCGGCATTCAGATCCTGGAAATAATAGTGACTCGGATTCACCGGACGGTTTTTTATTCTTACTTCGTAGTGAAGGTGAGGAGCGGTTGATTTGCCGGTGTTGCCTACAAACCCAATGACATCACCTCGTTTAACCTTTTGCCCAACCTTTACATTAAACTTCTCCATGTGGGCATAAAGGGTGCTGTATCCAAAGCCATGGTCAACTTCCAGATGATTGCCATAGCCACCATGTGACATAATAATTCTTTTAATGACGCCATCTCCGGTAGAGTATATCTCAGTGCCTTCAGGCGCAGAGAAATCCATTCCTTCGTGAAATTTCTTCACCTTGTAAATGGGGTCGATGCGCCATCCCCAACCGGAAGCAGTCCTTTTAAGATCTTTGTTTGAGATGGGTTGAATGGCGGGGGTACATCTCAACATCTCCTCCTTGCGCAGGGTAAGCTTGATGATTTCATCAAATGATTTGCTTTGCACGTAGAGTTGCTTCATGATTATATCGAGCTTCTTCCCGGTATTGATCACGAGCTTGGCATTGTCCATGTTTTCCAGATGACTGTATCGGTTCACCCCCCCAAAGCCTGCCCGGCGAATGGAGTTGGGAATCGAGTCGGCCTGGTAAATAACACGGTAAATATTTTCGTCGCGCTGTTGAAGGTCATCCAATACAATTTGAACCTGCCCCAGCTTTTTATCCATGATCTCGTATTGAGATACCAGACGGGCATTTTCCCTTTCCAGCCTTTTTTCCCGCGGGCTGTCCAAAAGATAGGTGTATCCTAAAAAATAAACCACACCCAGAACGGCGCTGAACATGGAGTAGGTGAAGATGCGGGTTGAATAATATTTGAAGCCCGTTTCAATTCGGTCGTAACTTAATGTTTCGGGATTGTATCGGTACTTAACTTTTGACATACGGTAACATTTTGTTGCTCAAAAATAGAAAAAAATGTGAATCACACCTATTTAATTAGACGATTAATCTAATTTTGCGGGATGTAAAAGGTTGTAAGCCGTTTGTTTGTCCTTTTAATGCCATTAACTTAATTGAGCTGAATTAATGTATTTATCTGCAATTCAGTTGTTTATTTTAGGTTGGTTGGGCTTTGACGATACAACTCACAGCAATTCGTTTACGAGATTGCTGTAAAAAGGTTTACTCTTTTTGGTTAGAGCCCTATTTCTCTCTGGATTATTGTTGAAAAAAACTTATTTATGAAAGCTTCACAAGTACGACAAAGGTTTTTTGATTTTTTTGAATCGAAGCAACATCAGATTGTGCCTTCAGCCCCCATGGTGGTCACGAATGATCCGACATTAATGTTTATTAATGCGGGGATGAACCAATTTAAAGATATCTTTCTTGGCAATAGTCCGGCCAATTATAAGCGGGTTGCCAACTCGCAAAAATGCCTTCGTGTTTCCGGCAAGCACAACGACCTTGAAGAAGTAGGCCACGACACTTACCATCATACCATGTTTGAGATGTTGGGTAATTGGTCCTTTGGGGATTACTTTAAAAAGGAAGCCATCGATTGGGCATGGGAATTTCTGACCAAAGAGCTGGGGATGGATCCCGGAAGATTGTATGCGACCATTTACCAGGGGGACGCTACCGATGGAGTGGGGCGCGATATGGAAGCTTTTAATACCTGGAAAAAGCATCTTCCGGAACGTCGCATCCTTGACGGAAATAAGAAGGATAATTTTTGGGAGATGGGCGAGTCCGGCCCTTGTGGTGCTTGTTCGGAGATTCATATCGACATGAGAGACGAGAGTGCCCGAGCCTCCATACCTGGCGAAGATTTGATTAATGCCGATCATCCTGAGGTGATCGAAATCTGGAATCTGGTCTTTATTGAGTATAATCGCAAGGCCAACGGGGACCTGGAGCCATTGCCTAAAAAGCATGTGGATACAGGCATGGGTTTTGAAAGGCTTTGCCGCGCATTACAAACCAAAACTTCCAATTACGATACCGATATTTTTCAACCCATCATTCAGCAAATAGCGGCGTTGACCGGTGTTAGTTATGGTCATTCCGAAAAAGAAGATGTGGCTATGAGGGTGGTGGCCGACCATATCCGAACCATTGCCTTTGCTATTGCCGATGGGCAATTGCCATCAAACAACAAAGCCGGTTATGTGATTCGGCGCATCCTGAGAAGGGCGGTGCGTTATGCCTACACTTTTTTAGAGGTGAGAAAACCTTTTTTGAGTGGTCTCTTGCCTGCTTTAATTTCCACGATGGGCGAGACTTATCCTGAATTGGTTGCCCAGAGGGGGCTCATAGATAAGGTGATCCATGAAGAGGAGGAGTCCTTTCTCCGAACACTGGCCACCGGCATCTCCATGCTCGAAAAAATTGTGAAGGAGACACTGGCCAATGACTATAAGGTGGTGAATGGAAAGGTGGCTTTTGAGCTCTACGATACCTTTGGATTCCCATTGGATTTAACGGAACTTATTCTCAAGGAACAGGGTTTGGTGGTCAATCGCCGGGAATTTGAAGTCGAAATGGCTGCTCAAAAGGCCCGGGCACGTAATGCCTCCTCCATCGAATCGGCCGATTGGGTCATTTTACATCAGGATGACGAGGAGGAATTTATTGGTTACGATTATCTCGAAGCCGATGTATTTATCACCAAATATCGAAAGTTTAAAATAAAAGAAAAGGAGCAGTATCAGTTGGTTTTTAATATTACCCCTTTTTATGCAGAGAGTGGAGGCCAGGTGGGTGATTCGGGATTTATCCAAAACTCCGAGGAGAAGATTCCCATTTTAGATACCAAAAAGGAGAATAACCTGATTGTTCATATTGCCCCTCGCCTGCCCAGGGATGTAAACGCCACCTTTAATGCGGTGGTAAATGCTCAAAAACGATGCAATACAGCCAATAATCACACCACCACTCATTTGTTGCACAAGGCTTTGAGAAAGGTTTTGGGGACTCATGTGGAGCAAAAGGGCTCCCTGGTTCATCCCGATTATCTTCGTTTCGATTTTTCGCATTATCAAAAAGTTAGCAGCGAAGAGTTACGTGAAATAGAGCATTTGGTTAATGCCGACATCCGGGCCAATCATGAAATGGTTGAACACCGGGAGGTGCCCCTGGAGAAAGCCCGTGAAATGGGCGCCCTGGCACTCTTTGGTGAAAAATACGGTGACCTGGTGCGCACCATCGGTTTTGGTGATTCGGTTGAACTTTGTGGGGGCACTCATGTCAAGGCCACCGGGCAAATCGGTCTTTTCTTCGTGTTGAGCGAGGGGTCGGTCTCGGCAGGTGTGCGTCGTATTGAGGCTGTAACCGGGCTTAAGGCCGAAGAGCTGTTCGATCAACAACGCGACCTGATGGAGCAATTGGGCAACCTCTTTAAAACCCAATCGAATCTGCGCAAAAACATAGAGAATCTTATCGATGAAAATACCCAGCTCTCTAAGCAGCGTGAAACCATGATGCAATATATGTTGAAGCTGGAGAAACGAGGTCTGCTGGATGGGGCAATGGATGTGGCAGGAGTTAAGATTATCTCCGGGCAGGTGAAGTCTGTTCTGGCAGGAAATCTGAAAGATCTTGCTTTTCAAATTCGCAACGAAACAGATGGGGCCATGGTGGGCATTTTAGGTGGGGAAGAAGGCGGAAAAGCCCAATTGGCCATTATATTGTCGGAGAGCCTGATCGAATCCGACAATTTAAATGCCGTGGAGTTAATTAGGACTGTGGCCAAAGAGATTCAGGGGGGTGGGGGTGGACAACCGTTCTTCGCCTCGGCCGGGGGTAAAAATCCCGCTGGCATTGAAAAGGCTATTGAAAAGGCCGTCTCTATTGTGAAGAGTCGGTTGGCTTAAAAGAATCCTGCCTCCGATGAGGGAAGGCCTAGTTATTGGTTAAAAAGCTAATATAGCTTTTTAAAGACCATCCTAACAGGGTAGCTTACCGATAACAGGGGAATTTATTTTTTGGACGCATGAGCTTCCTCTTTGCAGAGGGGGCTCATCGTTTTTTCGGGGACATGGGTATTGGATTTCATTATCTGGCGGGCCTTTTTCATATAGTCGTCCATCTTTTCATGTCCTTTTGGAACATCTGCCGGCACCTGGCTGGATCCGGTGGCAGGCAATACGTAATAATGCCGGCGCCCATCAAAAACAGGATAATGCACCCAGGTAAGGATGTGTTCGGCTTTGTGAATGACCACATTATCTTTTTCCCGCTTTAAAACCACCCGAACCATTGCCCCCCCGTCGGTGAGTGGTTGCCGCTGATTAGAGATGAAATTGCCCAGCGAGTAAACTACCAATTGCCTTTGGCCTGAGTTATTTTCGGTTAGGTGCATCGGCTGGATGACGTGGGGATGGGATCCGATAACCAGGTTGACTCCATTCTCGTGGAAAAACAGAGCCAGAGAGGTTTGATCCTTATTTGGGCTGGTCTCATATTCACGGCCCCAATGCACAAAGGCGATGATCTCATCGGGATTGAATGTCTGTGCCTCCCGGATATCCTTCATTATCAGGTCTCGATCCAGGTGGTTTACCAGGTTGGGGGAACTTACCGGGATGCCGTTGGTGCCATAGGTGTAGTTGAGAATAGCCAGTCTGAAACCGTTTATAACCACCTTTATGGGGTTGTTTTGCACCCGGTCCATGCTGTCGGTGAAGGTGCCTGTTCGGGGAATCATTAATTTGTCCAGCGTTTTGGCCGTGCGTTCGAGACCTTTGCTTCGTCGATCTACACAATGATTGTTGGCTGTTACCAGAACATCAATGCCTGCTGCTTGTATCGCCTCCGCCAGTTGATCGGGTGACGAAAAGGCCGGATAACCCGTGTATGGTTCGCCTGCCAGGGTCACCTCGAGATTGGCAATGGTTAAGTCGCTGTTTCGTATGAAGGGGCGAACGTATTTAAAACATTCGGTGTAGTCGTAATGGGCTCCCTCATCGCGACTGGCGCTTTTGATCTGGGTGGAATGCCCCATGATATCACCCAAAAACAGCAGAGAAACCGAGTCGGATTGAGCAGAGAGGAAAAGGCTGTTTTGTATGAATATGACGATTATGATGAGTCGGTGCCGCATAATATGGTTGGTTCTTGAGCTGAACGGTAATTAATTATTTGGGGTGCCTTTCCTGGTTCTCCCCGGAAACGCAAGATATCAAAACAAACAAAAAAAACCGACTTTCGTTTAATTGGGCACAATTGTTTTCCGAAAATGTACCGATGAGGGATGGTCTTGGGGGATAATTTTTGCAGTTACAGAGCTATTCGCGATAAGGCAAAGAGGGCGGCATGAAACTTTACCGAAAGACCCTTCTCTTTTGTCGGCTTTGTTGAGCCTTACAGAGTTGCCGCAATGCCAGGGGAATAAAAATATTGCCTGGAGCGGGGTGTCGGGGAGACAAAAAAACAAAAACGAACACCCGGGTTTTCCAGGTATTCGTTCTTTTCGGGTCGGTCTGCAGGGGCTCGAACCCTGGACCCGCTGATTAAGAGTCAGCTGCTCTGCCAACTGAGCTACAAACCGCTGTTGAGAGAGGCAAAATTACATAAAAAATAATTAAATAAAGAAAGGTTTTGCTCTAAAAAGGAAGTGAAGGGGAACCTCAGAAAGAGGGTCGGAAGCGGTTGGTTTTGTTAACCTTTGTATAAAGAGGCTGCTATATCCAATTCCTTAGCTTACCTTTGCAGGCTTAATTAAGATACATGACTTTTACAGAATTAGAAATTATTGACCCCATCCTGAGGGCTCTGAAAGCCAAAGGATATACCCACCCAACACCTATTCAGAAACAATCCATCCCCATTTTGCTGGAAAAAAAAGATTTGCTGGGATGCGCGCAAACCGGAACCGGGAAAACAGCCGCTTTTGCCATTCCCATCATTCAGCATCTCTTTTTAAACCCCGAACAGGCTAAAGGACGACGCAGAATAAAGGCACTGGTTGTGACCCCTACACGGGAATTGGCCATTCAAATTGGGGACAGTTTTACCGACTACGGTAAATATACCGGCATCCGAAACACCGTTATTTTTGGGGGTGTAAAACAAGGACCGCAAACCGACGCTCTTCGACAAGGAGTGGATGTGTTGGTGGCCACCCCTGGTCGTTTGCTGGATTTGATTCAACAGGGATTCATTTCCCTAAAGGATGTTGCCTATTTTGTTTTGGATGAAGCCGATCACATGCTCGACATGGGTTTTATTCATGATATCCGCAAAATTATAGCCAAGCTCCCCACTCAAAGACAATCGTTGTTTTTTTCGGCTACCATGCCGGCTGATATTGTGAGCCTTTCGCGTAAGATTTTAGGGAATCCCGAAAAGGTTACTATTAAGCCAGAGCAGGCTACTGCCGAGCGGGTCGATCAGGCAGTCTATTTCGTAGGGAAGCGATCGAAGACAAAATTGCTGATTCATCTGCTTAAAACCGAGCCGGTAGACTCAACCCTGGTATTTTCGCGCACCAAACACGGGGCCGATAAGATTGTGAAGTTGCTTTTAAAGGCTGAGGTTAATGCAGAGGCCATCCATGGCAACAAATCGCAAGGGGCCCGGCAACGCGCCTTAACCAATTTCAAAAAAGGGGATACCAAGGTTCTGGTGGCTACCGATATCGCTGCCCGGGGCATCGATGTCTCGGAATTGTCGTTGGTGGTTAATTTTGACCTGCCCAACATTCCGGAGACTTATGTACACCGCATTGGCCGTACAGGACGTGCCAGTGCCAGCGGAATGGCCATTTCGTTTTGTGATGCAGAGGAAAAGGCATTCCTGCGCGATATTCAAAAGCTTATTGATCAGCGGATTCCGGTGGTTGCAGAACACCCGTTTTTGGTCGACAGCGAGGATGAAAAATCAACCGTAGATGCTAAACCTCAACGTTCGGGACGCTCTTCTGCTTCTTCGAAATCCGGAAACAGAGACCGAAGTTTTCGACCCAACCGTCGTCGTTCCGAATCGGGAAACACGAGAAAATAACCATCCTGTGCCGATGACCCAACGGTGACCAGGGATCATCTTTTTCCTGAGTTGAGCAATGGGTGCGCAACGAAAACAGGCTTTATTTATCCACGGCAATCCGGGTGATTTGGAGTTGCTCCATTTGGGTTTGAATGGCTCTTGGTTGTTTCGTTTTACCACCGGGTTGGGTTTAATGGTAATCATAAATAAAAAAACTCCCGTTTGTAGAGGTATTAATTCTCTGCGGTCGGGAGTTTTTCTTGTCGGCATATTCTGAAGGGTTGTTGGTACTGCTGAGTCTTCAGAACGGTCCTCTTTTATTTTTGTGTATACAGTTCAATGATTTTCAACATCACTTCAGTTGCTTTTACCATGCTGTGAATGGACACATACTCATGCCTGCCGTGAAAGTTTTCACCGCCTGCAAAAATGTTTGGGCAGGGGAGCCCCATATAGGAAAGGCGGGCCCCATCGGTGCCGCCACGAATGGGTTTTACATCGGGTTTAACCCCCACTGCTTTCATGGCTTCAACGGCTGTTTCAACCACATGAAATACAGGCTCAACCTTTTCGCGCATATTGTAGTACTGATCCTTCAGCTCCAAAGCAATGGTTTTGGGTCCATATTTTTGGTTTAGAAAGTCAGTGACCCTTGTGATATGCTCCTTTCGCTGTTCGAATTTATCACGATTGTGGTCGCGGATGATGTATTGCAGGAAGGCCTGGTCCACATCACCCTCCATCTTTATCAGATGGTAAAACCCATCGTAATGCTCGGTATGCTCAGGTCGCTCGTCGGGAGGTAACATACTGTTGAGTTCCATGCCTACCAACATCGCATTCACCATTTTGTCCTTGGCGTAACCGGGATGAATATTTCTGCCCTGGATTTTAACCTTGGCGCTGGCAGCGTTAAAATTCTCATACTCCATCTCACCTATGGCCCCGCCATCAAGCGTGTAGGCAAAGTCGGCATTGAATTTTTTTACGTCGAAGTGATCCACGCCGCGGCCAACTTCCTCGTCAACCGTAAAACCAATGCGAATGGGGCCATGCACCAATTCGGGGTGGGTCATGATAAAATCCACTGCGGTCATTATTTCAGCTACGCCTGCTTTGTCATCGGCGCCCAGCAATGTATTTCCATCGGTCACAATCAACGACTGGCCCTGGTAACCCTTGAGTTCGGGGAAGTCGACGGGGGATAATTCAATGCCTTTGGCCTTGTCGAGCACAATGGTTTGGCCATCGTAGTTCTCCACAATCCGTGGGTTGACATTCGCCCCGGAGGTATCGGGTGAGGTGTCAACATGGGCAAGAAAACCAATGGTGGGCACCTCTTTTTTTGAGGTGTTGGATGGCAGGGTAGCCATCACATAGCCATATTGATCGATGGCCGCATCTTTAACCCCCATCGCTTTAAGTTCCTCAACAAGCATTCGCGATAGGTTTAGCTGTTTTTCGGTGCTGGGGAACGATTCGGATGTGTCATCGCTCTGTGTATCAATTTTTACGTATCGTAAAAACCGGTCGATCAGTCCTTTTTCGTTTATCATGATGTGTGTTTTATGTTTTTTAGGTTTCTTCCACATCTTCGTGGAAATTATCCCATTTGGTTTATAAACTTAATTTTTTCTCACCTCTTCAATCAGGAACCCTGCTGTTCCTCTTCGGGTTTTGCCCTGAACGATTCCCAAATCAGATAGGCGCTTAGCACAATGAACATGCCCAGGCCTAAGATCTCGGCGGAATGACTGTGGAACCATTCGTTGTTCACAAAATTTATACCGCCAAATTTCAGGACGGCACTTATTACGCCCATAAGCGCTCCACCGGCAATGAATCCTGAAGCAATAAGGGTGCCTCTGTCTTTGCGGGCTTTGTTAATTTTCTCGTTTTTGTTGCTGGTGGCTACCAAATGTGCAATTATACCTCCTATCAATAACGGCGTATTCAGGTCCAGTGGGATAAACATGCCCAGTGCAAAAGCCAAGGCGGGTACATTAATCATGGTGAGAATAAGGGAAAGAGCGGCTCCTGCAACATAAAGCAGCCAGGGTGCTTCGCCGGTAGTCATCATCGGTTCAATGACCGCTGCCATGGCATTGGCCTGAGGCGCCACCAGGGCCCCTTCGCCGGTGAAGCCATAGGTCTTGTTGAGGACTAAAATGACCCCGCCTACGGTGGCTGCCGATACCAGGGTGCCTAAAAATTTCCAGCTCTGCTGTTTGTAGGGTGAGCTGCCCAGCCAGTAGCCAATCTTGAGGTCGGTGATGAAGCCTCCGGCCATAGCCAAAGCGGTGCATACCACTCCCCCGATTATAAGGGCGGCTACCATGCCTGATTCACCCGACAGACCTACTGAGGCAAGTACCAGTGAAGCAAGAATGAGTGTCATCAGGGTCATGCCCGAAACAGGATTGGTCCCCACGATGGCAATGGCATTGGCGGCCACGGTGGTGAACAAAAAGGCAATAATCATCACGATGGCCAGCCCGACCAGTGCATGAGTTAAATTGTCGACCACTCCATATCTGAAGAATACGAAGATAAGGATGGTGGTAAGGATAAGCCCTCCTGCAATGATGGCCATGGGGATGTCGCGCCGGGTGCGTAACTCCTGTTGGGAAGCCTTTTTGTCCCGATGGAAGGTTTCGGAGACTGCCAGACCCAGTGCTTGTTTGATGATGCCTGCCGAGCGAATAATGCCAATGACGCCGGCCATGGCGATACCGCCAATGCCAATAGGTCGAACGTAGTTGGCAAAGATGGTTTCCGCACTCATGGCCCCTACCAGTTGTGTAACGTTAGCTCCCACAGGACCTGTGAGGCCCGGGGCAAAAGAGTTGATGATAGGAATAATCACGAACCATCCTACAAACGACCCTGCTGTGATGATGGCCGCATAACGGAGGCCGATGATGTAACCCAGTCCCATCACTGCTGCGCCTACATTTATCTTAAACACTATTTTGGCCTTGTCGGCCAACACTTGTCCATAATGAAAAACACGGGTAGAGAACACCTCGCTCCACCAACCAAAGGTGGCAATAACGAAATCGTAGAGGCCTCCGATCAATCCGCTCACCAACAGCAGGCGGGCCTGTTTGCCCCCTTTTTCGCCACTTTCGAGCACCTCGGTGGTTGCCGTAGCCTCCGGGAAGGGATACTTTCCATGCATCTCGGAGACAAAATACTTACGAAATGGAATCAGGAAGAGAATCCCTAACACACCTCCCAGCAGGGAAGACAAAAAGATCTGGTAAAACTGGGCTTCCAGATCCAAAATATAGAGGGCCGGCAGCGTGAAGATGGCCCCGGCAACCACTACCCCCGAGCTGGCTCCAATACTTTGGATGATTACATTCTCGCCCAGGGCCCCTTTTCGTTTCGAAATGGTGGAAAGACCTACCGCAATGATGGCGATGGGAATGGCTGCCTCAAATACCTGGCCTATCTTTAGACCCAGATAAGCGGCTGCCGCAGAAAAGATTACCGCCATCAATAAGCCCAGCGATACCGAGCGAAAGTTGACTTCCGGAACCTTCTTTTTTGGCGACATTAAGGGGACGTACTCTTCCCCCTCTTTTAGTTCCCGATAGGCATTTTCGGGCAACCCTTTGATGATTTCATTCTCTGGTGTTTCCGACATGATTTTTTTCTTGAGTTTATGGGTTAACGGAATAACCAAATGTAAGAAAAATTCAGGCCGCTTTTTACTTTTCGACCGAAAACCTAATAGGGGTGAAGCCTGCCCTATTATGAATATATTTATCCAGCCATCCGAACCTGAAGAACTGGTTAATTGCGGTTGAAATTAATATTCCTAAGTTGGTTTTAGGTTGGTATAACGTCTTCATCTTTTAGCAATAGCCAGGCACTTTAGTAAAAAGATCAGCTGGTTCCTGAAAATGATGTTGGCAACATATTTTGTGTATTAAAGTCTCCGACCTGATTAACTGTATAGAATGCGATACTTGAGAGGTGACATATCACTTATGCTCTTAAAGCATTGATTAAAATAGGACACAGAACTAAAACCACACTCAAAACCAATAATATTGGAAGGCAAATTGGTGTTCATTAATAATTGCTGGGCAAAATCAATGCGGACCTCTTTAACATACTGTGAAAATGTTTTTCCCGTCATCTTTTTAAAAAAGCGACAAAAAGCACTCACATTCATTTCTGCCAATTTTGCTACTTCCTGCAGCTTCACATCATTCATGTAATTGTTTAATACATATTGATTGACTTTTCTGATGCGCACTGATTTGTAAATAACGGATTTGGCAAAATAATTCTCATCAAGGATTGCCGAGTAGTCCCCCTTCTCAAAAAGCCACAATAAGCGAATAAATTTCAACATCCGATCCAGGCCCCTGGAGTCCATGATGTTTTTTAATAACTTGATAATCCTACTTTTATTCCCCTCGAACTTTAATCCATATTTTGCCTCATTTAGCAAGCGCTGAATAGACTGCATTTCAGGTACATTAGCAAATCGAGTTCCAAACATAGCGCGATTAAACTGTACATATATGGATTCACAATATAGGGTACTTTCTTCTTTGTAAAATTCTGGTGCTGAGAACCAAGCGTGAGGAATATTCGCCCCTACAAGGACTAAATCATCCTCCTCAAATGCCGAACGATTATTCCCTACTACACGAACACCATGCCCTTTTGTTATCAAGAGCAATTCAAATTCAGGATGATAATGCCAGGCCCGTTGAAACCAATTAGCATGAAATTTCCCAACATAAAAGGATTCATTTTCTGGCTTTTGAATATTTTCTACTTGTGGCAGCATAAAATCTCACGATAATAATCTGAGTTTTCTATAGTATTAATTGCACTTAAGGGTCTATGGGCAAATATAGCTAAATAAATATCAACTATCAGAAAGGAAACAACAGGTGTAAGGGATATTTTTGTAATGAAAAGAACGAACCTGGAACAAAGGGTAACATCCGATTTTGTATAGTCAAATCTTAATTACTAATCTTATGAAAAGTGAAGTTGTCAGCAAATTCAAAGAGTTATTTGAAACAAGTCCTGAATTCATTTCAACGTCTCCGGGTAGAGTAGACTTAATGGGTAGTCATACCGATTATAACCATGGTTTTGTGATTACTATGCCTATTAACCTTGAGATTTTATGTGCCTTCTCGGCAATAGAGGGGGAAGTGATTACGCTCTATTCGTGTGATTTACAGACTGAAGTAAAAATAAATGCCACTACCGGGGAACAAATCGAAGGTGATGATTGGGGTAAATATATCAGTGCTGTTGCAAAAGTACTTATTGATGAAGGTTATAATTTAAAGGCCTTTTCCGGAACTTTCGGAAGTGGAATACCTATAGGGTCCGGCTTGTCCAGTTCGGCGGCATTAGAGGCAACTGTAATGGCATTGATGGCAAAGGTCTCTGGTTTTGATGTAGATAAACGATCAATGGCTTTGTTGTGCCAAAAGGCTGAGAATGTATATGTTGGTGTTAATTGTGGCATCCTGGATCAATATTCGGTGGTTTTTGGAGAACGCCATAAGGTTATCAAATTAGACTGCCGGGAACTCACACATTCGCAAGTTAACTGGCCGGACCAATTGATGGTGGCTATATGTAATACCAATAAGGCAAGACAACTACATGGATCGGAATACGATGACCGCCGTGCAAAATGTGAGGAAGCAGTTGCTGTTTTTGCCAGGATCGATAGTGACATCAAGGCTTTACGCGATGTGAGTATTGATTTTTTTCACGAACATAAAGCCGAATTGAATGCTGAAGCTCAAAAGCGTGCTCAATTTATTATTGAAGAAAATGGTCGCACACACGAGCTGGAGGAGGCCTTAACGAACAGTGACCTTCCTGCACTGGAAGATATTATGCATCGTTCTTTCATTGGTGCCAGAGATTTGTTTGAGATTTCAGTAGAGCATATGGAACACATGTACGAGGCTATGAAATCGGCCCCCGGTGTAGCCGCTGCAAGACAAGCCGGTGCTGGATTTGGGGGTTGTATGGTGGCTCTTGTTTACAAAGATAAACTGGAAGAATTCAAACAAGGGGTTTTTGATAAATATAAATCATTAACAGGTATCGACTGTAAGATATATGGCGTGGGTACTGCCGTAGGAACCCATATCGAAGCACTATCGTAAACAGACTCTATTAATTTGAAAGTAGACTTATTGACTTTGGATTTGAGATGTCATTTATTTGCACACCTTATTAAATTCCTCAGGATAGTACTGTTGTCTTTAAGTTTAGATAATAAGCGTGTTAATGTGCTTGCTGAATTTCAGATAAATATTTTGATCAATAATTCATCAAAAAATGACCAAGAAAGAAGTCGTAAAAATGGTTTTAGACGGTAAGAAGCCGCCTTATGTGCCCTGGGATTGTAAATTCACGATTGAAGCCCTGGAGAAGTTGAGATCATATTACGGAGATGTGGATGTTGAAGTGATTTTAGATAACCATTTCCTGAAACTGGGCGCTTCCAGTGGTTTCAAACGCGACATAGGAAATGACCATAAGGTCGATAACTTTGGCGTTATATGGGACATGCGACTTGAAAAAGATATTGGTAATGTAGAAGGGTCACTTATCCCTGAGCCTACAATGGAGCATTATGAATTTCCAGATCCTAACGACCCTGTGTTGTTTGAAGGCATGGAAGAGAAAATTAAAGCTAACCCTGATAAGTTCATCATTTATAGCATTGGTTTTAGTTTGTTTGAGCGTTCCTGGACCCTTCGTGGGATGGAAAATGTCTTCATGGACTTCATGATGTACCCTGACTTTTACAAGGAGCTACTGCATAAGATCGCCGACTTCAACATCGCAGTGGCCAAAAATGCCGCTAAATTCGACATTGATGCGATCTATTACGGAGATGATTGGGGGGCACAAAAAGGTCTGCTAATGGGAAAAGAGATGTGGTTGGAATTCATCTACCCTGAAGTGAAACGTATGTACGATAATACCCACCAATTAGGGAAATATCAATTAATCCATTCTTGTGGTGACATTGCTGAGATTATCCCTGAACTCATTGAAGCAGGGGTGAACTGTATCAATCCCTTTCAGCCAGAGTCTTTAGATGTATTTGACCTACTGAAAACCTTCAGGGGAAAAGTGGCCTTCCACGGTGGCCTGTCAACCCAGAGAACTTTGCCTTACGGTACCGTTGAGGACGTGAAGAGAGAAACTGCTGCTTTGCTTGAAGCAGGGAAAGATGGTGGTTATATCTTTGCTCCGGCTCACGCCACCGAGGGTGATACTCCAGTGCCAAATATGGTGGCTTTTATCGAGTTGATCCAGGCTCAAAAGAAAAAAGGTTTGAAGCAATTATAATTCGTGGTTTTGATAAGGAGCTCATGAACAGACGCTGGTCCCTTCATCGGGTTACCCCAGGTGCTCAGCTATGGCAAGCGGGTTCTCCCAGGGCAGTCACTGCACAATGGGAGGGTGATTTCAACCCCGGGCACCGGGAAGGGTTAAATGTCTTGAGACCTCTCTGGATGGGCAGTGTTCCCTGCATCATATTGGAACACTGCAACCCGGGAGATAGAGCATGAAACTACCAGCGCCTGACTTACTTATTGGCGAACAAAGTAATTTGCTAAAAAGGGTGTGACCTGATTGAATATAGGCCTCGTTAAATCGATGAAAAGAGCTTGTGGAGCCGGAGGAGGAACCGGTTGGAGTAAGGTAATCGCCTTCTGCTCACTGGACAGGGCTCTTTCGTCGCCTGAATAGCTGGCCCATTCGGTGAACCACGTGTATTCGGCGGGGAATTTTCGTTGAGCAATCACCTGGTTGTTGTAGGTGTCTACCAGGATGACATCCAGAACACCAAGAGATTTTAATTCACGTCGGTTGGTTTTTAGCTTGGCTTTAACCGTATTGTAGGCATCCAGCTTTGTGCCATCCTCAAGTGTAACCTGCCCTACCACAACACTGTCGCGTGTCACATCTGTCGTTGTTTCCTTATCGTAGACCTGTCCCATTTGGAATTCTTCAAATTTCATCCTTAGGTATTGATCGGGTTGAGCTTTTTCTGTTGCCAGTTCCTGAGGATTCATGAAACGAACAAACTCGGTAGTATGTGTTTTTTTGAGGTATTCCATTACTTGATTGTAGAAAAACTCAGAGCTTATTTCATTCACATAGCCGGTCACCGGGATTTGTTCTAAGAGCACATTGAGGGTGGCCTCGTATTTTGACTGAAAAAGAAGATCGGTTACATCTTTATATCCACTTTCAAATTTATTGCATTCTACAAAATGATAATAGGCCTCTTTGGCAGCCTGACGTGTGCCAATTTTTAAGGCTGCATTGCCTAATTGATAACGCTCTTCTGCACCTTGTTTTTTGGCATTTGCAATTTGAGTGTAATATCGATTGGGTGATGAAATAATGTTCTTGGCCGCCGGACAACGGTCAATTTCATCGGCCAGGCGGTTCAACAGGGAGTAGTAATCAACAATTTTACTGAATTTGAGAGGGTCTTGCATTAATAAGGCGGCATCAATCTTATTTTGATAGAAATCCAGAGCATAGGGATAGCTCCTCTCTAAAGTCAATTTTGCGTTTTTTGAGTCAGGATTGGAACGAAGACGCTCAATTGCCTGAATGGTAGCGCTATAATAGTCCCCGCTTTTTAAGGCATTCTTACCTGTTGAACAGGCCGTTAAAACCAGGGCGACCAGCCCAACTTGAAATATTATTGTAGAAAATTTGTTCATATTTTATCTGTTTTTTTTGTCTGATTGTTGTTTCTACGGCAAAACATTAAAATTGTTTTAATTGATGGGCTTTTATCCATACTCCATGAATCTGTTATCGAAGATGGCCGGAACCTGCCCTGATCCTTTTTTGGGGGTGAAAACCTTTGTTGCTGGAAAGGATTTTAACCGTTCAGCCTGTTTTATTTCTTTTACTATCAGCCTGTTTGTTTTGGTGGCATCGGGAGGCCTTTTGTGATAGGGTGGTCAATGAACCGTTCTTTTCTGTCAAAGAAAAAAAATGGGAAGGGTTTGGTCAGAGATTTAGGGATAAAACAATATTTGCTATATTGGAATGATTTCCAGATGTTTGTCTGTGGAGTTCCGGTAAAAGAGAAGTAGAATGAAAAAAACCTTTCATCAAGGCAATAAGGGCCTTTATATGGCACTTGCTGTAATAATCTTATGGCTGGCCCATCTGATGTACAGCCTTTTTTTTGTAGAGGTTTCACGCTCCAATCCCTGGATGTTTCTCCACGTCATTATTCAGGCGCACCTGTTTACCGGTTTGTTCATTACCGGTCACGACGGCATGCATGGAACCATTTGGCCCGGACATAAAACCATTAACCAAACGGTAGGCACCGTTGCCACCTTTTTCTATGCCGGATTGTCGTTTCAAAAGCTCAGGATCAATCATAATAAACATCATCAAATGCCCGGAACTCCGGAAGATCCCGATTATTGCGCCCGGTCGCAGAATTTTTTCGTGTGGTATTTCACCTTCATGTGGCGCTACATTACTTTTTGGCAGTTGGTGATTATGGCAGTGCTGTTCAATGTATTGCTGGTCTGGTTTACAGAGATTCAGCTTGTCACCCTCTGGATTGTGCCTGCTTTTTTGTCGACTTTTCAGATGTTTTATTTTGGCGTATATGCGCCGCATCGTCAGCCGCATGCCCGGGAAATGATGCCCTACCGTTCCCGCACCCAAAAGAGAAATCATGTGTGGGCCTTCTTCAGTTGCTACTTTTTTGGGTACCACTACGAGCATCATGCTTCACCAGGCACCCCCTGGTGGCGTTTATACGCCACTAAAAGATAGAGGCGAACCGTTTTTCTTATAGTGACTTACCGTGACTCCTGTATTGTTCTTAAAGACCCGGCTGAAGGAGCTTACAGAACCAAAACCCGAGGCTACCGCAATGTCGTAAAGTGAAAAGTGATCGTTTGTGTCGGTTTTAAGCAGCAAAACGGCGTGTTTAACCCGGTGACGATTGATTAAATCGTTGAAACTTAGTTTAAACTCCTGATTGATGAAGACTGACAAATAGGTCCGATTGGTGTTGAGAAGCCGGCACAACTCTGTTATTTTAAGTTCGGGATTTAAATATATTTTTTCCTCCTCAAGCAATTTTATCAGCTCTCTTTTCAGCTTCTCGTTTCGCAGTTGGCTCCTGCTTTTTCTGGTAACTGGTTGGTCAATCTCTTTCTCTTCGTCTTCTTCCAGGGCTTTAACCGTGAAATTCTGCTTGCTGCCTTGCAGTCCAATGATGAAGAATAAGCTGCTAAATGCCATCGAGGGAAGGGCCAATAACCATTTGTTCTCCAGGAATGTTCCCCGCCCGAGAATATTGGCTACCGTGCTTACAATTGTAGTAATTAGAAAAGTTACCGTTAACAACTTAATCCATACCAGTTCCCGTCCCTCCAGATTGGAGTAGAAGTTGGCAATACGTTGATCGTATTTTCTGGTCAGTTGGTAACCCAGAATGAGATACACCAACGCCTGAAGGCCAAATACCACCCTGCTTGAAAAATATATTGCTGATAAGGTCCTTGCCAAAATGGGGGTCTCCGATCCCGGCCATTGATAATCAATTAATACCCGTTGGTAATAGAACATTTTGTCTGTTTCATCCGAAAGTATTTCTGTAATAAACAAACCGGTTCCTAATAATATTGCCGGAAGAAAGTGAAGGAGATGAACCCTTCTCAATTCAGGGTCGCAAGTGAGCAGGCGTACATAAATATAATAGAGAGGGTAAACCGAAAGACCCGAAAACAGATATAGACTGTCCAGTTTAAGGTAAAGCTCTTTTAAGTCCTGAAAAAAAACAGCATGAGTAGTATAAACCATGGCTACAACCGCCATGAAAATCCCCAGGATATATCGCGGCTTATTGGCTTGATACCGGCCGGTCAGGAAAACGATGGCCCAAAATAAAGCCACATAAATCGGAGTCAATACAAAAATTGATTCTATTATCATTTTATCCGAATGTCATTTTTTTCTCTGTTGCCTCTTAATCCGATGGGGAGGAACTCCCAATAAAAACATTTAAGTGTGTCTTCGTGAATTCGGGCAAGTTTTGTCTCTTCGCAAAAAAATGGCTGTTTCATACCAAAATAGCTGTCATTTTAACACCCGGTGTCCCGCCGATAAAAATCGGATTCAGCATCAGCCCCTCTATTTCCTGGAAAATAGGCGTTAGAGGCCAGTGCAACTATCGGCGCAATCCTTGCAAATCGGACCTGGAGCAACATGATTTCCCTTATCCGCATCCCGCTGATTTATGCGACTATGTGAAAAAATGTACAGATTGATGCGATAAATTTACGATTTAAATCTTCAAAAATGGAGTGGGATGTATATTTGAGTTAATAAATCCAAAAAAAAACATTTAGCTATGAGTAAGATTTACGAAAAAAATTTAACTGGAATTCTGGGTCTTCTGTTTTTGATTTTGTTTCCGTGGGTTTTAAACGGAAAAACATTTTCATCGCCTGCCACCGGGATGGTGGTCAGTGGTGATTTGTTGCATGCTGCCGCAGGGACCAGTTTCATCGATGTGATTTATTCCAGAAATGGAGAAGTCTTTTATAACCGGCTGAGTTCCTCCGGCGAATGGGACGTTGAAGTCTTGCTTGGCGAGGGAACCGAAGGCCGGATGGCCATGGATAATGCCGGAAATCCACATGTGGTTTTTTCGTCGGGTGGCAAAATTGCTTATCTCAAGCGCACTGAGAGTGGCTGGAGCACCGTGGAATATATTGAATCCCTCAATGCCGGGACTTGCTCAAGGCCGGATATTGACGTGACCAATTCAGGGGTTGCCTACATTACCTATACCGATTCCAAGGGGAATGTGGGTAATTACACTGACCGTCAGGACATTATGTTAGCGGAGAATTCGACCGGGAGTTTTGCGATAACCTTAATATATAACGGGTATTTAGAGTACTACGGAGGCGCCGACCGATATGCTGAATATTTTGAACATGGATCCTTTATCGCAGTAACCGATAATGGGGATTATTATATCCTGTCTCTGGTATACCAATATCAAACCTGGATGGGTGGAAATTACAAGCAATATTCGGTGGTGGTGAAGTCAAATCTGGGCAATGGCGGTACCTCTGCCTCATCCTCTAATATTTTTGGAATATACGATTTGGAATTTGATGGGACTTCTGTTTTGGCATTGTATAAGGAAAGCACGTTCAAAGTTTCAGAATTAACAGCCAGCAATTCGGTGGTTAGCTTTACCAATACGCGGGATGTCTCTGCTTCCTCGGTCAGCTCGATGTGCGCCAATGGTACCAATGAGGCTGTAGGAGGGAAAAACAGTGCCAATTTGTTTACGGAGTATAATGAATTGGGGCATATATATGAAAATGTGGAGGTAAAAAATGCTGTCGTTTCTGCGGTTGAGGCGGGTAGTGTATTTTATGCCGTCTATACCGATAGCGGGGATGGGATGATTAAGATACGTGAAGTGGCGACCCCTCTTTCCCTGACACGGTTCGAATTTGATGAACAAGCCGCCCCCGCTGATATTAACGGAGTGTCCGGCACTGTTCAGCTAACGCTTAAAAGCGGTACCGATCTGGAAACTTTGGTGGCTTCCTTTGCTGCCACTTCCGATGTAACAGATATCCAGGTTGGCGAAATACCCCAAACATCGGAGGTTACCGTTAATGATTTTAGCAGCCCGGTGGCCTACCGGCTGAGTGATGGGGTGTTAACCAGGGATTGGGTGGTGACGGCCGCGTTGGAAATATTGGATACCGTTGAGGTCTCCATCTGTGAGGGAGATATGTATGATTTTGGTGCACAGTCGCTCGCTGCAGCTGGCGAGTATAAAGAGATATTCACCATGGACGATGGTCGCGACAGTACCGTGGTCCTGATACTGACGGTGAATCCGGTATTCAATGAAGATGAAACGGTTGTTATCTGCTCTTCGGAATTGCCCTACACCTTCGGCACACAAACCCTTTCCGAAAGTGGCTTTTATACCGAAGTGTTCCAGTCGGTAACGGGTTGCGACAGCACGGTTAACCTAACGCTGACGGTGAATCCGGTATTCAATGAAGATGAAACGGTTGCTATCTGCTCTTCGGAGTTGCCCTACACCTTCGGCACTCAAACCCTTTCCGAAAGTGGCTTTTATACCGAAGTATTCCAGTCGGTAACGGGTTGCGACAGCACGGTTAACTTAACCCTGACGGTGAAAACGGTGGATACCTCCGTTCTTCAGGAGGGAAAAGTGCTCACCGCTTTGGCAGCAAATGCCACTTTTCAATGGGTGAGTTGTGACAATGGCAATTTGCCGGTTGTTGATGAAACCAACCCGGTCTTTACACCCACTCAAAATGGTAGTTTTGCCGTTGAGGTTTTCCAGGATGGTTGTCGGGATATCTCTGTCTGTTATACGGTGACTACCGTGGGGCTTTTAGAGAATACCTTTGAGCAGGCAATTACTGTTTCACCCAATCCAACGCAAGGGGAAATAACGGTGAAACTGGGTGAGCGACCATCTGAAACCCAAGTGGGGCTGTTCGATTTGGAAGGCAGGTTGATAAAGAGGGTTACCTATAGGAATCAGGATCAACTGAAATTAACGGTTCCAGGACCCAAGGGGATTTATGTAATCAGGATAGAGGCAGGTAGCCAAAAAGCTTTATTGAAAGTGGTTAAAGAATAGGTGGGGCAAAGTGTAATTTGTCATGGGATATGTGGGTTCTTCTGAGTAACTTCACGGGTGTTAATATTATGTGGGGGAAGTTTTATATACTTCCCCCATTATTAAAACCTTAAATTATGTCCCACCCAGGTTTTAAAAATGCCATTCTTGAGGGCATTCCCGACAAGTTGCCATTGCCTCGTTCCTATGACGGCTCCGTGAATCATGCCCCCAGGCGTAAAGATTTACTGACCATTGATGAGAAAAAGCTGGCGCTTAAGAATGCCTTGCGTTATTTCCCCTCCGGGTTTCATGAAGTATTGGCCCCCGAGTTTCTGAAGGAGCTGGAAACCTATGGCCGGATTTACATGTATCGTTTTAGACCTGCCTATGAGATGCGTGCCCGACCTCTCGATGCTTTTCCTCACCGTTCGAAGCAAGCAGCGGCGATCATGCTCATGATCTGCAATAATTTGGATCCTGCCGTTGCACAACACCCACACGAGCTCATTACTTACGGGGGGAATGGGGCCGTATTTCAAAACTGGGCTCAGTATCTGCTAGCCATGCAGTATCTGGCCACGATGACCAACGAACAAACCCTGGTACTCTACTCGGGACATCCGATGGGGCTCTTTCCCTCTCATGCCAATGCTCCTCGCGTTGTGGTGACCAATGGAATGGTGGTTCCCAACTATTCCAAACCCGAGCACTGGGAGCGGTTTAATGCCCTGGGTGTATCCCAGTATGGGCAGATGACCGCCGGCTCCTTTATGTATATCGGCCCACAGGGCATCGTACATGGCACCACCATCACCGTGATGAATGCCTTGCGACGCCTGGGGATAGCCGACAACGATCGTCGTGGAAAACTCTTTGTCACTTCGGGATTGGGCGGCATGTCGGGTGCTCAGCCAAAGGCTGCCCGTATTGCCGGGTGTATTAGTGTCATTGCCGAGGTGAACCCAAAGGCCATTGAAATCCGGCACCAACAGGGCTGGGTAGATGAGGTGATGGAGGATCTTAGCCTGGTGATGAAGCGTATTGAAAGCGCCCGGTTGGCGGGAGAAACGGTCTCTATTGCTTATAAGGGGAATGTTGTTGACTTATGGGAGGCCCTGGCCCGCGAAAAAGTGAAGGTGGAAATTGGGTCCGATCAAACCTCGTTGCACAATCCATGGGCAGGTGGGTATTACCCTGTGGGCTACAGTTTTGAGGCGGCTAACCATATGATGGTCGAAGATCCGGACCTGTTTAAACAGGTGGTACAGGAATCGTTGCGCAGACAGGTGGCGGCTATCAATACATTGACCCGGCAAGGGATGTACTTCTTCGATTATGGGAATGCTTTTCTTCTTGAGAGCAGCCGCGCCGGCGCTGACGTGCTGAAGTCCACTGGCGGGTTTAAATACCCATCTTATGTTCAGGATATTATGGGCCCCCTGTTTTTTGATTATGGTTTTGGGCCCTTCCGATGGGTCTGTGCCGGAAATAATCCCGACGACCTGGCTGAAACGGACAGGATTGCCGCTGAGGTGCTGGAGGAGATGCTGGAAGAAGCCCCTGACGAGATTCGTCGGCAGGTGGAAGATAACCTTCATTGGATTCGGGAGGCCGGGGCCAACAACCTGGTGGTGGGCTCCCAGGCCCGTATTTTATATGCCGATGCAGAGGGCAGAACCCGGATTGCAAGGGCCTTTAATAAGGCCATTCGCCAGGGGGTTATTACCGCACCCATCGTGTTGGGACGCGATCACCACGATGTGTCGGGTACCGACAGTCCCTTCAGAGAAACCTCCAATATTTATGATGGGTCAAAATTTACTGCCGATATGGCGGTGCAAAATGTGATCGGTGATGCTTTCAGGGGCGCTACCTGGGTGAGTATTCATAATGGTGGAGGCGTGGGCTGGGGAGAAGTGATTAACGGTGGTTTTGGACTGGTGATTGATGGTAGCCCGGAAGCACAGGATAAATTGGAGTCCATGTTATTCTGGGACGTGAACAATGGCATCTCACGCCGCAGTTGGGCGCGCAACGAAGGGGCCCTCTTTGCCATAAAAAGAGCGATGGAAAAAGAACCCCGACTAAGGGTAACCCTTCCGGTGGTAGCCGATGACCGGCTGATGGAACGCCTTTTCTAAAACAACATGGAGTAGGGGCGGCTGATAGCCTGCTCCAATTCTCCAACTCCAATATTGCGGCTAAAACGAAGGGTTTCCTTTCCTTCGAAAAAAACCAGCAGGGTAGGAACCGCAAAAATGCGGTTTTGGGCAGCCACCTCGGGTTGCCCAACGGTGTCACAATAGAACATGGGCATTTGAGGAAACTGATTCTCCAATAACTCTTTTATCTTGGGCTTTAATACCTTGCATACCGAACATTGTTCATGCGAAAAATAAAAAAGAACGGCGGGATATTGTGTCTCAATCTGCTGGAAATGAGACATGGATGTGATGGTCTGCATTTTTGTTGTATGTTTTTTTTGCCCGGGAGGGAGGAATGTCCAGGTGATTTCTCAACCCCGGATAATTCTTCCGTTTCCTGAATTTAAATTTTTTCAACCAACACAACGGCATAGGCCGATATGCCCTTGCCTTCACCGACAAAACCCATTTTTTCGGTGGTCGTGGCTTTAATGGATATCTGGGAGGCATCCGCCCTCATCACTTGAGCCAGAGTTTGCTGCATTTTCGGAATAAGAGGATTTATTTTGGGCTTTTCGAGGCAGATGGTCGTGTCCAGATTGCCAATTTCATAACCCTTTTTGCGAATGATTTCCATGGTTCTTGCCAACAGGACTTTGCTGTCGATCCCTTTCAGGTCGGGGTCGGTATCCGGGAAGTGGAATCCGATATCCCTTAGGTTGAGGGCTCCCAGAAGAGCATCGCAAATGGCATGTATCAGAACATCGCCATCGGAGTGCCCCACCGATCCTTTTTCGAAGGGTACTTCAATTCCACCTATCCACAGGGAGTACCCTGTGGCCAGCTGATGCACATCGTAACCAAAACCAATTCTTGGGGTCATCTGTGGATTTCTTAAAGGGATTTTAGAGTACTTGGTCTAAATCTACTCCAAGGGTAAAGCGAACGGTGTTGGCCAGTGGGTTGTTTTGAACTACCGGGATGAGGTAGGAGGCATCAATGCTGAGCATGTTGAACTTGAGGCCAACTCCTGCTGTAAAATATTTTCTGTTTCCTTTGTTCTCGTGTTCATAGAAATAGCCGGCTCTGGCCGCAAATTGTTTGTCGTACCAATATTCGGCACCCACGCTGATGTTTATCTCCTGGAGTTCTTCCTCAAAACCTCCGGGGGCATCGCTGAACGACTGAAACATTCCTTTTACAACCGAAACATTGTCGCTTTGGAATAGACCATCCTGATCCTCCGTGACATCGGGTGTGGGAACCAGTAATTTATTTAAGTCAATGGCAAAAGTGATGGCGTTGTATGCATCGATCTCCGATTCGAGGGCTGCCCCCAACCTAAGGTTGGTTGGAATAAACTGGTCAATATTTCCATTGTCGTAAGATATCTTTTTCCCTATGTTGGAGATGTTTATCCCGGCCGATATTTTGGAATCCTGTCTTCCCAGCTGGATATCGTTTTTGAAATAGAAGGCCAGGTCGGCAGCAAAGGAGTTGCCGGCGGTGTAATTTCCATCAGAGGAGTAGCCTGAGGTGAGGTCGGAACGGATGTAGCGGAAGGCCACTGCACCCGAAAAGTTATCGGACAATACCCGGCTGTAGGCCGCATCGAAGGCGAACTCATTGGGGCGTCCTGTATATTGTGCCACGCCGCTTTCATCGGTGAAGGTGATGTCACCCAGGGTGAAATAACGCAGCGAGGCGCTGATGGTTTGCATGTCGTCCAGACGCTTAAAGCCGGTGAGGTAATAGAGGTTAATGTCGTTTACCAACTTGCGAAGCCACGGGGTGTACGATACGGCCACGCCTGTTTCTTTGTCGATGAAGGCATATTTAGCGGGGTTCCAGTGTTGCGAATTTACATCCGGAGAAAGGGCCACTCCTGCATTACCCATGGCGCCTGACCGTGAGTCGGGGGCAATATCCAAAAAGGGAACCGCCGTGCTAATGATGTTGACACGACCGGTGAGCTCACCAGTTGTTATCTGGGCCTGCATGAATGCCGGAGTGAACGCTATTAAAAGAAAGAGAAAAATGGAGAATTGTACAGGTGTCTTTTTCATTGGTGTATTCTTAGTTGTTGCGTTTAAGGGTTCCCCGCAATAGGAAAACTCCGCTGTGTTAATGGGTATTATGGATACTTTTGTTTATAAACTCACAAAGATTAAAAATATTATGGAGCAGGCAATAATTTTTCAACTACAACTGCTTTTTTTCCGGCCTGGTTCGTAAGGGTCAGTCGTACAAAACAGATCTCTGGTCGGCGCCATCCCGAATTCTCCAAAGGGAGAGTAAAGGGCCCAATCAGGTTACCGGAGGCAATCAGGGTACGTGAAGCCGAGCCGGTGATGCGTCCGCGGGCATCGATGAAATCAATGATGGTGTCGAAAATGGCGTTTGGCTCATCACTGCTCAAGGTGGCATAAACCTGACCGCTTTGGGTTACCGGATTGGGATAAACATTAAAGGCTCTGAGTTTAAGGTTACTGCCGGAGGCCACCTCGAATGAGAGCGAAGAAGTAGATGAGTTGTTGTGGGTGTCCCATACTTTCAGGGTGAGGTCATGGATGCCATCGGCCAATTCAGACAGATGATAGACAATCATCCCCTGCTGATAACTGTTGGGAGTGAAAGAAAAATAATCATTGAGAATCAGAGGATTCTGGGTGTCCCCATCGATTATCAGGATGATGTTATGGCCAATGCCTATGCCGGAAGTGTTGATGCCCGATTCGTCGTAGACATTGGCATAAAGCATGGGGCGGCTGCCTGTTTGGCCGCCGGATTTAAAGTCAGGATAGTTCAGATAGAGCTGCAGGTCGGGACCCTGACTGTCTTGTTGATTTGAATTGCCGATTCCCCCGATGATAAAATTGCTGAAAGCACCCGAGGCCTCTACTCCCTCTTCCGAAACTGCATAATAATTGATGCGTCCCGGCCCATAGTTGTAGCGAATGTCCTGTGGAATGACAAAGCTGGTGGAGAATTGACCATTGGTAACGGTGGACACTCCCTTGAAAAGGATGTTAGAATATTCCTTGTATTCAAAGGGCTCAGAGCCATTGTTGCCCAGGGTTTGGGTCTCAACGGCTTTGTCGTAAACGACAATATCCAATTCCCCGTTAAAGTTCTCCATGATTTGACCTGAAGGGTCGGCCAGAACTCCGTTTATGGTGTTTATAGAGAGTGCTTTGAGTGTGTCGCTTTCTTGTGCCGGCCGATCGTTTACCGATTGGGTAAGGACCTGGTTAACCGGATAGTTTAACCGCAGGGCCGGGTCTCCTAGCAGTGTAAAGCTTAGCTTGTTAATGCTTGAGCCGGATTCGAGTTTAGTGCGTCTCATAATTTCGCCCAACCTCAGGGGTTGGTTTTGGTTGTCGGTTTCAAAAATATGGTTGCAGAAAGCACTATTTAGCGTATAATTTAAACTCGAATAGACAATCCGGGTGGTAGAAAGCAGGGCAATGGCCCCTCCATTAGGGTTGAGAAATACCTCTTCACCTGCCGATGTTATGCTATGATCGTCGAAACGACTGAATTCACAGGTGGCGGTCACAAAAAGGGGCAGTTTATTGAGATTGCTCCAACCTGTAATATCGCTAATGGTTACGATCTGCTCGTGCGCCAGGTTGTTTTCACTGCCGTGACCTGTGTAATTAAAATACAGGGTTCCTTTGGAAATGGCTTGTTCAATAGCCGTTCGTGCGCCCGGGAACTCTGTTCCGGTAGATGCATTGGTTGCTTTATAAGCGTCGAGGTATATTTTATTAATCTCGAATGAAGGCTGAATATTCTCAATTTGCGTGGCCAGTTTATCTGCATCGCGCACGTGAATGTTGAAGTCGCCATCGTCGCCCACAAAGGTCAACTGGGTTTTCCAGTTTCCCTGCGATTGATCATAAAGGTAGGTCTCAATTTTATCGACCGCCTGTATGGCTTGTTTTTCGGTGTTCACCGGCAGCCTTCCAATACCAATATCCAGGCGGTTGTTGGGAAGATCGTTGCCTTCGGTATCGTCTAACACTCCAAAAAAGTCGTCGGAGACGTAAGTAGAGGTCTGATAGGTTGAATTATCGGATTGGTAAGTGGGCAAAGGGGCTGGTAGCGGGTTGTTAACATGGCGGTTATCATAGGATCCATCTCCGAAAAGGAGCAGCAGCTGAGGGGCGCTGCCGGTTTCCTCCCCGGCCCGGTCGTAAAGCATTTTTAGAAAACCTCTCATGGCCCCTGGATCGGGATGACCCCAGGAAAATTCGTTGTAGAGTTGTTCCCGCTCAACCACCACGCAGCTGAGGCCACTGTAGTTGTTGTGCAATGCGGCCAGTCGGTTGGCTTGTGTCAGAAAAAGGGCGGGGGAAACAATTACCATATCCGTTTGCGGGGTGCCATGCAGGTTTTGGTTTTCTATGGCACCAACCATTTGAGGTGAAGGAAAGGTCTGGCTGGGATCGAAAATAACGTAGGCCTTTAATGTTTGAGTCGAATCTTTAAACACCACGCTGGTCCCCTCGCGCATAAGGGTGTGTCGAAGGGGGCTGTCGGGATAGGTGACGTCCCACAACTGAAGGTTGTCTTTGGCCGATTCGATGGAAAAGGCGGAGAAGTTACCGGGGCCTGCCGTGAAATGGTTTCGAAATATTAATTGGTTCCCATTCAGTGCCAGTTTCCCCTTGGCCTGAATAGTGAAATAGTCGAGCCATCCGCTGGCTGTTTGTAACTGGTTGGTGTATCGAAAGGTTATCTTCAGGTCTTTGGTCCCGGGAATAAAGTCCATGAAACTATTGGCCAAATGGCCATAATAGCCGGTGTAATCACTCAAGGAAACCGTTCCCAGACTGATGTTTTTTGAGGTAGAACCGTTGGCGGTTACTGTGAAACCATGGGTCGTATTGGCTCGCCCAAATACCTGAGTGGTTAATTTAGCAAGGCTGTCGGTGAGGAGAAGGGATTCCTCCAGGGTAAAAGTTTTTTCCAGACCCGTGGTGGAATTAAATTTTTCACCAAACCATTGGTTGCCCGACAATAAAAGGTTTTCGAGCTCGGCTTCGTGGAGGTAAAGGAAGTCAAAGGTAGTGATTGCGTGTGTGACTTCGCCCGTGGATTCGGGGCTGGTTGTTACCTCAACGGGGGTGGATGCCTCCGACAAAAAGTAATAAGCCAGGGGGGAGTATTTGTGACTCTGGTGTTCATAAATCCCTCCTGAGGCATTCCATTTCCATCGATGAATCCCTGAGGAGTAAAAATAAAGGGCGTTGTCGTGATGCCAAAGCGCTATTTCAGGCAGGTCATCGGGTCTTTCTGTATTGTTGGCCATGGGAACCATCTCTCCTCCATGTCCATAGATTTGTACCTGTGAGGGATTTGAAAAGCCCCATGAAGAAAGTTTGGAATAGGGTATTTTATGAATTCCGGCCTCGGTGGTCGAAATTTTCATCCACTTGCCCGAGGAGAGCCGTGAGGTGGCACTGTATTTTAAAGAACTGTTTTTTAACTTTGATCCGGATTGGTCGTCTTCGCGTGTGTAAGTTATTGCCAGAGTGAGGTTGGTCAGCTTATTCCAGCTTCTCTTTTTTTCTGTGCCGACGGTGAAGGGGATAAACTCAACCTCCAGATAAGGTTGTTTTTGGATATAGGTGATTCGTTGAGTAACAGGTCTATCAACATCCGATGGCCTCAGGTCGGGGAGAGTCCCGGTGAAGGGGGCCCATTGACGTTCGGTGATTTTTATCTGGTAGTCCCGCTCGTTAAATTGGGGCGGAAGCGGGATGTTGAAACGATATATCGACAGCCCCGTAGAGTCTTCCCAATACCCCGAACCAGCAAACGGCATCTCCGGAAAGACTGCCTGGTCGTTGGGCCATTCAATTCGATGCCGGAATATAAGGGAGTCTCTCTCTGAAGAATAGGCGAGGTTGGTCACGATTATTCCCAGAAAAAGCAGAAAAAATATTTTTGACTTGTCAATGGTCATTGGAATAAAGTATCTTATTCTATAAGTATTTGATGCAAAAATAGCACCATGGTTTTGTTTTAGACCTATTTAATAACGGAAAAAAGATCTTTTCATTATAAAACAGATGGTCCAAAGGTTAAGATCTTATCTATTTTTCCCCTTTGGACATAAAAATAGTATTTATCGATATAACCTTTTTCTATTTTTTCAGTATAAAACAATGAATATTGCCCTTGTTGCGTTATATGGTTGGCAACGAAGTTAGAAGCTTCTCACAGAGAACGGGCTTCAGCCAAAAGAATTGTTAGCAGAGGGAAGTCACAATTTTATGTTGATTATTCGGTCAAAGACAGGTTATTGTTTATATTTGTTTCGAGAAAATAGCACAAGAATTAGAAGAAAATAAGTTATGAGATTAAGATCCAGACTTTTTATCCCTACTATGGGTTTGGGGTTGATTATTTTGGCAGCATGTGGTGGCGGCAGTAAAACCGCTTCTTCAACTACCGGATGGGAATATAACAACCCCGAAAACGGCGGGTTCGAGTATCAGTCGGGCTATGAACAAGGCACAGGTCCCGGCCTCGTCTTTATAGAGGGTGGTACTTTTATCATGGGCCGTGTTGAAGAGGACGTCATGCGCGAATGGAATAATATCCCCCGCAGGGTTACGGTTCCTTCCTTCTTTATGGATGAGTGTGAAGTGCGCAATGTGGATTACCGTGAGTATCTGTATTGGATTCGCAGAGTCTTCTCCGACTATCCTGAAGTGTATCGCAAGGCTCTGCCCGACACTCTGGTGTGGAGGCGCCCATTGGCTTACAATGAGCCTATGGTCGAGAACTATCTTCGGCATCCTGCCTACAGTGAATACCCTGTGGTGGGTGTTAACTGGTTGCAGGCCAATGATTATTGTTCCTGGCGGACCAACCGTGTAAACGAAATAATACTCGTGGATATGGGTATTCTGGAGTTGGACGTTAATCAGCAGGGCGAAAATAACTTCGATACCGAAGCCTATCTTCTTGGTCAATATGAAGGGGTCGCCGGAAAACGTCCCATGGAGGATCTCGACCCAAATAAAGATACCCGGAACGTGCGTTCTGATGATGGTATTTTGTTGCCCCGTTATCGTCTACCAACCGAAGCCGAGTGGGAGTATGCCGCCAGCGGTTTGATTGGAAACTCATATGAGGAGCGTTTGACCAACCGTCGCATCTATCCCTGGAATGGACATACATTACGTAATCCTGACAAAAAAGAGCGGGGTAAAATGATGGCCAACTTCGTGAGAGGCTATGGTGACTATATGGGTATGGCCGGAGATCTTAACGATGGTGGTGATATTACCGTCCCTGTTAAATCGTATTATCCCAATGATTTCGGTCTTTATTGTATGGCCGGGAATGTGAACGAATGGGTTGCCGATGTTTACCGGCCTCTTTCCTTTGAAGATGTAGAAGAGTTTAGTCCTTACCGGGGAAATGTTTTCCAAACAAAAGTCCTGGACGAGGAGAGATACGTGGTGGATAAAGATAGCCTTGGGCGTATCCGTTACCGGCCCGAAACTGCCGAGGATATCCTTGACCGTGGCAATTACCGGACCTCAGATAACCGCAACTATAAGGATGGAGACAGCTCCACTAATATCGCTACTGGCCAAAACTGGTCTTCCTCCAACGCTTCAACCGATGACATGTATGCCGCAAGCCCCGGAACCCTCAGCAGTACAATCTCTGACAGAACCAGAGTTTACAAGGGTGGGTCGTGGAGAGACCGGGCCTATTGGTTGAGTCCCGGAACACGCCGATATCTCGATGAGAAGGAAGCCCGGGATGATTTAGGATTCCGTTGCGCAATGACCCGCGTGGGGTCTCCTGCTTCAGACCGCAAGTAAGATAAAAACATTAAGGTATAATTATTAGGGCTGGGCATTGTTTCCGGCCCTTTTTTTATTTTTCCGACATGCAGTCCGACCTACAATTCATTTACGAGCACTACCTCCAATCAGGGAGCGTAACTACCGACACCAGGGATATTGTTCCTGGCAGTATCTTTTTTGCCTTGAAAGGGCCTCGGTTCGATGGAAACCGGTTTGTTGCCCAGGCATTGGAGCAGGGGAGTTCTCTGGCCGTTGTTGACGATAAAACCCTAAAGGGAAAGAGCGGATGTCTTTGGGTTCCCGATGTGTTACAGGCTTTACAATCCTTGGCGCGTTATCATCGCAAAATGCTTCAGATTCCCGTCATTGGCATCACAGGAACCAATGGAAAAACCACCACCAAAGAACTTGTGACAGCGGTCTTGTCGAAGAAGTACAAGGTGTGGTCTACCAAAGGAAATCTAAACAACCATATTGGTGTGCCTTTAACGCTGCTTTCAATACCTCCGGGTACGGAAGTTGCCGTGGTGGAGATGGGGGCCAATCATCCGGGAGAAATACGGGATCTGTGTCAGATTGCCTTCCCAAACCATGGGCTCATAACCAATGTGGGAATGGCCCATCTTGAAGGGTTTGGCTCGTTTGAAGGGGTGAAGAAAACCAAAGGTGAATTGTATCGGTTTTTAATGGAGGCCGGTGGTGAAATTTTTATCAATACCGGTGATTCAAATCTGTTAGGAATGGTGGGCGACTATCCCTACATCGGTTATGGGGAGGGAAAAGACGCAGTGGTAAGCGCTTCCAGCGCCCAGGCCTCGCCCTTGCTCTCCTTTCAGCTCACTACTTCACGGGTGGTGGATCTTAAGATAGATACCCGCCTGACAGGTCTTTACAACCTTGATAATTTCCTTGCAGCAGCTTCAATCGGTCATTATTTTGGTGTCGATGAAACGTTGGTGAAACAGGCTTTCGAAGGGTATGTTCCCCAGAATAACCGTTCGCAGTTCACTCAAACTCAACGGAATCAGGTATTGGTGGATGCCTATAATGCTAATCCTTCAAGCATGAAAGTCGCTCTGGAAAATTTCTCGGCCATCGATCATCCCCATAAATACCTAATCCTGGGTGGTATGAAAGAGTTGGGCAATTCAAACATGAATGAACACCAATCCCTTATGGCGGGTTTGATGAAGATGACCTTTGAGGGTTGTTTTTTGGTGGGAGAGGAGTTTGAGAATCTTATCCCGGTGGATGCTCGTTTTTGTTGGTTTCCAAATACTGCCGAGCTCAAAAAGAGTCTTTTAAAAAATGAGATCTCCGGCGCTATGGTGCTCATAAAAGGATCCCGCGCCAATCAGCTGGAACAGGTTATGGATTGTCTGTGATCAAACACCTGAATCCCTCTCGTGGACGTGTTGGGATTTATTCTTTGTTTCTATCCACTCGATTAATAGGGTTATCCGTGTTGTGATGGGGATTATCCCTGATGAGTTGCACCACCAGGTCAACCATTTTGGGGATCCTTTGTAAAAGGGGCCTTTTGGGCGTTGGATGATGAAATCATCGAGGCTTGTAATGTTGCAGCCTTCTATTAGTGATCTTTATGAAAGTATCCTTCACCCAGGTTACAATAAATAGATAAAAGTCCTATCCTTTACCCATGAACTAATGTGAAGGATCCTTTAGTGCCCCTTCTGGTTTATCATCTCTTCCATGGTATCCCTGAGGCTGATAATGCTTTTGATATTTTTAATGGTGAGGATGAGCTTGTGGCCCCGTTGCTGCATGCGCGCCCGCGAGCTGTTTTGCTGTATCCATTGCAATATGGCGCCAAACTGATCCGATTTGTAAAAGGGCGATTTAGCATCCTCAGTGAAATAGAAATGAGCGGTTTTATTCTTCAGAAATAGTTTTTCTGTTCCTATTGTTTGGGCAAGCATGCGAAGCTTTACAATTTCCAGTAACGATTTGGTGGGGGCTGGTAAGGATCCGAAACGATCAATAAGATGGGTCTCGAAGGTCGTTAAGGCATCCAGATCTTCAATGTTGTCCAGTTCACGATACAAGACCATTCGTTCGGCAATATTACTGACGTAGTCGTCCGGGATGCGCACATCCTCGTCGGTTTCGATGAGAACATCCTTGACATACTTTTGGGCTCCTTCGGTGGTCATCTGAGGTTCCTCTTTAAAGAGGCCGGGGAATTCATCTTCCCTTAATTCGAGCATGGCCTCCTGTAAAATACGCTGATAGGTCTCGTACCCAATGTCGGCGATGTAACCACTTTGTTCGGCTCCCAGCATATTCCCGGCTCCTCTGATGTCGAGGTCCTGCATGGCAATGTTAAAGCCGCTTCCCAACTCCGAAAATTCTTCAATGATGTGCAGCCTTCGGCGGGCTTCCTCGGTGAGGGAGGAAAATGAGGGCGCCACCAGGTAGCAAAAGGCTTTTTTATTCGACCGCCCCACACGACCTCTTAGCTGGTGCAGCTCACTGAGGCCAAACTGATGGGCATTGTTAATGATGATGGTGTTGGCGTTGGGGATGTCGAGGCCGGATTCAATAATGGTGGTGGATATCAATACATCGTATGCGCCGTCGATAAAATCAAGCATAATCTGTTCCAGCTTGTTCCCTTCCATTTGTCCGTGAGCCACAATGGTTCTAATGTCGGGGAGCAATCTATTGAGCAGGAGTTCTATCTCATAGATGTTCTGAACCCGGTTGTTGATGAAAAAAACCTGACCGTTGCGTTCCACCTCATAGAGAATGGCTTCTTTTATGATGGACTCGTTAAAAACATGCAGCTCGGTAATGATCGGATGCCGGTTGAGGGGCGCCGTATTCAGGATGGAGAGGTCGCGGGCCCCCATGAGCGAGAATTGAAGGGTGCGGGGAATTGGTGTGGCGGTAAGAGTGAGGGTATCGACATTTACCTTCAATCGTTTTAATTTATCTTTTACTGCCACCCCAAAACGTTGTTCTTCATCGATGATGAGAAGTCCAAGATCCTTAAATTCAACATCTTTACCCACCAATCGGTGGGTGCCAATGATAATGTCTACTTTTCCCTGTTTCAGATCTTTTAATATTTCCTTTATGCGGCCTGTTTTCTTAAGCCGGCTGATGTATTCTACCCGGCAGGGAAAATCGCTCAGCCGCTCTTTAAAGGTGTGGTAGTGCTGGAGGGCCAGGATGGTTGTTGGCACCAGAATGGCAACCTGTTTGTTATCGGTCACCGCCTTGAAGGCGGCCCTGATGGCCAGTTCTGTCTTCCCAAAACCAACATCTCCGCACACCAGACGGTCCATTGGGGTGGAATCTTCCATGTCGGCTTTAATGGCCTGGGTCGATTTGTACTGATCAGGAGTGTCTTCAAAAATAAAGGAGGCTTCCAACTCTTTTTGAAGAAATGAGTCGGGGGAAAAAGAAAACCCTGGTTCTGCCTTTCTCGCTGCGTAAAGGGCAATCAGTTCCCGGGCGATGTCCTTCACTTTCTTTTTGGCCTTGTCCTTTGTCTTTTGCCAGGCACCCGTTCCTAACTTGTTGATCTTTGGGGGCTCTCCCTCCTTGCCTTTGAACTTACTGATGCGGTGCAGCGAATGAATGTTTACCAGAATGACATCATTGTCCCGGTAAATTAATTTTATGACCTCCTGCTTGTGTCCCTGGGTGTCGGTGGTGATTAATCCACCAAAACGGCCTATTCCATGGTCGATGTGAACCACATAGTCGCCCGGATTCAGCCGGGTGAGTTCTTTGATCGACAGAGACTGACGGGCTGCACGGGCCTTGTCGGTGCGCAAGGAAAACTTGTGGTAACGATCAAATATCTGGTGGTCGGTATAAACACAAATTTTTAGGTCGTGATCGATGAAGCCTTCGTGCAGGGAGTGATTAATCTCCTGGTAATTGAGATCCTTGCCCCGGTCCTTAAAGATTTGACTAAGCCGTTCCAGCTGGCGGGGGTTGTCTGATAGGATGAAAATTTGATAACCATTGGCCAGGTGATCCTCCAGGTCTTGCTCAAGAAGATCGAAATTCTTTTTAAAAACCGGTTGAGGTGACGTTTTGAAGGTGACTTCTGTGTCTCTGTCCTTCTTTCGCGCCTGGCTTCCCCATCTGATTTGTGGCAGAGCTGCCAATTGTTCTTTTAGCAGCCCGGGTGCCACCATCGTGTCGGGATTGGGAAGTTCCTGCCCCTCCTGGAGGTCCTCTCCCTGAAGATTTTTTTTGAGTATTTTTTTATAAATATCCTCTGCTTTGTCGAGGATTCGATGCGGTGAATCCAACCATATCCGGGTGGAGGCGTCAAGGAATCCGGTGATGGGAATGTCTTCCTGGTCGGAATAGCGACGATTGGCTAAATCGGGGAGGATGGTGACCGATTCCAGGGGCGAATTGGATAATTGAGTCTCAATGTCAAAGGTCCGTATACTCTCTACTTCGTCCCCAAAAAAGTCGATGCGAAAAGGGTTTTCGTTCGAATAGGAATAAATATCAATAATGGAGCCTCTGATGGAGTATTGTCCCGGTTCGTAAACAAAGTCGGATCGCTGAAAATTAAGCTCATTTAAAAAGTCTGCCACAAAGGCCGGATCGACTTTCTCCTGAACACGAAGAACAATGGACTGTTGATCAATCTTATGGCGTGAAGGAACCTTTTCCAGCAGGGCTTCTGTATAAGTGACAATGAGGCAGTTGTTTTGCTCCTTTTTAAGTTGATCCAGCGCCTCTGTTCTCAAAAGAATGTGGTTGCTGTCGGGTTGCCCAAACTCGGGCGAACGCTTGTAGGTGGAGGGCAGAAAAAATACCGATGACTCTCCCGTGAGTTGGACCAGATCGTGGTACAGATACGCCGCTTCCTCTTTGTCGTAAACGATGAAAAGATGCTTGTGGTCTTTAGGAGCCGAAGCCCCGGTAATGGCCGCTGATGATCCTGACAATCCGTTTATGAGCAGATGTCCTTCCGGCTTTTCAATCCATTTAGAAATTGTTTGCAGTTCCGGATGGCGTGCAAATTGACCAATGAGGGTACTTAGTTCCACAAGCGTTTTGTTTTTAAAGGTCTGGCAGGTAAAACAGGAAACTCAATTGTTTTTGTTTCCTTTGTATGGCTGGAGATAATCCAAACTCTTTTCTGCAAAAGTAACAGGTTTTTTAAAAACACAATTCCTTATTTTTGCGTGGATGTGACATAATAAAGTGTAAATTCGGGTATTTTAGGTCATTTCCCCTAACCGCCGTTACTTATCCTGACAAGGATAGGTCCTAAAGGGTTTTCCTCTGGTGACAGGGGGAGAGCTTTTGTTTGTTTTGTAACTGTTTGGCTGGAAGGTCCGGGCTTAATGAGTGATAGACCTCCTGTTGAAGCCAATATTTAATGGGATTAAAAAATGTATAAGTATCTGTTTGGTCCTGTGCCCTCCCGACGATTGGGCATGTCTTTGGGTGTTGATCTGGTTCCCAAAAAAGTCTGCTCCCTCGACTGTGTGTATTGTGAGGTGGGTAAAACGACTAAATTAACCACCCAAAGAATGGAGTATATCCCCTACGATAAGGTGGTGGGGGAGTTGGAGCATTATTTTAAGAATAACCCGGATCCCGATTATATTACCTTCTCGGGTTCGGGAGAGCCTACTTTAAATTCACGGCTGGGGGATGTCCTCGATTTTATTAAGCAGCAAAAACCTGGCATTCCGGTAGCGGTTCTCACCAATGGAACCTTGCTTTATGATGAGCAGGTGCGAAAGGAATTAAAAAATGCCGATGTGGTTCTCCCCTCGCTGGATGCCGCAAGCGATGAGGCTTTTAAAAAAATTAACCGACCCGCCGGGGATCTCACCATCAACAGCTGTATAGAGGGGTTAGTGGCTTTTAGGAAAGAGTTTACCGGTAAAATCTGGCTCGAGATATTTATCCTGCCTTCCTTCAATGATGATGAGGAGGAGTTGCTGAAACTCAAATCGGTTATCGACCGGATCCAGCCCGATTCTGTTCAACTCAATACTCTGGATCGGCCGGGAACCGTCGATGGACTCCGGGCCGCCACCCTTGAGAGCCTGGAACGTATTGTTAAACAATGGGGGCTTAAACACGTCGAGATTATTGCGGCGGCGGTTAAGCGCAAAACAAATAAAGCTTTTAGAAACGATATGGAAAGTGCGATCCTGGAAACCATCTCGCGCCGTCCCTGTACGCTGGACGACCTGAAAGATATCCTGGGACTTCATGTGAATGAGATTAACAAGTATCTGGATGTGCTCGAAGCCAGCGACCAAATAGAGGCGGTCAGGCAGGCAAGAGGGGTGTTTTATCAGCTCAAAGGGAGTAATGAATAACCTTAATAATCATGCCGATGAAGCTGGTCAATGGGTTACCCGGGGATCTTAATCCGGCGGAATTTGCCGATGAAATAGTGGTGATAATGCGGGGCCTGGTGGGTGAAAGCACCCAGCGCCGGCGGGACGCGCGGAAGCAATTGATTGAAATGGGGCCGGTGGTGTTGCCCCAGGTTTCCAGAATGTTGAAGTCCGGCCACCAACAACTTAGATGGGAAGCGGCTCAGATATTGAAGGTGATGGGCTCTGAAGAGGCAATACCTATGCTTCTCTTACTTTTGAGCGACCAGGAGGACGATATCCGTTGGATCGCCGCTCAGGGGTTGATTGAAATTGGGCGGGCCGCAATGGTGCCGCTGCTCGGGAAGTTGGTTGAGCACGCCGCCGACCCTGACATCCGACAAGGGGCGCATCATGTGTTGGTGAGGTTGCTTACCATCAGGGAAAGGCATGTTCATAAAAAATTGCTTCATGCCCTGGACCATTATCAGAAAACGGGAGAGATGGTCCCTCACTGGGCGGGAGAATTGTTAGATGAGCTGTTGCTAAAGGCCCCAAATGAATAGGGTTATCCATTATTATTCTCTGATTAATAGATCAAGAACTATGCAAGTATGTAAATTTGGCGGGGCCTCGGTTAAGGATGCTGAAGGGGTCCGTAATTTTGTGAATATTGTCAGTTCCTTCGAAGGACAGGTGGTTTTGGTGGTTTCGGCCATGGGGAAAATGACCAATGCACTGGAGGAACTCATTCATAGTTACTTTCATGGAGATCAGTCCAATATGGAACTCCAGCTCGGTAAAATTGAAGTTTATCATCGGGAGATCATGGCTGATTTGTTTGGTGCCCATGAGGTGGAGTCCACTCAGCCCATTTTGGCGTGTCTGCTCCAGCTTAAAGCCAGGTTACAGCAACCCCCTTCGCTCCATTACGATTTTGAATACGACCAAATCGTCTCTTTCGGGGAACTTTTGTCCACCTTGATGGTGAGCGCTTACCTAAATCATGCGGGGGTGAAAAACAGGTGGATGGACGTACGTAAGGCTTTAAAAACAGATGATTTGTACCGCGATGCCAATGTGGATTGGGGAATGACCGGCCGACTGATGCGTGAACAGTTTTCGTTTGAGGATACACTCATCTATGTAACCCAGGGTTTTTTAGGGGGCACCTTAAGTAATTTGACGACGACTCTGGGAAGGGAAGGTTCCGATTATACGGCGGCCATTATTGGTTATGCGCTTGATGCCACCCAGGTTTCGATTTGGAAAGATGTTCCCGGGGTGCTCAACGCCGATCCCCGCTATTTCTCACAGACCGTAAAGCTCGATTCCCTCTCCTATCTGGAAGCCCTTGAGCTTTCTTACTATGGGGCCAAAGTGATTCATCCCAAGACCTTAAAACCGCTTCAGAACAAGCAAATACCTTTGTTTGTAAAATCGTTTTGCGATGCCTCTCTTCCGGGGACCTCTATCCGGCAGGAAGGCCCCCGAAAATTGGTGCCTATCTTTATCATGAAAATGAATCAGCTTTTCATGACACTCTCTCCCCGCGATTTTTCATTTATTGCCGAGGATAATTTGAGTGAAATATTTGCCCTTTTTAGCCGCTTCAGAATAAAGATAAATCTGATGCAGAGTTCAGCCCTTAATTTCTCTGCTTGCGTCGACAGCCGGGATGAAGTCTATAAATTAATGGAGGTGTTGAAGGAGCGATTCTCATTGAAGTATAATACAGGGGTTGAACTCTTGACCATCCGTCATTATAACTCAGCCGCCATTAGTGAGCGGACCGATGGCAGAGAAATCATCGATTCACAGATAAGCAGAAATACGGCCCGTTTTGTACTGCGGGTAGAAGAATAACAGGCCAGGTGAAGAGCTTTGCAGGCTCTCTAAAGCTTTTGGGAGGAAATGAGCTGTGCCCCTCTTTTTGCCATATCTTTTAGGGCGGCTTCGGTGTCGGCAGGCATAAGATTAACCCCCCGGGTGGCATCGGTTACCAGCCAGGTATTGTATCCCAGCGAAAGGGCGTCTTTCACGGTGTAATAGACACAGACATCTGCCGCCAGCCCGGTGACATATATATCGGTCACGCCTTTGTTCTTCAGGTATTGATGAAGGCCTGTTTGTTTAAGGCGGCCATTGTCGAAAAAGGCGCTGTACGAATCAATTTCAGGGTCATCACCTTTGAAGAAAGTTTTGTCAATCAGGTGCTGATTCAGGATGGGGGAGAGTTCGGCCCCGGGACTTCCCTGAACACAATGGTCGGGCCATAAGGTCTGTGTGAGACCTTTTATCAGGATGGTCTTTCCAACTTGTCCCGATTCGTGGTTGGAGGCGAAGCTGACATGGTTGGCTGGATGCCAGTCCCTGGTAGCAATAATATGGTTAAACTTCTTTTGAAGGGTGTTGATAACGGGTATGATTTCATCCCCTTCCGAAACGGGCAAGGCACCTCCCGGTAAAAAATCGTTTTGGACGTCTACAATCAATAATGTTTTCATTCCCTGGAATATTGATATGGTTAGTATCTGTCTTCTTCAAAACTGAAATTGGTCGGGCGTGGTCAACAATGCTGTTTTTCAGACTTTATTGCTTGTGTTTTAGAATCAAATCCAGCCTTTTTTTATAGAGCTGTTCTTCCAATCCCACCGGATAGAGGTGTGGATTCTCAAATCGTTTAATGGTTTTATCTAACAACTGAAGCTGTTCAGATGTTCGTTGTTGAAGCTCAATAATGGGTTGGGTAATAAAGACCTTCTCTCCCTTTCGAAAGATGGGAACCAGCAGATTCTCATTCTTCAGTTGATCCGGATTCAGAGATTTGGTCCGGGTGGGGTCAGCCGGATCGATCATCCGGGATGGATGGGAACTGGGGTCCCGTTCGTCGTAAATCATGTCGCCCACCATTTTATGATCTTTGTAAAAGCGCCTGATCTGCTGAATGCCCGGGATGTTTACTTTTATCGACTGCTCCGAAAGCTTAATGCGGTCTTCCCATTCCCCGTTTTCTTGCTCCATGGCCGATAATTTGTAAACGCCCCCCAATGCAGGTTGATCATAGGCAGTAACCAGCTTGGTCCCAATCCCCCAGGAGTCAATGGCAGCCTCCTGTTGCTTAAGGCTGGCCACCAGATATTCGTCCAGATCATTGCTGGCAACGACTTTTAGGTCCTGCATTCCGGCTGCATCTAACTTTTTTCTGGCCAGTTGACTCAGGTAAGCCAGGTCGCCCGAGTCTAATCGAATGCCCATAACCTTAATGCCCCGGGTTTTCATCTTTTTGGAAACGGTAATGGCATGGTCAATTCCACGGGAGGTGTTGTAGGTATCGACCAATAAAACGGTGTTGTTGGGTAAGGTGGTGGCGAAGGCTTCAAATGCTTTTTCTTCATTGCCAAATGCCTGTACCCAGCTATGGGCATGAGTTCCCAGAACCGGGATGTTAAACAGCTTCCCCGCCAGCGTATTGGAGGTGCCATTGCATCCGCCAATAAAGGCGGCCCTGCTGGCCGATAGGGCTCCATCAATACCCTGGGCCCTGCGGAGTCCAAACTCCATAACCGGGTCGCCCTTTGCCGCTATGGCTATGCGCGCCGACTTTGTGGCGATCAACGATTGATAATTGATGAAGTTCAGAAGGGCCGATTCTATCAACTGGCACTGAATAATGGGCCCCTTAACCCGGATTAGGGGTTCGTGGGGAAAAACAATGGTTCCTTCGGGAATGGCCTCTACGTCACATTCGAACTTCAAGTTTCCCAGGTACTTGATGAATTCAGGCTCAAACATGGGCCGCCCGTCGTTGCCATTAATGCCGGAAAGATAGGACAAGTCGGAATCCGAAAAGTTAAAGTTTTGAAGAAACGAAACCACATACTCCAATCCACAGGCTACAGTAAAACCACCATTGAAGGGATTCTTCCTGAAAAATAGATTGTAGGTGGCATTTCGTCGATCCAGATTATTTTTCCAAAAACCATAAGCCATGGTTATCTCATAGAAATCGGTCAGCAAGGACAAGGATCCCTGGTAGGTGGTCTTGATTATATCCTTCATTATGTGACCCGTTTATAGGGCTATTTGAAAAATTCAAGTTAATTATGGGTTCAGTTTCACGACAAAAGCAGCTTTATAACCCTTTATCTCTTCCTGGTCGTTAAAAACCGGAATGGCCAGCAGGATGGAATGAACTTTTTTGGAGAGACATCCTGCTCCGGCATTAAAAAACCAGGATTCTTCAAACTGCAGCTGGGCAATCTCGTTCCGGTTTAGTTCTCCTGAATCTTCCATTTCCCTGATGGCCTGGGTGGAAATGGGTTGGTGATTGTAATAATCGTAAGCGGTTACGCTTTGGTTGTAGAGCGCCTCAAATAGTTGATTGGTAAAAGAGGTGCGGTTGAGTCGCTTCAATCTTTGGTCGGTCCAGGTGTCCGTAGAGTCGGGATTGATGATGGTGACCGGATAAAGGATGGTATCGGCTATCAGGGCCCCTGATGACGGGGGCTCACTGGCAGTCGATACCGGCTTTTTAGGCTGAAAACCGCATTGCCAAAGTAACAGGGAAAAAACAACCCACGACAGATGCCAACCGGGGCGGAATGCAGTGTTTAATTTCATGGTTAATGCTGGTTCGTATGAGAGGATGATTTTTCGAAGATGAGGGCTTTGCCTTTTTGATGTTCGTGAAACGTTCCATTCTCGAACACCAGTTGACCGTTTACCCAGGTATGGGTGACGCGGTGCGAAAAGGTGGTGCCGGAGAAAGGACTCCATTGACATTTGTAGTGCACGCTCTCATCGGTGACTAGATCTCTTACTCCCGGTTTTACCAAAACCAGATCGGCATAATAGCCTTTTCGGATGAACCCTCTTTTTTTAACCCCAAACATGGTGGCGGGTGCATGACACATCTTTTCTATGATGAGCTTTTTTGAGAAGATGTCTTTTTGGTTCATCTCAAAGAGTGCAATTAATGAGTGTTGCACAAGAGGACCTCCCGAAGGGGCTGTGAAATAGGGGTTGTTTTTTTCCTCCAGAGTATGGGGGGCATGGTCGGTGGCCAGCACGTCGAGGGTATCGTTCTTGAGCGCCTCCCGAAGAGCATCGCGGTCTTGTTGGGTTTTAATTGCCGGGTTCCATTTAATGCGTGCCCCAAGCCTCTCATAGTCCTTGTCCGAAAACCATAGGTGATGGACACAAACCTCGCCCGTTATCTTTTTTTGCTTAAGAGGGCATTCGTTGCTGAGCAGCGTCAGCTCCCGCGCTGTAGAGAGGTGAAGGATGTGAAGCCGGGCATTATACCTGGAGGCCAGTTCAACGGCCAGAGAAGAGGATCGGTAACAAGCTTCCTCGCTGCGAATAAAGGGATGATATCGGAAGGGGAGTGTTTCCCCAAACTGATTCTTGTATTTTTCGGTGTTTCTCCGAATGGTCTCCTCATCTTCGCAGTGGGTAGCGATGAGCATGGGCACTTCCCGGAAGATGTTCTTGAGAGTCTCCTTGTTGTTAACCAGCATGTTGCCTGTCGAGGAGCCCATGAATACCTTAACCCCACATACCGTAGCCGGATCGGCTTTTAGCACCTCCCCGAGGTTGTCGTTGGTGGCTCCCATATAAAAGGAGTAGTTGGCCAGTGAGTGTTGTGCTGCCAGTTCAAACTTCTCTTTCAGAGCCTGTATGGTGATGGTTTGAGGTTGGGTGTTGGGCATCTCCATATAGGAGGTGACTCCCCCGGCCACGGCTGCCTTCGATTCGGTATAGATGTCGCCCTTATGCGTGAGACCCGGTTGCCGGAAATGCACCTGGTCGTCGATTACCCCGGGAATAAGATAACTTCCCTTAGCGTCGATGGTGATGTTGGCCTCCGGAAGGGGCGTGTCGCCATGGTAGATCTCTTCAATTTTATCGTCATTAACAAGAAGGCTCGCCTCGTAAATACGTCCCTCGTTAATGATAGTGGCATTTTTTATAAGTGTTTGCATGGTGCCCGGGTTTTTTGTTACTAAACGGTACTATACCTCATAGTGTTTAAAAAAACTGCTGACTTTCATCTTTATTACCCCCCACATGGCTTCATTGAAGATTCCGCCGCTCATTTTCGAGGAACCCTTTCGCCTGTCGGTGAAAATGATGGGTACTTCAACGACCTTGAAACCGTATTTCCAGGTCGAAAATTTCATCTCTATTTGAAAACCATAGCCCTTAAGCTTTATTTTATCCAGATTTATTGTTTCCAAAACCTTGCGGTGAAAGCATTTGAATCCGGCGGTGGTATCCATCACCTTCATCCCGGTGATGGTTCGCACGTAGATGGAGGCAAAGTAAGACATCAAAACCCTTCCCATGGGCCAGTTGACTACATTCACACCCGATTTGTACCTCGATCCGATGGCCAAATCCGCTCCCTGCTGGGTGCAGGCTTCGTATAACCGCTCCAGGTCGGAAGGGTTGTGTGAAAAGTCAGCATCCATCTCAAAGATGTAGTCGTAGCCATTCTTGAGTGCCCATTTGAATCCTGCAATATAAGCAGTACCCAGTCCCTGTTTGCCTGGCCGCTCCAGCAGGTGAAGCGTTTGAGGAAAGTCGGGCTGAAGTGTTTTTACAATCTGGGCCGTGCCATCTGGTGAACCATCGTCGATAATTAAAACCTCAAAAGGCACTGATTGTGAAAAAACAGCCTTTATAATAGCTTCAACATTCTCCTTTTCGTTATAGGTCGGGATGATTACCAGGTTCTTAAATTCCGTCATTGTGAGCTAAAAAAGTTCGTATTTGGTGCGAAGATACAACAACCGCCATTATTATTCACCTATTAATTAAAAAACCCTTGACAAGAGATTAAAAATTACGTAATATTAATCTCTGGTTTAGAATTTCCTGATTCGGGAAAATTTTTTTACACTGCTAATCAGTTGTTTGAAAAATATAATCCAAAAACCTTTCCGAAACATTTGGATGCAGTTATCAAAGCTCTATCTTTGCAGCCGCTTTTCCAATGGGAGGAGAGGATAAAAAGAAGCATTGGTATTGAGAATTGCACCGATATCTGGAGGGTTGAAAAGTTTTTCAATAAAACTAAAAGATAAAGTTGCAGGAGAATAAAAAGTCCTTACCTTTGCAGCCGCTTTTCCAATGGGAAGAGAGTATAACAAGAGGCATTGGTATTGGGTTGCAGCGTTTT
>JBFHFS010000024.1:0-78037 GCA_041583495.1 Marinilabiliaceae bacterium | reverse complement strand
TGGAGGAACGAAGGTTCCTGACAGAATAGACCCTGGCGCTGTCGTTCTGGCAGCTTCCCGATTTTGGCATATCCTTTGAAAACACTTCATCCGGTTTTTGTTAAATTATTTAAACTGTTTAAGCTATGCAAAAAGGGAAAATTGGTGTCAGCACCGAGAATATCTTTCCGATTATCAAAAAATATCTCTATTCCGATCATGAGATTTTTCTTCGCGAGTTAGTTTCCAATGCGGTGGATGCCACTCAAAAGTTAAAAACCTTTTCAAATTTGGGTGAATTTAAAGGGGAAATGGGTGATTTAACGGTACGCATCTCACTCGATCCCGAAAATAAAACCCTTACCATATCTGACCGTGGAGTAGGAATGACGGCCGAAGAGATCGACAAATATATTAACCAGGTGGCCTTTTCGGGAGCCAACGAGTTTTTAGAGAAGTATAAAAAAGATGCCAATGCCATTATTGGTCATTTTGGCCTGGGATTCTACTCTTCCTTTATGGTCTCGAAAAAAGTGGAGATCAACACTCTTTCCTACCAGGAAGGGGCTAAGGCTATTAAGTGGTCCTGTGACGGGAGTCCGGAATTTACCCTTGAGGATTCTGATAAAAAAGAACGGGGAACCGACATTGTTTTATTCATCGATGATGAGAATAAAAAATTTCTTGAGAAGAATGAGATTAGCGGCCTGCTGAAGAAATATTGTCGTTTCTTACCCATCGAAATTGCCTTTGGGAAAAAGTCCGACTACAAGGATGGAAAAGAGGTGGAAACAGAAGAGGATAACATCATTAATGTGACCAATCCCCTATGGACCCAAACACCTGCCGACCTGAAGGATGAAGATTATCAGAATTTTTATCGTGAGCTCTACCCCATGGGTGAAGATTCTTTGTTCAACATTCATCTGAACGTGGATTATCCCTTTAATCTTACAGGAATTCTCTATTTCCCCAAGATTAAGAATAACATAGAGTTGCAGCGTAATAAAATTCAGTTATACAGCAATCAGGTATTTGTCACCGATTCGGTTGAAGGGATTGTACCGGAATTCTTAACCTTGCTGCATGGGGTTCTTGATTCGCCCGATATTCCCCTTAATGTGTCACGCTCTTACCTTCAGAGTGACACCAACGTGAAAAAGATATCCAGTCATATAACCAAAAAAGTCTCCGACCGTTTGGAGGAGATTTTTAAGAAAGACCGGAAATCCTTTGAGGAAAAGTGGGATCATCTGAAGATCTTTATTGAATATGGGATGCTTACCGAGGAGAAGTTCTTCGACCGGGCAAAGAAATTTTCCCTATTGAAAAACACCGAGGGTAAGTGTTTTACCTTCGATGAGTATAAGGAAATTATTCAGGGTGATCAAACGGATAAGGACAAGCAACTGGTGTATTTGTATGCCACCGATGTGGATGCTCAGTATTCCTTTATCGAAGCGGCCCGCAATAAGGGTTACGATGTGCTGGTGATGGATGGACAGCTGGATACCCATTTTATTAATCATTTGGAGCAGAAATTTGAAAAAGCCCGGTTTGTGCGGGTGGACAGCGATGTGCCCGAAAAGTTGATTCCCAAAGAGGAGAAAAACGAACTGAACCTTTCTGCTGCAGAGAAAGATAATCTTACCGTGATTTTCAGTTCCCAGGTTCCTAAGTCCGAAAAGGCTAATTTTACAGTTACTTTCGAAGCGCTGGCTGCAACCGATAATCCGGTGATGATTACCCAGCAGGAGTTTATGCGCCGGATGAAAGAGATGAGTCAAAATGGCGGCGGCCCCATGATGTTTTATGGGGATTTGCCCGATAGCTATAATCTGGTAGTAAATGGAAACCATGAACTGGTGAAGCGTATCTCTAAAGAGTGCGAAGAGGCAGTAGGGGAGAGCGTGGCTAGTGCCCGTAGTCGTATCGAAGGTCTCGAATCGCGCAAAACTGAGCTGGAGAAAGCAAAGGAAGGGAAGAAGGAAGAAGAGATCCCTCAGGCTGAAAAAGAGGAGCTGGAAGATGTTGAGAAGAAAATTGCCGGCGTGAAAGCCAAAAAGGAAGAAGCTCTTTCTAATTTTGCTTCAAAGAATAAGCTGGTATCTCAACTTATTGATCTGGCATTGCTCTCCAATAATATGCTAAAAGGTGAATCGTTGAATCGGTTTGTGAAACGGAGCATCGACCTTATATAAGTGCCGTAAGGGAAATAGCTGACTTTCCTTAGGGTTAACCTTATCACGTCAGCAAACTAATTTATGTAAAAGGCAACTCCGAACAGGAGTTGCCTTTTGTCTTTTACGGAACAATTTCCAACTGTGATAATATTATTTCCAGGTGCTACTTGTTGTCGAGTTCAGCATCGTGGGGGGCACTGGATTTGGGATTCCTTTCCGTGCCCTGATCAAGTGTTCAGGCGGAGACCCAAGGGGCTTTAATTTTTTTTGTCGGGGAATTCTAATTAAGAATTGTTTTTGCCTTTTAATTCCTGCCAGGCACACAAAATAGCTCAGTTATTCAATAGACTTTCTATTTTTGCAGGGTTACTATCTCAACATCGAACTGAATGGCGGTGAAACTTTTTTTTAACAACCTGTTTTAAGGGTGAATTGTTCTCTTTTGGGCTTTGTTTTACGGGGTTTGTGAAGTAACTTGTGTAATTAATTTATATGTTTCTATATTTTAATCAATTAAACCATCTGAAATGAATCGTCTACTTGTCTTTTTCCTTTCGCTTTTGCTGTGGAGTTGTAGTGCTCCCAAGGAGAGTAAAATCCCTGTGCATGCCTGGATGGGCGGTCCGGGAGAGGCTACCGATCAGGAAATAGCGGCTAATTTTGCCGATTTGAAATCCAAAGGCGTGGATGCCCTTATGTATAACGGTGGCCATGATCCTGAGATCTACCGTCGCGTGGGTAAAATAGCCCATGAAGCGGGATTGAAATTTGAGGCCTGGATTCCTGCCATGCTTCAAAAAGATTCAACCAGGCTCGATCCCGACTGGTATGGCGTGAACGGACTGGGTGAGTCGGCTCTTGAAAAACCTGCTTATGCCAGCTATTACACTTTCTTGTGTCCCAACCGGGAGGGGGTATACAATTTTTTGGATTCGCTCTATGAGTCTGTAGCACAGGTTCCCGAGGTGGATGGCATACACCTCGACTACATTCGTTTTCCGGATGTGATTCTTGCACCCGGGTTGTGGGATAAGTACGGGTTGGTAATGGATCGGGAGTATCCTCAGTACGATTATTGTTATTGTGATAAGTGTGTGAGCGATTTTCAGGCTCAAACCGGCATCAACATCCGAGAGGTTGAAGATCCCTCTACGGTGGAGGAGTGGAAACAATTCCGTTACGATTTAATTACCAGCCTGGTGAATCGTTTGGCAGATATGGTACACCGTAACAACAAGACCATTTCGTCAGCCGTTTTTCCCGGTCCCAACTCAATAGCCAGGAAACTGGTGCGTCAGGAATGGGACAAATGGAATTTGGATGCCTTTTATCCCATGAACTATAACGACTTCTATCTGGAAGATACCAAATGGATTGGTGAGGTGACCAAAGAAGGGGTCGCGGCCTTAAATGATAGCAAGCCATTGTACAGTGGTCTTTTTATCTGTCCCAACCCGGAAGCAAAGGCTGGTGAAAAGGATCCGGAGAATCACGGATTGATACCCGAAGAGCTAACCGATGCGGTCCGCGAATCGATATTGAACGGTGCTGCAGGGATTTGCCTCTTTACCCCTGGGCGGATGACGCCTGCCCACTGGGATGTGCTGGACAAGGCTATACATGAAGATTATTCAGAGGTTAAGTAGGGTTTATTGGACCCTCTGGCATTGGATTTATAATAGAAGACGCACCCGGGTGCGTCTTCTATTTGCGGGGTTGCACAGGTAAAGGTGTGGCTTGGAGTGCGATGGCCATTCAAACCCGGCAATTATGGCTTCTGCTTTATTCTGCCTTCTTTTATAAACCATTCAATACCCTCCCCTATGCCTTTTTCTATTGGCGTAAATCGAAGGCCCAGCTCGCCGGAGGCTTTGTGGTTGCTGTAAAAATTATTGATGCAGAGTATCTTCATGTTGTTTAGTGAGAGCTGGGTGGCCATCCCTAACGTCCTAAGTATATTTCCAATCAGGCCCACTGATAGCAGTAACCCCTTGGGAATCCGGATATAGAGCGGGCTTTGGTGGGTGATGAGGGAGAGTTTCCTGAAAAATTCCAGGTAGGTGAGGTTTTCTCCCGCAAGAAGATAAGCTTCTCCATTTTTGCCTTGCTTCAGAGCTTTGAGCACGCCGATGGCCACATCCCGGACCCCAACAAAGTTTTTGCCCCCCGGGGGATAAAAAAGAATCTTTTTGGGAAAGCCCATCAGGAGTATTCTGCCCGAACCGGGTTTGGCATCATAGGCGCCCAGCATGAAGGTGGGGTTGACAACGGTGACCTCCATTTGGTTCTTAAAGGAAAGGACCTCCTGTTGGCCTTCCCATTTGCTGTATGCATACAAGGACTTCGAAAAAGGTTTTCTGATCCCCCGGGTTTCATTCCCCGGGTGCTCTTTGGTTCCATAGCCAAAGGCATTGGCCGAACTTACATGCACCACTTTTTTGACCCCTGCCCTTATCGAGGCCTTCATCAATTCCTTTACCGCCTCCACATTCACTCTTTGGTAAGGGGCATAATTTATAAGGTCTTGATTGGTGAGTGCAGCTGCATGTATCACAAAATCACAATTCCGGACCGCCTCACTGATGGTAGGGGTGTGTGTGAAATCGCCCTGAATCAACATGAGGTGTGGGTGCTCTCCCAATTGAAATTTTTGTTTGTCCCTTAAAAGGCCCTTTACCTGGTAGCCCTGTGCGAGTAACTCCATGATTACATGGGTGGCCAGCAGACCATTGGCTCCGGTTACTAATACTGTGGGCATCATCTAAATATTTATTTCTCTTCGGGCAAACCTGGACATCAATGGGAGTCTAATCTTTAACGGAACAACGGTTAAAAGTAGCCAGACCAAATAATTTCTTTGCCCCAACAGAATGAGCTTTTTCCTTTTAAACAATCGGCGAATAGTAATCTCGGCTGCTTTTTGGGGGGACAACAATCCGATCTTCCCGATCAGGCCCTGGTGTAAAATCCGTTTGGTTACGCTGGCATTTGTTTTCATAGGCCCTGGATGTACGGCACTAACAAAAACCTTTGTTCTTCTGAGCTCCTCGTGTAATCCCTGCGAGAAGTGCTGAATATAGCTTTTGGAAGCCGAATAAACCGTTTTGTATCCGATGGGGCTAAATGAGGCCATGCTTGAGACATTAAGGATATAAGCATCATCCTGTTTCAGCAGATTCGAAAGAAGTTGGTGGGTGATTAAAGTGGTGGCAACAATATTCAAATGAATCAGGTCGTTGATGTGGTTGAGGTCACTTTCCGAAAAGTGGTTGGTTACCCCCAATCCTGCGTTATTGATTAGAATACTGATGTTAAAGTGTTGGTTGACCCATTGCGTCAGAGATAAGATATTCTCTTTTTGTGTGAGGTCGGTTTCGTAACACAAGCAATCGACCCCATAGCTTTGGCATTGGGTTCTTACTCCTAAGAGTTCTTTGTCGGGAAGAGATACCAGAATGGTATTGATTTTTCTTTTGGCCAATTCCAGCGCCAGATACTTGCCAAACCCGCGACTGGCTCCTGTTATCAGTGCATATTTTTGAGATCTGTCCTTTGTTTTAGCTGATGTCATGGGTAAGTGCCTGGTTATTTCGGTGTTTTCTATTGAATATCTATTGTATTTGTTGCGGACAAGTGACTTATCCTTTGCGATACCGGCCGGGTGAAACGCCTTTAATATATTTAAAGATACGGGAAAAATGGTAACGATCGGCAAATCCTGTTTTTTGGGCCACTTCCTCGATAGAGAGTTCGGTGTGATCGAGCAAGGCGCAGGCATTGTTTATTTTGCGTTCTTTAATAAAATGCTGGGTGGTAACCCCCATTTCTTTTTTAAATAAGCGGGCAAAGGAGTTGATGGCCATATTTGCCGAGAGGGCCAGCTCTGCGTTGGTCGGGCTTTGGTCTTTATTTTTATCGATGTGTTTGATGGCATCGAGAATTCGATGATCAATTCGGGTGGTATTCCATAACTCATTTTTAAGATTACCCAGGTAATCGAATATCAAGGCCTGCAAATGCAGGCTCACGGGGATCGTGAAACGGGCCGGTTCTAACTTCAGCTGTTGGGTGAGCCATTCCAGCTTGTTGATTTGAAACGGGCTCAATTCCACCGGATAGATATTGGGTTCCACCTGGTCGAAGGGCACGCCAAGGTTGAAATGGATAAAAAGATGAAGCAATGCCTTCCGGGCGATGACCGATTCCTCTTCCCCTTTGACGATTCTTCTGCCCGAGACTTCGATGCCGTTAGAGCTTCTTTTCTTGTCAAAGATATAGGAATAGAACGGGGTGTTGGGAGGAATAATGTAGAGATGGTCGGTCTTCATGGCATATTCGGTGTGATGATAGCCTATTACGCCACCCTTGTTTTTGTTCCAGTAAATGCGCCAATAGGGGAAAGCCATCTCCGTACAATTCCATGTTTGAAGCTGCCAATACCGACAACACCATAGCTTAATATGCATGGATGTAAATGTCTGCTGAACTTCTGAGGGGTCTCCCCTTTCCCGGGTGCTGAAATAGCGCATTTGAAGGAATGTTTAAATTAGATATAAATATAGCATTTTTAAACATTGTATGCACCTTCCCCTTGATGTAATTTTATTTTTTAAATACTGGGTCTTATAAGTATGCGCAAACAACACCATAAACCATTCACTAATATTTAAGATATTAATGACCAAGCTAGCCATTATATTTGATTGTGGGGCCACCAATGTTAGGGTGATGGCCATCAACAGCAGCGGACATATTGAAGCTTCGCAGGCCTATCCCAACCAGGTGAGCGACGATCCTCATTTACCCGGGGGGAAGATCTGGGATATTGAGGCCATTTGGGGAAAACTGTGTAAAGCATCGCGGGCGGTTACCTCCCAAATCGACACCAGCCGGATTGCCGGTGTTTCTACCACCACTTTTGGGGTAGACGGAACATTTCTGGATAAGGAGGGCCATTTTCTCTACCCGGTTGTTTCGTGGCAATGTGACCGTACGACCCCCATAATGAGTCATATTGATGAATATATGCCCCTGGAGGAGCTCTATGGGCATACAGGTGTTTATCCCTATGCTTTTAATACCATTAATAAATTCATCTGGTTTAAGAAGCACCGGCCCGATGTGTTGGACCAGGCGACCGATTTCTTGTTTGTGCCTTCGTTGTTCAACTATAAGCTCACCAACCAGCGGTTGAATGATGCGACTATGGTGGGGACTTCCATGATGGCCAACCCGGCTTCCCGCCATTTTTCCGAAAAAGTGCTTGGGGCCATTGGGGTTCCCTCCAAACTGTTTTCCCGGGTAGGTGAAGCAGGAGAGGTGGTTGGAACCATTACTGCTGAGGCTTCTTCACAGACTGGTCTGCCGCAAGGAGTGCCGGTTTGTTTGGCCGGACACGACACCCAATTTGCCCTCATGGGATCCGGAGCGGATCTTAATCAGCCTGTTTTGAGCTCCGGTACATGGGAAATTCTTATGACCCGCAGTAAGCAATTTACCTCTACCCAAAGAGAGATGGAACTGGGCATCACCACCGAATTGGATGCGATGCCGGGTATATACAACATTGGCCTGAATTATATTGGTTCAGGTGCTCTCGAATGGCTGAAGAAACATTTTTATGCAGATCTGTCGGGAGACGCCTGTTATGCGGCCATGATAGCGGAGGCTGAGAACATTGAGCCGGGCTGCAATGGGGTGGTGGTCAATCCGGATTTTTATCCGGTGCACAAGTCCCAATCTGAAGGCAGTATCAGTGGGCTGACCATGCATACCACCCGTGGCCATATTTACCGGGCAGGCCTGGAGGCGCTTTCATTTAAGCTTAAAGAAGCTCTGGAGGCCATTGAAACAGCAGGAAAATTTAAAGCTTCTTCGATACTTTGTGTTGGTGGCGGATCTAAAAATAAGCTTTGGAATCAGCTTCGTGCCGACATCTGTGGTATTCCGGTTAAAACCATTAATCAAAAGGAGACGACTGTTTTAGGGGCCGCTCTTTTTACGTTCAAAGGCACCGGGGTTTTCAGCTCCATTGAAGAAGCCCAAAAGGCGGTGGATTATTCGCCAACAGTTATCTATCCTTCGGCTCAGGCAAAAGAGTATGGCAGGAAGTAGCTGAAAGCAAGAAGATGAACACATAATTAAAAAGCAAAAAAGGATTTAGGATTATAGAAGGATCAGGGATTAACGGAACCAAAAGTTGAAACAGCGTTTCTGTCATCGTTTTTCGATTTCCAGCTTCCAGCTTCTATCCTCTGACTTCTAATGTCCCATTACTGAATATTTACTTTAAACATTCACAACTATGAGCAACAGATTAATTGGTCGCCTGCCTAAAGTAGGTATTCGTCCGGTGATTGACGGGCGTGAACGCGGTGTACGCGAATCACTCGAAGATCAGGTGATGAATTTGGCTAAGACCGCCGCTGCATTTATTGAAGAGAACCTTCGTTTCCCCAGTGGGGAAAAGGTGAGCTGTGTTATTGCCGATACCACCATTGGTGGCGTGGCCGAAGCAGCCTTGTGTGCCGACAAATTTCAGAGCGAAGGGGTGGGGGTATCTTTAACGGTAACGCCTTGCTGGTGCTATGGCACTGAAGTGATGGATAGCGACCCGTTAACACCCAAAGCTGTTTGGGGGTTCAATGGAACCGAGCGGCCGGGTGCCGTCTATCTGGCAGCTGCATTGGCCGGATATGCTCAAAAAGGGTTGAATGCATTTGGAATCTATGGCCATGATGTACAGGATTCTGATGATATGACGATTCCTGAAGATGTACAGGAGAAAATTTTGCGCTTTGTGAAATCAGGCCTGGCAGTGGCCCAAATGAAAGGTAAGTCGTATCTCTCGATGGGCTCTACCTCTATGGGAATTGCAGGTTCTATCGTGGATACGAATTTCTTTAACGATTATTTGGGGATGCGGAACGAATCGGTGGATATGTCCGAATTAATCCGCCGGATGAATGAGGGCATTTACGATCAGGAAGAGTTTAAAAAAGCCCTTGCCTGGACCCGTCAAAACTGCCCCGAAGGTAAGGATGTGAATAAAGAGAAGAATAAAGCCGAGCAGAAACGTAAAGAGTATGAGTGGGAAACATCTGTGAAAATGGCTCTCATTATGCGGGACTTAATGATTGGAAACCCCAAACTTAAAGAAGCCGGATTTGGTGAAGAGTCGCATGGGAAAAATGCTCTTGCTTCCGGGTTCCAGGGTCAGCGTCAATGGACCGATTTTATGCCCAACGGTGATTTTGCAGAAGCCATTCTTAACTCCTCCTTCGACTGGAATGGAATACGCGAAGCTTTTGTTGTGGCCACCGAAAATGATAGCCTGAACGCAGTGCCAATGATGTTTGGTCATCTGCTCTCGAATACAGCACAAATATTTTCCGATGTAAGAACTTATTGGAGCCCCGAAGCGGTAAAACGCGTGACAGGAAAAACCCTGACCGGGACCGCTCAAAACGGGATTATCCACTTAATCAATTCCGGCTCTACCACTCTTGATGCCACGGGTCAGATGCTTGATGCCGAGGGCAAAAATGTGATGAAGCCATTTTGGGAAGTGACTCAGAAGGATGTTAATGGCTGTCTTGAAAATACGGTTTGGCCTCAGGCCGACCGTGAATATTTCAGGGGAGGGGGATTCTCCTCGCTCTTTAAAACGGCCGGGGAGATGCCTGTGACCATGTCCCGGTTAAATATTGTAAAAGGCCTGGGGCCCGTGCTTCAAATTGCTGAAGGATGGACTGTGGAGTTGCCCAAAGATGTGCATGATGCGCTGGATGAAAGAACCAATCCTACCTGGCCAACGACCTGGTTTGTCCCCCGTTTGCATAACAATGACGCCTTTAAGGATGTTTATTCTGTAATGGCTAACTGGGGTGCCAACCATGGTGCCATCAGTTATGGGCATATCGGGGCCGATTTGATTACGCTGGCTTCTATGTTACGGATTCCTGTGTGTATGCACAATGTGGAGGATTCTAAAATTTTCCGTCCTGCGGTCTGGAATGCCTTTGGAACCGATAAGGAGGGCTCCGATTACCGGGCCTGCGAAACCTATGGCTCGCTCTACGGAATCTGATACACGGTTTTGATATTCTTTGGCTCTCTTTGAATCAGGGAGCCAGGATTGCTTTTAAGTCTGCCTCAGGCAAGGATTTTATCCTACCCCTGGGGCAGACTTTTTTTGTGTCGTCTTTCAAAGGTCAGGAGCCGTTACCCTTCGAAGTTCTGAGCCTGGTTTTTGGATTCTCTCCCTGAAGAATCTATGCCTGAGCATTGACAAATCTGGCAGGCTTCCTTAACTTATTATAGTTGTGCCGGCCTTTGGTTTAAATCGCTAAATGACTGAATGTTAATAATTGTGTTTCGGGGTGCGTTTGAATGCTTAAAATCTGAGATTATGAAAGCGAGATGGTTTACTTTGACGATGTTGTTTTTGGGTTTTTCTTCATTGGTCGCTCAGTCGGGATGGTATTGGCAAAATCCTTTACCTCAGGGCAACCGGTTGGAGGATGCTTACTTTTTTGACCTCTATAATGGATGGGCTGTTGGTGAGCATGGCACCATTCTTTTTACCAATGATCAGGGAGAGAGTTGGATTAAGCAGAAAAGTGGAACCACGGATGTCTTGTATGCCGTTTGGTTTCAGATGGCTGATGATGGCTGGGCCGTGGGCCAAAACGGGACCATTCTGCACTGGGATGGGGTTACCTGGGAAGCTCAGGAGAGCAATTTCGAGGGGTTACTGTATGATGTTCATTTTATTACATCTCAAATCGGTTGGGTGGTTGGTCAGGATGCTACCGTTTTGCATACTGTTAATGGAGGCGAAACCTGGTCGGTGCTTACAACCGATTTTTATGCCCAACACTATTTCTCAGTCTGTTTTTTGAATGAGAATGAAGGCTATTTGGCGGGTGCAGCGGGCTTTAACGGGGTGATAAAGTATACCAACAACGGAGGGACTACCTGGTCGAATGAAATCATTCCTGCCAACCGGATGAATGCCATCTGGATGGAAGATCTCAACTCCGGATGGGCCGTAGGAGACAATGGGGCTTTGTTTCATAAGTCAGGCGCCGAGGGCCAATGGACTCTTCAAAGCACCGGCAGTGATGTAAACCTGACCTCGGTGCATGCCCTTAATCCTCAACAGGTATGGGTTGTTGGAGAGGCAGGGTCAATATTCCATTCGAACAACGAAGGTGTCACCTGGTTTGCGGAAAACAGCCAGGTGGTCAATAATCTGAATGCTGTATTTATTCTGGATGGCGAATCGGGATGGACCGTTGGTGATAAGGGTGACATTTCACATACCCTCAATGGGGGCGGTACGTGGACTCCTCAAAGCCTGGGCCCTACCGGTTATCTGCGTGATATTTCATTTAATCTTCCCGGATTGGGCGTGGTGGTGGGCGATGATGGGGTCATCTATCGTACCTATGACGAGGGTGAAACCTGGGTGCAGGAGGTTAGCAATACCTCTCAGGATCTTTATGCCCTTGATCTTGCCTGGCACAATTACACAAGAGATGTTTTGGTGGCGGTAGGCTATGGGGGCACCATTATGCGGAAGTTTTGGGAGCCCGATCTGTTGGATGAACCCTGGCAACTGAGACCTTATGACCATGCCGAGGATCTGTATGGCATCGATATGCGGGGATCTAATGGTTGGGTAGCAGGTCATTTTGGGTCTATTGCACGGACCGAAAACTTTGGGAAGACCTGGGAGATTAAACATCAGGATTTGGGGTATCACCTGTACGATATTCAATTCCCTTCGCCCAATTACGGATGGGCTGTGGGCATGTCGGCTAAGATCCTGCATTCAGAGGATACAGGAGAAAGCTGGACGGAACAAATCAGTCCGGTCTATACCAATTTTAACGCCGTGTATTTTTGTGATTTGCGGGTCGGCTGGGCGGTTGGATTGAATGGAACCATTATTCATACCGTGGATGGAGGCCGAAACTGGACACAACAAAACAGCGGAACGACCAATATGCTGACCGATGTGTTTTTTACCGATGAAAATAACGGATGGGTAGCAGGCAATCACGGGACCATCCTGCACACCAGTAATGGAGGCAACACCTGGGCCAAACAAATCAGTGGCACCTCAAATCTTCTTTTCGCTGTCTATTTTTCTGATCCCGCTACCGGATGGGTTTGTGGGGAAAAAGGGACCATTTTGCACACCCTCGACGGGGGTGGAACCACCTATTTTCAAATTTATCCCCGGGAGGATATCGAAAAGGAGATATTGGATCTGCAGACGACCGAAGATGTTTTAACCATTGAAGAGCCTTCGGGGACCAAAGCCCCCGGAATTACCAGGCTGGTTGGCCTGGAGGTAAATTTAGAGGCTGTGGAGCACACGGCCGTGGGTGATTTGACGATTATGTTGTCGCATGACGGGGTAACAGATACCCTGATGCATCAGTCGGGAGACGAGGGGGACAATATCATAAAGATGAGGTTGTCCGATGCTGCGTCAGTGCCTATCGACAGCGCTTCTGTTCCTTTTACCGGATCTTTTGAGCCGTATAAGCCGCTTTCTGCGTTTTCTGGCCTTGACCCCTATGGCGATTGGACATTAAGGATTTATGATTCCCAAACGGGTAACACCGGAAGGCTCCAGGCCTGGTCCTTAAAACTGTTTATAGGAGCGGATGAAGATCCCGGAACGGGAGTGGGTCCCCTGCCGGTTTCGGAGCCGACCACTTCTCAGCTTCTGAATTATTATCCCAACCCGGTTCGGGGTAGTGCCAGAATTGAGTATCTGGTGCCACATTCGGATTGGGTTGAACTCAGCCTGTTCAATTTGGCCGGACAGAAGTTGAAGGTGCTGGTTTCATCCAAAAAAGCAGCAGGGGTTCATGAGAAAATGTGGGATGCCTCCGGCTTTGATGAAGGGATTTATATCCTTCAAATCAAAACCGGGTCATTTGTAGACGCGAAAAAAGTAGTCGTGGCGAAATAAGGACACCTTATTTTACCACTATCTCGTCGGTGAATATCCAGGCGCCCGCCTTGTCGATGGGGTGGGCTGTATACCTTATGAATCGTGCCTCTGTGGTGCCCTTCCATCCAAAATTGGTGTAAAAAGGGCCTTTTACATCCTGGGGTACTTCACTTTGTATTCGTATAAGTTCTCTGAAATTATCTTCGTCAGCTGATACTTGTATGGTGACCTCTTTGGGTATCCAAACCCAGGGACCTATGTTTTGCATAAAGGTGGCCGATATTTCATGGATGGGGGTAAGACCTCCTAGGTCGATGGTGACCTCCAGCGGATTTTTGGAGAATCCCTGCCATCGGTGGTCCTGGTAGCTCCAGCCACCCATCCACCCGTCGGTGAGGGTGAGCTCTCCGGCAGCCGGATATTGTTCTGCGAAAGGTTGGTGATAGACTACCTTTTTATCCAGTGCAAGATGTGTCCCTTGCGTTAGGGATGAGGGGCGGTCTCCTTCTTCATTTTTCAGGTCGAAGGGGTGGTATCCTTTCGCTTGAAGGGTTTTGATCTCCTCCAGGGCTTTGTTGCGGAATGCGGGCCAGGACTTGTTCTCCGGAGCGCTCCAGGCGCCTTCGGCTAAAGCCAGAAGGCGGGGATAGATCATGTATTCGGTATGTTCGGGGCTGGGCATATATTCGGTCCACACATTGCCTTGAACGCCCAAAATTAATTTTTCTTCTTCCGGGTTAAGACCGTTGGGGATCGGGTTGTATTCATAAACCTTTTTCAGGGGCAGATACCCACCAATGGCTTCCGGCTGGTTGGCCGGGGCATCCTGATAGGCATCGAAATAGCAGAATTCACCGGGTGTCATGATGGCCTTGTGTCCTGACTTCACCGCCGCAATGCCCCCGGCTTCGCCCCGCCACGACATCACGGTGGCGTGGGGTGCCAAACCGCCTTCCAGAATCTCATCCCATCCAAGAAGATGTCGTCCGTGGCTGTTCAGGAACTTTTCGATGCGATGAATCATATAACTCTGTAGTTCATCCACGTCGGTCAACCCTTCCTGTTTCATGCGAGCACGGCATTTGGGGCAGGTTTCCCATCCGGTCTTGGCGGCTTCATCGCCACCAATATGGATATACTCCGAGGGGAACAGCTCCATCACTTCGGTCAGCACGTTCTCCAGAAAGGTGAAAGTTTCTTCGTTGCCGATGCAAAAGTCGGAGTTGATGTATGGCTGCCCTGCGCAGGACAATTGTGGATATACCGCCAGCACCTCTTCCGAATGCCCGGGCATCTCAATCTCCGGGATTACCGTGATGGAACGTTCCTGGGCGTAGGTCACCATCTCTTTTACCTCCTCCTGGGTATAGAAACCTCCGTGGGCGATGGAATCCTCTTTGGCACCATAGCTGCGGTCACCATTCCACCACTCCTTCCACGATTTATAGGGTCGCCAGGCGGCAATCTCCGTGAGTAAAGGATATTTTTTTATTTCCAACCGCCATCCGGCACCATCGGTCAGATGCCAGTGAAATCGGTTCAGCTTGTAACGGGCCATCGCATCCAGTTGTTTTTTAACGAAGGCCGTGTCGAAAAAGTGACGGGAAACATCCAGATGAATCCCCCGGTAGGGAAACCGGGGGGCATCGTTGATAAGGACAGCCTGTGCTGAAGGGGTGTCAGGGGTTGTGGAGTCGATGACTTGCAGCAACGATTGAATGCCGTAAAACAAACCCGCTTCATCTGCAGCGGTAATCGATATGCGGGCAGAGGTAATTTCAAGCTGATAGCTCTCTCCCACGGGAAAGTCCGATCGGTTGGTCGTAAGCAACAAGTTGATCCCGTTGTTCTCAAGGGGCTCAAGGCTTTCGGTGAGGGGCTGTATGGCGGCCTCGAGATAGTGGGTTAGAAACTGTTGCCTTTCGCCCTGAAAGTTGACGTAAAGGCGGGTTTGTTTATTAAACCGGAATGAGCCCTTTTGTGGAATCATCGATTGCGGCTCGGGAATGATGGAATCCTTTGCCTTAGGAGAGGCGCATCCAATAACAAGGAGCACGAAAAAGGGGAAAAATAGAGGGTGGATCGTTTTCATTATCAGCTTTTAGTCTGAGTGAGTGCAAATTCTTTGCTTCCCAAAGATGCAAAAAAATGAGTTTATTGCGAACCTCATTTTCTCATCGGGCCGACTTAAGTCTCTTATGGTTAAGTGTTCCACTAATTTGCATTCCTCTTACCCGATGAATCGGAACAGGCTCTGGGGCACCAAACCAGGTGAAGAAAATTAAGCCTGCGCCTGCTTTTCTTAACCTGACCTTGCAGGGTCAAAAAATAGCCTCAGGCTCAATGCTGTTCTCTTTGTTGATTGAGGGTGCAGAGAATTTTTCATTCCAGAGTTGAGTGTTTGCCCTTTGCATTAAAGGGGAATTTCATAAATCACACTCGGTGTATTTGGCTAAGTATTTCTATATTCGTGCTTGAAAACTAAAGTGAGCCTGGAGGTATTTAAAAGATACTTCCTGTTTTTAGCCACCAGGAGGGGTTCGACACCTTGTTGAACCGCTTTTTTAGATTGCAATAATGGAACATCAAACAATTAGGAAAATATTATGAAACGTCTCTCATCATTCGCTTTTGTTATATTATGTTTTTTCTTACCCCTCCAGATAGTCATGGGGCAGGGGCAAAAAGTAACGCTTGAAGATTTTACCACTCAGCATACCTTTTCATCCAAGCAGGTGAACGGGCTGCGCTCTATGCACGATGGAGAGCATTATACGACACTTGAAGCCGGTGGAACAAAGATCGTTAAGTATGCCTACAAGAGCGGTCAGCAGGTTGAAGTGGTTTTCGACATCGAAAAGATTAAGAAGAATCCTTCAGAAGTAAAAACTATCTCGGGTTATTGGTTTAGTCCCGATGAGTCGAAATTGATCGTCTATAAAGATGTGGAGCCCATTTATCGGCGCTCGTTTCGGGCCAGCTACTACCTTTACGATATCCGGTACCGGGAGCTTATCCCTGTTACCGAGGAGGGCAAGCAGCAGGTACCCGCCTTTTCTCCTGACGGTCAGAAGCTGGCCTTTGTGCAGGACAATAATTTGTATATCAAAAAGCTGCGTTTTGGGACCATAAGCGCCGTAACCGAAGACGGGGAATTGGATAAGGTACTCAATGGCATCCCCGACTGGGTTTATGAAGAGGAGTTTGGTTACAATCAGGCTTATGAATGGTCGCCTAACAGCGAAGATCTGGCCTATGTGCGATTCGATGAGTCGGAAGTCAAGGAGTATTCCTTCCCGATGTACCGGGCTTCGCACCCTTCTGAAGAGGCCTTCGCGCTTTATCCCGGGAGTTATTCCTATAAATATCCTAAGGCGGGTGAGGCCAACTCGAAGATCTCCGTGCAGGTGTTTAATGTTCGCAATCGCACCACCAAGACGATGGATGTTGGCGATCTAAGTGATTCGTATATTCCCAGGTTAAGGTGGTCGAACGATCCTGAAAAGCTGGGAATCATCCAGCTGAACAGGTTTCAGAATCAACTCGACCTTTACCTGGCCAACCCGGCTTCAGGAGTGTGCAGAGTGGTTCTTACGGTTCGAAATGAGAAGTATATTCCCGAACAAGTGCTGGATCAACTGCAATTTCTGGAAGACGGGAAACACTTTGTTTATGTGGGCGAGATGGATGGTTATAACCATATTCATCTTTACACGATGGCCGGACAAAAGGTTCGGCAGGTGACAAAAGGGAAATGGGATGTGACCGATTATCTGGGCTTCGATGCCAAAAAGAAACTTTTCTATTTCCAGGCTGCCGCCATTTCACCTCTACAGCGGGAGGTTTATTCCATTGATATGAAAGGGGAGAAGCAACAAAGGCTAACCCCTGGTGAAGGAACCAACCGTGTGTCCTTTAGCGATCAGTTTCAATATTTCATTAACACCTATTCGTCTGTAAGCACCCCGCCGGTGGTTTCTGTTTTTCAGCAAAACGGCAAGTTGCTGCGCGTCCTGGAGGATAATGCCCCATTGAAAGAGCTGGTGAAGGGTTACGACCTTCCTGTGAAGGCCTTTTTTAGTTTTGTCACCTCCAATGGAGACAGCCTTAATGGCTATATGATTAAGCCACTGGGTTTTGATGAGAACAATACCTATCCTGTATTGATGACTCAGTACAGCGGTCCCGGTTCCCAATCGGTGCTCAACAAGTGGGGCCTCAACTGGGAAAGCTATCTGGCCACCCAGGGGGTGATGGTGGTTTGCGTGGATGGCCGCGGCACCGGTGCCCGGGGTGAAGCCTTTCTGAAGTCGACCTATATGCAGTTGGGCAAACTCGAGTCGAACGATCAGATTGAAACAGCGAAATACCTGGGCTCCCTGAGTTATGTGGACGCTAACCGGATCGCCATTTGGGGATGGAGCTTTGGCGGCTACATGGTGCCTTTGAGTATGAGCAAGAGCGATGTGTTTAAGCTCGGAATTGCTGTGGCCCCTGTTACCAACTGGCGCTACTACGACACCGTTTATACGGAGCGTTTTCTTCGCACACCGCAAAAAAATCCCAAAGGCTATGATGAGAACTCGCCCATCTATCTTGCTGAGCATTTAAACGGTCGTTTGTTCCTTATTCATGGAAGCGCCGATGACAATGTTCATTTTCAGAATACCATGGAGTTTGTCGACCGGCTGGTGCAGAGTGGCAAACAATTCGATATGTTTGTTTATCCCAACCGTAACCATGGTATTTCCGGTGGAAATACCCGGCATCATCTCTATACTATGATGAGCCGCTATCTGTTTGACAACCTTTAAAACCTTTTCCCGGCCGTTTTTTGGGCATCCTCAGGGACGCCCGTGTAATTCTATCTGGTTAAGGTTGAATGAAGTCGGGTTTTGGTGCAAATTTTTTTATGATTTTTGTTGTAGAAAATTATTAAGTCTCTATCTTTGCACCGCTGTTGAACGAAGCAGCTTTACCTACTTTTATTGGCCCAGATGGCGAAATTGGTAGACGCGCTGGTTTCAGGGACCAGTGTTCGCAAGGACGTGCAGGTTCGAGTCCTGTTCTGGGCACTTTTTAAAGGCCGCAATCATTTGTTAAACAATTGATTGCGGCCTTTTTTGTTTGGGCTGTTCTTCAGCAGGTTGTTAAGTTTTAATTCAGCATTCCGCCTGGTTTTCTTTTCCTATTGGTACCCGCTTTTATCCTGATTGTTAATTAATCTGTTTTTCCGAGGGGTTAAGCCTTGCTTTAAGGGCTCCGGAATCCTTTCTCATGTTTTTAGCGATTCATTCCTGATGGTTCTTTCTTGTCTTTGAGAGGTAACCATTCTTTGGAAATTGGCAACCACAGCTCTTTTTGTTTGCTTTTTCGGATGGACATCCATAAATTTGTATTGCATCATGAATCCCAGATAATGGGTGCCAACCGAGCAAGAAAAGCAACGGTGGTTTAGTATGCGGGCTGTCTGCCAAAAAAATTGACACTCCGGACATTTCTCAAACGACATGATGCACAAAGTATTAACTAAAAAATTTGTGCCATGAATTTAAAATCTAAGATTCTGAATCTGCTCAGAAACATTTCTCTACAGGAAGAAGCCATTGTGGACCTGAACCTGATCCAGGAAGAACAGAAGTCTACCAGCCTTGACCCGGACAAGGATCTTGAAACGATTTCTGATAACTTAAAGAACGATCGCGACTCTTTGAAAGAGTTAGGTACACAGTATGACCAGGGAATGCTATCCAAAATGGTCAAAGGCGGTATTCAGGACGATGAGATGATGGCGTGGTGGATGAACAGATATTGATGATCAGGATTCATTTTGATTGAGCTTATCTGTGGGTTCACAAAATAGCGCTGTTGGGCTAATTCCGGTCTAAATCCCCTCTTTGGTACCATTACTCCATCAACCCTTGATAGAACCCGATGTTTTCGGCCGTGAGAATGTCTATGGGCAAGAGGTGAAGAGGTGCTATCTTCTCTTTTCGAAACAGGGCGTTAAAAAGGGACATGACCGCCTGATAGCCTTGTGTTTTAGACTGCTGACCGATCAGGAAATTAATGTAACCCTCTTTTAGGTACTTAATGTTTTCCGATAAGGTATCGAAGCCTACAACCAGGAGGTCTTTTAACCCATGCTTTTTTAGGATAGCAGCAATCTTGTGGGCTCTGGAGTTAGGAACATATATAATCCGGGTATTACTATGGTCTTTCAAATGTTGCATCAGTAGGTTGTCGTACGCTGCTTCGTCTTCCCTGATTTTAATATCCAGGTGAGCTATTTCAGTGGTGTTTAAATCCTTCTGTTTAAGGTATTGCGTAAAGCCTTCAATCCTCTCCTGAAGGTGGGCGTACTCTTGTTTCTCTTCCGAAATGTAGGTGATAAGGATGCTGTTTCCCTTTTTTAGGGCCAAATGGCAAAGGCTGGCAGCCACCCTGCCGGCCGCTATTGGGTCTTGTCCAACGAAGGATAGCGGTTTTACTTCGGGTTGAAAAATGTTGATCTGGACAAAGGGAATGTGGCTCTCGCTGAGTTGGTGGGCTAAGCGGGTGGACTCACTGAAGAACATAGGTACATAAACCACCCCATCTGGTTTCAAGGCAAGGACTTGATCGCAAGCGGCGCTAAAATTTCCCTTCCTGGGTAAAAAAAGAACTGTTTCGATATCTACCTTAAAGGAGGCTAGCTCTGCCATGGCGCTTTTTACGCCTGAGAAGGGCCTTTCCCAGTATTGGGTGTCCGAAAAATCAGGCAGAAGACAAACAATGCGCAGTTCCTTTTTTAAAGCCAGGTTTCTGGCCATAAGGTTGGGGGCATAGCTGAGTTCTTTAATGGCCTGTTGAACCTTTTCGTTCGTCTTTTCAGAATATCTTCCGCGCTGGTGAATAATTCTGTCGACCGTACCCACCGATACGCCGGCCCTCTTTGCAATATCTACAATTCTAATTTTCATCCTACCAATGATGCATTAAATTGAAAAATTCGTTTCCATCTTGTTGATAATAAGTAATATATAAGTGGTTGTTGGGTTTTTGATTTGAATTAATTCATTTACCCCGAAGGGGTTTTACTTTGAATAACCGTGGGTGCAACCCACGGTAAAGACAAGAAACCTCTCTGGCAACCCCAGAGGGGTTGAATGATTTACCCGACATACAAGTTTAATTTTCAGCCCCTTCAGGGCTGTGACATTCAGGTTATAGTCTGCCGTGGGTTTGCACCCATGGTTATTCATATTGTGCCACTCCGTGGCAAGATTAATGTTAAAATCAAACGCATCAGCAATATTTTCATCCTTTATATTACTGGCCAGGTCAATTTGAAGATGATGCCCCGATTTTTTGCGGATTTGATGAATAAATAGTCATTTTCAAAGGTGCTACAGGGTGACGCCACTTTTAAAGATGGCTATCTCTTTGAAATGGATCCGTTCGTGTTTGAGTTTTTCACCGTTGGCAACCTTCAGCAGGAAGGCTGTCAATTCCCCTCTTAGTTGGTCCATTGTTTTGTCGCCATCTATCAGGCTGCCTGCATTAAAGTCCATCCAGTTACTTTTGTGCTTAAACAGGGTGGAGTTGGTGGCAATTTTCATGGTTGGCACAAAACTGCCAAATGGCGTGCCTCGTCCCGTGGTGAAAAGGACCATCTGACAGCCGGCAAAGCCCAGTGCCGAGGAAGCCACCAGATCGTTGCCCGGGGACCAGAGTAGATTAAGGCCCGGGGTTTTTACCTGGTCCCCATAGTTCAGCACATCGTTCACGATCGCATCCCCCCCTTTTTGTACGCATCCCAGGGATTTTTCTTCCAACGTGGTGATGCCCCCATCTTTATTTCCAGGAGAGGGGTTCTCGTAGATGGGTTGATTGCTGGCTCTGAAATAATCCTTGAAGCCATTGATTAACGCCACCGTCTTGGTGAAAATGGCTTCCGATTGAGCCCGGTCCATCAGGATGGTCTCGGCACCAAACATCTCGGGGACTTCAGTTAATACCGTAGAACCGCCCTGGGCTACCAGCCAATCCGAAAAGCGACCCAGGAGTGGGTTGGCGGTGATGCCTGAAAAACCATCGCTTCCACCACATTTTAAGCCTATTTTAAGCTTCGAGACGGGGACTTCCACTCGTTGGTCGCTCTTCATCTCCCGGCAAAGCGATTGGACAATCTTTAGGCCTTCTTCCACTTCATCCTCCACCTCCTGCGAGACTAGAAATTTCACCCGATTAGCGTCCCATTCTCCTAGGATTGTTTTTAACCCGGAGATTTGGTTGTTCTCACATCCCAGCCCAAGAACCAAAACGCCTCCTGCATTTGGATGTTTGATGGCGGCAGCCAAAGCTTTTTGTGTATTGAGGTGGTCGTCACCCAATTGTGAACATCCATATTGATGGCTGAGCACCAGGATGTCGTCAATATGGCTGGTGTCGTTTTCAGCTTTTAGCCGGTCTACGATGAGTTTGGCTTGTCCATTGACGCAGCCAACGGTTGGGATCACCCAAAGCTCATTTCTGATGCCCACATCCCCATTGGTGCGCGGGTATCCTCTAAAAGTAAGGCCCTCTTTTGGAATGCTAAGCCGCTTACCTTTGGGGGTGTACTTATATTTCAGGTTCTCGTTTAAGCCTGTACGAACGTTATGTGTATGAACGTGCTGGCCAACGGCAATATCTTTGCTGGCGATTCCGATGGAATAGCCGTACTTAATGATATGGTGATCCTTTGAAATGGGGGCGATGGCTATTTTGTGTCCTTGCGGAATGGTTCCTTCTGCCGACAGGGTTCTGTTGTCGATCCGGATTACCGAACCTGAATTGATTGGTTCTAAGGCCACAACAACGTTGTCTCTCGGGTGTATGTGTAAATACTCGCTCATGTTCGTAGAACTAAATAAGTTTTTCAAGTACAGAATGAATTCCAAGGGTCATTATGTCTTCAATATAACCCGACACAGCATCGGCTAATCCATCGATTGCTGTAAGATCAGTATGCCATAGGCTTTTGTTCGAAAGGATGGAGGCTGTTAGTGCAGCGTAGGATTCCATCTCTGCCCAGGCCTGTTGAATAAATTCAATCGCCTCAGGCGTGTCGTTTAGGGTAAACACAATGCCATTGTACTCTCCTTTATACAGGATTAATAGAGCCGCCAGTGAAAGCGCCAGTTTTTTCGGCACCTTGCCTTGGCGATGGAAGTCGTCCAACAGGGAGGGATAATCACGAGTCATCCATTTAGAAATTGAATTAAGGGAGATATCCTTAAGAAAATGGCGAATAAAGGGATTGTAAAACCGTTCCAGGATTCCGGCTGCAAACTTTTTTAATTCATCTTTATCGCCTTCAATATTCGGAATTACCTCGTTCTTGACCATCCCATTGATAAAGATTGAAATCGTTTTGTCCTCAAATGCTTCTTTCACGGTTTGGTAACCACTTAAAAGACCCACAGGAACCAGTGCCGTGTGAGACCCATTTAAGATACGGACCTTTTTATCCCTAAAGGAGGTCATGTCTTCTAAATAAACCACATGAAGTCCTGCTTTGTCGAAGGGGTATTTCTTTCTGACTCTTTGAGGGGCTTCGATGGCCCACAAATGATAGTATTCGCCTACCACCACCAGGTTGTCTTCATAGCCGAGTTCGTTTTGTATCTGCTTTATATTATCCCGGGGGAACCCGGGGACAATTCGGTCGACTAAGGAGCTACAAAAGGAACAGCTGTGGTTGAGCCAGTAAATGAATTCTTTTTCAAGATTATTGCTGGCGGCCAGTTCCAGTACTATTTCTTTTAAGATGACGGCATTCTTGTCGATCAGCTCGCAGCAAATAATATCGAGGCCTTTGTCTGAATTACCGTTAAAATGCATATACCGCTGGTACAATAACTGACAAATTTTGCCCGGAAATGACTGGGGGGGTGTCGCAAATATATCTTCATCCTCTATTCGGCTGATGCCTGCTTCGGTGGTGTTGGATACCACCAGTTCTAATCCCGGATTGAGGAAGTATTGTTTGTATAAATCGTAATTCGAATAGGGGTTCACCGAATCCAGGATGCAATCGACCAGCTCCTTTTCTTCGATGGGTTGATTGTCTTTAATCCCTTGAAGGATTACGTGATATAAATTATCCTGCTTTTGTAAAAGTTCAACCATCCCATTTTTAAGGGGTTGAACCACCACAATACCAAGGTTGGTGTTTAATTCGTGATTCATTTTGTGAATCATCCAATCAACAAAGGCCCTCAAAAAGTTGCCTTCTCCAAATTGAAGAACTTTAAATTGATACTCCTTGCGGTTTGGGTAAGTCGTTCTGTTGAGCAATTTCATGGTTGTATCTTTTTGTTTTATAGTCAAATGGTAATCGGGTAGTGCAAATATACACAAAAAGGGTGTGCGCACACGCAAAGGCAAAAAAATAGTGGAAAAGAGGGGCGAAAGAAAAACCTGAAGCAAATGGGGATTTGCGATTGGCGGTTTCAAATTTGAGAATTGTGACTGTCGATATGAACTTTGAAACAGGCGATAGGCGAATTTTATAGTCATGTTGCAGCATTATAGTGCTTTAGAGTATTAGGTGGTTAGGCTTGTAACAAATACGACTCATTTTGAAGTTCTCAATTGTGATGGGAGGGAGGGTGGAGGCTTCTTTTTAAATCCGGTTATCTTTAGATCAAATAAATCCTGTCTCGACATTATTTGCGACCATACAAAAGTGTCGGAACAGGATTTGTAAGAGGACAGGATGGCCAGGATTTAGCATGATATCCGGGGGGGGTGAGAGTCCTATTCAGACCAAAAGATAACGACTGGTATTATCATTAAAAGCTAAGATTTTCTACATCGTGGTTGCCAGTTGCAGGGGGCATAAACAAACGTCCTCAAAATAAATAATGCACAATACACTCTATTTCTAAGGAATGTATCTATTTTTATGAGAAATATAGAAGGCGTAAGGGCATAAATAGGGTTGTTTTATTCTTTCGATATTGCGACACATATTTTGAAGAAAAAATAGAATTAGAACTAAAGAAAGTATAAAATGAAAAAAACAGCGATATTTTTAATATCCCTTTTAACTCTTGTATCCTGTTTCCATGGAAAGGTCGAGATCAAAAGGAATCGATCCGTTGTTACAACAGAATCTTCCAGTGATAAAAATTCCCAAAGTCAAAGCACTCTTTCTCACATTGCGCTCAATGACAAAGATGCAGAAGTAAGAAAGTTAGCTATACAAAGATTAAACTAGTTTCATTAACCAAAAATAAGTAGCATCGCGCGTATAAAAAGGCTGTATGCTGTTTATTTGTTTTTTTAAAGGGTTGTTGTCCGTATGAGACAGGGTGTGACCCGAGAAGTAAGTAACTTGCATCTGGCTGCTAATATGGTATAAAGCCTGTGGTTTTAACTTTGTAAACGATCTCCTTTAACGAACATTGAAAGAAAATGACAGACAATCAAGATGCAATAGATCAGCTCCTTGACAAGCTGGAGACTCTCTTGAAAAGGCAGGATGACTTTTCGCGTGACATCAACAGTTTACGTATAGAAATAAACAGACTGAAATCTTCTGAGATAAGAGAGGTCTCTGAAAATGAAAAACTAATAGAGGTCCAATCTTTATCCGATAAGGGTTTTGAAATCGAAAAAGAAAAGGTAACGACTGGTTTCAAGCCTGCCCAACAACAATCGGCAAAAGAAACACCTCAATATTCCGGGTTGAAGGTAGATACCCCTCCAAAAATTAAATTAGATCTTGAAAAATTTATCGGTGAAAACCTCATAAATAAAATTGGTATTGCCATTACTGTAATTGGTGTGGCAATTGGGGCGAAATATTCTATTGAGCATGAGCTGATTAGCCCTCTTACAAGAATAATTTTGGGATACTTAACCGGGATCGGGCTCTTAGGTATCGGCATAAAACTGAAGAAAAAGTACGAAAGCTACAGTGCAGTACTGGTAAGCGGAGCCATTGCAATTATGTATTTCATCACCTATTATGCCTACAGTTTCTATGACTTGATTCCGCAGGCTTTTGCATTTGCTCTTATGGTATTTTTTACTGCTTTTGCAGTTGTGGCAGCCATTAATTACAATAGACAGGTCATTGCTCATATAGGGTTAGTGGGAGCATATGCCGTTCCATTTTTACTTAGTGAAGGATCTGAGGACGTGACCATACTATTTAGCTATATGGCAATTATTAATATCGGAATTCTTATTATATCCTTTAAAAAGTATTGGAAATCTCTTTACTATTCTTCGTTCGCACTGACCTGGCTAATGTTTCTTTTGTGGTATGTCTCAAAATACTCAACCAATGAACATTTTGGGTTGGCACTGGCCTTTCTTTCAATATTTTTTGCAACATTTTACCTGACCTTTCTCGGGTACAAATTGCTCAAAAAAGAAAAGTTTGAAATTGACGACATTCTACTACTGCTGGCAAATTCATTTGTATTTTTTGGTGTTGGTTATGCAATTCTTAGTACCCATCAAAAAGGGGAACAACTTCTGGGGCTTTTCACTCTTTGTAATGCAATCGTCCATTTCATTGTAAGTGCGGTGATATATAAGCAAAAACTTACGGATAAAAACCTGTTAAATCTTGTTTCAGGGCTGGTTCTTGTTTTTATTACGATTGCCATTCCAGTTCAATTAGACGGCAATTGGGTTACGTTGTTATGGGTGGGTGAAGCGGCATTGCTATTCTGGATTGGTAGAACTAAAAATGTTCCGATCTATGAAAAGCTATCGTATCCCTTAATGGGTTTGGCATTCTTCAGTATCGCTCACGACTGGACAACAGTATATAGCAATTATCAGCCTGAAAATCCGCAATCAAGACTAACCCCCTTACTAAACATTAATTTCCTTACTTCACTTCTGTCGATTTCTGCTTTTGGATTTATTAACTTCCTGAATCAAAGCAAGAATTATACCTCTGCCTTCACCTTACCCAAAGGATTTTCAAAAATCGTTTCCTTTTCAGTTCCTGCCATTTTCCTTTTGATCCTTTACTATGCGTTCCGCATGGAAATAGCAAACTATTGGAATCAACTCTATACCGATTCTTTTCTTACCATTAGTGCTGATGGTCAACAACATCCTGATAATTACTGGAATTACGATTTGAGTAAGTTTAAAACAATATGGATCATCAATTATTCCTTGTTATTTGTTTCAGTTCTTTCTTTCATCAATTACAATAAGTTAAAGAGGCGACAATTGGGATTGATAAATCTTGGCTTAAACACCCTGGCTATTGCCGTCTTTTTAATTCAAGGACTTTATGTTCTTAGCGAACTACGTGAAAGCTATTTGGAACAAACTTTATCAGAGTACTATCAAAGGGGTATTTTTAACATCGGTATTCGGTATGTTTCAGTTGCATTCTTTGTCCTAACTCTCGTTGCATGCTATCAATATGTTCGCAAGGCATTTATAAAGTGGGATTTCAAAATGGCATTTGATCTTTTGTTACACACCTCTGTTTTATGGGTTATTAGTAGCGAATTAATGCAATGGATGGACATTACTGAATCTACACAGTCGTACAAACTCGGGTTAAGCATTCTCTGGGGGATTTATTCTTTGTTCCTAATATCCTTGGGGATTTGGAAAAAGAAGAAGCATTTACGGATTGGAGCCATTTCCGTGTTCGCCTTAACCCTGATAAAACTGTTCTTTTACGATATTTCTCATCTTAACACCATTGCAAAAACCATCGTGTTTGTATCGTTGGGGATACTGCTTTTGATAATTTCATTTTTATATAACAAGTACAAACATTTTATTTCTGATGAAATTGGGCGCTAAATCATATACCTGGCTTCTTCTGTTGCTGTGTTCATATTCATATGGACAGATGGAAGATTACGACTATAAGTGCGAATTAAAAGGTATTTCTGAGCAGTGGCATAAGATTATTATTCCAGACAACCTCTTCGGAAAAGTTTCCCGGAACTTAACCGATGTCAGAATTTTTGGCATTACAACAAATAACGATACCGTTGAAGCGCCTTTCTCCATTCGGCAAGCTTCAGAGAAAATATCGTATAACGAAGTGGTCTTCCGAACGCTCAATGCTTCTCACAACAACAAGGGCTATTATTTTACTTTTGAGATTCCGACAAGGGAGCCAATCAATCAAATCGAACTGGAATTTAAGCAACAGAATTTTGACTGGCGGCTTAAACTTGAAGGCAGCCAAAACCAACAACAATGGTTTACAATCGCCGATAATTACAGAATACTATCCATTAAAAATAAAGTAACAGACTTTCAATTTACCAAATTGACTTTCTCTAGTTCAAAGTATCGTTTTTTTAGGCTGCTCATAACCAGTAAAGAAGAACCTGTCTTAACATTTGCCAGTGTTGCACAACGTGAAGTTACAAGTGGTATTTACAGAAATTGCCCTATCAGCAGTATCCGGTCGAAAGAAAATAAAAAATCTAAGCAGACCGAAATTGAAATTGATTTGCCAATGCCTCTTCCAGTGAGCTATGTCGACATAGATATTGCGGATACTTTCGATTATTACCGACCTGTAACAATAAAGTATCTCACCGACAGTTTCAAAACAGAACAAGGGTGGAAATATAAATACAGCACGCTGGCATCGGAAACTCTAAACTCTATTGAAGAAAACGAGTTTAAATTCAATAGCACGACCCTTCAAAAGCTGAAAATCCTAATCCACAACCAGGACAATCAAGCGTTAACCGTTGAATCAATTAAAGTAAAAGGATATGTTCATGAATTAGTCGCTCGTTTCACGGAACCAGCAACCTACTTCCTAACCTATGGGAACAACAATGCCGTAAAGCCACATTATGACATTGACCGATTTAAAGACAAGATCCCAAAGACGCTTACTGCGCTGGAATTAGGTGACGAACTGGCCATTAAAAAGGGAAGTGTTCCAGTTGCTGAACCTCTTTTCCAAAATAAGAATTGGCTGTGGACAGTTATGACTGCAATAATTTTATTGCTCGGATGGTTTTCAGTAACAATGATCAGAAAAAAGTAGAAAGGCTAAAGGATAAAGTGAAGAGGATAAGAAATAAGAGGTTAGAGGATAGAGGATAGAGGTTAGAGAGATAAAAGATAAGGGATAAAGGAAATATAGGGAGAAAAAGGGAAAAGACCTTTTTACACTTTACCCCATAACTAAAACTCATGCAATACAGTCGATTGGCCTCATTTGCCAAAAGATGATTGGTGTTTTTTCCGGGCTGAAGGCCCGGCTTATTTCATCATCCGCCAGGAGGCTTAACCAAATGTTCGGGAAAAAAGATGCACATTACACCCTTTTACTATGGGGTATATGTACTTTTATGCCCTACACAGAAGGCGTAACTGCATGAATAGGGGTATTTATCCGTTCTTTGTATGCCGGGAAAAAAGATATCCGATTAGGAATAATCAATTTTCATCACATTTTCAGAATTGAAATAAGTAGAACATAAACGAAATGTCTAAAAATATTAAAGATCAAAAGGAAATTTCCGATGCTAACCTCACCGGCTCCATCCTCGATAAATTTGAAATTACAGCACTTAACCCCATGCAGGAGGAGACCTGTAAAGCGATTCAATTGAAGTCGGACGTGGTATTACTTTCTCCCACAGGAACTGGTAAAACCCTGGCCTTTCTATTGCCATTAATAGAAACACTTGATGCCAACTGTGTAGAGATTCAAATTCTTATCCTTGTTCCCTCGCGTGAATTGGCTCAACAAATTGAACAGGTAACCCGAAAAATGGGATCGGGTTTTAAGGTGAATGCCGTATATGGTGGACGTGCCGGTGCGCTCGATAAGATCGATCTGAAACACCGACCGGCAATCCTTATTGGCACACCCGGGCGAATAGCCGATAGAATAAGAAGGGACAACTTATCCTTAGAAAAGGTTAATACCCTTGTGCTTGACGAATTTGATAAATCGCTGGAAATAGGCTTTGAAAAGGAAATGGCCGGGATTGTTAAAGCCCTCCCTGATGTTCAGCAAAGAATTCTGACTTCCGCTACCAGTAATGCCCGGATACCGGAATTTGTAGGACTGCAAAACCCCGTTTTTATTAACTATCTTCAGGAAGGTATTTCTCAGCTAGCCATAAAAACACTTCTTTCCACCGAAAAGGAACCCTTAAAAGCGTTGGAAAAAGCCCTTGCATTTATTGGTCATCAACCGGGAATAATTTTTTGTAATTTCAAGGATACCCTGGAACAGGTAAGTGGTTTTTTAAATGGTCATCAGATTGATCATGAGTGCTTTCATGGGGGGATGGAACAAATTGATCGGGAACGAACCCTGATTAAATTTAGAAATGGGACAAATCAACTCCTTTTGGCAACCGATTTGGCTGCCCGCGGACTGGATATTCCCGAAATAAAATTTATTCTCCATTTTCAACTTCCGCCACGCCCTATTGAATTCACCCACAGGAACGGCCGAACTGCCCGTATGAACCGCGATGGCATCGCCTATATTTTGCAATTAAAAGAAGGGAAACTACCCGGGTATTTTAAGGAAATTGCTCCAGAGAACCTCAATCTTGAAGCCCAACAAGTATCGACCCATCCGTCACCGGTAAAATGGAAAACCTTGTATATTACCGGAGGGAGACGCGATAAAATATCAAAGGGAGATGTCGCCGGATTATTTCTGAAGCAGGGGCAGGTTCAAAATGATCAGCTAGGTGTTATTGAACTCAAACAGAACTGTGCCTATGTTGGGGTACATGCTGAAATAGCTGAAAGACTTATCGAAAAAACCAATAACAGCAAACTTAAAAAAAAGAAGATTAGAATTAGTTGCATCTGATATCTTGTTGGTGTTACACCTCAAGGAAAAGGCAATCTATACACTTAATTGTAGATTTTAAGAAGGGAAAAGGTCTATAGTCCTCAAATAAATAAGGCACAATTCAGCCTATTTCTAAGGAATGTATGTAATTTTATGAGAAATATAAAAGGAGTATAGGCCTAAATAGGGTTGTTTTATTCTTTCGTTTTAGCCAGTTTGATTAAGCCATGGAACTAGTTATCAGAAATGCAGAAAAAAGGGATGTGGAAAAAATCCTTGACATCGTTAATTATGAAATCCTAAACTCGACAGTACTATACGATTATAAGGAAAGGACTTATGATTATCAACTTAACTGGTTTTGGCAGAAAAAGAAAGAGGGAATGCCGGTGATTGTCGCTGAAAATGAAAATGGAGTGATAGGCTTTGGGACTTTTGGCATTTTCAGACCGTGGGCCGCCTATCAATTCAGTGTTGAACATTCTATTTATGTAAGTAAGAATGCCAGAGCATCGGGCGTTGGGAAACGACTTTTAACGGAATTAATAAGTTTAGCACGAAAAGGTGGTTTTCATACCATTATTGCAGGTGTAGACACCTCCAATAATGAAAGCCTTGAATTCCACAAGAAATTTGGATTTAAAGAAGTTGGTACATTAAATGAAGTGGGATTCAAATTTGACAAATGGCTGGATTTAAAATTTTTACAACTTTTATTAGAATGAATCTGTGGTACTTGCAGGTGACTGAGTTTTTTCATCAATAGTGTAGTGCAACAGAGAAAGCCTCTTCCGGAGGCCTGCCCATATTGTAATATGGAAACTTATTTCTATCTTAGCACCTGATATTAATCAGGCTTTTATGCGCATCGCAACCAAATATCATAACAACCTTTACCACGATTTCGGTCGAGGCCTCTACGAATGTTGGATTCAGTGACCTCTCGTCCATAATTCCTTATTACTTTCCTTATTTTCATTTTCGTCTTATCTTATTAAACGAGGGTCACCTTCCTGTATTAGGTGAGGTTTTAATACATCAACCCATGACTGGTACTGTGTTCGATATAAAGCGTTTTGCGGTTCACGACGGGCCGGGTATTCGTACCACGGTTTTTCTGAAAGGATGTCCGCTATCCTGTTGGTGGTGTCACAATCCTGAAAGCATTAACCCGGCTATTCAGCAGGTGCCCAAAACGGTTAAGGTGGGGCAGAAAAGCTTTGAGGAAATAGAGCAGGTCGGGCAAACCATGACAGTCGGTCAGGTCCTTGAAGAAGTGCTTAAAGAGCGTGTTTTCATGGAAGAATCGGGTGGGGGAGTGACCTTCTCGGGTGGGGAACCCCTTATGCAGCCGATCTTTCTGCTGGAAGCTTTGAAGGGCTCGAAAACCGCTGGCCTGCACACCACCGTCGATACCTCCGGGTATAGCTCCTGGAAGTATCTGGAACCGGTGGCAGAATGTACCGATCTGTTTCTTTTCGACCTCAAAATTATGGAGGAGAGCCTTCATCGGCAATACACCGGGGTTTCCAATCACCTGATTAAGGAAAACCTGACTCGCCTGCTGGCAGGAGGCCATAACGTCCGAATCCGGATCCCCGTGATTCCCGGCTATTCCGATTCGGAAGAAAATATTAAGGAGACACTTGATTTCCTGGAGAGCCTGGCGGGAGAACCCGAAGGCGTTGACCTGTTGCCCTATCATAATACAGGGGCTCATAAATACAGTCGGTTTGGATTGGAAAACCGTTTGACTGAACTAAAATCATTGACAAAACAGGACCTGAAGGGTCTGAAGAACCGGTTCGAAAAAGCTGGTTTTAAAACTAATATTGGAGGATAATACTATGCAACCACGGATAAAACGTTTGCGGGAACAGAGTTTGAATGCCATCAACCGTATCTCGGCTGAACGGGGCCTTTTGGTTACCGAATTTTATAAAAATAACCTGGCTTTTGGTGAGTCGGTGCCTATGCAGCGGGCCAAAGCTTTGCAATATATTTTGGCAAATAAGCATATTTGCATTAATGACGATGAATTGATCGTAGGCGAACGTGGGCCAGCCCCTAAGGCTACCCCCACCTATCCCGAGATCACCGTTCATTCGTTAAAGGATCTGGAAATCCTGGACTCGCGTGAAAAAGTATGGTTTAGGGTTGATGAAGAGACCAAAAAGGCCTTCGAAGAGGTCATTATCCCCTTTTGGAACGGACGCTCCAACAGGGATCGCATCATGCAGCGCATGACACCCGAATGGCAGGATGCCTACAATGCAGGTATCTTCACCGAGTTCATGGAACAAAGGGCGCCCGGCCATACCGTGGCAGGGAATAAAGCCTTTCAAAAAGGGATGCTCGACCTGGTGGAGGACATTGATGCCGCTCGCGCCGCACTCAATTGGGGGGAGGATATCGCCGCATTCGACCGGGATGAAGAGCTGAAAGCCATGAAGGTAGCGGCACAGTCGCTTATGGCGTATGCTGTGCGGCATGCCGAAAAGCTTGAGCAACTGGCCCTTGAAGAGCCGGATGCATCCCGCCGGGCGGAATTGAATGAGATGGCGCGTATTTGTCGCCGGGTACCCGCCCACGCACCAGCAACCTTCCACGAGGCCCTTCAGCATTATTGGTTTATCCATCTGGGGGTGATTACCGAACTAAACCCCTGGGACTCCTTTAATCCCGGTCGGCTCGATCAGCATCTGTATCCCTTTTATCACGCCGAAAAAGAGGCCGGAACCCTTACTCCAGAGCAGGCCGTGGAACTATTGCAATCCTTCTGGGTTAAGTTTAACAACCACCCGGCACCGCCCAAAGTAGGGATCACCGCATTGGAGAGCAATACCTATACCGATTTTACCCTCATCAATATGGGGGGCGTGAAGCCCGATGGCTCGGATGCCGTAAACGAATTGTCGTATATGCTGCTCGATGTGATTGAAGAGATGCGCATTTTGCAGCCCAGCAGCATGGTGCAGCTGAGTAAGAAAAATCCCGACGCCTTTATCGATCGCGCCGTCAAGGTGAGTAAGACCGGTTTTGGCCAGCCATCCATCTTTAATACCGACGCCATTATTCAGGAGCTCACCGGGCAGGGCAAGTCCATTGTGGATGCCCGGAACGGTGGGGCCAGCGGTTGCGTGGAGAGTGGTGCCTTTGGAACTGAAAGCTACATTCTTACCGGTTATTTTAACCTTCCAAAGATTCTGGAGGTAACCATGCACAATGGCTTCGACCCACGAACCGGCAAGCAGATTGGTCCTAAGACCGGTGGCTTGAATGATTTTAAGTCCTATTCCGATTTACTCGATGCCTTTAAACTTCAGGTGGAGCACTTTACCAGAATTAAGATTAATGGAAGCAATGCCATCGAGAAGGTGTTTATGACCCACCTGCCCGTGCCTTTTCTTTCGTTGATTATCGATGACTGTATTCAAACCGGCAGGGATTACATTTGCGGGGGGGCACGTTATAATACCAACTACATCCAGGGCGTGGGGTTAGGGACGATTACCGACTCTCTTACAGCCCTCAAAAAACACCTGTTTGAGGAGCAATCCATCAGTGCCGAGGGTTTTATGGAGGCTATTACCCATGATTTTGAGGGGCAGGACGACCTTCTGTACAAGCTGCTGTATAAAACCCCCAAATATGGGAACGATGATGAGGCGGCCGATGATCAACTGCGGACTGTCTTCGATATCTTTTTTCAGGCGGTTAGCGGACATCAGAGTCCGCGGGGGGCTCAATACCGTATCAATCTGTTGCCTACCACCTGTCATGTTTATTTTGGCAGTGTGATGCACGCCGGCCCGGATGGCCGCCGAAGCCGGATGCCCGTTTCCGAGGGCATATCACCCGTTCAGGGGGCCGACCATAACGGTCCTACCGCGGTGATTAAGTCGGCCGCCAAGATTGACCACTTGCGCACCGGTGGCACTTTACTCAACCAGAAATTTACCCCCGGTTTCTTTGAGGATAAGGCGGCCATACGAAAAGTATCTTCCCTGGTAAGGAGCTATTTCCGTATGGACGGGCACCATATTCAGTTTAATGTGGTTAATGCCAAAACCCTCAGGGACGCTCAGCAACACCCCGAAAAACACCGCGACCTGATTGTTCGTGTGGCCGGATACAGTGACTATTTTAACTGTCTGGGCAAAGATCTTCAGGATGAAATTATTAAGCGTACCGAGCATGCCGATCTATAGCATTGACCAGGGTTGTTTCAAAAATGAGCTCTGTGGCGATGCAAGGCCTCAGTAAAAGGCGGACTGGCGAATAGGCAGATTCGGGTAACCTGCCTGAGAAAGAACCGGACTATTGGGGTTTGCCCGTAAATATTTTTTTGGTGCTGCCTCAGAAAGAGCCTCGGGACAGACAATTATTGGCAAGGAATAAACTTAACAAGGGCCATCCGAATTTGTGTTTTGGCCCTTGTTAAGTTCCATAACCCTGAATTGTTTAGGTGTTAGACCTGTCTTACTTTTAAACAAACGACAAAAATAATAGTCGGACTCAAAACCCAGGGTAAATGCGATTTGTCTTGAGTTTTCCGTTGAGGTGAGCAATAGGTTTTTGGCTTTCTCTATTTTTAAGAGCAGGAAGTATTGCAGCGGTGACAGGCCGGTTTGTTTTTTAAAGTCGGCCCTGAACTTGGAATAACTAATCCCCAAATTATCTGCCAGCCTTTCAAAATCAATGTTACTGTCAATCTTTTCGTGCATCACATATTTGGCCCTGGATATCACTGAAACTTTTTGGCTGTTTAACGAGGCCCCATGTTTTGCATTGCAAATTTCGGCAATCATTTGTAAACAAACACCGGATGCGATTCTTTGGAAGCCAAAAGGCTCTTCTTCAATCAATTGAAACAGCGATTTGAATAGGTTCAATACCACCTGGTTTCCGCATTTGGGAATCACCGCTTGTTCTTTTTGGAAAAAATGCTCCTTCATTATTAAATCAGGAATCTCCCCTGTAAAGCCAACCCAATATTCTGTCCAGCCTGTTTTCTTTAATGGTTTGTATCGATGCCATTCCCCGGGGAAAATCAAAAAACCATCTCCCCCCTTTATGGCTGTGGGAGGCATGGATGAACTTTCAAAAACGCCTTCACCCTCCGAAATCAGCACAAAATGGAACTCGTTTAGTATTCTGCCTTTTTCCCAGGAAAAGAGGTATGCTCCTGGATGGCCTTTTGAGGGATAATTCGCGTTTTTTTTAATTACGGTTTTCCCGGTATTATTTATAATAAAACCCCATTTGCGATCACTATCCGAGATGACGAGATATTTTTTAAAGATCGGTTTTGAAGTGTCAATTTGTACTGTTTTTTTTCCGGTATTGGTATTTAATGCCATTGCCTGTATCATTTAGTGTGTAAAAATATAAATAAATGGGTGATTCAGTAAGGTGTGGATGAATTAAATATTTGGTCTGTTCTATCTGTTTATTGTCTGAACTTTAAGTGCAAACTGTATTTGTTTGGCTGGAACCAAAAGCATTCCTGCAACCTTCAAAATTTAAAGGGGCATTTATTCGGAGACCTTTACCAGGCAAATAATCAATATTGAAGGGAAGTTGTCAAATCGTGCAATTTATTTATCAGAAATTGCATTTTATGGCAATGTTGTATTGGATAAATTTAATCTGGAAGATTTTGAAGTGAAAGGTGGCGTGGCGGAATTATCTTTTTTAATCTGAATTGACATATACAATCATTGAAACCAGGTGGTGTTCCGGCATCGTTGGTTTTGAAAACGAAAAAGAACGATATGAGTATTAATGTTGGGTTTTTTGGTATTGGATTAGATACCTATTGGGGTCAATTTGAGGGATTACTTGATAACCTGAAAATGTATCAGGGGCAAATAAAAAAAACAATTGAAAGTTTTGGCGTCAATGTGGTTGATGCAGGGATGGTCGACAATCCCGAAAGAGCAAGGATGGCTGCTAAGGAGTTAAAGGCTGGCGATGTGGAACTAATCTTTCTGTATGTGTCGACCTATGCGTTGTCGTCTACTGTTTTACCCATTGCGCAGCAAGTAAAAGTGCCTATCGTTATTTTGAATCTTCAACCGGTTGCGCAACTCGATTACGGGGCGTTTAATCAATTGAAGGATAGGGGTTTGATGACTGGCAGGTGGCTGGAGCACTGTCAGTCTTGCAGCGTTCCCGAAATTGCCAGCTTGTTTAATCGGGCGGGGATAAAGTATGCTTTCGTCACCGGTTACCTGCGGGACAAGGAGGCATGGACTAAAATTGAGGCCTGGGCGGAAGCGGCAAAAGTGGCAGCAGCTATGAGAAATAACCGGCTGGGTGTTTTGGGCCATTACTACGGGGGGATGTTGGATGTCTATACCGATTTAACCAAACAAAGCGCAACGTTCGGAACGCATATTGAGTTAATTGAAATGTGCGAGCTGAAAAAGTACCGTGATGAAGTGACTGAGGCCGAAGTGGCATTGAAGGTACAGGAATTCAGAGCCGTTTTTGATGTCGTGGAAGATTGTGAACCGGCGGAAATCATCCGTGCAGCTGAAACGTCGGTGGCTCTCGACAAGATGGTTAAAATACACAATCTTGGGGCTCTGGCCTATTATTATGAAGGTGAGTCGGGTAATGATTATGAAAATATCGTTACTTCATTAATTGCAGGAAATACCTTATTAACCGGTAAAAACATCCCTGTAGCAGGCGAATGTGAGGTGAAAAATGCTCAGGCGATGAAGATTATGTCCGAATTTGGTGCCGGAGGATCTTTTTCTGAATTTTATCTGATAGATTTTATAGATGATGTTGTGATGCTGGGGCATGATGGTTCTGCTCACTTTGCGATTGCCGAAGGGAGGGTAAAGCTGGTACCCCTTCCTCTGTATCATGGAAAACCAGGGAAGGGTTTGTCTATTCAAATGTCTGTAAAACATGGCCCGGTTACCTTGCTTTCAGTGGTCGAAAACCCTAAGGGGGTGAGTCTGTTGGTTGCTGAAGGTGAATCAGTGCCAGGACCTGTTCTTGAAATTGGAAATACCAATAGCCGTTATCGTTTCCCTATTGGTGCAAAAGAATTTATTGACAATTGGTCTTATCAGGGGCCGGCTCACCATTGCGCCATTGGTGTGGGGCATATTGCCCATAAGATTCAGAAGCTGGGCGATATTCTCGGAATAACGACGGTTCAAATATGTTAGTCAGATGGCGGGGGCAATTTTATGGTTTTAGGGAGGTGTTTAAGGCATATGTTTAAGCCAAAGGATGGAGGCAAACAAAACATAGGAGATTTATCCCTTTCAGAGTGTCTCATTTCCCGGGATACCCGGTATTCATAATTCTTTTTGCCTTTGTTTGATGCCTTCATTGGGCCCGAATTTAAGGCGGATCAGTTTATCCTAAGTATTTTTACTTTTGCGTAAAAGAGGGTGGTTGTTTATTCTCAAACGGATATTTTCCTTTTCTTTTTCCTTTCTATTCTTTTTGACGAACAGAATTTTTTGATTTGTCTTTGGGGAGTAATTTTTTGTCTCTACCTTTGGGCTGATGTGGAACGTCACTGTTTTGTTGTTCATATTGAATCATGTGCAAAATTGACAGATGTACATAATTTGTTGATGAATGCAGTGATGCCTGGGTCAGGATTGGGTGTCCTTTTTTTTTGGGCATGGGGATATGGTTTTCTGATGGGGAAGGTAAAAGATTTTATATATGTTCAATGGCAATTCTTTCCCTCAAGCCTTTAAACTCATGAAAATGGTTGGTCGGCGAATGGTTTCTTCTCATTCGGTGCAGCCATAATTATCTCTCCCCAAAAACTTAGAAACTGTTTAAGTTTTGTTTTTGGAGTTAGTTGGGAAGGATTAAGTTCTCATTCAAAGCAAAATTGATGCGAATGGCTCACCTATTTAAAGAAATTTTGCTGCCGAATGAGGGATTAAGCCAACAAAATAAACTAAAGGATAAAATTTAAACAGTTTTTTAATGGACAAACTTAAATCGGCGTTCCTCTCCCTTTATTTTTGAAGGCAACTAATAATAAATTAGCTAAGGATGAAAATAATTCTACTAACTGTTGTTTTGGGTTTAAGCATTTCCGGGGTATTTGCGCAACAAGCCGATTACGGGCTCCTGGCAGTTCGCTCACAGGTTCTGGGACTGAAATTTGATTTAGAGGGGATTAAGGGTCCTTTTCAGACTGATGCCCATGTGTTTGGAGATGCGGCAAAAGGAGATTTAAATGAGGGTTTAAGTAAGGCTAAGGTTTCCAGTGCTAATGGGCCACAGAATGTAACCGGCCCCGCGGGGTGGGCTGTGCCCGATGTGAAGGAGTTGCCCGAATTAAAGGGTGTTTGTTCGGTAGAGATGCCTCCTGCGCCAACAGCGACCAACCCTGACGGCGAAGTATTTACAGGTACTACCGATACTGAGTTCCCCATTACCGATTCCCGCATCAAAGAGATTAAATGGATTTACGATGATGGGAGAGGCCATACCTTAACCCAAACTCAAAAAATTACCTGGACCTTCATTGATGTTTCAACCACCACCGAAGGTTTAACCCTTACAGCCAATAATACCAGAGGTCGGTATCAGTGGATCGATTGCACCCATAATAATGTGCCTTTGAAGGGGGAAACTGCCCGAAGTCTTTCCGCTCCGGGAAGTGGAAGTTATGCGGTGGAAATTACAGAGGGTAATTGTGTGTTCATTTCAGAGTGTGTTAAGGTCAGCTCAAATGGATCGGAAGATGAGGGTGCTTCTGAGATCAAGATCTATCCGAACCCAAGCAATGGGCAGTTTGTCCTGGACATGGGTGAAGGAGTGGCCTCGAAGGTGGTGATCTTTAATAAACGCGGGAAAGTTGAAAGTTCCCTGGACAACGTGCAAAGACATGAGTTTAACTTATCTGTTAAACCCGGAAAGTACATGATGGGAGTTATGGTGGGCAACCGGTTAGAGGAAATTGAACTCGTTATTTATTAAACCTAAAGGCTGTATTTGTGGGTTTGGTTTTTTCGATTCTTTCTTTTTTCCTGTTCCCCATGAATCGCTTTTTAATTTTGGGGGCGCTTTTTTTCACCCCGGATATTATTCATCATTTCTATTAAGAAGCTTTCCCCGGCATTTTATTCCTTAAAATATTTTTACCAAATTGCAGGGCGAAACAGAGGCTTGACCCAATGGTTGTGGAAACTTAATAAGGCTCTCAAATTCGGGAAGCCGAATTTGAGGTCTTTCTATTTTTTAATTCCGTGGTGAAAAATTTGAAAAATAAACACTAAAACATGAATTGAGCCTGTAAAAAACAGGAACAGGCTATTCAAAATCCAATAAATAACAAAAATTTTAGAGCGATGAAGCAGAAATCATTATTAATGGCGGTAGTATTGTCAGTAGTGGGTATGGTCAATGGTCAAAACCTGAACCAATTAACGCAAGAGGAGAAACAAGCAGGCTGGGAGCTTCTGTTTAATGGTGAGAACCTGGATGGGTGGAAGTTTTTCCAGGGAGGTGAAGTCCAAGGCTGGAAGGTTGTAGATGGTATTTTAAACAATTCAGGGGTTGGAAGTGATCACGGAGGAGATATTATCACTAAAAAACAGTACAAGGACTTTGAGTTAACCCTCGAATGGAAAATTGCTCCCCAAAGCAACAGTGGCGTATTTTACCGCGTTCAGGAAGGTAAGACCAAAGTGATTTATGAAACGGGTCCGGAGTACCAGTTGTTGGACGACAAAGGGTGGCCAACCAAATTAGATGATTCCCAATACTCAGGGGCCAATTACGCGATGAATAAACCCATTGGAGCAGAGGTGAAACCTCTTGATGAGTGGAATACTACCCGTATCATCGTTAAAGGAAGTCATGTTGAACATTTTTTGAATGAGAAAAAAGTCGTGGAATACGATTTATGGACCGATGAGTGGTACGAAAATAAAAGTAATTGCAAGTGGAAGGATAAACCTTTATATGGTATGGCAAAGGAAGGGCATATTGGCTTACAGGACCATGGTGGACTAACCCAGTTTAGAAATATTAAGATAAAAAAATTATAGAACTGCCTTATGGAAAGAAGAAACTTCATTAAGAGTGCTGCCGCTTTGGCATCCGTTACAATTCTGCCTTCATCGGTTTGGGCCTTGGCTAAAAACGGAAAACTCAGAACCGCCCATATTGGTGTTGGAGGGATGGGGAATAGCGATCTGGCTTCGATTGCCTCCCACCCCATGGTTGAAGTTACAGCCCTGTGTGATGTGGATTCGATCAATTTGGCGGCTGCTAAAAAGTTATATCCTAAGGCTGGAGTGTTCAGCGATTACAGAGTTCTTTTCGATAAAATGGGCAAAGATATTGATGCCGTAATTGTCTCCACACCCGACCATACCCACGCTCCAGCTTCAATGATGGCCATGGAGATGGGTAAACCGGTTTATTGCCAGAAGCCGCTCACACATCATGTGTCGGAGGCCAGGGCCATGCGAAAGTATGCAGAGGAGCATCGGCTGATAACCCAAATGGGCATCCAGTGCCATTCCAGTGATATGTACCGTAAGGCGGTATTGTTAATTCAGTCGGGTATCATAGGTAAGGTAAGCACCGTACGTGCCTGGTCGCCAAAAAACTGGGGCTACGATGGGCCTGCTCCCTCAGGCAGCGATCCCATTCCTGCGACTCTCGACTGGAACCTTTGGCTGGGCACCTCCCCCCAAAGACCTTATAAGGATGAATTCTATCATCCTGGAAACTGGCGGAAATTGTTGGACTACGGCTGCGGAACCCTCGGGGATATGGGGGTGCATATCTTTGATACTCCCTATGCAGCCCTGGAATTAGATGTTCCCCAAACCATAAAAACCACCTGTCGGCAGCCTACCGGATTTGGCCATCCCGAAAAGAACGTGGTGGAATACCAATTTGGAGCGACCAAATATACTACAGAAAGCCTTAAGTGGGTGTGGTACGATGGGCCCGGCGCACCTGATAAACATCCCGACCTGGTGCTTCCTAATGATGAAGTACTCCCCGGTCAGGGCGCCATGTTTATTGGTGAAAAGGGGAATCTGTTGCTCCCGCACTGGGATTATCCCAAATTAATTGTGAACGGCAAATATGAGGAAATTGATTTTCCGCAAATCGAAATGGCCGATCATTATCATCAGTTCGTGGACAGCTGCCTTGGAAAAGACAAGTGTAGTGCCTCCTTTTCCTACGCAGCTCGTCTGACCGAATCTATTCTGTTGGGGGTTATCGCCAATCGTTTTCCCGGCACTACCCTGCATTGGGACATTAAGTCAGCTCAGTTTGTAGAGGCGGATGCCAACAAACTTTTGGATTTTAAGTACAGAAAATTTTAAAACCCGGAGTTTAAGCTAATTCCAGTATTTACAGGGGATATCTTGAAAAAAGATATCCCCTTTTTTAGTTTATGAAGGGCCTGTTGCGAACTTTTTTGAGGACAACTGTTAACAATTTTAAGGATCAGTTGTTATTAATTCATAGGTTTCTTGTGGGGAAATAGTGAACTGCTGAGAGTATTTTTCGCTGAAATCATTAATGACGATTTTTTAATAGATGTTTTTTTTATTGCCACATGCTAAAGAGCTTATTTAGTTTGGTTTAGTGTTTAAGTCTAACAATTCAACCCTTTCAGGGTGTGATATTCTTCGTGGGTTAAAACTGTTTAGCTGAGCTCCCCCCGAAACCCACTGTATATTAAACTTAGCCCTGTCCGGGTGTTTTGGATTTAAAAGTCCGAAAGGCTTGTATATGATTAACCTCCGGCGAGCCCGGAGCAAATATAACCAGATGTCTGGATTTCCGGGGGTGGTTAATATGGTTCACAATACAATTTACACAGACCCCTAAATACCCTTAAGCCCAAAAAAGATTTGGTAAATCTTATTGTGCATGGGAATCGGGAGGCGTTTGCAAATGAGGGTACCATTATAAAAAAAAACGCTTTCTCAACTCCTGGATTTAATGACCAGACAGGAATAAAATTTTATTAAAATTAACCTTTATTGACAATTCGTTGGCCTATGTTGCAAAAAAAACAGGGAAATGCGCCAACACTTCCCTGCTTTGAATGGATAACCCTGGGGTCAGGGTATTTTTAAACCAATCAAATATAAAAGTATGAAAAATCGAAGAGCTTTTCATGAGAATTTGGTTCTCTTTTCGAGAAAGCAGGTTTTCAGGATCATGAAATTAACCTTCCTGATAATTTTTATGTCGGTTAGTTCTGTTTTTGCCATTTCACAGCAGCAAATGACCGTTTCGGGAACTGTGACCGACCAGGCAGGGGAAACGTTACCGGGGGTTACCGTAGCCATCAAAGGGACTCCCCGTGGAACCATCACCAATATGGATGGGAAGTATTCACTTCCCGGCGTGACTCAGGGAGAGACCATTGTATTTTCTTTTGTAGGAATGGAAGCTCAGGAAGTGGTGGTGGGGTCTCAATCCGTTATCAATGTCACACTTCAGGATAGGGCTGTTGGCCTGGATGAAGTGGTGGTGGTGGGTTATGGTACCCAGAAAAAAGTAACCTTAACAGCTGCGGTTTCTCAAATTGGCTCTGAGATTTTTGAAGACAGACCAACCGCTAATGCCGTTCAATCGTTACAGGGATCGTTGCCTGGCTTAGTGATATCTAACTCATCAACGGGTGGCGAGCCGGGAACTTCACCAGACATCAACATTCGTGGTTTCGTAACAAGCGCTGGTGTTGGAAATGTTCAGGATGCCGGCCCTTTAGTTCTTGTTGATGGGGTGGAAATGAATTTAAATGACATTAACCCACAGGATATTGAATCTGTTTCTGTACTTAAAGATGCTGCAGCGGCTTCTATTTACGGATCCCGTGCTGCCGCCGGAGCGATATTAGTGACGACCAAAAGCGGCACAAACATGGGTGGAGATGTAAGGGTAACGTACAATAATAACTTTTCATTTTCGCAACCCACAGCCTGGCCGAAAAACGCGAGCCCTATTTATTTTGCGTATGCCGCAAACGATTCTCGTATAAATCTCAGGCAAAGTCCTTTCCATGACGAAACCGATTTGGCTAACATTATCGCCAATATGAAAAATCCGGGTAGCGCACCAACCATAGTCGCAAATTCTGCAGGCACCAATTGGTCTTACGGGACTTTAGGTATTGAAGGTACTGCTGCTACGGATTGGGAAAGTATCATTTTTAAAGATTGGGCTAAAAGTAGCAAGCACAATTTAAGTTTAACCGGGGGAAATGAAAAGCTAAATTACTACATATCTGCAGGTGCTTATGATGAAGGCGGATTATTAGCTGTTGGGGACGAATCCTTCCAAAGATATAATTTGGATGCAAAAATAACCACACAGGCAAAAAAATGGTTGACCCTGGAGTTACTCACAAAGATAAGAAAGAGCTACACCGATTTTCCGACGGAAGCCGGTTCTAACACGGTAGCCTGGAACAAATCCCGGGTTTTAGATTTAATTTCAAAACTTAAGCCTACATTGCCTCAGTACGATCCCATTTACGGTTTAGAATTGCTTCAACACTCCTATTACCCATTCTGGGACAAACAACGTGCAAAAACCGAGAACAATCAAATTGCTTTATTACCCAAAATTATTATTGAACCGATTGAAAACTTAAAGCTAAACGTTAATTTAAATTACAAGCGGGACAATAATTTGCAGGAAGTAATAATTTTATCCAGTCAAATGGTGAGGCCTGAAGGACTTGTTGATAAAATTCCCCAGGAGAGTACCAGCTACGATCCAACCTTTATTACCAATGAGTACTTCTCGCCTAATATTTTTGCTACCTATGACAAGTCTTTTCAGGGGCATAATTTTCATGCCACAGTGGGGTATCAAAGTGAGGAGAATAACTATCATGCTCTTGGGGCAACTACCGATTACTTAATTACAAATAGTATTGTTTCTCTAAATGCCTCTTTGGATGAGGATCAGCTGGTATCGGAATCCAAGTCTCATTGGGCAATACAAAGTGTATTTAGTAGATTAAGGTACAACTACCAGGAAAAGTATTTATTTGAGTTTAGCTACCGCAGGGATGGTTCTTCAAGATTTGCTCCTAATGATAGGTGGGCTGGTTTTCCATCGTTCTCTGCCGGTTATAATGTGGCTAAAGAAAATTTCTGGCCCATTGATGAAATAAGTACATTTAAGTTGAGAGGATCTTATGGTACATTAGGTAATCAAAATGTTGCCAATTACTTATATCTTTCTAATATTGATTTAAATACCGCTGGAACGCAGTTTTTATTCGACGGAGCCAGAGAAACTTTTGCCCAAACGCCAATAATCAGCACTGAAAGCTTAACCTGGGAAAAAGTAAAAACTACCGATATTGGGTTTGACCTGAATGCTTTTAACAATAAATTTGGGCTGGTTTTTTCATGGTACCGGACAGATATTGAAGGCATGGCGGCCCAGGGATTAGATTTACCGGCACAGCTGGGTACATCTGCTCCTCTCACAAATATTGGAACATCCAGGGTTCAGGGTTGGGAAGTAGAGGCCTCCTGGAGGCAAAAACTCGGAGATTTTACTTACAACGTAAGGGGGGTGATTTCCGATTACAAAAGAACGATGATTGAATATCCCAATGCGACAGGTTCTTTAGCTCAGGCTTATTACGAGGGGCAGGATTTGGGCGAAATATGGGGACTTACCTGGGACGGTTGGTTTATGACCGATGATGAATATCAAACCTATGAGGTTGATCAGTCTTTAGTTGCCGGTAATTTTTGGGCTGGAGATACCAAATATAAAGATCTGAATAATGACGATGTTATTGACAGAGGCGAATGGGTTAAAGGAAATACCGGTGATTTTAGTATCATCGGTAACTCTACCCCGCGTTACCAGTATTTCATAAGCCTGGGCATAAACTATAAGAATTTCGATTTAAATGCTTTAATTCAAGGGGTTGGAAAGAGAGACGTTCTATTGTCAAATCACCAACGCTTTAGAGGCCCTGCACAGGGTGCATTTCACATGAACGTTTGGGAAGAGCATTTAGATTACTTCAGGGCCGAAGATACAACCAGTCCCTTAGGACCAAATACCGATGGCTATTTCCCGGCACCCTATTCGGCTAACCCGGGAAATAATAACAGAAACTATCGTTATGCTGTAGACCGCTATGTTCAAAATGGCGCCTATGCCAGATTAAAGAGCGTACAAATTGGTTATACAATTCCTAAACATCTGACGAGTAGATTCAAGATTAGTAACTTTAGAATATTTGTAAGCGGCGAAAACCTGTTTACTCTTTCTGATATGATGTTTTTCGACCCGGAAGTTGTTACTTCTAGTGTAGCTGGTAGTGCTCAATCGTACCCGTTATCCACGATTATTTCAACCGGAGTAAGTGTATCATTCTAAATGAAAAATTCAAGAATCATGAAAAATATATTAAAGTTATTTATTCTCAGCTTAGTGATGTTTTTATCATCGTGTGAAGATTTTTTGGATAAAACACCGCTGGATACAGTCTCAGAATCTGATTTTTACCAAACGCCTTCAGACTTACGAACGGCTGTAAATGCCTTTTATAACGACCTTCCGGGCTGGGCCTCGACCTCTGTTGGTTTTAATATATTACCAGACAGTTATACCGATATGGGAACAGCTGAAGAACCTAGTAATAGAATTAGCGGTTTAGATTATACGGTTCCTAATTCGGCAAGCAATTCAGTTTGGAGTTGGAATGAAGTTAGAGAAGCTAATTGGTATTTAGGCCATGTAGATCAGGCCACTGGCGATGAAACAGAAATTAACCAGTATATTGGTGAGGGCTATTTCTTTAGAGCCTGGTATTATTTTGAGTTGTTAAAAAGATATGGCGACCTGCCTATATTTGACCGTTATTTCGATAATAATGATGATGAATTAGTCTTTAAAGCCAGAGACCCAAGAAACCAAGTGGTTGACTTTATGCTTTCCGATTTGGATAACGCTATTTCTTTACTGCAATCTTTTCCTGAAATCTCAACATCTCCGCGAATAAGTAAAGAAGCAGCACAACTATTTAAAGCCAGAGTAGCGCTTTATGAAGGGACCTGGGAAAAATACCACAGCAATACTGAATTTGGCGTGGCTGGTTCAGATGGATCTGGATACTTGCAAATCGCAGCAGATGCCGCCGAAGATGTCATAGATGGCGGGGTATTCTCCTTACATAGTGATTACAGCTCTTTATTTAATACCATAGGACTAAAAGGGAATAGCGAAGTTATACTTTGGAGAGACTATGATGATATTAACTTAGGAATTAATAATGTTTTGCAAATTTCCTGGCCTAACAGATGTGGCTTTACCCGATTTGCGGTTCGTAGTTATTTATGTACTGATGGTCAACCAATTTCAGTAAGCCCATTATATGTAGGTGATCAGGATTTATCCACTATTGAAACCAATAGAGATCCAAGATTAGCTGCCACAATTATGGTTCCTGGCGACCTGATCAGACAAAATAGCGATGGATCAACAGTTGAGTGGGCTAATCCGGATTTTTCCACTGTCAATTCAGGTAACACAGGCTACGAATCCCAGAAATATAGAGATGTAAACATCGATCCTACGTTAAATAATTTTACCAGAGAAACTTCCAGAATCATTATGCGTTACGCTGAGGCGTTGTTAATTTTTGCTGAAGCAAAGGCAGAATTAGGGAACATTTCCCAAGCTGATCTGGATAAGTCAATCAACCTGTTAAGGACTCGTGTTAATATGCCGGGAATAACTTTAGGCGCTATAGTGGCAGATCCTGATTGGCCGGATTATGGCTATACGCTTTCAGCCATTTTATATGAAATACGTAGAGAACGCTCCGTTGAATTAATGGCAGAAGATTTTAGATCCGATGATTTGTACAGGTGGAGGGCGCACGAGTTATTTGATGGTGATATGCCGAGAGGAGCTTATTATGCAGATGGTATTGTAAATACAGAACTAGGACCATCAGATGCTAATTTAGACGCTGAAGGATATCTTTTACCTTTTGCAGATCTGGGAAATTATAATTTTGATGAATCAAAGGCGTATTTACTCCCAATACCTTTAGATGAATTGACACTTAATCCAAACCTGGATCAAAACCCCGGTTGGTAAAACACAAAGCATTTTCGAGGTGGGTTTTAGTTAAATTCTACCGTATAGCTGGTTTAGTAACATAAAAAAGGGGGAGACTATCTCTCCCTTTTTTTACCTGTAAACTTTTTTTGTACCACCTTTACAGCGGATGGCTGCCTTTTTCAAATTAAACGATTCGCTTCCTAGTAAAAAAAGGGGAATCATATTTTATTAGAATTTTTAAATTCCTTTTAGCATTATGTCTAAATTATTCTATTTGATAATCTTTTTAGTTGTGCCTTTTGGGGGGTGCAAAAGCAATGACTTAATCATTAATGGAAAACATGGCTATCAAATAGTCATCCCGTCCAGTGCTGATTCAATTGAACTGGATGCCGCGAAACAGCTTCAATATTATTTGTTTGCCATATCACAAACAGAAATTACTATTGTTGGGGAGGAGGCTTTTAATAAAGGGAATGGCATCTTTTTAGGTCATACCAATTATGCAGAAACACAGGATATTGATTTTATCCAATTGGAAGAAGAGGGATATTTGTATAAAAATAGGGATGATAACTTTATAATTGCCGGAGGTTCTAAGAAAGGTTTACTTTACGGCGTTTATGATTTGCTTGAGTTTCTTGGGGTTAAGAGATACACACCGGATTATTCATTTATTCCAAAGAAAAATTCTATTTCATTACCTGAAAACGACACCATTGTTGTGCCTGTTTTTAAATATAGGACAACCTCTTACCTATGGAATAGTAGTAACACCGGTTTTTTTGACTGGCATAAACAATCCTCCAGAGAGGATTGGGGTTTGTTTGTTCATACTTTTAAAGTTTTAGTTCCCCCTGAAAAATATTATAAAACTCATCCGGAATATTTTTCCTTGATAGATGGCAAACGTTTGCCTTCTACCGAGTTATGTCTGTCAAATGAGGCGGTCTTTAACACTTTGGTAGCCGAATTGAAAAAAAGAATTGCCGAAAATCCCAAACCTACTTATTGGTCGGTAAGCCAGAATGACAACGCTAAGTATTGTCAATGTGATAATTGTACAGAATTAGATAGTATTTATGGAGGGATTAGCAATCAGTTTGCTCAGGAAGGGAAGTATAAACATAGCGGTTCCATGATATGGTTCATAAATAAGGTGGCGCGAGAATTTCCCGATAAGGTTATTTCTACCCTGGCTTATCGGTATACACGTGAGGCCCCTGATCATATTAAGCCCGAAAAAAACGTTAATATTATGCTTTGCAATATCGAAAGTAGCCGCGAAAACCCTGTTTCTGTGACGGATCCGCATTTTTCGAATGATTTGCATAATTGGGCCAAGATTAGTCAGAACATCCTGATCTGGGATTATATTACACAATTTGTCAGTCGGAACAGTCCATTTCCCAACCTCCATACCATAGGACCTAATATAAAACTTTATGCCAATAATAATGTTCGGTCCTTGTTTATGCAATCGACTAACCAGGAAGATGAATTGGGCCACCTAAGATGTTATCTTACTTGTAAACTGATGTGGAACCCGGATGCTGACCCCAATGCAATTATTGATGAATTTTTAAATGGTTATTACGGTGCCGCCGCCCCTTACATCGGACAATACATTGACACGATGCGCCAATCGTTGCTTACGAACGGGTTTAAATTAGGAATTCAGGGAGACCCAAGGGATGCCAGGGATGATTACCTATCGGTTGATATGATGAAAGAATATAACCGATTGTTTGATAAGGCCGAAAAAGCAGTGGAAAAAGATCCCCAATTACGCCAGCATGTTCAGCACGCCGCATTACCACTTCTGTTCGCGGAGATTGAAATTGCCAAGCAGATCGAAATCGATGAGCCCCGCAGTTTTTATAGGTACACCAGCGACGGACTGGTTGATGCAAAACCAGAAATGAAAAGGCTGGTAAGCCTGTTTGAGGAACGTGCGAGGGAAGCCGGAATCACAAGGATAAGAGCGAGATCGACAACTCTGGACGAGTATATGGAAAACTTTGATAGAATTTATGCAAAGATGGATGATTTGGATAAAACGATATCATTCAAGAAAAAAATAATCCCATTGGCATCTCCCGTTGAAGGGCCAACAAATTTAGAGCGGCTGACCGATGGTGTGTTTGGGTGCTACGAAACATGGAGGTTTCCTGGTGATTTAAATTGGCTAGATTACATAGGCGTACATGTGGATTTTGTTCTTGATCTGGGAGAAGTGATGCCGGTCAATTCTATTGATATGGACTTTGTTAATCCCCAGGCGGAGGCCTTTGCACGCCGCGTAATACTGCCAAAATATGTAGCTTATGCGACTTCTTTGGATGGCAAAAATTATAGTGACGATATAATAATTTCCAATCCTCATAATCCCGACCCCGCCGAAAATCCTGATATTGTAAAAATTCCATTTTATTCTTTCACGGCAACGTTTGAAAACAGAAAAGCCCGTTATATAAAAGTGCATGCAGAAAGCCCAATACAGATGCCTTACTGGCATGTATGGACCGGATCGCCCGCTATTCTCTATACGGATGAAATCGTAGTTAAATAGAGTTCACCCGGACTTGTCTTTATATTTAGTGCTTTTCGAAGAACTCAGGCGTTACCTGCACTATGAACGTCTGAATTTTCTTCATAATTCTCATCTTTTATTTTTTCTAATGGTTTGCTATCCTAATTAATATTGAATTCCAAGGCTCAAGTTAATATTAGCGTTGTTAATCACATTATTATGTTTTTTGTAACACGCACCCCTCAGGGGCTTGAAGTCAGAAGAAGGAAGTTCGAAAAAATATATTTTTATCTTAAATCAATTTACTTCGGACTTCCTGTTTCTAACCAGACAAAAAGTATTTACAAACTTCAAACATTGAGTCTTTTAACCACGTTATTATAAACTACAGCCAATTTCAATTTTATCAGTCGATTCCTAAATAAAAGCAGATTTGATAATAATTTAACTTGTAACAAACCCATGTTTGAAGAATAACTGATTGTTTGATTATCTCCTTTTGCACAATCTCTTTATGCGCAATTTAGAGTTACGGGGCATCGGTTTTGCTTTTTTTTTGCTTAATTTTACAGCATAGTACAGGACAGTACGATTAGGATTAGAAGCCCAATCTGATAATGGTGGAGGAACAGGCTGATTATTAAATTTCTTCTTGGTGGGTGGATGGTCCTTTTTTTATGAATTGGGATTTTGTCAGAGGATTTAAAACTTTCACACCATGCGTTTCCGGGTAATCCCAACCTGGAGAAATTCAGCTTTTTTGCCAATTGGGGGTTGGGTTAAACACGTTGCGATCCTTTTCTTAAGTTGAAATAAAGGGCCTATAATATGAGGACAAATACATTTTGCAGGTTGGTAATTTTTAACTCCTCTTTTTGTCGTTTGTTCATTATTGGTAAGGACAATCAATGATTCAATAAATTGTAAACTAAATCAGGATAAAAATGAAACTAAAAATCCAGGTTGTAATAATCTTATTGCTGGCCGCTGTTTTTCAAACAGGGCAGGCCAAAGACAAGCAAAAGCCCAATGTGGTTTTTATTCTGGCTGATGATTTAGGCTATGGTGATGTTTCGTGCTACAACGAAAATTCGAAGATTCAAACGCCAAACATAGATAACCTGGCCGCCAATGGCGTGATGTTTACCGATGCGCACACCAGTTCTTCTGTTTGTACCCCCACCCGGTATGGAATTTTGACCGGACGCTATAATTGGCGATCTACCTTAAAGGATGGTGTGTTGAGCGGCTATTCTAAATCATTGATTCAACAGGAACGTATTACCATTGCTGAGTTCCTGCAAGCAAATGGCTACCAAACAGCCTACATAGGAAAATGGCATTTGGGGTGGGATTGGGCAATGACCGATGGGGAGGATGATAATCCGGATAACCTAAATGCCAAGCCTAAAGTGGATTTTTCGGCCCCCATTAATAATGGACCCCAAAGCCATGGTTTTGACTACAGTTATGGCTTTTGCGGTTCCCTGGACATGGCGCCCTATGTTTGGGTGGAGAACAGTTTTGCAACCATGGTGCCCACCAAAAACACAGTTAATAAGGGTGGCCAGGATTTTTGGCGCGAAGGGCCCACCTCCGATGATTTTGTTCATGAACAGGTTTTGCCTCACCTCACAGAAAAAGCGGTGGCTTATATTCAGGAGAAAGCCAAAGCCGAAAAACCATTTTTTCTTTACCTGCCCCTTTCGGCACCTCATACCCCTATACTTCCTACCGACGAGTTTAAAGGAAAAAGCGGATTGGATAACCCATATGGAGACTTTGTTTTGATGGTCGACCGGACCGTGGAAGAGATCTCAAAGGCCTTAAAAGAACAGGGTATTGAAGAGAATACCCTGCTTGTTTTTACCAGCGATAATGGCTGTTCTCCCGTCGCCAATTTTTCACAGCTGGCCGCCAAAGGTCACGATCCAAGTTATGTGTTTCGTGGCCATAAAGCCGATATTTTTGAGGGAGGCCATCGTGTACCCTACATTGTGAGTTGGCCGGCAAAGGTAAAACCTGGTAGCTCCGACCGATTATTATGCACCACCGACCTCTATGCAACTCTCGCCGATATTATTGGACAAAAGGTTAGCGACAGCGCGGCCGAAGACAGCTACAGCTTTGTGTCTGCCCTAAACCTGAAATCCAAAGCCTGGGAACGAGTCGATGTGGTTCATCACTCTATTAACGGCTCCTTTGCCATTAGAAAAGGCGATTGGAAAGCTGTTTTTTGCCCCGGCTCAGGGGGATGGAGCGCTCCTAAGCCCAATTCAAAGGCGATAGAAGGACTTCCCCCGGTTCAACTCTACAATATCAAAGAGGATTCGGCCGAAAAAGTGAATCTTCAGGCTCAACACCCTGAAATGGTGGAAGCGTTCAGACGTATTTTATCCGGGTATGTAAAGGAAGGCCGCAGCACAAAAGGTGCTCCCCAAAAAAATGACGGACCTCAAACCTGGAAGCAGTTAAAATGGATGAACGAGTAGTTAAATAAAGTAATATCAACCCTAATGAAGTCACCGATGAGAAACTTTCTTCTTATAACCCTATTGCTTTCGACCTTATTTAATGGCTTTGCCCAGGAAAAAAAGAATTACCTGGAAGAATCGGGTGCCGATTTCGATCAAAGAATGGAATGGTTTAATCAGGCCAAATATGGCATGTTTATCCATTTTGGTTTGTATAGTCAGTTGGGGGGAATATACAAAGGCGATGACTCGGGCCGATATGCCGAGTGGATCCAGTCCAATGCCAATATTCCCAAAGAGGAATATGTTAAGCTTTTAGATACCTGGAATCCTGACAAGTTCAATGCGGATAAGATCGCCAAAATTGCCAAGAAGGCCGGCATGAAATACCTGGTTATCACCACCAAGCATCACGAGGGGTTTTGTTTGTGGGATTCGGAATACACCGATTACGATATTTCAGCAACGCCAATGAAAGGCCGCGACTTTATTCAGGAATTGTCGGAGGCCTGCCAAAAGCAGGGTCTACACTTTGGAACCTATTACAGTATTATTGACTGGAACCATCCTTCGGCGTATATTGCAGAGAATAAGGATGGAAAGACAGAATGGGGACAACCCCTCTTGAAAGAAGGCAGGAAACAGGAGTACGTGCAATACATGAAGAATCAGATTAAAGAGCTGATCGAAAAGTATGATACCGAGATCCTTTGGTTCGATGGGGACTGGGTTGATTGGTGGACTGAAGAGGACGGCAACGATCTTTACCAATATATCCGTGAGTTAAAACCGGATATTCTTATCAACAACAGGGTTTCCAAACGAGAAGTCTTTAAGAAGGATTTTGGAACGCCCGAGCAGTTTCATCCCGACGCCGAACTCAAGCATTTTTGGGAGGCTTGCTACACCATGAACGATTCTTGGGGGTTTAAAATTAAAGATACCGACTGGAAAACACCCCAGGTGGTTTACGAAAAGCTGAAAGACATCAATGGCAAGGGGGGAAATTTCCTTCTAAACGTGGGCCCCGATGGCGAGGGGGTGGTGCCCAAAGAGTCGGTGAAGATATTGTTGAAAGTGGGCAAGATGTTGCGCAAAGAATAAGAACCGTAATATTGTAAAAATGATAAAATCATTGAAGTTGGTTGGTTTAGGGTTGATTTCACTGCTTCTTTTAGGGAGGTGTTCAGGAGGTGCTAAAAACGAGACTTCCCAACCCAATATTTTATTTCTTTTTACCGATGACCAACGGTATGGAACCATCGGAGAGTTGCATCAGGATGCGGTGAAAACACCCAATCTTGACAAGCTGGTGGATCGGGGGGTGACCTTTACCAATGCCTATATTTTTGGCTCCCCTCATGGGGCGGTCTGTTCCCCAAGCCGGGCTATGCTGATGACCGGGCGGTTCTATTATAATATCCCGCCCAATGTGTATGCCCAATGGTCTGTCCCCCAAAACGAAAGAGGGGTTTGTGATTTACTAACCTTCCCGGAGTATTTTAAGGCCAATGGCTATCGTACCTTTGCTACCGGTAAACAGCACAATGGAGAGCAATGGATTGAACGTGGTTTCGATGATGCCAGGTCGGTTTATCTGGGGGGAATGACCAAGCATTTTGGAACTCAGGTAAAAGACTATGAGCCTGAAACGGGTTGGTCGAAACCCTATTCCGATAGCGAAAAATTCTCCAGCGAAGTGTTTGCCGATGCTGCGATTGATTTCATGGAAAACTATCGGGCCCAGAAACCCTTTTTAATGTACGTGTCTTTTACGGCGCCACACGACCCGCGTACGGCTCCCGAAGAGTTTCATCAGATGTACCCTCCGCAGGACATTGAATTGCCTCCCAATTATAAAACAGGACATCCCTTTCCGATTGCAGATATGAGAATCAGGGATGAAAAACTGGCCGCTTTTCCCAGAGAGTCTGAAGAGATAAAAAAACACATTTCCGATTATTACGCTATGATTACGGCTACCGATGTTCAAATCGGAAGGATCCTCGACGAACTTGAAAAAACCGGAAAAGCGAAAAATACCATTATTGTTTTTTCGGGTGATAATGGAATTGCCCTGGGGCAACATGGCTTGATGGGTAAGCAAAACGTGTATGAACACAGCATTAAGGTGCCATTAATTTTTTGTGGTCCCGGAATTCCCCAAAACGAAAAAACAGCCGCTTTGGCTTATTTGCACGATGTGTTTCCCACTCTATGTGGTTTAACAGGCCTGGGAATCCCCAAATCGGTTGAAAGCAGCGATCTGACCCCCGTTATCCGGGGCAATCGGGAACAAGTGCATGAGGCACTGCATTTTGGCTACAATGCCTGGCCCGGAGATATTGTTCGCACCAAAGATTTGCCCGATGATGGCCGGGGTGTCCACCGGGCCGTGCGAAAAGGCGATTGGAAACTGATCTTAAGCAGTAAAGACGGGGTGGTAACCGAGCAGCTGTTTGATTTGAAGAGTGATCCATGGGAACTCAACAATCTGGCCAATGAAGAGGTTTATTCAGATAAAAAGGCTCAACTTCTCAAGGAGCTGGAAAAGCTGATGGAGACTACGGGCGATCCGGCCCGGCTGGATCAGAAGGAGTTTGGTGTGTATCACGAATTTGATTCAACATATTTAGATAATGCATTGTCAGAAAAACAGTAGGATGAAAACAACAGAAGATAGAGTGAAGAATGGGCGCAATTCTCTGCATGCAATGAAGGTGGGAATGGCCCTCTTACTAATGATCTTAATGACCACCCTTGTGAAGGCTCAGGAACCGGAGGCTCTGCCATGGGATCAATTGGTTAAACAGTATTCCTGTCCCGACTGGTTTCGGGATGCCAAATTTGGGATTTGGTTCCATTGGGGGCCGCAAAGTGTGCCTGAACAAGGCGGAGGCTGGTATGCCCGGCACATGTATATGAAGGATGTTGGCCGCCAAAAATTCGGCAAAATGGCGCGGCCGTATCACGAATTAACCTATGGCCATCCTTCAGAATTTGGGTTTAAGGATGTGATCAATACCTGGAAAGCCGAAAAATTTGATGCCGAGGCGCTGATAGCTTTTTCAAAAGAAAACGGGGCCAGATATATTATGGCTTTGGCCAATCATCACGATCATTTCGATTTGTGGAACTCCACTTATCACGACTGGAACTCGGTAAAGGTTGGCCCTAAAAAAGATATTATTGGGGAATTTGCTGCGGCAACCCGAAAAGCAAAACTTAAATTTGGAGTAACCAGTCACGACGATCGTTTCCTTAACTGGTGGCTGCCGGCCTTCGGTGCCGACGAAACCGGCGAAAAAGCCGGGGTTCCTTACGACGGCCGCCTGACCAAAGACGATGGTAAAGGACGGTGGTGGGAAGGTTTAGACCCCGCCGACTTGTATGGGCCGGTGCCCGAAGACCGTACGGAGGAAGTGATTGAAGCCATCAAGGAAAACTGGCAAAAACGCCACTTCCAATTGGTTGACGACTATCAGCCCGATTTGCTGTACAACGATGGTTTTAACTTTTCCTACGGGGAATACGGAAGGGAAGTGTGCCGCAGAATGTACAACAACAGCCTGAAAAAGAATGGAAAAATTGATGCCGTCATGTTGCTGAAAAGGCTGGAGCCGGGAACTGTAAACGAAGTGGAGTCGGGGGGAAGCAATACCTTGCGTGAATATCCATGGCAGTCGGAAATTACCTTTACCGATTGGTTTTACAAAAAAGACCGGCCCTTGACGCACAATGCAACAACCATTCTCGAAATGTTGATTGATGCCGTAAGCAAAAACGGAAACTTGCTCTTAAGCATGGAACTAAACCCCGATGGGACCCTTCCTCCCGAGATAAAAAATATTGTTACAACCGTTGGCGACTGGCTGAAAATCAATGGAGAGGCTATTTATGAAACCCGTCCCTGGAAAGTATATGGGGATGGAAAAAGTGTTCGTGGTGAAGCGGTCCAAACCGAGGCGGGTGAACTTAGAAATGCAGTGGCCGCACAAAAGGAAGGCGAACATTTTAATCAGCGTACCGCGGAAACCTCCGCCTTTTCTCACGATGAAGTACGCTTCACCACTAAAGGAAACAACTTTTATATCATTGTCATGAATCCGGTTGGTGGTGAGTTTGCCATCCCGTCGTTGGGCACCAGCAACGATGTGAATCCCGGAAAACTACTGAGCCTGACACAACTGTACGATGGAAGGGAAATTCAGTTTAAACAAAACAACGAAAGCCTGGTGGTCGATATGCCCCCGTTAAACGGGAAGAGTTTTCCGGTGGTGCTAAAAGCTAATTTTATGGGTATTAAGTTTTAATTATAAGGGATTTAAAATGGTAAGTAAGCAAAAATACTGGCGATTAATTGCATGTTTTTTCTTTTTGGGAAGCATGGCAATAACTGTGGTTGGGCAAGCCGATAAATTACCTTATCAGGATGAATGTCTGACTATCGACGAACGGGTTGACGACCTTATCTCGCGCATGACCTTAAAGGAAAAGGTCTCGCAGATGATGAACAATGCACCTGCCATTCCGCGATTGGATATTCCCGAGTACGAATGGTGGAACGAATGCCTTCATGGGGTGGCACGGGCCGGTGAAGCCACCGTCTTTCCTCAGGCCATTGGGTTGGCTGCTACCTGGGATCCCGAATTAATTTATACAGCAGCGTGTGCCATTTCCGATGAGGCCAGAGCCAAACACCACGAAGCCCTGCGAAATGATCAACGTAACCGTTACCAGGGGCTGACTTACTGGACCCCTAATATTAATATTTTCCGCGACCCTCGTTGGGGAAGAGGTCAGGAAACCTATGGCGAAGACCCCTACCTGACGGCACGAATGGGGGTTAGTTTTGTGAAAGGACTTCAGGGCGATGATCCTGAATACCTGAAACTGGTGGCTACACCCAAGCACTTTGCCGTACATAGCGGTCCTGAACCGGAAAGACATTTTTTCGATGCTGCAGTGAACGAACGCGATTTTTACGATACCTATCTGCCTGCTTTCGAAGCCTGTATTAAGGAGGCCAATGCCTGGTCGGTAATGGGTGCCTACAATCGCACCAATTGCGAACCGTGCTGTGCCAGTCCGCGCTTACTCACCGATATTTTGCGCAATGACTGGGGGTTCCAAGGTTACGTGGTGTCCGACTGTAACGCCATCCGCGACGTGCACGACTATCATAATTTTACCGATTCCAAAGAGGAAGCCGCAGCCGTTTCGGTGCTGGCAGGATGCGATTTAAACTGCGGGTTCAGATACAGCTATCTGGAGGGAGCCGTGGAGCAGGGACTGATTACTGAAGAAGAGATTGATGTCTCCTTAAAACGATTATTTATTGCACGCTTTAAGCTGGGGATGTTTGATGCCCCCGATGAGGTGCCTTATGCGGATATTCCCATGAGTGTGGTCAGCTCCGAAAAACACCGAACCCTGGCCCTGGAAACTACGCGAAAATCAATGGTATTGCTCAAAAATGAACAGGAGACACTCCCGTTAAGTAAAAAGGTTAAATCCATTGCCGTGGTTGGGCCCAATGCCAACAATCTGGAGGTGTTGTTGGGTAACTATAATGGTTTTCCCCTGCGTTATATGACTCCTCTACAGGGAGTTAGCACAAAAGTGTCGGCCCAAACCCAGGTTTATTATGAGGCCGGATGTGAGTTGATTGATACTACCAGTGCTTTTTCTCTCATTCCGGCATCTAATCTAACCTATCAGGGTAAGGCTGGTTTAATGGCTCAGTATTTTAATAACCCGGATCTTTCGGGTCAACCGATATTGGGTCGCCTGGAGAAAGGCATTAACTCCAACTGGCAGGCCAACCCGGTAAAAGGGTTAACAATGGATGCGTTTTCTGCCCGATGGGAAGGTCAAATTACGGTGGAGGTTTCGGGAACTTATGAGTTGGGCTTGCAGGCCAGCGGTGGTTTTCAACTTATGGTCGATAATAAGATGTTGATCGATAACCTTGAGAACCCCAAACAGAAGTCCCTGACGCGGGAACTCTTTCTTAAAAAAGGCAATGCCTATAATATCCGGGTGGATTTCAAACACCAGGGCGTTCCTTCCAAGCTTCAATTAATATGGCGTACACCCAACAAAAGCTCCTGGGACAGAGCTCTGGAGATCGCCCAAAAGTCGGAGGTAGTTTTGTTTGTGGGGGGAATTTCCCCGGGCGTTGAGGGCGAACAAATGAGGGTGCCTTATCCCGGATTTGATGGGGGGGATAAAACAGATATTGAGCTTCCCGCCGTTCAGAAAAAGTTAATAAAAGCGCTGCATGCCACGGGGAAACCGGTGGTGCTGGTTCTTTTAAACGGCAGTGCTTTAGCCGTTAACTGGGAAAACGATAACCTGCCCGCCATTTTGGAGGCCTGGTATCCCGGCGAAAGAGGAGGGGAGGCCATTGCCGATGTATTGTTTGGCGATTATAATCCCTCGGGACGTTTGCCCGTTACCTTTTATAAGTCGGTGAAAGACCTTGCTCCTTTTGTGAATTACAGTATGAAAGGGCGGACCTACCGTTATTTTGAAGGGGAGACTTTGTACCCGTTTGGTTTCGGGTTAAGTTATTCGACCTTTGAGTATGCCAATATCCAATTGTCGGAAGGACAAATAGCCGCCGCCGATTCGGTCGTCGTTTCAGTGGAGGTGACCAATGCAGGACCCCACCCGGGTGAAGAAGTGGTTCAACTGTACGTTAAGGATGTTGAATCTTCAGTGGTAAGGCCATTAAAAAGCCTTCGTGGTATCCGGCGCATAGCCCTTAATCCTGGCGAATCAAAGGAAGTTTCGTTTATGGTGAAACCCGAAGACCTTTCATTTTTCAACACCCAAACCCGAAAAAATGTGGTTGAACCTGGTGTTTTTGAAATAGGCATAGGGAGGTCATCTGCCGATTATAGAACAGTAAATCTGGAAGTGGTAAATTAAAAAATACAATGAAAAACTGTTTGCATGCCCAAATAAGTTAACGTCCTGAAAGGACGAGTCACTTCAACCCCAGGCAACCCCTGGGGTTTGAAGGGTTCTATTTGCAAGCGCACTGAAAAGGGCGGGTTAAATAGAGCCCGGCTTTCAGCCTGTCTTATATCATGTAAATAGGATCCCCGGTTGATGGCTTGGGTTGAAAGGGCTTTATTTACAGGACGAACATAAAGGTTTGGGTACAAATGCGAACAATCTTTGAAAATTTAACGATTGAATAGAATCTAATGAAAAAACAATTTTATTTTGCCGTAGGGCTTGTATTGATTTCTCTGACTGTCTTCAGCTGTAAGACCAGCGTTAAGGAAGAACCCCAAAGACCAAACATCCTTTTCATCATGGCCGACGATCATACTTCTCAGGCCTGGGGAATATATGGAGGGGTATTGGAGGATTATGTGCATACCCCCAATATTAAACGCCTGGCAGAGGAAGGTTGTGTGCTTAATAATTGTCTGGTTTCCAATTCGATATGCACACCCAGCCGGGCGACCATTTTGACGGGTCAATACAGCCATATTAATGGGGCGACTACCCTGGGCGGGGCCCTCTATCCCGAACAAAATAATATTGCTAAGGTATTGAAGCAGGCCGGATATCAAACTTCGGTGATTGGAAAGTGGCATCTGAAAAAAGAACCCACCGGATTCGATTATTACAATGTTCTGGCGGGCCAGGGCAGATACTGGGACCCGATACTGAAAAGCAAAGAAAACTGGGGTGAAGGACATGAAGGAGGGAAAGTCTATCCCGGTTACAGCACCGATGTGGTTGCCGATCTGGCCATCGACTGGATTGCACAGCGGGATACCACCAAACCCTTTATGGCTTTTTGTCATTTTAAAGCCACGCACGAACCCTACGACTATCCCGAGCGCTTCAGCCATTTGTACCGGGATGAGGAGATCCCTGTTCCTTCCTCATTTTATGACCAGGGCGCTGATGATACCGGGCGCTCGTTTAAAGGGCAATCGATGGATAATCTTAAGGAACGCTATCTTTTTGCGTCGGCCCACCCCGATAAGAAGGCCGACTATATGTTTTATCCCGAGCTGCCCTTTTCGGTGGAGGGGTTAACCAATGATCAGGCGCGTTATAAAACCTATCAGAAATTTGTGAAGGATTTCATGCGCTGTGGGGCGGCCGTAGACGATAATATCGGTAAATTACTCAATTACCTCGATAAAGCCGGTCTGGCCGAAAATACCATCGTGATTTACACCGCCGATCAGGGTTATTTCCTGGGCGAACATGGCTTTTTTGATAAGCGCATGATTTACGAAGAATCCATTCATATGCCCTTTGTGATTCGGTATCCCCGAGAAATACCTGCCGGAACCCGCAATAACGACATCATCGAAAATGTGGATTTCTCCGCCTTATTTGCCGATTATGCCGGTGCATCTTATCCCGAAACGATGCAGGGATTCAGCTTTCGCGATAACCTAAAAGGAAAGACGCCGGAGGATTGGCGAAAATACGGATACTATCGCTATTGGGAGCATGAGCCCAAACGCCCCGGCCACTTCGGAATCCGTAGCCAGCGCTATACACTGGCCTTCTTTTATGGCAATGGATTTAAGAATAATAAATACCAGGAAGGGGAAAAAGTAGACCGCTATTGGGACTTCTTCGATCTGCAGAAAGATCCTAACCAACTGCACAACGCATACAACGATCCACAATACCAGGAGATTATTGCAGAAATGAAGGAGGAGATTTTGAACCAGCGGCAGTTGTTGGGCGATACCGATGCCGATAACCCGGAAATTCTTGAAATTATAACTCAACACTGGAATGATTAGACTCTGTTTTATGAAGGTGGAGAAACCATTAACTAACTGTTGCTGAATGCTATTAAAAGAAATGAATATGAAGACAAAAGTGGCTTTTTTATCGGGCGTTTTTGTTGGGCTTATCTCCCTAACCCTAACTGCTCAGACGAATTATAAATTGTTTTATAATGAACCGGCCGAAAAATGGACCGAAGCCCTACCCATCGGTAACGGCCGCCTGGGCGCCATGATTTATGGGGGTGTTGAGCAGGAACATATCCAGTTTAATGAAGAAACCCTGTGGACGGGCCAACCTCACGATTATTCACACAAAGGGGCCAGTAACTACCTGACCGAGTTAAGGCAGTTGCTAGCCCAGGGGAAACAAATAGAAGCCCAGAACCTGGCTTCCGAGAAGGTGATGAGTGTCCCGCTTCATCAAAAAGCCTATCAGCCCTTTGGCGATTTGTATCTCAATTTTCCGGAACACAAAAATCCCACCGCCTACAGGCGTGAGCTGGATCTTGAGAATGCGCTCTGCAAAGTATCTTACCAGGTGGAGGGGGTCACCTACACACGTGAGGTCTTTGCCAGTTATCCCGATCAGGTTATTGTCATGAACCTGACAGCCGATAAAGGCGGGGCATTAGATTTTAACCTTAACCTGGATGCCCTTCACGAACAAAAATCGGTGGTGACCGGACCAAACACCCAAACCCTGGAGGTGAAAGTGAAAGACGGCGTGCTCAAAGGGGTGGCCATTGTAAAGATTAAGACCAATGGGAAGATAAAAGCGGCAGATGGGAAGCTAAATGTTTCCGGGGCGTCTAAGGCTGCCATTTATTTATCGGCCGCCACCAATTTCAAAAACTATGATGATGTGAGCGGTGATGCTGCAGCAAAAGCTTCCGGTATTTTAGAAAAGGCTGAAAAGAAAAAAAATGGGAACATAAAAGCCGATCATTTAAAAGATTACCACTTATTGTTCGACCGCTTTAAGGTCAGTTTTGGCGACAATGGAAGGTCTTCCAATCCTACCAATCAGCGGATTCTTGATTTTTGGAAGGATCCTTCCGACCCCCAGTTATTGGCACTGTACATTCAGTACGGGCGCTATTTGACGATCTCGGCCAGTCGTCCCGGAACCTATCCTACCACCCTTCAGGGCATCTGGAACGATAGACTCACCCCGCCGTGGGAAAGTAAATATACGGTGAATATAAACACCGAGATGAACTACTGGCCGGTGGAGCTAACCAACCTGTCGGAGTGTCATCTGCCATTGTTCGATATGCTGGAACAGGTGGCTCAAACCGGAGAGGTGGTTGCCAAAGAGCATTACAACTGCCCGGGATGGGTTCTGCATCACAATACCGACCTCTGGCGGGGGGCTGCACCCATTAACGCCTCCAATCATGGGATATGGGTCACCGGGGGCGCCTGGCTCTCCACCCATATCTGGGAACACTATCTCTTTACGCAGGATAAAGCATTCCTGAAGGAGAAATACCATCTGATAAAAGGAGCCGCTGAATTTTTTACAGAATTCTTATACAAGGATCCTAATACGGGTTTCTTAATTAGCGGTCCCTCTAATTCTCCCGAGATTGGGGGACTGGTGGCCGGGCCAACCATGGATCATCAAATCATCCGGGCTCTGTTTCGTATTTGCATCGAAGCTTCCGATATTTTGGATGTAGACCAGGATTTTGCCGGTGAACTGAAGGCCTTGATTCCCCAAATTGCCCCCAATAAAATAGGGCAATACGGGCAGCTCCAGGAGTGGATGGAGGATATTGATGACCCTGAGATTCATCATCGTCATGTATCCCATCTTTGGGCGGTCTATCCCGGAAAAGAGATTAATCCTGTTGAGTCGCCCGACCTGATGAAGGCCGCCAAACAATCCCTGGAATTTAGAGGAGATGGGGGTACGGGTTGGTCACTGGCCTGGAAAATCAACTATTGGGCCCGGTTTTTAGATGGCAACAGAGCCTATAAAATGATTCATAGCCTGCTAAGCCCTGCCGAACACCCCGACAGAGGCAATAAAGGAGGGTCTTATCCCAACCTTTTTGATGCTCATCCTCCCTTTCAGATTGATGGTAACTTTGGCGGGACCTCCGGAATTATTGAGCTGCTGGTGCAAAGTCATTTGGGGAAAATCGATCTATTGCCCGCCTTGCCCGATGCCATGTCGGAGGGTCAGATCTCCGGAGTTTGTGTGAGGGGAGGCTTTGAACTGTCCTTTAGCTGGAAAGACGGCCATCTTAAAAACCTTCAGGTCTTGTCGAAGAGTGGTAATACCTGCCGGTTGAAGTATCAGGACAAACAGATCGAGATCGATACTCATAAAGGTCAGAAATACCAATTCGATGGAGTGCTTCGTCAACTATAAATTCCTGTCGGCGATCATCGCGGTTTTAGTGCATGGTTGTAATACGAATAAAATCAAAGCATAAAAATAAATGTCAATGAAACGGTTCTCATTCGGTTATTATTTAAAAGCAGTACTAATTGTGTGCCTCAGCACCTTATTTTTGGGATGTTCCCAACCCCAACAGGAAACTCCGCCCAATGTCATCATCTTTTTTACCGATGATCAGGGGTATCAGGATGTGGGTTGCTTTGGATCCCCGCTGATAAAAACACCCAATTTAGATCAGATGGCCCGTGAGGGGGTTCGGTGCACCGATTTTTATTCGGCTTCACCCGTGTGTTCTCCCTCAAGAGCCGCCTTGTTAACCGCTTGTTATCCACCCCGGGTAGGGGTTCCCGTGGTGCTTTGGCCCGATAGTGAGACCGGTCTGGATTCCAAAGAGGTGACCATCGCCGATATGCTTAAGGAGCAGGGGTATGCCACCGCCTGTATCGGGAAGTGGCATTTGGGAGACCGCCCGGAACATTTGCCCACCCAACAGGGGTTTGACCATTACCTGGGAATCCCTTACAGTAACGATATGTCGGTGAATCCTAAAGTGAAAGTAGCAAAGGATGTGGTTTTTCATGAAGAGATGACCCTGGACAGTATCCGTCAAGCCAAATGGGTGCGAGGGAGGGTCCCCCTCATGCGCCAGGATGAAGTGGTGGAATATCCGGTTGATCAGAACACTCTTACCAAACGCTATACCCAGGAGGCCATCAATTTTATTACCCAACAAAAAGACAGCTCCTTCTTTTTATACCTCGCCCAAACGATGCCACACATCCCATTGCATCCTTCTGCCGAATTCCTGGGAACCAGTGCGAGGGGGTTGTACGGTGATGTCATTGAAGAACTCGACTGGAGCATGGGGCAGATATTGAAAACCCTCAAAGAGCTTAACCTGGATGAAAAGACCCTGGTGATATTTACCTCCGACAATGGGCCCTGGGATTTAAAGAATGGGCATGGTGGAAGTGCCCTGCCCTTGCGGGGCTTTAAGTTTGATACCTACGAAGGGGGCATGCGGGAGCCTATGATTGCCCAATGGAAAGGCAGGATCCCCGCCGGAAGTGTTTGTTCCGAGGTGGTTTCCACCATTGACATTTTGCCTACTGTAGCTCATCTTACCGGAGCCCCGATGCCCAACAAACACATTGATGGTGAGAATATTTGGCCCTTGTTATCCGGCGAAAAGGGTGCTAAATCGCCTCACCAGGCCTTTTATTACTATTCTGATACCGTCCTGCAGGCCGTCCGCAGCGGAGACTTGAAACTTAGAATGGTGGATGGAGAGGTAGAACTGTTTAATTTAAAAGAGGATATATCCGAAGCAACCAATATTGCTTCTCAACATCCCGAAAAGGTCAAAACCTTACAAGAAATGTTGGGGCAATTTGATCTTTCATTGAAACAGGACAGGCGGTAAAAACGTTTTTCTTTTAGAACCATAAAACTGACAGGCATGAAAAGTATAATAGCAGTTGTGAAGGTGTTGTTGGCCTGTGTCCTATTGTTGGGATTCATTCCCGGAAAGGCCCAGGAAACTCTTCCCTATAAAAATCCTGAATTAGCCATCGAACAGCGGGTGGAGGATCTATTGGGAAGGATGACCCTGGAAGAAAAGTTCTGGCAAATGTTTATGATACCGGGCAATCTTACCGACGGAAAAGAGCGGTATAAAAATGGTATCTTCGGATTTCAGGTGGCCTCCAGTGGAAAAAAAGCCAGCGCTGCCGAGCAGTTGATGGATTATGGCCCCTCGGGTTCTGCCCGGGACATGACCGAAAAGATCAACGAGATGCAACGTTTTTTTGTGGAGGAAACCCGGTTGGGCATCCCCATAATTCCCTTTAACGAAGCACTGCATGGGCTGGCCCGCGACGGAGCTACCATGTTCCCACAGGCCATCGCGCTGGCGGCAACCTGGGATACCGCTCTGGTGGGGAAGGTGGCACAAGCCATCTCAATGGAGACCAGCAGCAGGGGAATCCGCCAGATTCTTTCTCCGGTATTAAATATTGCCCGCGACGTGCGCTGGGGAAGAACGGAGGAAACCTATGGTGAAGACCCTTATCTGACCACCCAAATGGCAATGGCTTTTATTAGTCAGTTTGAACAGAATGGAGTCATCACCACCCCCAAACATTTTGTGGCCAATGTGGGCGCAGGCGGGCGTGATAGTTATCCTATCAGTTTTAACGAACGAATACTCGAGGAAATCTATTTCCCGGCCTTTAAAACGGTGTTTCAAAAGGCAGGTGCCCGATCGGTGATGACTTCTTACAACTCCCTGGACGGGTCACCGTGCACGGCCAACGAGTGGTTGTTGCGAAAAAAGCTGAAGGAAGAGTGGGGGTTTAAAGGGTTTGTAATCTCTGATGCCGGCGCCACAGGTGGTTCTAATGTGTTGCATTTTACGGCCAAAGATTATGCCGAGTCAACCGAAGATGCCGTGGAAGCCGGGTTGGATGTCATGTTTCAAACCAACTATAACCATTATCCCCTGTTCTGGGAAGCCTTCGAAAAAGGCATGGTCGATCAGGAGGCCATTGATGAGGCCGTTCGCAGGGTGTTGCGAGCCAAATTTGAGCTCGGGTTGTTCGAAAATCCCTATGTCGATCCCCAAAAGGCTGCTTATTGGAACGGGCATAAGGATCACCGTGCCCTGGCCCGGGTAGCAGGAGCTAAATCTATGGTGCTTCTGCAAAACCAAAACCAAGTGCTGCCTGTGGATAAATCGGTTAAAAAACTGGCTCTTATTGGTTTCGATGCCAAGGCCTCCCGCCTGGGAGGGTACAGTGGTCCGGGCAATAACGTGGTCTCAATGTACGACGGGGTCATAAATAAAATAGGCGAGGAGAATGTGATTTATTCTCCCGGAGTGGACCTAAACACCAGAACTTACCAAACCATCGCACCTGAGTTTTTATCTACCTCAAAAAATGGGGAGAAGACAGGCGGGTTAACCGGTGACTATTTCGATAATATAAAGCTGGAAGGGGAACCAACCCTCAGTCGTATAGATAAAAACATCCAGTTTGGATGGACGCTCTTTTCACCTAATGAGAAATTGGCCTACGACTGGTATTCTGTTCGGTGGACCGGGCAGCTAAAAGCCCCTTCAACGGGAACCTGGAAGATTGGCGTGGAAGGAAACGATGGTTATAGGTTGTACCTCGATGGACAATTAATGATCGATAACTGGAAAAAACAATCTTACCAAACCATCTTAAAGGATTTTACCTTTGAGGAGGGCCGGATCTATGATCTGAAACTGGAGTTTTTTGAATCGGCAGGGAATGCAAAGATAAAGTTGGTGTGGGATGCCAATACAGAGAATAAGTGGCAGCAGCAAATTGATGATGCCGTTATCGCTGCCCGGAACAGCGAGGTGGCCGTTGTCTTTGCAGGTATACACGAAGGCGAATTTCAGGACCGTGCTTTGCTGGCCCTACCCGGGCATCAGGAAGAATTGATTCAGGCCGTGGCGGCCACCGGTAAACCCACCGTTGTGGTTTTGGTGGGCGGAAGTGCCATCACCATGAGCCACTGGATGAACCAGGTGGATGGTATTTTGATGGCCTGGTATCCCGGTGAAAATGGGGGGAATGCATTTGCCGAGGTCCTCTTTGGTGACGAGAATCCAGGGGGAAGATTACCCGTTACCTTTCCGGTGGATGAGGCGCAGTGCCCCTTGTATTATAATCACAAGCCCACCGGACGTGGTGATAACTATCACAATCTCACCGGGCAGCCCCTTTTTCCCTTTGGCTTCGGGTTGAGCTATACCTCGTTTGAATATTCAGATTTAGAGTTTAGTAAAAACAGTATCGGCACCGGTGAATCCGTTCGGGTATCCTGCAAGGTAAAAAATATTGGACAGGCAAAGGGTGATGAGGTGGTGCAGTTGTATCTGCGTGATGAGTTGGCTTCGGTTTCCCGCCCTATTAAGGAACTAAAAGGTTTTCAGCGCATTCAACTCAATGCAGGAGAGGAAAAGAGCGTGGCATTCAATGTGGGCCCCGATGAGCTGTCTATGCTTAACAAGGAGATGAAAAAGGTAGTGGAACCCGGAGATTTTAGGGTTATGATAGGTGCTTCATCCAAAGATATCAGATTAAGAGGAATTTTAAAAGTAGAATAGGATATGAAAAAAATTGAATTTGCATTAGTAAGTGTGGTGGCTCTTTTGGCTTCATGCGCTCAACCATTCGAGGTTCAGATGATCAGCACCACCAACGACAAGCCCTGGGTTGAAGTGCAGACTCCCTCAAAAATCACTTCGGGCTTATCTGAAATAGCCCTCGAGGTGAACACTCAAAGCCGGCAACAGACCATTACCGGGATGGGCGGGTGTTTCAATGAACTGGGGTGGGAAGCCCTTGAATTGGTGACACCGGCCGAGAAACAGCAAATATTAAGTGATTTGTTCGACCCTGTCACCGGGTGTAAATTTAATTTGTGCCGCATGCCTATCGGTGCCAACGACTATGCCGTGGACTGGTACAGCCATAATGAGACGCCCGAAGATTTTGCCATGGAGAATTTTTCCATTGCCCGCGACCAGCAGCGGTTGGTGCCCTATATAAAAGAAGCTCAGAAGATTAATCCCGATATCCGGGTTTGGGCCTCGCCCTGGTGCCCTCCCTCGTGGATGAAAAAAAACAAACACTATGCCTGCCGGGCCGATGCTAATGTAAACGATTTGGCTCCCGAATTGAGTTCCATGGAAGAGTTGGTATCGCGTTTTATCATGGAACCGGAATACCTGCAAGCTTATTCCTTTTATTTTCAAAAATTTGTTCAGGCCTACAAAAATGAAGGCATTGACATTTCAGCTGTGCATGTTCAAAACGAACCCAACTCAGCACAAAATTTCCCATCCTGTGTATGGAAGCCACAGGATCTGGGTATTTTTATTGCAGATTACCTGGGGCCCCAATTTAAGGCCGATAAGATAAACACAGATATCTGGCTGGGCACTATCGAGCGGCCACAGATAGAAAGAGTGGAGGATGTGTTGGAATACCCGGGCGTGAAGGATTACGTAAAAGGGGTGGGCTTTCAGTGGGCAGGCAAAGGAGCCATTAAAGAGGTGCATGCCAGATATCCGCAAATGCAGTTGATGCAAACCGAAACGGAATGCGGCGATGGCTCCAACGATTGGGATGCGGCAGTTCATACTTTTAACCTGATGAAGCATTATTTCGAGAATGGGGCCAACGCTTACATGTACTGGAATATGGTGCTCGACGAAACCGGGAAAAGCCAATGGGGCTGGAAGCAGAACTCCATGATCTCCATCGATCGGGCCACAAAAAAGATAACCTACAATCCCGAGTTTTATCTGATGAAACATCTCAGCGCTTTTGTGATGCCCGGAGATGTTAAGCTGGTCGCTACAGGCGATTCGGAAAATGCCCTGGTCTTTTTGAATCCGGACACCAATGAAGTGAAAGTTTTAGCTTTTAATAATCTGGATACAAACCAGATGTTGAAACTAAAGGTAAATGGAAAGGAATTGAAAGTTGAGCTGCCCGCAGAATCTTTTAATACATTGGTAGTTAATTTGTAGACAGGATGTGTTGGTTTTATGGAAAGAAGAGATTTCATTAAATTTTTAGGAGGGGCATCCCTCTTTATGGGTGTAACGCCCTCTGTATTTTCCTCATTCACAAAAAAAAGCTGTGATGAGGAAAAATGCAGGGCTGCCTGGAAGGGTCTGGGTGGAAAAGATAAAGGGCCTTTTAGATACATTCATCCTCAGGAAGGGATGCCCAAGGTATTGTTGTATGGCGATTCTATTTCAATAGGGTATACCGAAGCGGTGAGGACCGAACTGGATGGAAAAGCCAATGTCTTTCGTCTGTTTACCAATGGGGAATCCAGCAATGTATTTATTCAACGAATGGAACTGATGAAGACCTCCATGTTTCAGCCCTTCCTGAATGAGGGATGGGATTTTAAATGGGATGTGATTCATTTTAATGTAGGATTGCACGACCTGAAGTATTTAAATAACAATCATCTGGATAAGGAGAATGGAAAGCAGGTGACTTCGATAAGACGATACAAAGCCAACCTGAAAGAAATTGTGAGGTATCTGAAATCAGAATTTCCGCAAGCCAGGTTGATTTTTGCCACGACCACCCCCGTTCCGGAAAATGCCGAGGGCCGGTTCGAAGGCGATAGCATAAAATACAACAAAGCCGCCCTGGACGTATTGGCCAGGTTTCCTGAAATAGTCATCAACGATCTCTACTCCCTGACCAAACCCAATCATGAAGAATGGATGATAAAGCCGGGGAATGTGCATTACAACAATACTGGCCGGGCGATGCAGGGAAAAGAGGTGGCAAGAATAATTGCCAAGAATTTATAATAATAGGAAAAGGAATTCAACGTGCGTGAGAAAGCTAAGCATAAAAGAAAACCTTATCCGGGCGGTTAATCTGAAGCCGTAAACATAAATTTTATACCAATGAAACGATTACCGTTATTGATCACCATCATATTAATTGCCTGTACCTTGAAGGTCGAGGGAAAAGCCATTCCGTTTATTCCTCAGCCCCAGTCGGTGGAGATGAAAAGTGGAAGCTTTATTATTTCTGAACGAACCAAAGTATTTGTGCCCAAAGAATACCTGGCGGATTTTCAACCTTATCTTGCCGGGAAGTTAATGAGCGATGCGGGTCTCGATGTTCAGATAAAGGCCGGTAACCGAACGCCTGCGACTAATTTTATTCTTTTCGAAAAATCAGCTGAGTTAACCCTCGGTGAGGAAGGCTATTTGCTGGAGGTTTCACCTCAAAAGGTTGTGGTGAAAGCCAACAGTTATGCGGGCCTGTTTAATGCTTTTCAAACGCTGCGTCAGGCCATGCCCATCCAGGCAGGCTCTTCGTTCGAAATCCCCTGTATGGTTGTTAAAGATCATCCGCGCTTCGAGTGGCGTGGATTGATGCTTGATGTGGCGCGTCATTTTCAAACCAAAGCGTTTGTGATGAAGCAAATAGACGTATTGTCTTCTTATAAAATCAATAAGTTTCACTGGCATCTGACCGACGATCAGGGGTGGAGAATAGAGATCAAAAAATATCCCAACCTAACCCAAAAAGGAGCCTGGCGCGCCGATCGTACCGGGATTCCCTGGTGGCAGCGCGAATCCGCTACGGCCGATGAACCCAAAACGGTGGGGGGATTTTATACTCAGGATGACATTAAAGAGGTGATTGAATATGCAAGGATTCGCAATGTGGAGATTATTCCTGAGATCGATGTCCCGGGCCACAGCAAAGCCCTGGTGGCTTCCTACCCGTTTTTATCGTGTTTGGAGGATGCTCATTTCGAAGTGGCCGTGGGGGGGAAAGCCCCCGATAATGCCTTGTGTGCCGGCAAGGAAACCTCCTATACGTTTTTGGAAGATGTGATTGCCGAAGTGGCCGCCCTTTTCCCTTCCAAATACATTCACATGGGCGGCGACGAATGCAACAAAACCAACTGGCAAAAATGTGACCATTGTAATAAAGTGGTGCAGGAACATCAGCTAAAAGATATGGAGGAGCTCCAAAGCTATTTTATGGGTCGTGTAAACGAGCTGGTCGCCGCTAAGGGAAAATCCATGATAGGCTGGGACGAAATACTGAGTGGTAAAGGGGCCAAAGGTGCTACCATCATGGCCTGGCGGCGGGGTCGTTTTACCCCCGAGGTGGATGCGCCCCGTGGAGGCTACCCCACCATCATGACCGATTATACCCATTCGTACATCAGTCAGGTGCAAGGGCCATTGGAGATGGAGCCCGAGGGCCCCAAGGTGGTTCTTCCTTTGTCGAAAGTGTATGGTTACGAACCTATTCCGGAACAATTAATGCCCGAAGAAGCCCAAAGAGTACTTGGAACGGAAGCCTGCCTGTGGGGCGAATTCACCCCCACCGAAGCGCATTGCGAATACATGCTCTACCCCAGGGCTCTGGCCAATGCCGAGGTGGCCTGGAGTCAGCCTGAAGTGAAAGACTGGGCCCGGTTTCAATCATCGGTTGAGGAGAATTTTAAAAGACTGAAACGTGACAACGTAAACTATTCGACCAGCATGTACAGCGTGTATGCCTCGTTTGCTCTGGATCAGTTATCGAACATGGCAAAAGTTTATCTGACCACCGAAACAGTTGGTTACGATATTTATTACACCCTAAACGGTGACGAACCAACAGGGAATTCGACCAAATATGAGGGGGTTTTTGCTACAGAAAATAAGCGTGTTCTCAAGGCCGGCTTGTTTAATGATCAGGGCGAATTGCTGGGAAAAATCACAGAGATTAAAATAAAATAGACTGAAAGATATGAAGAAGCTATTGGTTTTTTTAATGTTGGCACTTGTGTTTAATGTTTACGGGAAGGGAAAATCGCCCAATATTGTTTATATAATCTGTGATGATTTGGGTTTTGGCGATGTGCAATATCTGAATCCCGAACGGGGAAAAATTCCAACCCCAGCCATTGACAAACTGGCTACTCAGGGGATGACGTTTTTAGATGCTCATTCGGGTTCGTCGGTGTGCACCCCAACCCGTTATGGCGTTTTAACAGGGCGTTATGCCTGGCGCAGCCGGCTGCAGAATGGTGTTTTAGGGGGCGGGCATGAGTTTGAACCTCTGATTGCAGCCGATCGCTTAACGGTTCCTGCCTTACTTAACCAGGGCGGTTATAGTACCGCCTGCATGGGCAAATGGCATCTTGGGTTTAAGTTTCAGGATGAGCAGGGCCGGGACCTGGAGTTGTATGAAGGCCGAAAGGCTTCGCCTGCTCCTGTGGGGTCCACCATTCCCGATGGTCCTGTTACCCGGGGGTTTGATTACTATATTGGGTTTCATCACTCCGCTTCTATGGAGACGGTCATCGAAAACAACAAGGTGATTGATCATATGCCTCCTATTAGAATGTTGCAGTTTTTAGGAGACCATGCCTGCGATTATGTCGCTGACCATGCAGGTGATAAGGAACCGTTTTTTTTATACCTGGCACTGAATTCTCCCCACAGCCCTGTGGTCCCCTCTGAAAAATGGCAGGGCAAAAGCGGGATGGGCGATTATGGCGATTTTGTCATGGAGACCGACTTCGTGGTGGGGCGCGTGATGGAGGCCCTCGAGGAAAATGGACTGGCCAAAAATACCCTGGTATTTTTCACCAGCGACAATGGTTGTTCCTATCCTGCGGCTCATGGCGAACAGCTGGAGTCCAGGTATGGCCATTTCCCGAGTGCGCAATACCGTGGAGCCAAATCGGATATCTGGGAAGGAGGGCACCGTGTCCCCTTTATTGTGCGGTGGCCGGGCAAAGTGAAGGCTAACTCGGTTAACGACCAGTTAATTTGTCATACCAACCTCATGGCTACCTGTGCCGATATCTTAGGTCTGGAAATCCCTGAAAATGCCGGCGAAGATTCGTTCAGCATACTCCGTTTGATGAAAAAATGCAAGGCCCCGAGTCCTTACGAGTCGGTGGTGCATCACTCCATCGAAGGCAAATTCTCAATTCGTAAAGGGAAATGGAAGCTGGAACTGTGCCCCGGTTCTGGTGGATGGACAGGTCCCAAGGACAATAAGGCCCGGCAAATGGGATTGCCCGAGATTCAACTGTATAATATGGAGGTGGATGAGGAAGAAAAAAATAATGTTTCCCAGGAATATCCTGAAGTGGTAAAAGAATTAACCGCCGAATTGATTGAACTTGTAGAGAGTGGACGTTCAACAAAGGGAGGTCCTCAGAAGAATGATGTTGCCATCGACATTTATAAATCCGATAGATAAACCAAATGCTATTTAAATCGCTTATTTGGAGAAATGTTTTCCGGGGATTAATTACGGCACCCCTATGGTTGGGGGCCTGTTCTTCGGTGCCTGAGAAGCCGCCGGTCGATTACATCGATCCGATCATTGGTGCCGTTACCTATGGCAAGAAAACAAAGGATGCTCATGGGTTTGGTAAAACGTTTCCCGGGGCCGCCACTCCCTTTGGGTTGGTTCAGCTGAGCCCGGATACCTACACGGGTGGGGACAATGGTTCGGGCTATTCGTATGAACACCCAACCCTGGAAGGCTTTAGCTTCACCCACATGAGTGGGGTGGGGTGGTTTGGCGATCTGGGCAATTTCCTGGTCACCCCTGCCACCGGAGAGCTACAAACCAACCGGGGCGTCCCCGAGGATCCGGAGAGCGGTTACCGTTCGCGGTTTTCCCACGATTCGGAAGTCACTAAAGCCGGTTACTATGCCGTAACGGTGGCCGATCATGATGTTCGGGTGGAGCTGACGGCTGCTCCCAGGGCCGGGATTATCCGGTTTACCTACCCCGAAAACGACCTTTCCCGGATCCAGATTGATTTATCAAGAAGGGTCGGGGGCACCTCCACCGAACAATACATCCGGGTGGAAGATGATCATACCATCTCGGGTTGGATGAAATGCCCCCCCGAAGGCGGTGGGTGGGGCGCCGGTGCCGGAAAGGCCGATTATACCGTATATTTCTGGTGCCAGTTTAGCAAACCCTTAAAGGATTATGGCGTTTGGAGCGCGGAGATACCCGACGGTGGACGAAAAATGAAGCATATCAGGACCGATGAATACCAGCTGGCGGTGAAAAATGCTGAACGCTTCGAAAAAGCACCCGAAAAACAGGGGAAACACCTGGGCTTTTATTCCAATTTCAGCACCCATGAAGGGGAGCAGGTGATGGTTAAAAGCGGAATTTCTTTTGTGAGTGTCGAAGGAGCCAAAGAAAACCTGGAACACGATATCGACCATTGGGATTTTGACAAAGTGCACAAACAGGCCCGCGATTTATGGAGCAAAGCCATTGAAGATGTCAAGGTATCAGGGGGCACCGAAGAGGAGAAAACCATTTTTTATACGGCCCTGTATCACACCATGATTGACCCGCGTACTTTTTCTGATGTCAATGGAAATTACATTGGGGCTGATAAGAAAGTGCATAAGACCAACGATTTTACTTACCGCACCATTTTTAGCGGGTGGGATGTGTTCCGTTCGCAATTTCCATTGCAAACCATCATCAATCCCTCGTTGGTGAACGATGAAATTAACTCCTTGCTGCAAATGGCGGAGTTAAGCGGAAGGGCATATCTGCCCCGCTGGGAAATGCTGAATTCTTATTCGGGGGTTATGCTGGGTAACCCTGCCGTGTCGGTTATTGTGGATGCTTATGAAAAAGGAATCCGGAATTACAGCATTGATAAAGCCTTTGATTATTGCAAGAATAGTGTCGACACCTTTGGGAATCAGCCCCTTGGGTATACGCCCAACAATATTTCTAAAACGCTTGAGTACGCCTATACCGATTGGTGTCTGGGCAAATTTGCCGAAGCGCTGAATAAGGAAGATATCTCGAACGAATATTATCTGCGAAGCAAAAACTATAAAACAATCTGGAACGATGAGGTGAGTTGGTTCCGTGTCAGAGATGAGCAGGGGAATTGGAATGAGTGGAAGGGAAAGACCGTTCATGGACAGGGATGTATCGAGAGTAATCCCTATCAGCAAGGCTGGTTTGTGCCCCACGATATTGAAGGGTTAAAAGCATTGATGGGCGGCGAAGATGCCTTTCGGGATTCGTTAACCTCCTTTTTTGAAAAAACCCCCGACGACTTTTTATGGAATAACTTTTACAACCATGCCAACGAGCCGGTGCATCATGTTCCGTTTATGTTGAATACGGCAGGCGCTCCCCACTTAACCCAAAAATGGACACGTAAGATTTGTGCCAATGCCTATGGAACCGATGCTTATGGATTGTGCGGGAACGAAGATGTGGGCCAGATGTCGGCCTGGTATGTGTTGGCTGCCATGGGTATTCATCCCATCTGTCCGGGGGATAATATATACCAAATTACCAGTCCGGTATTTAATGAGGTGGAGATCAATCTTGATTCAGACTATTATTCGGGAAAGAAATTTACCATCCGGGCGCATAACAATTCTCCGGAGAACATCTATGTTCAATCGATGGCGTTGAATGGATCGCCTCTGAATCGCTTCTGGATTACCCATCAGGAAATTGTGGCAGGGGGGCTTCTTGAGATGGAGATGGGAGCTGAACCAGTAGTGTTTTAAATAAATTTTAACCCCAACAATCTATAGTAAGATGAAAAATTACTGTTTGTTTATTGTTCTCATATTTATCATGTTGGTTTCGTGTGCAAATCCATCCTTTCAGGAGGATGAGATTACCTTAATTCCTAAACCGTTGCATTTTCAGCTCAACGAGCAATCTTTTAGGGTAAAATCATCCACCTCTATTTCGGTGAGTGATGAAAGCCAGACGAAAGCTGTTTCTTATCTGAACATGCTGTTGGAACAAGCTGCGGGGTTTGCCTTGGATGTTTCTGAGGAGGCCCAATCAGGAGGGATCCTATTTGAAATGTCGGCCGATCTATCCGGTGAGGCCTATCAATTGGAGGTAACCCCCAGGCAGATTCGGATTAAAGCCTCCGGGGAGAGTGGTTTTTTCTATGCAGTACAAACCCTTCGTCAGTTATTGCCTGCCCAAATTGAAAGTAAAACTAAGGCAAATGTCGATTGGCTGGTGCCTTGTGTGAGCATTGAAGATGAACCCCGGTTCTCATGGCGCGGTATGCACATGGATTTTAGCCGGCACTTTTTTACCCTTGATGAGGTGAAAACGTTTCTGGATTATATGACCCTTTACAAATTGAATACCTACCACATGCATCTGACCGACGACCAGGGCTGGCGCATTGAGATTAAGAAATATCCTTTGTTGACAGAGAAGGGGGCCTGGCGTATTCCCAATAATCAGGATACCATTTGTATGGAGCGTGCCAAAGAGAATGATCTGTTCCAAATTGCTGAAAAAAACTTTCGCCAGGTTGACGGGGAGCGGCTGTATGGTGGCTTTTTTACACAGGAAGAGATCAGGGAGATCGTGGATTATGCCGATGAGCGATGCATCACCGTCGTTCCTGAAATTGACATGCCCGGACACTTCAAAGCCGCCATCGATAATTATCCGTTTTTATCCTGTAAAGACCAGGCGGGTTGGGCAACGGTTTTTTCAACCCCTTGTTGTTTGGGAAAAGAGACCACCTATGAATTTATGGAAAATGTGCTGGCCGAAGTCGTGGAGCTTTTTCCCGGCCCCTACATTCATATTGGCGGGGATGAGGTTAATATCCAATCCTGGATCGATTGTCCCAAATGCCAGGGCGAAATAAAGAAACACGGGCTGAAAGATGAACATGAATTACAGTCTCATTTTAACCGTCGTATCGAAAAGTTTTTGCAGGCAAAGGGAAAGCAGCTGATGGGTTGGGATGAGATTGTCAGGGGTGGTTTAAGTGAAGGTGCCACCATGATGTGGTGGCGAAACTGGGCTCCCCAGGCCCCATATATTGCTGCCGATAATGGCAACGATATGGTAATGACCCCCGATTTTCAGTACTACTTCGACTTTACCAATGAGGCGACTCCTTTGCAAAAAGTTTACGATTATAAACCGGTACCCGAAGACTTTTCTCCCCAACAAACGGAACATATTCTTGGGGTTCAGGCCAACCTGTGGTCCGAATGGATTCCCAATTTTAAGCGCCTGCAATATCAGACCTTTCCGCGCATCATGGCCCTGGCCGAAACCGGCTGGACATCCGAGGAGGCCAAGGATTTTGATGATTTCTTTAAAAGGGTGGAGAAGCATTACCCACGAATGGATGTGATGGATATTCATTATTACATCCCTTCGGTGGAAGGTTTGGAGAAGAAAATTGTATTTGTCGACAGCGCCCTGGTCGATCTGACCCTGAGCTTTCCTTTGGAAGGTGTTGAAATTTTCTATACCCTCGATGGCAGCCTGCCTACCCGCCAGTCGTTGAGATACACCCAGCCCCTGGTGGTGAAGAAACCGATGGTAATTAAAGCTCGTGCTTATCGGGGCGAGGTCTTTAACGATTTAAAAACTACGGAAATTGAGCAACAATCTTACCGTGAGGCATCGGCTATGGTTCCCGATAACAAGGGCTTAAAAAGATGGTTTGTAAAGGGGAAGCTTAATAACGTCGAGGAAATAAAAGTGCCTGTTACCCGTAACTGGCAAAAAACAGAAACCATTGAACTGGGTGATTTTGCCAAGCAAAAGGATTTTTACCTGGTTTATGAGGGCCTTTTTGAGGCCTCCCGGGACGGGGTTTATGAGTTCGAGCTGAGATCGGATGGGGGCAGCCTTATGTTTTTAGGTGACGAATTACTGGTTGATAATGGCGGTTATCATGGCCCTCGTAAAAGGTATGCCAAAGTGGCGCTAAAAAAAGGATGGCATCCCTTTACGATTCGTTACCTGCCAAGCAGCAATCCTCGTGTGATTACTGCCTGGGTTACCAACCCGGGAGAGGAGGCGCAGTTTTTGGATGGCTCGGTTTGCGGGTTCTGAAATAAGGATGGATGAATGGCGACTGGTATATTTTCGATTTTTTACCCGCAAAAAATGCCAATACCTCAACCGCTTTCTTTCATTATGGAGCATGGACCGGACCAATTATTTTATTTTAATAACCATTGGTGTCCGGTTAAAACTTAGGATTCCCCTGTAAGATGCATCACCATAGGGTCATATGTGTTTGAAGTATATCTGGGCCAGGAATCCACCTTCATGTAAAAGCGCTAAAAAAATCAGAAAACGAAGCGTGAAAAAGAAAAGCTGTTTGATCCCGATTTTAGTTTTGTAGGTTTTTGGGTTCTACCAAAAACCACAAAAACTCATCTCGGGAGAGTTCTTT
>JBFHFS010000023.1:0-78053 GCA_041583495.1 Marinilabiliaceae bacterium | reverse complement strand
TTTATTCCACAATAAATTACAAATCGTTGCCGATTGGTTCGATAAAACCAGTACAGATATCCTGGTAGAGCTTCCCATTCCCACAACACTTGGGAATGTGGGTGCGCCTTATCAAAATGTAGGTGAAGTACAAAACCGTGGGTGGGAACTGAATGTGAGCTATCAGGATTCCTTTGGCGATGTTAATGTGTTTGGCGGGTTTAATCTGTCGCACGTTTCAAACGAAGTAATTAATTACGAAGGACTGGAAACCATCAGCAGTAACGCCATTGTACGGGAAGGAGAACCTATTAATTCTTATTATGCCTACCAGGCCGATGGTTACTACCAAACGCAGGAAGAACTGGATGCTGCCCCTCAGCAGTTTGGAAACGCCCTTCGTTTGGGAGACATTAAGCTTGTAGATATTAGTGGCCCGGACGGAGTCCCCGATGGAAAAATCTCAGCCGACTACGACCGTACCATCATTGGTAATCCTTTCCCCGAACTGCAATATTCCTTTAACCTGGGGGCCAACTATAAAGGATTTGATATTTATGCCTTCTTCCAGGGAGTGACCGGCATCGAACGTTACTACTGGTACAACACCGAAACCAGTGGAACCTTTACCTCTAGTGCTCTGGATTACTGGACCGAAGATAACCGTGATGCAGCCACTCCACGTTGGGGAAACCTCGGAAACAATGCAACCTATTCGTCGTTCTACCTGCGCGATGCCTCCTACCTGCGTTTGAAAAACCTGGAAATAGGCTACACACTCCCCGCCAATCTGATAAAAAAAGCGAAAATTGAGAATGCACGGATTTACTTGTCGGGTGTTAACCTGCTAACCTGGACCGAAGAGGAGGACTACGACCCGGAGAAGAAATCAAACGATGACCGTAACCGCGACTATCCGCAGTCGAAGGTGTATTCGATTGGTGTAAACATTACTTTTTAAGCTCAAGATCGATAAATTATGAAAAAAATATTTTCAATATTATTAATAGCAACTCTATTGCTAACTGCGTGCTCCGAAGATTTTCTGGATAGAAAGTCCTTAACGGCATTGGCAGACGATACCTTTTGGACAACCCAGGAAGATGCAGAAATGGCATTGGCCGGGTGCTATTCCAACTTGCAAAGTCCCCACATTTTCGACTCCGATCCCTGGGCTTCAGGAGTCGTGCGTTGGGACTATATGACCGACGATGGTTGGGTCCGTTGGAGTTGGGAGCAGGGTGGCGCCCTGTCGCGTGGAGAACATTCTACTACCGATGGACTTATTTCCAATTTCTGGAAACAAGCGTACCAAACAATTGTCCGCTGTAACCGCGTCATTGAAACGGTGCCCACCCTGAGCATTGATGTTATCCCGGCCGCTACCGCAGCTCAAATCGTTGCCGAAGCAAAATTTATGAGAGCTCTGATGTATAACCTCATGACCATGACCTACGAAGATGTGCCATTGGTCACGTCGATTCAATCGGTTGATGATGCTGAAATAGCGAAATCTGCTAAAGCGGATATTGTGGATTTTATTCTTACCGACCTGGAGGGATGCGTAGAAGACCTTCCCGATAAGGGCGCCGACGACTGGGGCCGTGCTACAAAAGGGGCGGGGTATGCCTTGCTGGCCCGCATTAATCTGTACAACGAAAACTGGTCCCAAGCGGCAACCTGGGCTCAGAAAGTAATTGATCTGGATTATGAGTTATTTCCCAATTTCCATGACCTTTTTCAGAACGAAAATGAGATAAACGATGAAGTAATATTTCCTGTTCGTTTTGTGAGAGGTACCGACGAAGATGGAGCCAACTTTGCCGGTTATTGGGGCGTTGCGGTTAAAAACTACGATGAAGTACTACCCAACCTGGCCAACGACTATTTCTGCACCGATGGAAAACCCATATCCGAATCAGATTTATACAATCCTTCTATTCCTGCAGAAAACAGAGACCCAAGGTTAGATGCCACCATCGTTACCAATAATTCACTGTGGAGAGGAAGCGTATTCAATACCTACAGTAAAACCTGGACCGGTTTTGCACAGCGCAAATACATGGAGGAAGGAAACAGCGAAAACCATTTTGATGCCAACGAAGATTTTTATGTGTTCCGCTTGGGTGAGGTATTGTTGATGAAAGCTGAAGCACTGGCCGAAAGCGGAGGCACTCCATCTGAAATATATGGTTTGATAAACCAGTTGCGCGACCGCGAAAGTGTGCAAATGCCGCATGTCGACCAGGCTGAAGTGGACAACTATTTTGGGGGGAGTATCGTCGAGATGGTGCGTCACGAACGCAGGGTTGAAACGGCTTTTGAAGGCCTTCGTTACATCGATATAAAAAGATGGGGTATTTTAAAAGAACGTGCCATCGACTATTATATGGCGAACGAACGAGCCAACAATAATAAACTGTCGGATCGGAAATGGTTGGGGGATCAACAACTTGTTTGGCCCATTCCTCAGACCGAATTGGATGTAAATTCATTGTTGGAACAACATGAGTTGTGGGATTAGCAGATAGCGTTTGATTGGGTTATTTTAATAAAGGAAAGGGCAGTTGCACAACAGCTGGGCCTTTCCTTTATATAACTGTTGAAGGAAAAATCTGAAGTGTTTTAATTGTTGGCCGGCCCTCCCAAAAAAGTTATAGGGTTAAGACAAAATGCATCAATTCAGGGGTTAGGCAGCAATGCTCTTCTAAATTATTGGCAGGTTATTATTTAAGATGGAAATCCAAATCCTGAAAATTATATATAGGGGGAGTGCCGGGGAGGCGCTATGACGAAAAGTAATGGACTTTAGATATTTCAGTATTTCGTTTATCTCAAACCCCCTCCACGTGGATGTCGCAGAAAACAGGAAGATTTAGGATAAAGTTGAACTGTGTGGGAATAAGATCGTAACTCTCACAAATCTTGGGGTTTATTTATTTTGACATCCTTTAGGCAACCATAAAAAAAGATTATCAATGAAGAAAGCCATTTATTTTTTGATATTATTTTTCATGACCACTATTCTAACCAGCTGTGCTTCCGGTGCTCCTGGGAGTAAGAATAATAGTGATTCAAAGGCAGCCATTTCTCTCCCCAACATAGTCGTAATAATGGCTGATGATCTGGGCTACCGTGATGTGGGCTTTAATGGTTGTGAAGATATTCCTACTCCAAACATCAACAGAATTGCGGACAATGGGGTGGTATTTTCCTGTGGATATACTACCTATTCCGTTTGTAGCCCCAGCAGGGCCGGTTTCTTAACGGGCCGTTACGGCCCCCGGTTTGGGTATGAGCGAAATCCATTGTACCGACCGGATGATCCTAATATGGGGTTACCACAAGATGAAAAAACCATGGCAGAATCCCTTGCTGAGGTGGGATATAAATGTGGGGTGATCGGCAAATGGCATTTGGGATCCAATATTGCGCACCATCCATTGAACCGGGGGTTTGATGAGTTTTTTGGGCACTTGGGTGGTGGCCATCAATATTTCCCCGAGGAGTTGATTTACCCCGATAGTTATGCTGTTAATGAAGAATCACAAAGCTACAGGACATGGATTATGAAAAACCATGATCATATAAAAACAGAGAAATATCTTACGGAAGAATTTTCTGAAGAAGCCGTGCGTTTTGTAGAGCAATACAAAGATGAACCTTTTTTCCTGTACCTGGCATACAATGCCCCACATACTCCCTTGCAAGCCACGGAAAAATACCTCTCCCGGTTTGAAAATATCGAAAATCCCCAACGAAAAACATATGCAGCCATGGTCAGTGCACTTGACGATGGAGTGGGTCTGTTGTTAGATAAAATTGAAGAATTAGAGATTGAGGATAATACACTCATTTTTTTCCTATCTGACAATGGGGGGCCCGAACATCAGAACGGGTCAGACAATGGGGCGCTCCGGGAAGGTAAAAGCTCTGTATATGAGGGTGGTTTCCGGGTTCCCTTTGCCATCCAGTGGAAAGGCCAAATTGCTCCTGGCATTTTCCATAAGCCGGTCTCTTCCATGGATATTTTTGCGACCATATCGTCATTGTCTGATTCCCCTATAAATCCGGAAAAACCATTGGATGGTGTAAATCTTATGCCGTATCTTTCTGGTGAAAAGGATGGAAATCCCCACGAGGCTATCTTTTTACGGCAATATGACAAAAAACGATTTGCCGTGAGAAATGGGAATTACAAACTTGTTACCCTTGAAAATGCGGCAATTAAGGAGCTTTATAATTTGAAGGAAGATATTGGTGAAACGAATAATATTGCTGAATATCAACCCAATAAATTGTTGAAGATAGATTCCCTAAGAAAAGCATGGAATAAAGAACTGATTCGCCCGGCATTTTTGGGGTTGACCCAGGGCGGCGCCTGGGGCTGGGAACCTAAAGAAGAGGAAATTTATGAGGTTAAATGACGTCAGAATTATAAATGATGGACTCCATTGTTTCATCCTTCGAGGGGAGATTTAAGGGTGTTATTGGTTTTTTTGTGGATGGAAATTTTACAGATTGGTTATGAGATGTTTTATAGTGTTTTTTTTGCAGGTGGTCATTTCCCTGGGGTGTTCGAAAGCTGGGGCCGATTTTCAAACCTTTTATATTAACAGCAGCACGGGATCTGATTCAAATTCAGGCCAATCAGTGGGTGCCCCATGGGCTACATTACAACCCCTGGGTGGAAAATCTCTGGACCCCGGCGATAAAATTCTTTTGGCTGCCGGCTCAATTTTCAAAGGTTCTCTAATTCTTGAAGACTGTTCTGGCACGGCCCAAAAACCCATTATTGTTGAAAGTTATGAAGATAACGGCAACAGCAACCTGCCACTTATCGATGCTTATGGCTTTACTGATGGAATTTTAATAAAGAATTGCAGCCACATTAAGGTGTCAGGAATAGAAATTACCGGGAATGGAGGGGGGGTAGTAACCAGTGTTAATCCTAAAAGCAACATGCATTGCGGGGTGCTGGTAACGGTTTCAGATGCCGGAAGTTATGAAAACATACAACTCTCTGATTTAAAAATTCGCGACCTTTTTTTTGAGGAGAAGGGTGTCGAACGAGGAGCCGATGAGGTACATTCTGCTAATGGGGAACAAAGTTATGGCTGGGGTATTCGTGTGATCAATCAAACCCAGGGAGCTACATTGAAAAATATACGAATTGAAAATTGTGATGTGGAGAATGTGGCGCACACCGGCATAAAGGTTACCGGGAGTAATAAAAATATTGAGGACGTAACCATTTCGAAAAATATCGTATCGTATTCCGGCGGGCCGGGTATGCAAATGAGTGGCGTTAGTAATGCTTTGGTCCGCGATAATGAGGTGCAGTATTCAGGTAGCTCCAACGATTCAAGAAAATGGGGACGGGGCAGTGGTTTCTGGTGTTGGGGATCATCCGATATTTTAATTGAAAAGAACTCGTTTAGAAAGGCCAATGGGCCGGGGGATTCTGCTGGTTGCCACATCGATTTTAACTGTAACAACGTGGTGGTGCAATACAATTTAAGTGAAGGCAATGCCGGTGGTTTTTGTGAAATTTTAGGGAATAATTACAATTGCTCCTATCGATATAACATCAGCATTTACGACGGATACCGGGTAAAAGGAGAAGAGGGTGCTTTTCAGGAAGGGAAAATATTTTGGTTGAGTGGTTATGCCGGGAGTGACAATCCAAGAACCGGGCCTTTTAACAGCTATTTTTACAACAATACCATTTACGTTAGCAAGGATATAGTGGCCAAGATTGCGGTGGATCGGGCCTCGTCGGGCGTGTTGATTGCCAATAATATTTTTTGTTTCGAAGGCGAAAGCCAGGAAGTAAAAGGCGACCAGTACTCCCCTGAAACTGGAGGTGAATCAAGTGTGGAGAGGATTGTTTTTAAGAATAATCTGTACTTAAACGATGCCAACTGGCCTGAAAATGTATTGATCCAGGATCACGATCCCTTTTTTGGAAACCCTGGTTATCAAAATCCGGGAGGTCTCACAGCAGAGGATTATATTCCACAAAATGCTTCGTTGATTAGAAACAAAGGCATCCCAATTGAGAAAATTCCCGGAGATGAATTAGGTTTAGCCATTGGATTAGAGGTTGAAAAGGATTTTTTTGGAAACCCGGTTAAGGGTTTACCTGATATGGGGGCTATTGAGATGTCGGAAAATTAACAATACAACGATGAAATTGCATTTAAGATATGGGCGTTGGGGATTTTATTGCTTAATGGTATTATTCTGCGTGGTTGTAATTTCCAATCAAACATTTTGTCAAAAAATCGATAAATCAAACAGAAATTATTCGATCCACCAAAAAATACAATTTTCAGATGATGACCCCCAACTAACCCTGGATTTATATCTGCCAGATAGTCTAAAAATACCGATCCCGTGTATCATTGTAATCCAGGGTGGGGGTTTTAAGTCGCAAAACGGCGAGCGATTTAGACCTTTTGCCAGAACTATTGTCGAACATGGATTTGCATCGGCTCTGATTTCTTACCGGGGTTTGCCCGGATATACTTATACGACCACCCTTACCGATGTTAAAAAGGCAGTGCGGTATATACGCCGCGAAAGCAGGCAATACCACATAAATCCGGACCAAATTGGGGCAATGGGGCGTTCGGCTGGTGCGACCCTGGCCGTATTGTTGGCAGTTACCGGTGAAAATAGAAACCCTGCGGACCCGGACCATTTAGATTACACCGGAAGAATACAAGCTGCAGTGGGTTATGCCGGGGTGTATGATTTTGTTGCCCGGTTCTCCGATGGTGCGCAAATATCTTTACAGCCCGGCTTAAATACTAAGCTTCAAACCAATCAAAATTGGATTGGTGCCCCCTATTCCCCTACGGACAATAATTGGCATAAAGCATCGGCCATTAATTATGTGGGTAAAACAACACCCCCTGTTTTATTATTGCATTGCAAAGACGATTCGGTTGTTCCGTGGTTGCAGTCGCAGGCCATTTATGAAAAGATGATGAATAAAGGAGTCTGCACTGAGGTAATCTATTTCGATAAAGGGGGGCATGGATTTAGCGAAGGGAGCAGTGAGCAGTATTGGCTTCCTATGATGGATTTCTTTAAAAAGCAATTTCGATATGCCCTTGATTACGGGACAGAATAATTAGGATCACAGCCGTCATGGATTTTGGGAAAAGGAGTGGAAAGATTCCCAATGGGACAGAATAGGAGTATTAATCGACCAAATATTAAGTAGACAATGTTAAATATCAAAATTTCAACAATGCTGGCAGGAGGGGTGTTGTTTCTTTCTTTAATAACTGCCTGTTCTGGCGTTAAAAACGATAAAGAAAAATCAAAGCCTAATATAATTGTATTACTGGTCGACGATGCCGGTTATGCCGACTTTGGGTTTAATGGAAGCAAAGATCTGCAAACGCCCAACATCGATAAACTGGCCTCTACAGGGGTTGTTTTTACCGATGCCCATGTGTCTGCCAGTGTCTGTGGGCCTTCGAGGGCAGGCCTGATAACCGGACGGTACCAGCAGCGCTTTGGCTTTGAATGTAATCCCAATGGAACCGAAGGAATCAATCTGAACGAAACGACCATGGCTGCTGCCTTAAAACAAGTCGGGTACACTACCGCCGCATTCGGGAAATGGCACCTTGGGGCTCAACCCGGTTTCCGGCCTACCGATCGGGGTTTCGATTATTTCTGGGGATTTCTGGCCGGAGGACGAAGTTACTTTAGCAATAAAAATAATGATGTGGAAGGCAATGCCCATGCCATCATCGAAAATACCAAACACGTAACTTTTGATGGTTACCTGACCGACCGCCTGGGGGAAAAGGCGGTGGCTTTTATCGACAAAAATAACGAGAACCCGTTTTTTATCTACTGGGCACCCAACGCCGTGCACACGCCCATGGAGGCCACCGATGAAGATCTGGCCAGGTTCGAAGGCCATCCACGGCAGACACTTGCGGCAATGACCTGGGCTTTGGACCGGGCGGTGGGAAATATCGTCGATAAGTTGGATGAGGAAGGCTTGCTGAACAATACCCTGATTTTCTTTTTAAGCGATAATGGCGGGTCGGCCGAAAATACCTCGATTAACCTGCCATTAAAGGGGTTTAAAGGCAATAAATACGAAGGGGGCCAACGCGTTGCCTTTTTTGCGACCTGGGCATCACAAATTCAAAAAGGGGAGGTGTTTCACGGCCTTACTTCATCCCTGGATATTTATGCCACCGCTGCCGATGTGGCAGGAGTAACCCGCGTGGACGACCTGGCACTGGACGGTGTTTCATTAATGCCTTTTCTGAAAAACGAGAAGATGGGACAGCCCCATGAGGCTTTGTTCTGGCGAAAAGATAAAATGGCTGCAGCACGTGTTAGGAACCTAAAAATAATACGGGTGGAGAATTTGCCCCCGGTGCTCTACAACCTGGAAGATGATTTGGGCGAAACCACAAACCTGGTGCACAAAGATCCCCAGGCCTTTAAATCTGTAAAAGGCCAATTGGAAAAATGGGAAGAAGGGTTGATGAAACCTCTGTGGACCGAAGGCCAAACCTGGGATACCATCACCTGGATGATTCATCAGGACTTAATGAATAACCGGGAGGTTCGGGTAAAAAACCCGGGACAATTAAATAAGTTCCGGTCCAATGATTAATTCATTCTTCAATTTGAAATTTCTTAATTAACAGATAATCCTTTAACCAATGAAAATATTACAATTCGGGCTTGCTCTCGTGGTCATTCTTGTTCTTTCTTCCTTCACAAAAAAAGAATCCAAATGGATAAAACCCGGTGAGCAGTGGCCCGATAATAAGGGTGTTCACATCAATGCCCATGGAGGAGGTATATTAATTTACAACAATACCTACTATTGGTTTGGCGAGCATAAAACTGAAGGAAAAGCGGGTAACAAGGCCAATGTTGGCGTACATGTTTACTCGTCGAAAAACCTCAGCGATTGGAAAGACGAAGGCATTGCACTGGCGGTGGTGGAAGACGATAATAACCACGACATTACCAAAGGATGTATTCTGGAGCGTCCGAAAGTTATTTATAATAAATCCACCAAAAAGTTTGTAATGTGGTTTCATCTGGAGTTGAAAGACCAGGGCTACAATGCCGCACGTACCGCATTGGCTGTTGCCGATAAGGTGACCGGCCCCTATACTTATGTAAAAAGTTTGCGCCCCAATGCCGGCCAGTGGCCTCTGGATTTCTCGGAAGAGCAAAAACAAGCCCAATATGATTACGAAATGGAACGGTGGTCGGATGAAGGAAGACAAGCCATAGAGGACGGAATGTTTGTAAAACGCGATTTCGAAGGGGGGCAAATGTGTCGCGATATGCAGCTTTTTGTCGACGACAACGGAAAGGCTTACCATATTGCGGCATCAGAAGAAAATCAAACCATACACATCCGTGAGCTTAGCGACGACTACCTCGGCTTTTCAGGGAACTATGTTCGTGTTTTTCCGGGAGCGGCCAACGAGGCTCCGGCTATTTTCAAAAAGAACGGGAAGTACTACATGTTCTCTTCGGGATGCACCGGATGGGCTCCTAATCCCGGGCGGTCGGGCGTTGCCGACAGCATGTTGGGTGAATGGAGAAGCCTGGGTAATCCATTTACAGGGCCTGAAGCCGAAATACAAACCAGTTTCAAATCCCAGCCTACCTGTGTAATTTCTGTTATCGGCAAAGACAATGCCTTTGTTTATATGGGCGATCGATGGAATCCGGAAGATGCCATCGATGGCCGCTACATTTGGTTGCCGGTGGAATTCGAAAACAACAAACCCATCATAAAATGGTATGACCAATGGAATTTATCGGTGTTCGACAACTCCAAATAAGGGATGGCATTTTATGGCTGAATGAGTAGTAAAAGGAGATGGGTGCGGGAAAACAGTTAACTTCTCCTGGAATTGGTACAATTCCAGGTGGTAAGTTTTAGTTCAAGAATATACAAACAAAAAAATAGAATGAAAAATAGCATCAGCATTGTTTGTTCCCTGTTTCTGTTTGGGATGATTGCGTTTTCGACGGGGTGCTGCAATGCCCCCCCAAAAGTTGGCTCTTCAGCCGAGGCACAGCCCGGAAGGGCCAGGTTCGTGGATCCTTATCTGCCCGACAGCACCCCTCCGCCACAAGAAATTTACGGATACCATCTGGTGTTTAACGATGAGTTTAATCACGAAGGGCCAATGAATGAAGCGTTCTGGAGGCCTGAAGCTGGCTTTTGCCGAAACGACGAAGACCAATGGTACCAACCTGAGAATGGCATTTGTACCGGTGGACGTTTGGTGATTACCGGGAAGCGGGAACGCGTGAAAAATACCAACTACAAGCCTGATAGCAAAAACTGGAAGGAAAACCGGGAATACGCCGAATATACCTCCTCCAGTTTTATCACCCGGGAAGCCTATCATCAGAAGTACGATTTTATTTTGATGGAGATGCGGGCCAAACTGCCGTTGAAAAGCGGTGGCGACGACGATTATGGTATTTGGCCGGCATTCTGGACCACCGGAGCCGGTCCCTGGCCTCACGGCGGTGAAATCGACATAATGGAATATTATAACGGATATATGATGGCTAATTTTGCCTGTAAAGGCAATGGATTTACCCGGTGGGCGGGCAATAAAGCCGACAATGTCCCTAACGTATATCTGAAAAATATTATGGGCGGAACGGCTTGGGGTTTTGAGGCCGACCCCGATTGGTTGAAAAAATACCATACATGGAAACTGGTGGGCGATGGCAAATGGCTGACCGTTTACCTCGACGATGTGTTTATGTCGAGAATTGAAGTGGACACCAAAAATAGCGATACCTCCATGCGGGAATACCCCTACAAAGGAAATACGTGTAACCTATGGCTGAATCTGGCCATCGGCGGCAACAAACATCCCGATAAAGTTAAATTGGCAAACACCCAGATGCCGCGCCACTACGAAATCGATTATGCCCGGATTTATGTGAAAAACCCAGAGGAGCAAGTCAAACAGCCGGGCGAATGATGTAGTTTAAAGTTCCATCTTTAGCACCCTCTTATTTTCGTTCTAACAGCACTACATTCTCTACGTGATGGGTGTGTGGGAACATGTCTACCGGCTGAATGCGGGTTACTCTATATCTGATATCCAGTAGGTTGAGGTCTCTGGCTTGGGTGGCTGAGTTGCAGCTGACGTAAACTATCTTTTCGGGGGCCGCGTTCAAAATGGTTTGTACTACATCGGCATGCATGCCCGCCCGTGGGGGGTCGGTGATAATCACATCCGGGAAGCCCTGGCTGGAAAACAGTTCATGATTGAGCAAGTCTTTCATGTCACCCGCTAAAAAATGGGTGTTATGGATTTGATTGAGGCTTGAATTCTCTTTGGCATCTTCGATGGCTTCGGGCACATACTCTATGCCGATCACTTTTTTAGCCTTATGTGCAATAAAGTTAGCGATGGTTCCGGTTCCGGTGTACAGGTCGTAAACGGTTTCGTGTCCACTGAGCCCGGCAAATTCACGTGCAATCGTGTAAAGATTGTAGGCTTGTTGTGAATTGGTTTGATAAAAGGACTTGGGCCCTATTTTAAATTTCAATCCTTCCATCTCTTCAAAGATGTGGTCGCGGCCATGCTGCAGATTTACCGGCAGGTCGGTTATGGTATCATTGGCCTTACCGTTAATCACGTACATCCAGGAGGTGACATCGGGGAATTGTTTGATGAGATGGTCGAACAACTCTGTTCGCTTTTCTTCATCATCGTGGTAAAAAACCACCACCACCATCGTCTCGCCAGTGGTAGAGGTGCGCAGGAGAAGGGTGCGCAGGAATCCTTGTTGTGCTCTTAAGTCAAAAAAGGGCCACTCTCTTTCCAGCGCAAAATCCCGGATAGCGAGTCGGATGGCGTTGGAGGGTTCGGGTTGAAGGTGGCACTTCGAAATGTTGACCACTTTGTCGAACATCCCCGGGATGTGAAACCCCAATCCGCTTTTATTATCGATTACCGCATCTTGTTCCATCTCCCCGGGTGTGAGCCAACGTTTGTTGGAGAATGTAAACTCCAGCTTGTTCCGATAAAAGCGCTCCTGGGGGGAAGGCAATATGGGGTTGATTTCGGGCAACTCTACCTTGCCAATTCTCAGTAAGTTATTGTAGACCTCTTTTTGTTTAAACTTAAGCTGTTCGGCATAGGGGATGTTTTGCCATTTACATCCTCCACAGGTCCCAAAGTGTTCGCAAAAAGGAGTGATTCGCATGTCGGAATAGGCGTGAAACCGCACTGCGAAACCTTCCAGATAATTCTTCCGTTTTTTGGTTATCTGTACATCAATCACATCTCCCGGAACTGCCTGGGGCACAAAAACAACCGTATTTTCAAAACGGCCAATGCCTTTCCCTTCGGCTGCCACATCGGTAATCAGCAGTTTTTCAAGTAACGGTTTGCTTTTTCTGGAACGTCCCACGTCTTTTCTTCTTTATCGGATTTAATTTTGCGCAAAGATATATAAACCCCGGGCTTTAGCCAATCATTATTTGGAGGGGGGTGGCGGTTAATATTTTCTCTGGAAATTAGCGGTGAATTGAAAAAAACCGGGGCTCCTTCAGGAGCATGGGCTTTGAGGTTTTTTTGCGCATCGAATTCGTGGTGATTCTTAGCTCAGTGGTATTTTATAAATTATTACCTTTGAAGCTTGAAACAAAAAAACAGCTATCTCTATTAAGTATTTAATCTATTGCCAATGAAACCAAAAGTACTTACATATAAGGATATCGACAAGAGTCTCCTGAAGTCGTTGCCCAACCCTACGGGAGAAGCTTATGAGATTAAAATTAAGATTCCTGAGTTCACCTTTCTTGGGGTGAAGGACCAACCTGATTTTGCCGATGTTTACATCACTTTTTTTCCTGCAGGTAAGATCATTGAATTGAAATCGTTAAAGATGTATATTCAATATTTGCGAAATGTGACGGTGTCGTATGAGCGGTTGATTAATATCTTTTTCGATCATTTGGTCGAGGTGTATGAGCCCGACAGAATTCGGGTGGTGATGGTTTGTAACCCAAGAGGAGGCATTAGCTCCCGTCTGACCATTGATTCGGATTGGAAAGTGCGTGGAGGGGCTGAAAAATACAGCGACTGGAGAAATCATTTGGATGATGTTTGGAGTGTAACCTTATAAGGATGTTGACATTGTTGGAACCGGATGATTTTTTAGAGGCAGCTGCCCGTTTTTCTGTGTTGGATGTCCGCACCCCTTCTGAATTTGCAAAAGGCCACATACCGGGGGCTTTTAATTTGCCTCTTTTTTCGGATGAGGAGAGAGCTGTTGTGGGTACGCTCTATAAGAATAAAGGGCGTAGCGAGGCGGTTTTAAAGGGACTCGAGCTTTCCGGCCCAAAGCTGGCTTCGTTTGTGGAAAAAGCCCGTGAATTGGGGGGCAATAAAAGAGTGTTGGTGCATTGCTGGCGAGGAGGGATGCGTAGTTCGAGCATGGCCTGGCTGCTTAATACAGCCGGGGTCAAGGCTTCGGTCCTTCAGGGTGGTTACAAAGCCTATAGGACAAGGTTTAGAAACCTTTTGCAAGCTGAACCCTGGCAGTTTATTGTGGTTGGAGGGCCCACCGGAAGCGGAAAAACAGATGTTCTTCATGCCTTGTCCGGTCAGGGAGAGCAGGTCCTCGACCTGGAAGGACTCGCCCACCATAAAGGCTCTGCCTTTGGCGCTTTAGGGCAGGAAAAACAACCGACCACCGAACAATTCGAAAATGATCTGCATGCAGTGTTTAATACTTTCGATCCTTCACGTCCTGTTTGGGTAGAAGGGGAGAGCATCAATATTGGCCATGTGTACGTGCCCGAGGGCTTGTTTGCCCTCCTGCAGAACGCTCCCCTGGTCATGTTTGAGTTGGCCCGTGAGTTGAGGATAAAACGATTGGTTAAAGAATACGGCTGTTTTGATAACGAGTTGCTGGCTGAATCGGTCCTGAAAATCAGGAAGCGCATGGGGGGCGTGCAAACCCAGGAAGCCCTGGATGCTTTGGAAGAAGAAGACTACGAACGGGTAGCCGATATTACGCTGAAATATTACGATAAGGGGTATGCCCATTCTCTGGGTCGCCGAAATTTACCCGTGTTTTCGTTGAAAACGGCGTTGGATGACCCCGAAGATTCGGCCCGGCAACTGAAGGAATGGGCCGCGTCGTATAGAGTCGCCTTAAAAAATGGGTAACCCAATGAGGTTACCTCGTTCGATTAAGAAGAAATAGAAATACGTTAATTATGAAAATTATCGATACCAAAGGACATCTTTGTCCTGAGCCGCTCATCATGGCCCGCAACGGACTTCAGAAAGTGGCCGAAGGAGAAACCATTCAAATTATTTCTGATAATGAAACCTCCTGGCAAAATTTGATGAGCTTTCTCTCCGACCTGGGTGCCAATCCCGTTTCAAAGATGGAGGAGGGCGTCTATTTTATTGAAGCCACCAATCCCGGAAAATCAGCCGCAAAGGAAGCAACCAAACCCGAAGCCTATTGCGAAGTGCCGGGCGTTGAAAAGCAAAATGGGAATTATGTGGTGGCCGTTAGAAGCCGCGAGATGGGCGAAGGTGATAGCGAGTTGGGCGGATTATTGGTGCGGGGTTATTTTAATGCCTTGAAGAATATGGAATCTATTCCTACCCATATCCTGATGTACAATTCGGGAATTTTTCACTCCCTGAAAGGAACCGATGTGGCCGAATCCCTGGCTCGACTCGAAGATTTGGGCGTGAGCGTCATCGTGTGCGGGACCTGTGTCGATTTTTATCAGGTAAAGGAAAAGGTTGCCGTGGGTCGGATAAGTAATATGTATCAAATTGCTACTATTCTGGCCGAAGCAGGCCATGTGGTCTACCTTTGATGGTAGAAAGAAATACAAACTCAGGATCTTTGGAAATGTTGAGCGTTAGCTGTATCGCATATTTTGAGACTCTCCCTTTAGATCTTCTTTTCCGGAGTATCCCCTAAAATCTCAAAAGCTATCTGAAATGTCGGCTCATTTGAATAAATATTTTGACAATGCAAGTACAAGCTTTCCTAAGCCGGGGGTAGTGGGGGAGGCTATGCACCAGTTTTTGGATGAGGAGGGGGGCACTTATGGCCGGGCTGCTTATGGTCGGGTTTTTAAAACCTCCATGATGGTGGAGAACTGTCGGGAAGAAGTGGCTCATATATTAGGGACAAGCCAATCGGGTCATATCTGTTTTACGGCAAATGCCACCCAGGCAATCAATACATTGCTTCAGGGAATTAAGCTCGGGGATGCTGAAGTATTGGTTTCTCCACTGGAACATAATGCCGTGATGCGACCATTGGAGGCCTTGAGAGTGCGCCAAAATACGACCTGGAAGTGTCTGCCTGCGGAGAGCGATGGGCTGGTCATTCCTTCTGAGATTCCCGGTTGTATCACTTCCAAAACCCGGTTGGTAATTGTAAATCATCAGAGCAATGTTAATGGTTTGATTCAGCCTGTTGCAGCCATACGTGAGGCGCTTGGGTCTATCCCCTTTTTTATGGATGTGACCCAGTCCCTGGGCTCTGTGCCGGTTAGGGTGGATGAATGGAAGGTCGATTTCATGGCCTTTACAGGGCATAAAGGACTTCTGGGGCCTACCGGAACGGGTGGATTCTTTGTGAAAGAACCTCTTTTGGTGTCCCACTTTATCAGAGGGGGGACGGGCAGTCGTTCGGAGAGTTTTGAGATGCCCGAAGTCATGCCCGACAGGTTTGAGGCAGGAACCCCCAATACAGTGGGGATAGCAGGTTTGCAGGCGGCTCTTCTAAACCCTCCCCAAAAAAGATGGAAACAGAGTGACCTGGAGAACCTATTGGACAGAGTCAGATCGATACCAGGGGTTAGGGTAGTTGCAGCGGCCAATCCGGCCAATCAGGGCGGGTTGTTTTCTATTGTGCATAACGACTGGCCTCCCTCAGCCATTGCCAGGAAGTTATTTGAGCTTTTTGGCATAGAGATTAGGGCCGGATTGCACTGTGCTCCTTTGGCTCATAAGCATTTTAAAACCTTTCCGACGGGGACTGCCCGCATTGCCTTGTCTCCCTTTCATACCCCGGAAGATTTGAATTATCTGGCTACCTCTTTAGAGTCCATCTTTTCGTGATGAACCATCATATAGGGCGGACTAGCCGGTTTTTATGGGTCTGGAATAGGATAAATGTGCGTGTGGTCAGGTCCTGGTTTTTGACACTGTTGTTTTCCTGAAGTTACTCTTTGGAATGTTCCTTTAGAGGCTTTGAAACTTCTGCGAACGTGGGCGTTGAGAAAAAACCAGGTGGTTGGCGGTTTCCTGTAAAAATTAATTTAGTGAATTGTTAAAAGGTTGTGATGAGTAAAGAAGATCGTAAAACCAGGGAGTCTTTGGTGCTTTTTCCTAATGTACACATGGTGATGAAAGCCGATAAGTTGTGTCAGGAAAAGGGTATTGTTTGCCAGGCCATTCCGGTTCCCGAATATATTTCATCGGAGTGCGGCATGTGTTTATCCATAAAAAACGCTGACATGGTGGCCTGTAAAGCTCTTTTCGACCAGTTTGAAATTGTTTATTCCATTGAAAATTGAATAATAGTATGAGTGCCGAAGAAAAAGTGGATTTGTTAAAAACCGTCGAGTATGGCGGGTGTTCTGCCAAGTTACCTCCCGGTGAATTGGCCGGTATCCTTTCAAAATTGCCACGGATGGTTCATCCTGATATATTGGTCGATATTGATACGCATGATGATGCCGGTGTATTTCGCCTGAATGATGAAACGGCCCTGATCTTTACCACCGATTTTTTCCCTCCCATCTGTTCCGATCCCTACGAATTTGGTGAGATTGCGGCTACCAACGCCCTGAGCGATGTATATGCAATGGGAGGAAAGCCTTTGTTGGCGCTGAATCTGCTCATGTTTTCCTCCACGGAAATGCCATTGTCGGCTTTCGAGCAGATACTACAGGGCGGGTACAGCAAGGTAAAAGAGGCGGGAGCCCTCATAATGGGGGGACACACCATCGAGGATCATCCGCCTAAATTCGGACTGGCCGTGGTGGGGACCATTCATCCCGATGAATTGATTACCAATGCCGCGGCCCATCCAGGGGACATGCTTATTCTTACCAAGCCTTTGGGTATTGGCGTGTTGGTGGCCGCTCAGAGGCTTCAAATGGTCGGGGAGGAGCCCTACCGGATGGCACTGGAACAAATGAAGTTGCTCAATAATGTGGGGCGTGATGCCATGTTGGAGTTCGGCATCAAATGCGCTACCGATGTGACCGGGTTCGGCCTTCTTGGGCATGGCTTAAAAATGGCTCAGGCCAGTAAAGTAAGCCTGGTGATTAAGAGCCAGGAATTGCCCCTGCTACCACAGGTGGCCCGGCTGGCCGACGAGGGATGTTTGCCGGGAGCGGCTTTCCGTAATCTGGAATATGTAAAACCCAACCTGCACGTGTCGCGGTTGGTAGAGCCCCATTTGAAAATGGTGGCAGGGGATGCACAAACCTCCGGGGGCTTGTTGATGTGTGTCCCTCCCGAGAAGGTGGACGATGTGCTGGACTTCCTGATGAAAAGTGGAAAACATAGTCAGGCAAAGGTGATTGGTGAGGTAATTACCGCTTCGGGGAAGGATATATATTTGGAATGAGTTTTATCGTCATTGTTATTAAATTGGTACCTTTGTTTTTGCTTTGCCCACCTCTCTGCTGTGCGGCTTTGCATTCCTGACTTATATGGAATTCTGGAACCTAACTGAAAAATATAATTAACATGCTCAAAAACGAAGTACAAGCACTTCTCAATGCCGAAGCTGCTGCAGTCGCAGGGATCCCTGTTACTGCTGAATTTGAGAAGGCTGTCGATTTGATCTATACCTATGTGCATCAGCGCAAAGGAAAATTGATTACCAGCGGAATGGGTAAGGCCGGGCAAATTGCGGTTAATATGGCCACGACCTTTAGTAGTACGGGTACACCCGCGGTCTTTTTGCATCCCAGCGAAGCACAACATGGCGACCTGGGTGTGGTTCAGGAAAACGATTTGATGTTGTTGATCTCCAACTCGGGTAAAACCCGTGAGATTCTGGAGTTGATCAACCTTGCAAGGGGCCTTCGCCCGGGAATTCCCTTTATTGTGATTACCGGTAATCTGGAGTCGCAATTGGCAAAGGCTGCTTCGGCCTGCATTTATACGGGTAATCCTCCTGAGGTTTGTGCATTGGGCCTGACCCCAACCACCTCGACTACCATCATGACGGTAATAGGAGATGTTTTAGTGGTATTATTGATGAAACGGATTGGTTTTACCAATCAGGATTATGCCTTGCGTCACCATGGTGGATACCTGGGCGACAAATCACGGCAGGCTGCAGATCTGGAAAAAAGGAAATAGTGTTATGCAAGAAGTAAACTGGAAGAAATTACAAAATGGCTCCGACATCAGGGGTGTAGCCATCGACGGTGTTAAGGGTGAGCCGGTGAATTTAACCCCCCAGGTGGTCTTTCGGCTGGGTCAGGCATTTGTTTATTGGTTGAAGCGTGCGGGCAATAAGTCCCGGGGGCTCACTGTTTCGGTGGGACGTGACTCCCGTCTTTCGGGTCCTGAGCTGACCAAAGAGTTGGTGGAAGGGCTCACCTCGGCAGGTGCTGATGTGCTCGATTTTGGACTGGCCTCTACGCCGGCCATGTTCATGTCAACGCGCTTGGGCGACCGACCGGCAGATGGGGCTATTATGCTTACAGCCAGTCATCTGCCCTATAACCGCAATGGCCTCAAATTCTTTACTGCCGGGGGTGGACTCGATAAAGCCGACATCAGCTCTATTCTGGATCTGGCGGAGAATGCTGAAATGGTCAGTGAAACAAAAGGGGCACAATCGTCCTATGATTTTATGGCTGTTTATTCCGATTTTTTGGTCGGGTTGGTGCGCCGGGAAGTGAATCATCCGCAGCATTTCGAGACCCCGCTGGAGGGATTGAAAATTGTGGTGGATGCCGGAAATGGCTCCGGGGGATTTTATGCACAAAGGGTTCTGGCACCATTGGGTGCCGATGTGAGTGACAGTCAGTTTCTGGAGCCTGATGGCCGGTTTCCCAACCATGTGCCTAATCCGGAGGATACGACAGCCATGGTCTCTGTTTCTGGAAGAGTCAAAGAGGCTGGAGCCGATTTGGGGGTCATTTTCGATACCGATGTGGACCGCGCGGCCCTGGTAGACAATACAGGCAGGCCCATCAACAGAAATGCCCTGATTGCCTTGAGTTCAGCCATGGTTCTTCAGGAACATCCCGGGAGTACCATTGTCACCGACTCCATTACCTCCGATGGTCTGGCCCGATTTATCCAGGATGAACTGGGTGGGCGGCACCACAGATTCCAAAGGGGCTATAAAAATGTTATTAATGAATCGATTCGCCTCAACTCCCAGGGTACTGAATCCTGGCTGGCTATCGAAACCTCAGGCCATGCTGCCCTTAAGGAAAATTTCTTCCTCGATGATGGTGCCTACCTGGCCACCAAACTCATCGTTACCCTGGCCAAAATGCGTGCTCAGGGCAAAAAACTTACCGATTTGATTGAAAACCTGTCGGCCCCGCTCGAGAGTACTGAGCTGAGGTTAAAAATCAATAAGGAAGATTTTCGGGCCATTGGTGAGCAGGTCATTGGTGAATTGGGACTTATGGCCGGTAGTAAGAACGATTGGGATTTGGTTCCCAACAATTTTGAAGGCGTCCGGGTTAGTTGTTCATCGCCCGAGCAAAAGGGTTGGTTTTTACTTCGACTCTCCCTCCACGATCCGGTGCTCCCCCTTAATATTGAGTCGGAAGTGGAAGGTGGCGTGCAAAAAATTGCCGCCGAATTATTTGGTTTTTTTAAGAAATATGAGCTGTTGGATCTCTCGGCTTTTAAAAGATTTGGGTTATGAGAATATTGAAAGAAAATGCCTTGGCAATGGTTATTGATGTGCAGGAAAAATTGTTTCCTCATATACACGATAACGATCGGTTGGAGAAAAACCTGAAGATATTGATCGAAGGGTTAAAAGTACTGAAGGTACCCATGGTGGTTACCGAGCAGTATAAGAAAGGATTGGGCGATACCATCGAGCCAATTGAAGCGCTGGTTTTGGATTATCCCCACAACGAAAAAACAGCCTTTAGCTGTTGCGATGAGCCCTCCATCATGGAATTTGTTGAACTTTCCTCTAAACGGGTAGTGATTCTGGCCGGCGTGGAGACCCATGTCTGTCTGTTACAAACGGCCCTCGATCTGTTGGAGAGGGGTTATAAGCCTGTGGTGGTCGAGGATTGTGTGAGTTCACGCTCTCCCGAAAATAAGCGAATTGCTCTGAAAAGAATGGAGCAGGAGGGGGTTCTGATTACCAGTTATGAATCTATTTTGTTCGAGCTGTGTCGCTTTGCAGGAGCCGAAGGTTTTAAAAATATTTCGAAGTTGGTTAATTAAGGTTTACGGCCGGGCATTTGCGAAGAACCTTTTTTTCTTTTCGCAAAGGCCCGGTCATTCCAATAACTTCTCAACCCAGGTTTTCAGCGCTGAGGTGTCAGGAAAGACCTCGTTGGCCCCTGCATTAATCAGAATCGAATCGGGGAGGATGCCGGTATTCAGACCGATGGTAAAGATGCCGGCTGCTCTGGCGGAGATTATTCCCAGGGGGGCATTTTCGATTACCAGGGCCTGCTCTGCTTTAGCCCGGGCTTTTATCAATCCTTTCAGGTAAGGTTCCGGATGGGGTTTGCCGCGGGTAACATCTTTGGCCGCGACAACATCCTGGGGAGCAACGGCAAAATCGTGATTCAGCTTTTCAAGCAGCCCTGCATGATTCGATCCCGTCACAACGATTATCTTAAGACCCTTACGCCGGACTAAAGAAAGAATCTCTTTTATGCCTTTTACGGGTTCAGCCGGCGGGGCATTGTTCATTAACCGTGTTTTTTCGGCATAGATGGTTTCTGCCTCATTCGGATGGGCTTCCCGCCCCAGGGTTTCGCGAATGACCTTTTCGATGGTGCTCTTGCCGGTTCTGCCTTCGTTCATATAGGCTTCTTCGGCTTTGAAGTCTATCCCGAACTTTCTGAAACTCCCTATCCAGGTGTCGGCATGGTTTTGCATGCTGTTGTACAGCACACCATCCATATCAAAAAGAACGGCTTTTAGTTGGTTTTTATCGGGTGTCTGTGCATTCATACAATGTTGATTCATGGTTCAGATGTTGTTCTGTGAACAACGACTGCCCGAAGGTACCCATTATTTCATAGAATGGGGGCAATGGGTTGGATGCGATGTTTTGTGGTAAACCAGCCAGCCCTTCGGTATTTTTTTGGTAATTTTGATGACTTTCCTCTTGCCTGATCATCCTGTCGGCATAAGGGGCTCTTAACTTCAATTTTTTATTTGGCCACTGGTTATGACAAAAGCGACCATTCAAATAAGTTCTGAATTAAAAGAAAAGTTTCCTGCCCTGAGATTGGGAGTCTTAAGGTCGGGTGTGGTGGTTTCCGAATCGTCCGATGAATTAAAAGATGAGATGGCCCGTTTCATTCAGGATCTTTCGGGACGTATCGATGCGGAGGTTATCCGAAATATGCCGGTAGTGGATTCATTCAAGAGTGCCTACCGGGTTTTGGGCAAGGACCCTAACCGTTACCGCCCCTCGGCAGAATCTCTGCTGCGCCGGGTGAGCTCTGGAAAAGGACTCTATGAGGTCAACAATGTAGTCGATTGCCTGAATTTTACCTCGATTCGAACAGGGTTCTCGATCTGTGGCTACGATATTCATAAGATTGATGGGCCCATCGCTATGGGAATTGGCGAGATCGATGAACCCTACTGTGGCATTGGCAGAGGGCAGTTGAATATCAGTTATTTGCCTGTCTTCAGGGACCTGCAGGGGGCCTTTGGAACCCCCACCAGTGATTCGGTTCGTACAATGATTGAGGAGGAGAGTGAGGAGGTGTTGTTCCTCTTTCCCGACTTTGACCATCAGGAAACACTGGAGGAGGCACTTAGGTTGATGAGTGAGTTGCTTCACAGATTCGTGAAAGGTGCCGACCCGGTTTATCGTATTCTTTGACAGGGTTTTGCCGGGGTGGGAATTTGTAATTATTGAAAATGAGATCTATGATAGATATTTGTGCGCTTGCCTCAGGAAGTAATGGGAATTGTTACTATGTGGGAAATAAAGAGGATGCGGTGTTGATCGATGCAGGTGTTAGTTGTCGGCAAGTGATGGACCGGATGAAGCAAAAAAGACTTAATCCGTCTAAGGTGAAGGCTATTTTTATTTCACATGAGCATGCCGACCATTTTAGAGGTGTGCGGGTGTTGAGTAAAAAACTGGATGTGCCGGTTTATATGACCGGGGCCACCTTGAAAAACAGTTGGGGCCCCAACCGGCCCCAGAAGGTGGTTTTGTTTACCCCCGGGGAGGTGATTACCGTTGGTGGGTTTAAGGTGCATTCCTTTTTGAAGCAACACGATGCGGCTGAGCCCTGCAGCTTCCGGGTTGAGCACCTTGGTGTTAACGTGGGGGTGATGACCGATATTGGTGCGGCGTGCGAAAATGTAACCACTCATCTTTCGGCCTGTCAGGCCCTCTTTCTGGAATCCAACTACGATGAGAGAATGCTTTTGGATGGGCCTTATCCACAGTTTTTGAAACAGAGGGTCTCCTCTCAGGTTGGACATCTCTCCAATACACAAGCATTCGAACTGCTGGAACAATTCCATCATCCCGACATACAGGTGGTGTTTTTGTCACATCTTTCAGCCGAAAATAACCGACCCGATATTGCGGCCGCGGAGTTTGTTCCCTTGGCTGAAAAGGTGGATGTTCGTTTAACCAACCGATATGCGCCTTCCGATGTTTTTTCGCTGCCGGGAGAGAAGGTGCTTCAGTAAAACCTGATTAAAGACGTCAAACGAGATTCAATTAAAATTTCCTTGGTTTGTCAGTGCTATTGATCCTGAATCCAGCGGGTTGCAAAAAAAAGGCACCCGGGCTGGTTGGCGGTTGTTTTTGATATTGGATTAACCAGAAGGCTCTTATGGGAAACGGGTTTGATCCGTTGGAGTTGGTAAGAGGGTTAAATGTTTTTATACCAAACATTCATGCTCTCAATGCGCCCTGCTATCTGAGTATTGTTGGTCAGGGTGCCGGCATACCGGTAATGACTTTTCAAAAAGGTTTTGTTCATGGAGAGCGATTTTAACCTGGCAATGGTGTAGAGGGTTTGGAACCCTTTGTCTAGGAGGTAAGTCTCCATCTCCCGGAGAAGATGAGTGGCAATATTTTTTCCCCGTTGGCTGGGCAGCACCGCAAAGTCGGTCATCTCGGCGTGTTTTTGCCGGTCGTTGCATTCTGCCGAGCTGATGCCCACCAGTTCATCTTTCTTGAAAAGACCAAAATACCGGGTTTCCTCCTGCATACTATTAATTAAAAACTGAGGGTCGAAAATAGGGAATGGATAACTGTCGAATACTTTCCTGAAAACAGCGATCATGGCTCCAACATCCTTTTCCCCGAGCTTTCGAATCAGATGGTGAGGGCCAAGGGGCGCCAACTCCCCGGGGGCTGCTTCCAACAAAAGCTGTTGAAAGGCCTCCAGCTCTTTTACATTGGGCTTTCGTCTTTGATCTTCGAGATACCGGGCCATGAAAAAGGCATCTTCCTCTCCGTTGAAGAACCCTGGTACCATCGCTTCTAATTCGTAACCTGCTGCCTTAAAGGAAACGCCCAAATGGGCGGGTATTTTAGCAAATATTTTGGTGTATCCGTTTTTTATGGAAAGCGTTTCTATTGTGTCGATGATTCCCGGGAAGTCCTGAAGATGAAGGTGCATCAGGTAAACTCTGCGGCTTTCTGGTCCATGCTGTATGAGCGACTGGCCAATGGTTTGGGTTTTATCCATTGTCGTCTCGGCGTTGGATGCGTTTATTGCCGGCCGGTATCAGGGATATCGCCTCATCGTAGTCGGATAATAACCGTTCAATCCCAATGGCATTTTCTTCGTTGCCGGGCTGTAGGTCCAGCTCCAGGTTGCATTTGGCGCAATTCCTGTCGCAAATGGTTGTCTGGTAATGATCGGGTTCCTGATATGAGGTGATTACCCCTTCGTAGTTCCGCAAAATCACCTTGTTGGTCGACCAGGATATGATGTAATTGGGCATGACGGGAATTTTTCCTCCTCCACCAGGGGCATCAATCACATAGGTAGGCACGGCAAAACCACTGGTATGCCCAATGAGGCTTTCAATGATCTCGATACCTTTGCCTACGGGGGTACGAAAATGCGCTAATCCTTCTGACAGGTCGCATTGATACATGTAATAGGGACGTACCCGATTCATGACCAATTTGTGCACCAGATTCTTCATGATTCTGGGGCAGTCGTTTACGTCGGCCAGCAGAACCGATTGGTTGCCCAAAGGAATCCCTGCGTCGGCCATTTTGCGGAGGGCTTCTTTGGAGGATTCCGTAATCTCCCGGGGATGATTAAAGTGGGTGTTGATCCAGAGAGGATGGTGTTTTTTTAGCATTTTCACCAAGTCGGGCGTGATTCTGTAGGGCAAAACCACCGGGGTACGGGTTCCGATCCGGATCACCTCCACATGCTTTATTTTTCTGAGTTCGGTGAGTATCCAGTCCAGATAGTCGTCGGAAAGAAGGAAAGGATCTCCACCTGAAAGGAGAACGTCCCTGATTTGGGGTGTTTTTTTGATGTAGTCCAGTCCCTTTTTGATTTGTGTTTTTCCGGGCACAAAGTCGGTGTCGCCCACTTTCCGTTTGCGGGTGCAATGACGGCAATACATGGCACAGACGTTGCTTACATGAAACAACACCCGGTCGGGATAACGATGGGTGATGCCCGGTACCGGACTGTCCTTATCTTCCGATAGGGGATCGCCCATCTCATGGGAAGAAAGAATCAATTCCCGGTCATCGAGGAAGGCCTGTTTAAAAACCGGATCGTGCTGATAATTCTTTTTCTTGATCAGCGACAGGTAATATGGTGTGATGGAGAGAGGAAATTTTCCCTGGGTTTCGAGCAGTTTCTTCTTTTTCTTCTCCGAAAAGGTAATGCCCGTCAGGTATTCGAACTGTTCGATGGTACGTATGGAATGTTTTATGTGCCATTTCCAGTCGTTCCAGTTCGAGCGCTCTGTTTTTGGTTCAATCTTGTTTGCAATACGTTGCTGATATGGATCAAAAATAGGCATAAGTTTTTTGGTTATTTAATGAACAACGTCGGGGTTTCGCATGGATGCGACGTCAGGAGAAAAATTATTTCGGTATGCCTTAAAGATAGTGATATTTTTAATGAAAAACAATTGCTCAACCCAGTGTGGACCTTCCAAAGTTCAAAAAAAATGGAAAAATAATTGCAGGTCATTGGAAGATCTGAGATAGGATGGTTTTGGGTTAATTAATCTTGTTAAAAGCTTTTTTGTCAGCTACATAAATGTTAGACGGTGGTGGCCAGTGAACGATTTATATTCTTAATTTCACTGTTTAATGTTGGTGGTTTTCGTTAACCGGCATGGGTTTATTTAAAGTAGAAAAAAATAAGTTAATATACTATTTTAATATTCCTGGTAGGGGGTGCTCTTTAGGGTTCGGTTTAGAGCTTCTGTATTTTATATAGGAGGAACCACTGGGGACGAAAAAGAATATTTTTCAAGATTTGGATATAAAATGTGTTATTTTTGAATCAAATTTTATTTTGTAAGATTAAAGCTATGATAGTAGATACTTTGGAAAACGCTTCGCGTTATTACATGATACATCCCGCTTTCGAGATGGCGATGGATTACCTGGATCAGTTTGAGGGTTCTGATTTTAAGGCCGGACACCTGGAATTGAGCGGCTCGGATATTTTTGTGAATGCCATGGATCGACCAACCACTCCCGAGGCCGATACCATTTGGGAGGCCCACGAGAGTTACATGGATATTCACTTTTTAGTGGAAGGCAAGGAGCGAATCCAATATGCCGAAGAGGGTAAGATGTCGATTGATGTACCCTATGATGAAGCTAAAGATTGCACCTTGTTTAAAGGGGCTCAAGGCCTGGAGGTTGCGGTGCCAACAGGTGGTTTTGCCGTGTTTTTTCCCGGGGAAATCCACCGGGCGATGATGGCCGATGGGGAGCCTTCGGGGGCTAAAAAACTGGTGGTGAAAATCAGAATGGATTGATAATAAAAAAGGCCGTCTCCTGCGAGACGGCCTTTCTTTGTGTTGTTGGTCGGAAATATTAATTTCCGTATCCGCTACGGCTGCGACCACGACTTCTGTCTCTGTCGCCGAAGTTTGACCGTCCAGTACTTTCTCCTTTAGGGCGGGCTTTTTTTACCACAATGGCACTATTGTCAAAAAGGCACTCGTTAAGTTCCTTGATGGCACGTTGTGCGGCTTCCTCTTCTTTCATCTCCACGAAACCAAAAAGTTTAGAGGTGCCTGTTTCCCTGTCCATAATGACTTTGGCCGAAATAACATCACCGTAATCACCAAACAGGTCGTTTAAGTCCTCACTTGTGGTGGCAGGACTTAACTTTGCTACAAAAAGATTCATAAAATAGTATGTATATAAGTGAAAATTGTAAAAAATAGAACTAGAGCAGGGCAATTCGATCGAAATTCAATCGGGATAGAGAGAAGTGCTATACTTAAAAATCTATTGCGTGCAAAGTAACGGTTTTTTTTGGCCAATTCCTATTTTTTAAGGGTTTACTTTTTATTTCAGGGTGTTTACTTAATGCAGGTGGCAGTATAGCCTGCTTCTTTTAAAAGAGCCTCAATTTTTTGGGGTGGTTCACTGGTTTCGATGGTTAAAATCCGATCCGGGCTATCCAAATCAACAGTCCAGTGTGAAATCGTTTCTGTCTTATTCAGATAGGGGGTTACTGCATTTATGCAACCATTACATTTGATGTTGGTTTTGAATTTTAATGTTTCCATTGGTGGTTTAGATTTATTTGAAAAAAATGTTTTTACTGTTTTTCCGACTCAATTATGGGATTTTTTTCGCCCGATTGGATGATTTCGGACTTTTCCCGGTTGCCTGTCCTTTACCGCACTTCCACGGCACCATTATTTTTCCATTTCTTAGAGCTTCCTGTTTCTCAATCTCAGGCTGTTGCTGACAACCGATACGGAGCTGAAGGCCATGGCGGCGCTTGCAACCATTGGATTGAGCAGAAACCCCCAAATGGGATAAAGAATGCCGGCAGCCAGTGGTATGCTTATCACGTTATAAAAGAAAGCCCAGAACAGGTTTTGTCGGATGGTTCGTATGGTGTGTACGGAAAGCTTCAAGGCCTCCGGTATTTTCGAAAGATCAGAGGCGATGATGGTTATTTCGGCTACATCCATGGCTACGTCCGACCCTTTGCCCATGGCAATGGATAAATCTGCCAGCGCCAGTGCTTCGGAGTCGTTGATGCCATCACCTACCATGGCCACAAATTTACCCTGTTGCTTTAGGGTTTTTATAAAATCGGCCTTCTCCGATGGCAAAACCTGTGCTTTGAATTGGGTGATTCCTGTGGCTTTGGCTACAGCCGCCGCGGTTGGTTCATTGTCACCGGTAAGCATGTACACCTCAATATTATGATCAAGGAGTTCCCGGATGGCTGCCCTGGAGGTCGGTTTAATGATATCTGCAATGGCCATCACGGCGGTTATTTTTTGGTCAATGGCCATCCATGTAACGGTTTTTGCCTCCTGCTCCCATTCATGGGCCAGTGCTTGAAGATTTGTGGGGATGAGGATTCCCCGGTTTTTCATCAACCGCTGGTTGCCGGCGGTAACCATATTTCCTTCAATCATGGCCGTGAGGCCAAAACCGGAGTGATCCTTAAACTGCTCGGACCCTAGGGTGGATAGGTCATCATCGGAAATACGGTTCAAAATAGCTGTGGCCAGGGGGTGTCCCGAAAGGGATTCGATTGCAAACAACCGTTCTTTTACCTGTTGTTCGGTCCATGGGTCTGTCACGATCTTCAGGTTGGTTACTTCGGGTTTGCCATAGGTGATGGTGCCGGTTTTATCGAGCACCATGGCATTAATCCGGTGGGCTTTTTCGAGGCTGGAGGCTTCTTTGATCAATATGCCCTGTGCGGCACCTTTTCCCACTCCAACCATAATAGCGGTGGGGGTTGCCAGGCCCAGGGCGCAGGGACAGGCGATAACCAAAACCGAAACGGTGGCCAGCAATGCCTGAGTTAGGTAAGCTGTTCCACCTATCAGCAGCCACAGAGCCAAAGTAGCAAGGGCTATGGTTAGCACCACGGGCACAAATATGGAGGCCACCTTATCTACCAGGCGTTGAACGGGTGCCTTACTGGCCTGGGCGTTTTGAACGGTTTGAATGATCCGGGCCAGTACCGTATCGCTTCCGACCTCCGCCGCCTTCATCTTAAAACTACCCGACTGGTTGATCGTTCCGGTATAGACCTGGCTGCCTTCAACTTTTTCGGCCGGCATGGATTCTCCTGTTATCATGCTTTCATCGACAAAAGAAGAGCCTTGGGTAAGTTTTCCGTCAACAGGGATCTTGCTGCCGGGTTTAACGAGCAAAACATCTCCCACTTCAACGAGATGAATGTCAGTGTTATGAGTGGAGCCGTCTTCCCGCACCAGGGTGACCTTTTGAGGCTGGAGCCCCATCAATTTTCGGATAGCCGATGAGGTGCCTGCTTTAGCCCGCTCCTCCAACCATTTTCCCAGTAGGATAAATACCACAATCATGGAGGAGGCTTCGAAATAGACGTGAGCCTCTAATCCCAGGGAGGTCCAAACACCCGGAAACAAGGTGTTAAAGGCGCTAAAAAGATAGGCAATGCCGGTGCTGAGCGCCACCAGGGTGTCCATATTGGCGGTGCCGTGTCTGGCTTGTCGAAACGCGTTAACGAAAAAATGGCGCCCGAAAATAAAAAGTACCGGTGTGGCCAATGCCCACATAAGGTAGGGGGCGTAGGGTAAATTATGAAAAAACATACCCAATAAAAATACAGGAAAAGCAAAGACGGCCGCCCCGATCAATTGCCTTCTCATGGTTTTCTCTTTGTTTTGTCGTGCTTGCTCAATAGCCTTTTCCGATAAGTCTTTTTCCTCTATCAATAAGTCGTAGCCAATGGCACGAATGCTCTTTTTCATTTGTGGTAAGTCGGTGTTTCCGGGAATCCAATTTACTCTAACCGAATGGCCCGCCAGGTTCACGACCGCCTTAAGAACCCCCTTGGTGGCATTGAGCATGGATTCCACACTCGAGGAGCAGGCGGCACACGACATGCCCTCCACCGGGAGGGTCTTTTGTTCTCTCAGCACTTCTATCCCCAAACGGCTTAAAGCCGTTATGGCCTCCCGGATGGCTTCGGGGCGCTCCGTATGGAGGCTTATCCGCTGATTGTTGGGCTCCCATTCCCATTCGGTAATACCCTTGATGCCTTCCATGGCCTTTCCCAGGAGTGGTCTTTGAATGTCCCCGTAAGTTTCTGAAACGGGAAGGACCCAATGCTGGTTTTTCTGATTTTTACCCATAATGCGTTGCTTGTGTAATTCCCTTATCGTGTTGTCATATTACGAATTTGGATATAACAAAAGTAAGGGCCTCCGGGGTGAGTTCTGTTACATATTTTTCGGAAAGACTTACATCTATTTCACTTTGTCGATGGGTGTGCGTAAGGGTTTCCTTAGTTTCTTAAAGTGCCCGGGAGTCATCCCCGTAATCTTTTTAAACTGATTGCTCATATGGGCCGGACTGCTGTAGCCCAGTTGGTAGGATATTTCAGTTAAGTTGAGTTGATCGTAAACGATGAGTTCCTTAACCTTCTCAATTTTTTGCCGGATAATGTATTGTTCAATGGTGAGGCTTTCCATGGCTGAAAAAAGCTGACTCAGATAACGGTAATCGTGGTAAACATTTTGGCTGATATGCGACGACCAGTTGAAGCCTTGCTGAAGGGTGTCGTAGTGTATTTTTTTAATTATCAGGGCTTTGACCTGTTCGATCATTTGTTTCTTCTGGTCTTCTATGCGCTCAAAGCCAAGGCTTGTAAGCTGTTGATCTACCGTTTTTAGTTGTGTGTCGGAAAGATGACTTTCAGAAATTTCCGCAACGCCGAGGGTGACCGAGACAGGATGTAACCCGAGTTTCTTAAGTTCGCTTTCGACCATCATGATGCAGCGATCGCAAACCATATTTTTGATGTGAAGCTTCATGGTTTAGGATGTTAAGTTGCTTTGAAACCGGGGGGAGCCGTTGATTTTCCCTTATCCCGTTTGGATATAAACTCCGGGATTTGAATTATGTTCGGTCGGGGACAGAAGGTTAATAAAAAAGGTGAAACGAAATAAAGTGGATAGAAAAGCCTGTTGTAAGGCCGTCTATCCATTTTAATCCATTTCACCAACAGGCTTTTCTTTATTGAGCAGGTAGTGATTCTTTGCGGAGGCTAAAAATTATATGGGTTGGGGATCACTTTTAATCCCGATCATAAAATCTTTCGTCCGGCAAGATTAATGTTTTACCATTCCGTCTCTCTCAAGTAGGGGCTCAATTGAGGGTTCGTGGCCTCTGAAGTTAACATAAAGAGTCATGGGATCTTCGGTTCCACCCTTTTCCAGGATGTTGGTGCGGAACGAAAGAGCCGTCTTTTGATCAAATACGCCATTTTTCTTAAACAGGTCGAATGCATCTGCGTCCAGCACTTCGGCCCATTTGTATCCATAATAACCGGCGGCATACCCTCCGTCGAAAATGTGGGTGAAGGCGGTACTCATGCAACTGCCCTCTATGGGGGGGAACAACTCGGTGGGGGCCATGGCTGTTTTTTCAAAGGCACATACCTCCTGGTTTACGGGTGCCGGGATGGTATGCCAGGCCATGTCGTTTAACCCAAAGCTGAGTTGTCTGACGGCGGCATATCCACTCTGGAAGTTGGCGCTGGCAATGATTTTATCCACCAGCTCGGAGGGAATAGCCTCTCCGGTTTGATAGTGAACGGCCACCTGTTGGAGCCATTCTTTTTGTTGGGCCCAGTTTTCCATGATCTGGGAGGGCAGTTCAACAAAATCCCGGTGTACGCTGGTGCCTGCCAGACTTTTGTAGGTAACCCGACTAAGCATGCCATGGAGGCCATGCCCAAATTCATGCAGAAATGTGGTTACCTCGTTAAAAGTGAGCAAGGAGGGGCGGGTAGAGGTGGGTCTGGTAAAATTGGTCACGATGGAGATGTGCGGGCGAACGTCGGTTCCGTTTTCCATGTGTTGCTCCTGGTAGGAGGTCATCCAGGCACCGCCCTGTTTCCCTGTTCTGGGGAAAAAGTCCAGATAAAGCACAGCCAAAAAAGAGCTGTCCTTGTCGAATACGTCAAAAGCCTCAACTTCGCTGTGGTAAACCGGGATTTCCGGGTTTGGTCTATAGGTGATGCCATATAGCTGGTGAGTCAGATCAAAAATGCCCTGTTTCACCTTTTCCAGCTGGAAATAGGGTTTAGTCATTTCATCACTTAACTCAAAACGGCTGGTCTTTAACTTTTCCGAATAGTAGGCAAAATCCCATCGCTGCATGGGTTCAGTGAATCCCAGGGATTGGGCAAAGGTTTTTACTTCCTCCAGTTCTTTTTTGGCAAAGGGAAGCGAGGCATTCAGCAGTTCGGCTAAAAAGGAGTTCACCTTTTCGGGCGTTTTTGCCATCTGCTCAGACAAAACATAATCGGCATGATTGGGAAAACCCAACAATTGTGCCTTTTCCAATCTTAAAGCGACAATTTTTTTGATGATTTCGTTGTTGTTTCGCTCGTTGTCCTGGTTACCCCTCGAGGAGTAAGCACGAAACATCTTTTCGCGAAGGGCCCGATTGTCGGCAAACTTCATGAACGGGTAGTAGCTGGGAAAATGAAGCGTGAAGAGCCAGCCTGTTTTCTCCTTCTCCCTGGCCAGTTGGGCAGCAGCCTCGATCAAGGCTTCGGGAAGGCCCGAAAGCTCGTTGATGTCTTCAACAAGAAGGGTGAAATCATTGGTTTCGGCCAGTACATTCTCCCCAAACTGAAGGGTTAATTGGGACAACTCAGAAGAGATTTCCCGATAGCGGCTCTTTTTCTCTCCGCTGAGGAGTGCTCCCCGGCGAGTGAAGCCTTTATAGGTGTCGTCGAGCAGCTTTTTTTGTTCTTTGTTCAGCAGGTTGCTGTTTTCATTGGCTGAAAACACCGTTTTTACTTTTTCAAAGAGTTTTTCGTTCAGCCAGATGTCATTGGAATACTCCGAAAGCATTGGCGATACTTCGCGGGCAATGGCCTGTATGGTGTCATTGGTCTCGGCTGAATTGAGGTTGAAGAAGATGGTACTTACCTTATCCAATAACTGGCCGGAGTGCTCAAGTGCTTCAATGGTGTTCTCAAAGTCGGGCGATTGGGCGTTGTGGATAATCGCTTCGATATCCTGTCTGCCTGATTCTAGTCCTTTTTTGAAGGCGGGCATATAATCGGCTTCGCTTATTTGGTCGAAAGGGGCCGTTTGATGTGGTGAGGTAAAGGACTCTAGTAATGGATTTTTGTCAGTCATGTGTGTTACATGTTTACAGGACGAAAAAATAGTGACCGCACCAATAGTTGCTGCGGCAAACATTAGAGATGATTTTTTCATGTGTTTCCGATTTTTTTTGTTAGAAAACCTGCACAAAACCGGGCAGTCATTATTGTTTCATACTTCGATTAAAAACTAAATTGAGCGATTCTCGCTCAATTGATCCGGAAAATGTAAGGTTTTTACCCGGGTTATGGTGAAAAGCCAACATTTCCTATACCTGGGTTAATGCAAAGTGGAGCGATGTCTCGTTGCGCTCATAGCGCTCCACCAGGTAAAAGATATTTTGCCCTCAAAATTAGTGGTTTTTAGAACAATTTGGTGTGATAATTCTTAATTTATATCTCAGGGGATGCTTTTCAAAGGGTTGCCTGAAGCCCCGTCGGGAGGATTGGGAGGGTAGCTCTTTTACTTGCCGGGTTTTACTATGAGATTATATTTTCATCGTTTTTTATCTTGGCTCTCTACCATTCCATCCAATATGGTGTTAACTTTGATTGAGAAAGATGCTAATGTTGTGTTATTTTTAGGTCTATGAATAAAGTGTTGTTCTTCAGTGTTTTTTTTGTTCTGGGGTGGCTTTGTCCGGTTCTGATAGTTGCCCAGTCACCTCATGGAATGGTGGTGTCGGAAGAGCTGTTGCCGGCCAAATATCAAAAAAAATTGAAACAGGCGGTTTCGTTTCTGCGTAAAGGAGAGAAACTGTTTGATAAAGCCGGGGAATTACAGGCCCAACTGAACCAGAATGAAGCTGAAGGAACCTCGGGCAAGTTAAAGGATTCAAGGTTGCAGGAACACAGGCAACGGTTGCAACGAAAAGCAGGGACGTATATTGAAGATGCTCATCGTTTGCAATACAGAATTTTAGTTAAGGTGCTCCGGCACGAGTGTTATGCGTGTTACAGGGGGGTGGAGCAGCAAGTGAAACAACATTTTAAGGATGCAGAAGTCATCAGAAGAAAAGCTGAGAACCTATCTTTTCGCACTTCTTCTTTAGAGATGTTTGAGGATGCAGCGAAATCGGAGATGAAGGCCCTGGGTATTCTCTCATCTGTTCTTAAGAATGTTTGTAAGCTGGAAACAGTGAACCTGGCAGATGAACAGTTTGAACCAGCAGAGGTGGCAGATGAGCCTTGGGGAGAGGAAAAGCGTTTGCCAACGCAAACCGCCTTACCAATGGTATTGAAGGGAGCTTCCGATTCCTTGAAAGTTAAGGAGGAGGCAGCCGTGGATTCTACCGAATTGAAGGAGGAGGCTCAACAACCCATTGAAAAGAAGGAATGGGTGGTAGTGCCCGATAGCGTTGAGCCTGAAGTGTTTTTTTCTATCCAGTTCCTGGCCAGCCGGGTTCCATTAACCCAGGCTCAAATACGAGCTGCTTACAGTGGAGAAACAGCTGTTGTGGAGCGACTGGGAAGTGGTTGGTACCGCTATTCCTTTGGTGAGTTCTTAACGCTTGAGGAGGCCAAACAGGCGATGAGCCGGGAGAAAGTAAAGGGTTTTATTGTGGCATACAGCCACAATCAGCGTGTCACTATTGCAGAAGCATTGAAATATTTGAAGAGTAAACAATAGAATTTAACCAAAATCAAAAATAGGAGCTATGAAAATTTTAAAAAAGAGTTTTGTCGCGATATTCGCTTTAATGTTGACCTTTCCGATGGCAGCTCAGGACGATGTGGATGGCTTTTTGAGCGCAGGGCTTCAGGATGCCCGGGTCCTGTCCAAAGCTTACCTTCAGCCCTTTGGTGAGATGTTGGGAAAATCACTCAATGGCGGATGGTACAATACGGCCAAGGTTCATGGGGTGGGTGGGTTCGATATTACCCTGAGTGTGATGGCCACCATGACGCCTTCGTCGAAAACCAGTTTTGACGTTAGCTCCCTTGATCTTCAGGATTTTGAGTACGTCTCAGGTCCTAAGATAGCCCCTAACATGGCCGGAGAATTTGAAGAATCCATGCTTCCCTCACTTCAGCCAAAAACTTCCGGAGGGGAATATGCTGCTTTTACACTCCCCAACGGGGCTGGCTTTGATATTTTACCCGCTCCCATGGTTCAGGTTGGCGTAGGGCTGCCTTTTCATAGTGAGGTGATGGTGCGCCTTATTCCCAAGATGGATGTTGGAGATGTGGGTTCGGTTGGCCTCTACGGTTTTGGATTGAAACACAGTTTAAAGGATTACATTCCTTTTGTCAAGCGGGTTCCTTTCCTTCAGCTATCGGCTTTGGTTGGTTATACCAATCTTAAGAGCAATATTCCCATGGAGGATTCCAATCCCGATAACGAATTGGTGATTGCCTCCAGTGCTCTTACTTCACGTTTGCTGATCGGGGCAAACTTCCCGGTGATCTCTTTTTATACCGGTGTAGGTTATGGTTCCGCTACCAGCGATATTGACCTCAACGGGGAATACGAAATAGGAGGCTCCTCCTCGATGCAGAAAGATCCTTTGTCGTTATCGTATAAAATCAACGGCCTAGACTTCAATGCCGGAATGCGGATACGTCTCGGATTTTTATCTCTGCATGGCGACTACACCGTTGGGGACTATTCAACGATCACTGCCGGGGTGGGTATCAATATCCGTTAAACCGGGTGATGTCGGTCATCGGCTTGCGGTTTTTGCCGGGAGCGGAGACCTTCTGAGGCCACCCAATAGGCAGTAATACCACGGGTTGGATATGAGCTGGCAGCTGAAGGGTGTTAGAAACCCTGGCCGGGTTGAAATTACAAACCCAACAGGTGCCAAGGCCCATTTCGGCCGCCCGGAGGGTTATATGGTCGGTGGCAATGGCCACATCTATGTCGGCATGGTCTTTTTGATCCAATGCCCTTTTCCAGGATTGTTGAAGGTCGGAACAAATCACAATTACCTGTGGGGCAGTGGCAAACCAATCCCGGGGATAAGCTTCCCGGAGCGACTGTAGTGTTTCGTCGTTGTTTACAACAATGAAGAGCCAGGGTTGTAAGTTGGCCGCCGAAGGGGCCATTCGACCTGCATCCAGCACCTCGAGCAGCAGACTTTCGGGAAGCTTTTCGGGGTTAAAATCTCTGGTTGAATGTCTCTTCTCTATAAGCGCTTTAAAATCCATAGCAGCAGTTTTTTGGGTTGTTCAAAAATATAAAATGTATAAGCCTCTGCCAAAACCAAAAAGGCAGAGGCTTTCTTTTTTATCTAAGATGAGCGAAATGTGAGCAACGAAGTATTGCTTTTCTTATCCCGGGTATTTGGCGGATCTTAGAATAGGTGGGCTTTTCTATATTCAAGTGAAAACCTTACATTTATTGAATCCACTTTGGGGTTCCGGGCAGCTGGTTTAGTCTGACCTGCGGTTTCACCGGAGGTTATTCAGATTCAAGGTCTGCCGCCTTTGTCATCCGGATTTCCATCGAAGGTTAAGTTTGAATAAACGTTGGCTTCGGCGTGAACTCAGACGAATCGGGTTAACCCCCTGAAGATAAGATATCCTGAGAGGGTTGGACTTTTTTTTTATTACAAAACTTTTTTTCAACAGACTCTAAGTACATTTGAGGATTTAATTTTTTTATCTTCTATCATTTGCCTATGTTTTTTGTCTTGTCGAAGTTGCTGAATGTGATTCTTTCGCCCTTTATTTGGGCGCTTTTTTTGATGTTGGCCGCTCGTTTTGTCAAAGGTCGCAATAGGGGGAGGCTTCGATTCGCTTCCATCGCATTGTTGCTTTTTTTTTCGAATAGTTTTTTGTTTCAACAGGCTGCGGATTTGTGGGAGGTGGCACCGGTGGCTCCCTCGTCTCTGCATTCCCGATATACCAAGGCGGTTGTTCTGGGTGGGATGGCCTCAGAGAATAAGGTCACCGGGTTACCCCGGTTTGGACAAAGCGCCGATCGTCTGTTTCAAAGTCTGTGGCTTTTAACCACCCATGAGGTGGATACCCTCATCATTTCGGGTGGTAGTGGTGAACTCTTCGGCAATCAGCTTTCTGAGGGCGAGTTATTGGATCGATATCTGAAGGGCTTTGATTGGACCAAGGGTCGTATTTTGGTCGAGTCAGCATCGCGAAATACCAGGGAAAATGCAGCTTTTACGGCTTCTCTTTTTGAAAAAGAGGGTCTGGAAAAAAATATTCTTCTGGTCACCTCGGCCTTCCATATGCGCCGGGCAAGGGCTTGTTTCGAGAAAGCAGGATTCTCTGTAGAGGTTTATCCTGCCGACCCCCTGGCAAGTGTGCGCCCCCCAACATGGCGTGATTTTGTGATTCCCTCCCCGGTAATTATTGGACAATGGCAGCTATTGTTTCAGGAATGGGTTGGTTTTGGTGCCTATTGGCTGAATGATTATATTTGAAGGTTTTGAAAACAGGCCTTGATGTCGCAGAATAATAACCAGGAGCATTTAATAAGAGAAGGCGATTTGATTGCGTTCGAAGGGTTTTATAAAATAAACTTCGAACGGTTGGTCAGGTATGCTCGTTTGTTTCTGGCCGAGGTGGATGTGTGTGAGGACATTGTGCAGGAATCTTTTTATCAGATATGGACTACGCGGAACGGAATTAATCCAGCCCAATCCCTGAAAGCCTTTCTCTTCACTACAGTAAGAAACAAATGTCTGAATGAGCTGAAACACCGAAAAATCCATGATAAGTTTGTCGATTTTTTGCTACACGACGAAATCATAGAACGGTTCTACCGGTTTGATTTTGAAGATGAGCAGAATGGTGATTCAGATCCTCACGGAGTCTTGATTAACATGGTGCACGAGGCTATCAATCAGTTACCTCCCCGAAGAAAAAAGGTTTATACAATGTGTAAAATAGAGGGCTTAAAAAACCAGGAAGTGGCCCGTTCGGAGGGGATTTCGTTAAAAGGGGTGGAACGGCATATTACCAAGGCCAACAAGTTTATTAACAGTTATGTTAAAGCAGCCAGGGCCATGGTGTGGATTCTGGCAATATTGTTTATTGGAATTAGATTGTGAATAAACATTAAAAAGGTAGGTGTGGTGGTGGGGGTTTTAAAAGATGGATTGTATTAATATACAAGGATACTATAAAAAGAATGGAAGATTTAGAGATCGATAAGAAACGATTGTTGCAGGCTTATGTTTCCGGCAAATGTTCCCGTGAAGACCTTCGGCTTATGGGTCGTATGCTGGAAAATGGTCAATTGTCGCATGAGGATATTGACAGCGAGGCTTTGCGTCGTTTGGGAAGTATTCAGGAGGACGAAGATCAGTTGAGATTAGACGCTAAATGGCAGAGCTTTTCGGAGACATTGAAAAACGGATCGGAATTCAAAAGAAATAAAAAACCGGTTCTTCGAATGTGGGTGGGCATCTCTTCGGCCGCCGCAGCTATTTTATTGTTGGTTGTTCTGGGTACAGGATTGTTCAATTTTTATAAGAATCAAAGTGAAATAGACACTTTGTTGTCTATGGAAGAGTTGCCTAACGGCTTGAGCACCACTTTGGTAACCAGTGAAGGAACGTTGATTCGGAGCGATTTGGTTCAATCCACTCTGGAGGTGCTTTCGCGCCAACGGGGGATGCTTTTCGACGGTAATAAAACCCTGATACCCTCGGCGGTAGAGGAAAAATCTGCTCTTAACCGGTTGTTGGTTCCCTTTGGGAAAACGGCCAGTGTTGTGCTTAGTGACGGCACCCGGGTCTGGCTCAACGCCGGTTCCCGGTTGGTATTCCCCAACTCTTTTGAGTCGGCCTCTAACCGGGAGGTGTTTTTAACCGGTGAAGGGTATTTCGATGTGACCAGCGATAAATCCAAACCCTTCGTTGTGATGACACGAAAAATGAGTTATAAAGTGCTGGGAACCACCTTTAATATTAATACATCCGATGATTCCTCCGGGGATGTGTCCGTTCTTGAATCCGGATCCTTATTGGTTGAACAAAGGAGTTTGCTTTTAGGAGGAAAGGTTTTGTTGGTGCCGGGGCAAAAAAGTGAATTTGGTTTGGGGGATAAAAATATTCGTGTTTCAGAAGTGAATACCGCTGAATATACCAGCTGGAAGGATGGGTATTTGTTGTTTAACAATCATTCCATTAGGGCTATTACCCAAAAGTTATCACGGTATTATAACCTTCATTTTATAGTAAGCGACCAACTGGCTCAAACAACCCTGGTCTCAGGCAAATTGTTGTTGCTTCCGGATTACGAAACTGCCATTCAGGTTTTATGTGACCTTTCCGGTCTTAAGTATAAGATAAGTGGTACAACCATTGAACTACTGTAAACTTCTTTACTGGCGAGAATGGACTCTTAAAAAAAACGGATCGGTACGAGTCAGGGCGCAGCTTCGGTTGCGCTTTTTTTGTAAAGTTTTGGACTCGGACAGAACATGAGGTGTTGGATTTTTTCAATTTATTATGAGTGGCCTGTCTTCTTTATTTTATAAACAGGGTATTTAGAGTCTCTTTCGTTTCGGCTTCCGATTGTTCAAGGGAAAGTCCCCATTAATTAATAAGGTTCTGGAAATTTGGGGGGCAGTTGGTGTGAATATTAAAATAAAAATTAAATATTTACGTTTTTTAGCTAATTTTGGGTGTGTTTCTTTATTTTAAGACAAAATCCCATTATGCTGGAGGGAAATTGGCGTTTTCTGATGAAACAGGTATGAGGGAATTAACTGGTGTTATGATTAAAAACTCATCTTTGCGGGCTTTTTTGGTAATGCTTGTTTTATCCTATTTTGGAACCCTTTTCGCTCAGTCGAAAGAGCCTCTGTTGTCTTTTGATCTTCGGGAGGAACCTCTTGGAAATATCCTTGACACTATTGAAGAAGAAACTGGAAGGGTATTTATCTACAACAGCCTTCATTTGGATCTCGAAGAGAAGTGTTCATTAAAGGTTAAAGACGCTGGTTTATCTACGGTACTTACCCTTTTGCTGCAACCTTTGGGCGTTTTCTATAAAATTTATGGAAAGCAAATTGTGGTTGCCGATTTTTCCTCTTTTAAAAAGCCGCTTCAACTTACCCCTTCGACCATAGGGGTTCCTTCGCTTGACAGAAATGTCCGGACTGTTTTCGGTGTTGTTCTGGATGCTATGAATCAACCCATTCCGGGTGTCAATGTTATTTTGGATGACGGTGCCCGGGGAACTATTACCAATGTGGATGGGCAATTTTCTATTGAAGTAAAGCCTGAAAGCCGTTTAACGTTTTCGCATATCGGGTTTGAAAAACATATGCGTTTGGTAGGTTATCTGAAGAATCTTCGCGTGGTTTTGGTAGAACATCATTTGCCGGTGCCTGAAATTGTTGTTACGGCTCTCGACATCAAGCGCGACCGAAAAGCCTTGGGTTATGCCCATACCGAATTGGCCGGCTCGGTAATCTGCGGTGCCAACTCAATTAATCCGGTTACCTCTCTTATGGGACAGACGGCGGGGCTTGAAGTTCAACCCACTGATGGTGGGGTGTATGGATCTTCACGCATAACGATTCGTGGCAATAGTACTTTCCGGGAAAATAACCAACCCGTATTTGTTGTGGATGGCATTATTATGGATAATAGTACCGGAGGTGGGGATGAATGGGGGGGGCTGGATTGGGGTAATACCTTAAAAAGCCTTAACCCGGATGATTTTGAGTCGGTAACCATTTTAAAAGGGGCAGCAGCTGCTGCCCTTTATGGGTCAAAAGCCATGAATGGGGTGGTGCTGATAACCTCTAAAAAGGGGAAGCAGAAAAGCGGGGTTGGGGTGAATGTGTCTCAGACGTTTCATGTGAAGAGTGTTTACGCTGGACCTGATTTTCAGGATGTATATGGTGCAGGAACCGTTGCCGGTTATGCCACCTATTTGGAAGACCGGTTTGCTCCATCTTCGGGTTTCCGAGTAAATGGTTTAGGCGATCCGATGGTTAACAGTACCATGCTTTCATTTGGCCCACCTATGGATGAAAACACACTTATTCGATACCGTGATGGAGAGTGGATCCATTATGGCCCTCATCCCGATAACTACCTCGAAACTTTTAGGCAGGGGCTTTACTCTAATTCGCATGTGAGCATTAAAGGAATGAAAGAAGAAGTGAGTTTTAGGTTGTCCTATTCGCGCACACAGGAAAATGGGGTCTATTATCGAAATAATTTTTTGCGGGATGCCTTAAGTGGAAACTTATCTTATGAGCTGATGAAGCAAATCAGGGCTACGCTTCTTTTTTCCTATACCGGTTCCCAGCTTTGGAATCCTCCTTCGGGAGAGGTTCAGCAAGCTTTTATGACCGGAGAACTGGGACGGGATTATGACGCTTCCAAATGGAAAAAAACCTACATGGCTTCCCATGGAGGGATTCCATCTGCCGACAATGAGGATCCCAATTATCAGATTCCGGGTCATTCCATATGGTACAGTTATTACGAGGATATCCATTACCGGTTCGAACAGGGTAGCCGCTTAATTGGCCGACTGAATGGCGATCTGTTTCCCTGGTTGAGTTATGAGCTGACGGCCGGATTAAATAATTATTCAATTCGGCTAAAAGACAAAGAACCCGGACAGGGGTTCAACCACAAAGGTGGATATTATGGGGTGGGAAATCAACAAACAAAACAAAAAACCTACCGGCTTCTTCTCAATACGGAGCGGGCATTGGGTTTTCATTCACGCCTAAAGATCACCTTGGGTGCCGAACTCTTTGACTCGGATGTGTGGAGCAACTATAGTAACAGCGTAGGTGGGTTAATGGAACCGGGTAAATTTAGCCTCGAGTATAGTATCGAAGAACCGGAAACCAATGAACAAGTGACTGAACAGTTGCAAACGCAATCGATCTTTCTTTCCGGGGAATGGGACTGGAAGGATCAGATTTATTTAACCTTTACCGGTCGAAACGATTGGTCCTCAACCCTGGCTTATGCCGACGGTTCGGGTACGCTGGGCTTTTGTTATCCCTCCTTAAGTGCGGCCTGGGTCTTTTCCGATACTTTTGATTTGCCCTCCTGGCTTTTGTTCGGGAAGTTAAGAGCTTCCGTGGCCCAAGTGGGCAATGGATTTTCTGCATTTAGTATTAATCAATGGTTTGAGCTGGAAGGCCGGCTTCAAACTAATGGTCTCACCATCCCATTGATTACCCATAATGAAAATTATGCACGTTCTAAAGATATCCGACCCGAGCGAAAACGGGCCCTGGAAGTAGGCACCGAACTCAGCTTTTTTAAAAACCGGGTGCAAATTGATTTTTCATGGTATCATGAAAACACCTACGATCAGATAATTACGGTGTCAGCTCCCCCCGAGTCCGGGGTCGATTATGTTGTGAAAAATGCCGGCAATATTTTAAATGATGGCGTGGAGTTGTCGTTGCAAACGGTGCCTTTTAAAGGGGATGATTTTCAGCTGTCCGCCGGGTTTTATTTTACTAAAAATAGAAACCGGGTAGTTACCCTTGCCGGGGGAGTTACTGAATTGGTGCTGGAAAACTCACCTACCTATGGAAATGCCCGAACGGCTTCGGTGGCTATTGAGGGTGAACCTATGGGATTGCTGATGAGTGACGCCGCCCCTTTACTTTACACCAATGGAAACAATTCCTCGGATGAAAAAAACGGATGGCCGGTGTTAAGATGGGACGAGTATGCCAGGGGGGCCTACCCCTTGCGCAGTAACCAGAAGAGAGTTGTGGGGAATATAAATCCCGACTTTTATGGAGCCGTTAAATTGGGTCTTAATTTTTGGAATTTTGTACTATCCGGCCTTTTTGATTATAAAATCGGGGGGGATGTGGTCTCCTACTCAAACCGTTATGGTATGGCTTATGGTTTGTTGGAGGGTTCTATGAAATATCGCAATGAGGATTATGGGGGAATTTCCTGGGCAAATAGTTCGGGGAACCTTTACAACGATGGGATGATTCCACAAGGTGTATTTGAATCAGAAACCGTAATCGATGGGCAATCCGTGGGGAATATGTCGTATAAAGAGGCTTATGAACAGGGGTTGGTCGAACCGGTACATGCCTCTTTCTGGCATTATTATTCAAACAGTTGGTCAACTGGAGTGGTCGACAACAATATGGTGCTCGAAAACAGCTATATTGGGATAAGAAGTGTCAGCCTTTCCTACTCTTTTTCGGGGCTTTTATTTAAAAACCTTAAGGTGGAGGGTGGCAGTCTCACGCTTTTTGGGCGTAATCTGGGATATATCTATAAGAGTTTGCCCAATAATATGCATCCCTTTGGAATAAGAAGCAACCGGGCTGCAGCTTCTCACGAGTGGGGTCTGAGTCCTTATTTAAGAACCATCGGGTTGGCGTTAACGCTAAATTTTTGAAGATGTTTAATCAGCAGTATTCGGCGGAAGGTTACAGAAAAGATTGGCGTGGAAAAGAGCCCTGGGTCTCTATGTTTAAAATAATTGAGATGGTAGTTGCTTTTTTTAGGAGAATGATTTTGTTGGTAATGGGAGGTCTTTTGCTCCTGAATGCCTGTACCGATGATTTTTCGGGGATTAATGAAAATCCCAATGCCATTACCGCCCCCCAGTTGGAGCAGCTTTTTGTTTATTCTCTCTATAAGCTGGGTAGTTATCAGTATGGGGAATGGTTTTATGATAATTATCAATACATTATGCCGATGATCCAGCAGGTGGTGCCTGTGGACGGTAATAAAGCAGATATGAATTTTATCTACAATACGGGGGGAAGGTATTGGAGCTTTTATCGGGAGATAATGCCTAACCTGGCAGAGATTAGAATGCAGATTGAGGGGATGAATTCCATCGAGAAGCTGCCCTATAATAAGTTGTATCACCTGACCTATATATTACAAATAATGCAGGGGTTGAGAGTGACGGACGTTTACGGGTCGTTGATCTACCAGGAAAGTATGAAAGGGAGGGATTCTCTGGAGTTTTTAATGTCTTACGATACTCAGGCACAGCTTTTTGATCTTTGGCATGAACAATTGAACAGTGCTATTTCTGCTCTCTTAAGTGAGCAGGATCAGGAGTCGGTCACCACCGGGGAGGATGACTTTGTTTACCAGGGCGATTGGCTTTTGTGGGCCAGATTGGCCAACAGTTTAAAGCTTAGAATAGCTGTTCGGCTTGAGAAAGCCAATCCGGAACTGATGCGGAAGATGATCCAAGAAGCCTGGGAGAGCCCTGCGGGCCTTATTACAAATATGGATGAGCAGTTTTGGTGGGCTCCCGATGAGAGCTATACCGGACCCGCAATCGACATCTACAACGGGGCCGTGGCAGCGGCCCCGTTCATGGAAATGTTAAAAAGTAATCGCGACCCCCGCACCCTCTGGTTTTTTGAACCCAACGACATGGATCAGGCCCGGTTAACGGGTATGCGCATGGCACAGCTTCCTGTCCCCGAAATTATTCCCGATACCATCACCTCCATCTGGGATCGTTTTTTTGGGGGGCCGGTAGAACCCGATAGTAGTAACCTGGGCGACTACTTCGATGTATTTCGGGATAGTGATAATGTGCGGGTCTACCAGTTGTCGCGATTGAACCGGTTTTTATTTGCACCAAAAACCAATAATAGAAATGGCACCTATGTGGATGTAATGTTCAGTGCAGCAGAAGTCTGTTTTTATTTAGCCGAGCTTGCAGAAAAAGGTTATCTGACAACCGATGCAAGAGTCTGGTACGAAAAAGGGATAGATCTCTCGGTTAGAACCTATTGGAAGGTGGCTCAGGAAGCCGATATCCCCATGATTGATTCGCTGACTTTTTCCCAGTCGGGCCTGGAGGAATATATTCGGGAGTCGAAGTTTGATTGGGATGCTCCGGGTGATCCTCTCGAAAAGATTTACTTGCAGCAGTACATCAACTTTTTTAAGTTGCCCAATGAAAATTTTACTCTGGCCAGACGAACCGGCATTCCTTTTGTAAACAGCCAGCTGCTTAATTGGCATCCCTTTCAGGCTGGGAATGTTGAACTCATATTACCTCGTCGATGGCCAATTTTGGCTCCCTCGGTAACTACCAATTCCGATTATTTTAATCAGGCGATGATTCAACAGGGCTTTACCGTGGGTGCTACCGATCCTCAGACACTCAACCAGGAGCGGGTTTGGTGGGATATTTGTTCGCCGGAATTTGGCAGTCAATAGCCCACTTAAAATCCTGTTCCCAATATATTAAAGCCTTTGTGGTTTCGCTATCAGTGGCATTAATTCTTACATGTCTCTCCTCCTGTTAATTTTTTACCCTTCGTTTTTTTCGTTGTTATTTCTGATTGTTTGATGCTCGCGATTTAACCAATCTGAACAAATTAACCTGTTGTGCGGGTCGATTGTAAATAAATTAAAAAAAATAAATAAAAATGAGGTGGGGGTTTCTCTGGTCAGGTTGTATTGAATTATGAACAGGAAAGAATGTTAGAAATATTTCTGTTTGTTTGATGCAATCCTTGATCTGATGGGCTTTCTGTTGTTCTTGAGATGGACGGACCCGTTTGTTTTATTAGTTTTTTTAATTATTCATCAAAAGTAGTTCTATGAAGCGATTAAAAAGTTGTTTCTCTTTTACCTTAAAGGGAAAAAGAAGCGGCAGATGGTGTGCTTTCGCATTGGCTGGCTTTTTGGCAATGGGAAGTTTTACCTCTGCTTTTGCTGAAGTAGCGTTGAATGCTGATCAAATTCAACAAGCTCAAATTGTTACCGTTACAGGAACCGTTGTCGATACCAGCGGTGATCCGGTTCCAGGGGTGAATATTGCCCTCCGGGGAACGACCACCGGGACCATTTCCGACATAGATGGCAAATATTCGGTAAAGGTACCAGAGAATTCCAACCTTGTTTTTTCTTTTATCGGATTCACAACTCAGGAGATTCCGGTAAATGGTCGGAGTGTGATCGATGTTATTTTGGTCTCGGAAACCCTCGGGCTGGATGAGGTGGTGGTGACGGCATTGAATATTCCCAGGGAGCAGAAAACACTGGGATTTGCCATGACCGAAGTTCAGGGGGATGAGATTGCTGCGGTTAATACCGTAAATCCCGTATTGGCTCTTCAGGGAAAAGCTGCCGGGTTGAGTATTGGCGGATCGGATGGAGGGTTGTTTGGGAACTCCAAAATTCAGGTTCGTGGGGTTTCGGTACTGAACTCCAATAATAACCAACCTATTTTTGTGATTGACGGGGTGATTCTTGAGAATGACATTTCTAATGCCAGTGCCGACTGGAGTTCCAATCCAAATGATTTTGGGAACCAGTTGAAGAACCTTAACCCCGACGATTATGAGTCGGTTTCGGTATTGAAAGGAGCCGCTGCTACCGCCCTCTATGGGTCTCGCGGAATCAACGGAGCGATTGTTATAAAAACCAAAGATGGCAAAGGCAAAAAAGGAATGGGCATAAAAGTGACTCAGTCTTTTGGTATGGATTATGTCTACGATCAACCTGCTATCCAATACCAGTATGGGAAAGGGGATGTGGCCGGCTTTATTGGTTATGGAGAAAAGGATGCGAATGGGAATTATTACAAGTACGATGTTAACCAGTTTAATTACAACGAGGATGGCATCCCCACCAAACTAAGTCATCCTGCCGGATCAACATACTATGGACCCAAATATGACCCTTCGATCAGTATTGAAGATTTCGACCGGTCTCTCACCCCTTATGTGGCCTTTAAAGACCATATGAAGGATATTTACGACATGGGGAAGAACAGTAATACTTCTGTGGTTCTGAGTGGGGCCAATGACAGGGGTAGTTTTTATATGTCCAATTCGTACAATTACCGAACCGGAACACTCGCCAAGGATGAGTTCAGTAGAAATTCCTTTTTGCTGAATTCCTCGTATAATCTAACGGACTGGTTAAAGGCAGAAGCTTCCATTTCTTATACTCTCTCCAATCCAAAGAATCCACGCAATGATCTGGGAGACTCGTTTTTATATGGAACCTTCGAGCCATGGTACGATGCCAGCAAATGGAAGAAAAGAGAAGTCTGGCAGGCCCCGCATGGCGGAGTCCCTTCTTCAGCTTATGGGGATACCTATGCCAATGTACCGGGTAACAGCGTTTGGTTTGCTTATAATTTGAATGAGAGTACCAGGGAAGAAAGTGTAACCCGCCCTATAGTTCGTTTAACAGCCGATATCACCAATTGGATCTCCTTGACGGCGGAAGCCAATATGAATTATTACACTATTGCTGCTGAAAACAAAACGCTGGGACAGGGATATGCGAATGAAGGCGGGAGCTATCAGTTGAGGAACGACCGGGATGTTAGCCGAACCGGAAAACTCATCGCTAATATTAAGCGAGATCTGACTCAGGATATCTCGGCCAACTTAATTCTGGGAGGGGAAATCTGGGATCAGGAGAAATCCTTTACCAGTGCCTGGACCAATGGAGGCCTTATTGTTCCCGGTCGCTTTTATTTAGATAATTCCAAGGAAACCAAGGGGTCAGATGGGAGCATTTATTCGACCAAACAAATAAATTCGTTTTATTATATGCTTAACCTCGACTGGAGGGATCAACTCTATGTGGATATCACCGGGCGTAACGACTGGTCTTCAGCGTTGGTTTACACCGATGGCACGGGTAACTATTCGTACTTTTATCCCTCGGTGAGTACCTCATGGTTATTTAATGAAACGTTTCAGCTTCCCTCCTGGGTTTCATTTGGTAAACTGCGTCTGTCCTGGGCACAGGTCGGTAACGACACCGGTGCCTATGCTATTAATAAGGGATATAGTCTTGGCTCTACAGAACAGGAAAACAATAGTTATATATACCTTAATTCGCGTTCTACTACTTTGGTTGACCCCGATATAAAACCGGAACGAAAAAACTCTTATGAGGCCGGGCTCGACTTGAGGTTGTTCAACAACCGTATTGGGGTGGATTTTGCCTATTACGATGAAACGATTAAAAATCAAATCGGAAACATTCCAATCCCCTCAGAGTCTGGTTACAACAGTATGTTTACTAATATTGGAACCATGACCAATAAAGGAGTGGAACTTTCGTTGAAGGTGACGCCTGTTAAACTACCGAATTTCGAATGGACTTCTACCTTCAACTACTGGAACAATAAAACCGTGATATCAGAACTACGTGAAGAAGTGGGGGCCTATAAAAACCTGGGTGGCGATATCACTTATGGTAACTTCCGGGTTGGATCGGTGGCTTATGAAGATGGAGAATATGGTGTCATTATGTCGGATACCAAACCTCTTGAGTGGCAGGGAGATGAAGGCGATGCTCGTAATGGAATGAAGGTGTTGACCTGGTACGACTCCTATCGGGCCGGTAATCTCACCCGAAGTGGAGAGGTTGAAAAGGTGGGTAAAGTACAACCCGACTTTGAAGGCTCCTGGGATAACTCCTTTATCTGGAAAGATTTTACCTTTTCATTCCTTTTAGACGCCCGTTTTGGCGGTCATATGGCCTCCTTTTCCAGTAAGTATGGAACTGCCTGGGGTTTGTTGGAAGAATCCTTGTATGGAAGAGATGAAGAACATGGTGGCATTACCTGGACGTCTCAATATGCCGATACACAGGGACGGGTCTATCATGACGGAATTATTCCCAACGCTGTTTTTAAAGAAGGACAGGAGGTTACCTCTCCAGGTGGCTCAGTTGTAAATGTTGGCGGGATGACCTACCAGGAGGCTTATGATGCCGGATATGTTGAACCAACGCATGCCAGCTGGTGGAACTGGAGAAACAGCTCCTGGGGTGGCGGTGTGATCAACGACAGTTGGTTTGATGAAGTCAAGTATATTGCTCTTCGTAATGTTGCTATAGGTTATAACCTTCCAAGGTCATTGGCACAGAAAATAAAAGCGCAGAATGTTTATGTGGCACTTAATGCCAGGAATGTGGCTTATCTGTATAATTCGCTTCCCAACAACATTAACCCTGAAAGTTTTAGGGGAACCAGTAGTACGGAATCGTTCCGCGAACGGTCTTTCAGACCCTACGTTGCCTCTTATACAGTGACTTTAAGTGTTGATTTCTAACCTATTAAAATGGTAAATATGAAACGAAAAATTAAAATATTATTTGCTCTGCTTCTTGTGTTGGCTATAGGTTGTGAAAGAGATAAGTTTGCAGAACTTAACTCTGACCCCTCCACGTTGTCAGAGCCCGATCTCAGATACTCTGTTTCCAAAGCGATAGAACAGATGTATTCTAATGATTATACCAACTGGTTCTACAATAATTTTCAGTATATCTTTCCCTGGGTTCAGGTAACTACCACACAAGGAGGAAATGATGCCAATTTTACTGAAATGGGACCTTCGGCCAGCCAGGGTATATACTCCGGTTTGTTTCCCCAAACAATGGATGTACGTAATCGAATCGATGCGATGGATGATGAGGAAAAAGCAACCTATCAGGCGCTTAAAGCCATTACTTATCCTATCCAGATCCAACCGGCCATGGTTAATACCGATAATACAGGTTCACTGGTTTATACCGAGGCAGGATTGGCTCCGTATACCAATCCCCCTTTATTTACCCCGGTTTTAGATAATCAACAGGCCTTGTTCAATGTTTGGCTTGACGAGCTCGATGAAGCCTTAAGTGTTTTAGCCAATACCGATGGTCAATTCAGCCTTGGGTCACAGGATGTAATCTATGGTGGGGACTATTCAAAATGGGCTAAATTCTGTAACTTGCTGAAGCTTAAAATCGCAGCCCGCCTGGTTAATGCAGATAAAGCCAGGGCACTTGAGATTGCAGCTGAGGTGGCCAATTCCTCCGTAGGGTATATGAACGATTTAAATGATGATTTTATCTATATGAGAGGGATAAAATATTACGGAACGGGAAATGGCATGTGGATTGGTCATGCCTCCAGGAATTTGGTTGATTTTATGATGGATAATTTAGATCCCCGTTTACGTTTTATCTTTAAGAAAAACTCCTTTAACGCAGAGGTTGTGCAGGCTTTTATCGATACTGAAACGGAATTGCCCCCTTATGTTGAGCAATATGTAAATTACGATGCAGATGGTAATTTTGCTGGATGGGCTGGGCCCGGGGAACCCTGGGTGCGTTACCATGGTGCACCACTTTCGCCTGATGAGACCATCAATCCCGACAATGACATCTATTTTAATCAGAGTGTGTTGTATAAGATAACGGTCGGCGATGTTTCAAAGAGCTATGGTGCAACCTCTTTGTTTTCGGAAAAGTTAACCAGAACCGCTTACAATTATACTTATCCAACCAAACCTGGAGGCCGTGTTCTTGAACTTAAGGATAACGATCCCCCATTGCACATTATTTTGGGAAGTTCGGCCGAAACCAATTTGTATTTAGCAGAGTTTGCCTTGCTTGGAGCCAGCCTGCCCATGTCTGCTCAGGAGTATTTTACTCAGGGGGTAAAACTGTCGGTTCTCAGGATGGATGCACTGGCCGAGGACAATGAATTCCCTTACTATAATGGTGACCCGGTTTATGAAGATGACGATGAAGCTGCAGCGGCTGCTACCAGGCTTAGAGCCGGAGAAATTGACGCATTGCTTCTGAACCCTGCCTATAACCTATCCACCGATGGTCTTGAAAAAGTATATATTCAACAATATATTAACTTCATGGCTACTCCGGGCGATGTTTGGGCTACGGTGCGTCGTTCAGGTGTTCCTAAGAAGGGAAGTGATTATCTGCCATGGGAAGAGATAAAAGTCTCAGGATCTGAGATTCCAATTCCCCGAAGATTTGAAGTGGGTACGCCAACACAGGACGATATCAACTATGATAACATTAAGGCCGCAATGGATGAACAAGGCATTACAACAGGTGTGAGTACGCCATCTGTTCTAAATGCCGAAAGATTGTGGTTTGATGAACAAAGTCCCCAATACGGAAGCGGACCGGGCAACTAATTTCCAACCAAAACACGCTTTTAGGGCTGCCTTTTGGCAGCCCTTTTTTTTGTAAACCGTCTGTAGCGAAAGTTCCTGCGTAGAAACTTATTGCATATGCCCCAAGAAATCTATGATACTGAATAATGCTTAGGAAGGGGAAGGGATATGGGGACCAGGCCTCTTTCCCTACTCGATTGTCTTTCATTTCTACTCTCTTAATTGTTTCTCTTTTGTACCTTTGCATAACTATCACGAGAAACATGCATAAGCGACTTCACATTTATTTAGTTCTGGGTTTCATCGGTCTGGGTTCCTGCGACGGCATTCTGAATGTGGATGTTGTGGGTGACGGTAACCGTGTGGTTCGGTCGCGCAATTTATCTGCTTTTTCGAAAATATATCTTGACACCGATTTTGTTGTGGAACTAAAGAGTGGTGACACGCAAAGTGTTGAGGTGGAGTGCGATTCTAATTTGTTGTTATACGTGACAACAGAGGTGGTTAACAATCAGCTCACCATTAGCCGCAAGCTCAATTTTGATCTTTTCCCCAGGCAACCCATTAATGTAAATGTTGTGGTGCCTTCACTCACTTCGGTGGAGGTGATGGGGGGAGGAACGATTAGTGCCGACACCCTGGTAAATGAAAGCCTTGATTTGACCCTCCTGGGGGTTTCAGAATTCTTTGGACGTTATGTGGATTGTACCCTTTTAACTATTTTCAATGAAGGCAGTACCTACCTCAATATCAATGGGGATTTTAGAACGCTGGAGTTAAAACAAAAAGGCTCAGGTGAGGTCTTGTTGTCGGGCACCGGGGAAAACCTGGACTTGTTTTTGGAGGGTTCCGGGAAGATCGATGCAGCTGCCTTAGAAATGACTTTGGCCGATGTGAAGCTTTATGGCTCGGGATTGATCTTTTGTTATGCTTCGGAAGTTTTGAATGCCTTTATCGACGGAAATGGTCGCATTTACTATTATGGATCTCCTTCAACCATCGGGAAGGAAATTTCGGGTGAAGGCTTAATCCTCTCGGGAAATTAGGATGGATTGTATCAAATTTCCTTTTTCAGTGAAGGGATAATAAAATAAGGAGAAACCTCTAAATACAGCCGCACACAAAACCTTCGGCCAGGGAATCCAGTAAATTATCTTCCATATCTTTCTCTGCTTTAGTGTTTTTGCAGCCTTTGCATACAGGCAGATGTGTCTTTTTGTTGTACTCCACCGAATCTCCTTCGAGGGGGGCTTTACACACAAAGCACTCTTTTGTGGGTTGTTGAAGTGTGGGCATAATTTTTTTTAGTGGGCAAAGGTAATGAATCCATGCAGATGCGCGCCAAAAAATGAAGCAGGGATGTCATGAATCACAAAATTGATTGACTTTTTCCCTTCTGCGTTTTAATCCTGGGGTGTTCTTTTACTCCATTTCTCCACAAAATGTCCATCGGGGTCGAATTTGGCGGCCTGTTTTTCCAGGTTAAACCGTCGGTTTACGCGGCTGTCGGTTCCCCGTCCCGACTGATAGGCCCAATTGCCATAGTTGCTGCATACATCGTAATCGAGCAGGGCCGATTCGAACCAGGAGGCCCCCCATTGCCAGTTGACCTTCATCTCCTTGGCCAAATAAAAGGAGACCAGCATCCTGCCCCGGTTACTCATAAAACCGGTGATTGCCAGTTGTCGCATCAGGGAATCGATAAGAGGCTGTCCGGTTTTTCCATTCTTCCACCGCAGGAAGGCTTCCCGGTCGTCGAACATACCGGGGGGACTCTTGCGCAGGCCTTTGGTGGTGAAAAATTTGGAGCCGTATCTTAAAAATAAGTACCGGAAATTGTCGCGCCAGATGAGTTGTTCTATCAAGGTTTGTACGCTCTCACGATGATCGGGATGGACTTGTTTTAGGTCGTCCAGTCGGTGATAGAAATAGCGGGGGGAGATGGAGCCATTGGCCAGCCAGGGACCCAGCAAACTGCTGAAATGGTTTCCCTCAAAAAAGTTGCGTGTCTCTGAATAATGAAGAGGACCCTGATCGTTGAAATAATGGTCAAGGCTCATTAAGCCACTGGCTTCTCCTCCCTTAAAATGTCTCTCTGCCTGCGGCAGGGGAGAGGTTGGTGAAAATGGAATCTCTTCGGGTTGTTTTGGAAGGTTAAGGGATGCCGGTGCAGGTATCTCAAGGGGGGCTTTGGCCGGCAGGGGAAGGAAAGTTAAACTTGTGACCCGGTTTTTGAATTTGGTGTAGTAAAAAGGCGATTTTTCAAGGGGAAAATCAACCTGATCGGGCTGATAGAGCATACTTCCCCAATGCAATTCGAGTGTTACCTGTTGGGAAAGTTTCTTTTCGAGGCTGATCTCCTCCCAGGCATATTCCCTCTGGGCTATAACCCCAGAGGCCTTCAACCCCCTATACAATTTCGGTATAATATCAATGGTGTTCCCCCGGAATAGGTGAAGGGTGTTGCCCGTTTTTTCGAGTGCTTCTTTAAGCTCCCCAAGTGATTCCATGAGAAATTGTTGGCGCAAGGCACCCATTCTCGGAAAACCCAGTGGCGTTTCATTGGAACTCCATTGAGGATCGATCACAAACACAGGGAAAAGAGGACTCTTTTTTGCCAGGGCTTCCAGCAAGGCTGGATTGTCGTGCAGGCGAAGGTCATTTCTGAACCAATAGATAACGGGTTTTGAAGGCATCTTCTCTTGTTTAGGATTTACATGTGTTTATTAAACAAGGATGCCCTCTTCAGGTTCATTTCAATGTCTTCATTTTCTCAATGGAGGCACCACCATTTGGTCTCTCATCTCAGTAGCTTTTTCGGGGGAGATGAGGTTGGATACAATTTCCAGTGAAAATTCCATGGCCGCACCAATGCCTCTTCCGGTGATGATATGGCCGTCGGTAATAGCCGGGCAGGGGTAATAATGTGCCTCTTTCAGGTGGTGTTCAAATCCCGGAAAGCAGGTCGCCTTTCGGTTCTTTAAGAAACCCAGTTCCCCGATGATTTTTGGGGCGGCACAAATGGCGGCAATCCATTTCTTGTGCTGGTTGAATTCCGTCAAGAGATTGGTAACCCCTTGATTTGCCATCAGATTTCCCGTGCCCGGAGTACCGCCAGGTAACACCACAACGTCTATCGATCCGGGATGGATCTCTTTAAGGAGTCGATCGCAAACCACCGTGATGTTGTGTGCCCCGGTGACGTTTATCTCATCGGTAACAGATATTAAGGTGACTTCAACCCCGGCTCTTCTTAATACATCCACGGGAGTTAGTGCCTCAATCTCTTCGAATCCCGTAGCCAATAATACTGCAGCTTTCTTTATCATGAGGTTTCGCTTTTGATGTCGGCCCCGTTTTGTTGGGGCTTTGTTACTATCAGAATGTCATCGTTTTTGCCTGAGGTTTATGTTGCCCCGTCGATTTTTGAGGTTCTCGTTGCGGTTAAAAAATGACCCCTTCAATCCAAAGGCATGGAAAGTTGATCCTGAATCTTTGTTTTTACCGCTTCCGACAGGGAGTCATAGTCGTGCCTGGAAGGGTCAACCGGGGCCAGAAATTCCACCTGAACTTTGCTGAAAGGTCGGGGAAAAAAACTGCCTCGTGGGAGGGCTTCAAAAGCACCACGAATAGATACTGGTATTACCGGGATATTGAGCTCGCTGCTGAGTATGGCGAAGGTTTTTTTGAATAGTCCCAATTTACCATTGCCCGTGCGGGTACCTTCGGGGAAGATGATCAGGTTTTTATTGTTTTTTAAAACTTCTCCCATTTTTTGGATGGATTCTTTAAGCTCCTTGTTTAAATCCATTATGATAATGTTGTTTCTGTGGGCCAAATATTTAAGGAAGGGAGCCTTAACATGTTTTTCCTTGGCGTAAAAATAGGTCTTCTTAATTTGTTTGGATTTCAGGTAGGAGGCTACAAACATTGCATCGAAAAAGCTCTGGTGGTTGGGGGCTATGATGCAGGGCCCTTCGGGTATGTTTTCCATTCCACGTGCTCTAAAGCGAAAGTAAAGGTGGAAGAACAGACGCGATAACCGCACAATTAGTCGGCCGGTAAACCACGACTTAGGCAGCTGCAGGTTGACCTTCTCCTTGAGGATGTCGGTCCAGTTGACTTTGTAATCCTGCATCTTGGTTTTCATCACAGCCACATGTTCGGCCAGCAGGAGTACATTGTTGAATTTCAACAGATCGGTGGGTTCCAACTCCACCCCAAATGTTTGGTCCAGGTAGGATTGCAAGCTAACTTTATCCAGGGAGTCGAGGCCAAGATCCATTTCCAGATGGTGATGTGGCAACACCTCGCGGCCCTTTTCCTTTTTAAGATAGGTGCTGATCATTTTGTACTCCTCGAAATCGGGCTCTGTATGTTGTTCCTGCTGTTGGTTGTTGTTTACGGCCAGCTCTTCCAGCTTGAAACGTTGGAGCTTGGAGAGGCGGGTTCGGGGCAGGTCTTTGTCGGTGACATAAAAACGCATTATTTTTTTATAGGACGAGACGGCCTGGTTATAGGGGTCGATGACCTGCCAGCGAATAATATCTTCCAGACTGAGATTGTCCATCTCGGTCATGGCGCTTTTCTCCGGCACAATCACGGCCTGCATTATGTCGTCTTTAAAAAACACCCCGCATTCCCTCACCAGGGGTGATAGTTCTAATTTTTTTTCGGGTTCTTCGGGGTTCACATTTTTCCCGTTCGACAGAACAATGATTTCTTTTTTCCGTCCCGTGATAAATAAGAAGCCTTCCTGGTCGAGGTAGCCCAGATCGCCGGTGTATAACCATCCATCCCTGATGACCTCCGCTGTCTCTTCGGGTCGGTTGTAATAGCCTTGCATTACTTGTCTGCCTCTGGCAATTATTTCACCGTCTACCACCTTGATTTCGGTGCCTGGCAGAGCTTCGCCGGGGGATCCAATTTTTACCCTTCCCGGTCGGGTAAAGGTAATCATCGGGGCTGCTTCGGTCATGCCAAAGCCTTCCAGAACTTCGAAGCCCAGGGTGCGGTAATCGCGGCCTATGGCTACATCGAGTGCCGCTCCGCCCGCAACAAGCTGTTTAATGGCCCCACCCATTTTTTGGTGTACCTTTTTAAAAAGTATCCGGGAGAGGGTAAGACTGTTGGCTTTTTCTGCGAAAGCAAAGAGCATTTTGGCAATGGCGCTTTTTTCAATTTGATCCTTGATCCCTTTCCGAATGGCCCCATAGAGCCTTGGAACACCAATTACGATGGTTATCCGGTTATCCTGTAGGGTTTTCATGATGTCGGCCGATGCCATGGATGGACTAATGGCTATGGAACCACCCGCATAGAGAACCACAACCATCGATCCCAGAAGAGGAAATATGTGATGAAGGGGCAAGAGAACCAATACACGGCTCCCGGAAGTGTAGATGGGAATGTGATGGGCTACCCCTTCTATGTTGGCTTTGAGGTTATCGAACGAGAGCATCACTCCCTTGGGGCTTCCTGTGGTGCCGGAGGTGTAAATGATAACGGCCGTTTGTTCGTCCTTAAATGAGGGGAATAAATTGGTGGTGTCGCTGCTGGCGGGCTCCTGCTCGAATTCATCCACCACAATGACCTGAATCTGAAGGTCGGTTAGCTGAATGGCTTCATTAACCAGAGAAGCCTCCTTTGCGGATGTGAAGAGCACCACCGGTTGGCAATCCTCCAGAATGAAGGCTATTTCAGGGGCAGTAGCCAGATGATCAATGGGTACTGCTATTCCCTGGTTTTTCCAGATAGAGTAAAATGAGTACACCCACCCCGGCCGGTTCTCCATGACTATGCCTACCTTTTGTTCGGGTTCAAGCGTGTAAAGTTGTGAGAACCGGGTGATCTTACCAAAGAGCTGTTTGTAGCTGATGGTATGCGATCCGTGCGTTATTGCTGTTTTATCTCCGAGGTTTTTTAACATAATCTATTCACAATAAAAAGGAACACAAAAATAGTGTTTTAATGCTCATTTATTAAATCGAAATGTAATAATAACAGTTATGGAGCCCATTTGGTTTGGAAAATCATAGGGTGTGGGGTGGTTTGGATGACTGAAAGAGTTAGGGGTTTCACTTTAAATTAAAGGTAAATGATGGCTTGGCCGAAGGTAATACAAAGTTTTTTGTATTTTTGAAGGTATGCAAAACCTATTTCCTATTCATGCAGGTTACCTTACGGCAGACGGCGGGGCTCTTTTTGGGGTGATTCCCAAACCACTGTGGTCCAGGGCATATCCTGCCGATGAGAACAATGCGGTGAAACTCATCATGCGCAACCTTCTGGTTGACCAGGGAGAGCGAAAAATTCTTATCGACGCAGGGGTGGGCAACCATTATTCCCCAAAGTTAAGGCGTAACAACGGGCATGAGCAAACCGATATACTGCCACTTTCGCTGGCTCAAAAGGGGTATACGCCGGAGGATATTACCGATGTTGTTTTTACCCACCTGCACTGGGATCACGCCAATGGAGCCGTGTTAAATGAAGATGGAGATTTACGTTTGCTGTTTCCCAATGCTAAGCATTGGTGCAGCAAAAGGCAGTGGGAGCATGCCCGGGTTTCCAACCCTCGCGAGCGTGCAGCCTATTTTACCGATGTTCTTGATTTTTTGAAGGACGAGGGCCGTTTGCAGTTGGTGGAGAAGGAAGGCGATTTGTTTCCCGGATTCGAGGTCCGTTTCTTTGATGGGCACACCCCCGGGCAAATTATACCTTTGGTGCGGCATGAGGGAAAAACCGTTGTCTTTACCGGCGACCTCTTACCAACGGCTGCTCATATACCCATATTGTGGATCGCAGCATACGATTTAAATCCTGTTGCCGCCATGGAAGAGAAGAATTCTTTTTTAAAAGAGGTCGTGGAAAACAACTATGTTTTATTTTTTGAGCACGACTGTTATCATGAGTGTGCCACGATAGGTTGGAAGGAAAAAGGCCCTTTTGTAAATGCCACTTTCGACTGTGCTGAGGCTTTCGGTTATCAATAAAAATTTAACCATTAATATATTAGATTATGAAATTCGTTGTGCTGGCTTTTTTAATGATTTCTATCTTTTTCTCCGGTTGTTCGACCGTAGAAAAGCAGAAAAAAAAACCTAATATTATTTTCTTGTTTGCCGATGACCAGAGCTATGAAACCGTTCACGCTTTGGGAAATGAGGAGATTAAAACCCCCGCCCTCGACAAGCTGGTGGAGGAGGGAACAGTTTTTACCCATGCATACAATATGGGGGCCTGGCATGGAGCTGTTTGTGTGGCCAGCAGGGCTATGCTCAATACCGGACGTTTTGTATGGCGGGCATATGGTTATGAGACCCACCAGAAGGATTTGGCCGATCGCGGCGAAATGTGGGGACAGCTGATGCAAAAGGCCGGCTACGACACTTATATGTCCGGCAAGTGGCATGTTAAGACCGAGGCCGGATTGTTGTTTAATCATACAACCCATATCCGTCCGGGTATGCCTAATCAAACACCCGAAGGATATAACCGACCCCTGAGTCCTCAGGATACTACCTGGCGGCCCTGGGATAAACAGTTCGGGGGTTACTGGAAAGGCGGAAAGCATTGGAGTGAGGTCCTGGGCGATGATGCCCTGGCGTTCATCGATTCCGCTAAAGGAAAAGAACAACCATTCTTTATGTATCTGGCTTTTAATGCGCCCCACGATCCACGTCAGTCACCCAAAGAGTTTGTAGATATGTACCCTTTGGAGAACATCTCTGTCCCCAAATCTTTTCTGCCCGAATATCCTTTTAAAGACAGTATTGGCTGCAGCGCTTCGCTACGGGATGAGGCTCTGGCGCCCTTTCCCCGCACCGACTACGCGGTAAAGGTCAACCGCCAGGAGTACTATGCTCTCATTACCCATCTTGACCAGCAGATTGGTCGCATCCTGGAGGCTTTGGAGGCTTCCGGTGAAAAGGAAAACACCTATATTTTTTACACTGCCGACCATGGCCTGGCGCTGGGCAATCATGGTTTAATTGGGAAACAAAACATGTACGATCACTCTATGCGTGTCCCACTGATGATTGTGGGCCCCGATGTGCCCAAAGATCAAAAAATTGATGCAGATGTCTATCTTCAGGATTTGATGGCCTCCGCACTTGATATTTCCGGGTTGGAAAAGCCTCAATATGTAGATTTTAACTCCTTGATGCCCTTTGTGCGCGGAGAGCAGACGGAATCCAATTATCCCGCCATCTATGGTTGTTATGAGAAGGGTTTGCAACGTATGATCCGGGCAGATGGTTTTAAGCTAATCGTTTATCCCCATGGAAAAACAATGCGTTTGTACGACCTGACCAATGATCCGTTCGAAATGAATGACCTGGCTAACCAACCTGAGTTCTCTGAAAAGAAACAACAGCTGTTTAGTCGGCTCCTGGACCTTCAAAAAGAAATGGAGGATCCCTTGGATTTGGCCACTGTTTTTCAACCCTTGTAAGTTATCTTTCAGCCAGTGGGTTCCCAGGGATTGCAGATTCCGGTGAGCCGCTGGCTCTTTTTTGGCTCCCATAACTTCTAAGCTTCAGGAGATTCAATAGCGCTATGAAAACCACCTTCTATTTTTCCCTGGTCGGACTCTTAATGCTGGCTTCGGGTTGCAGAGTCCAAAAAGTGGAGTCGGAACCTCAAAGTCCTAATATCATTATGTTTCTGGTGGACGACATGGGGTGGCAGGATACTTCCGTTCCTTTTTGGACCAGAAGAACCCCATTTAATGAACGCTATAACACCCCGGGTATGGAGCGTCTGGCAGCTCAGGGGATGGTGTTTACACAGGCCTATGCCTGTTGTGTTTGTTCGCCCACCCGGGTGAGTTTAATGAGTGGAATGAATGCGGCCCGCCATAGGGTAACCAATTGGACCTTGCGGCGAAATGCCTCTGTGGATGGGGAAAGCGAGGTGCTTGAGTATCCCCAATGGAGTGTTAATGGGCTTCAACCCGTCGATACCGTTGAGCGTTCCACCTACGCCACCATGTTGCCCCAGTTGTTAAAGGATCATGGCTATTTTACCATTCATTGTGGAAAGGCCCATTTTGGAGCCATGGGTACGCCTGCGTCCGATCCCCTCACTTGTGGATTTGATGTGAATATTGCCGGGCATGCAGCCGGTGGACTGGGAAGTTACCTGGGGTCCCAAAACTTTGGGAATAAGGAGAAAGGTTCTCACACACTGCCCTGGGGAGTGCCCGGGTTGGAGAAGTATCATGGTGATTCTATTTTTATCACTGAGGCCCTGACCCGTGAGGCTATTTCCGCCTTGGACAGCGCCCGATCCCTGAAGAAGCCCTTTTATCTCTATATGGCTCACTATGCGGTGCATATCCCATTAAATGCCGACCCGCGGTTTTATCAGAAATATATCGACCGGGGCCTTCCCGAGTCAGAAGCCAAATACGCTTCCATGATCGAAGCCATGGATAAAAGCTTGGTGGATTTGATGCACTACCTGGACGAACGAGGTATTGCCGAAAACACTATCGTCTTGTTTATGTCCGACAATGGTGGTTTTAGTCTTCGGCCAAGGGCCGGAGAGCCCCACACTCATAACAAACCCTTGAACAGCGGAAAAGGATCGGCACTGGAAGGGGGCATCAGGGAGCCTATGATTGTTCGTTGGCCGGGAAAGGTGAAGCCCAACACCAGATGTGATGATTATCTGATTATAGAAGATTTCTTCGCTTCCATACTCGAAATGGCGGGCGTTAAAAATTATCAAACGGTACAAACCGTTGACGGAATCAGTTTTGTGCCCCTTTTACTGCAGCAGTCTCCAAAGGTGGCAGAGCGTGACCTTTTTTGGCATTTCCCAAATAACTGGGGGCCTGAGGGACCTGGCATTGGGGCCACCAGCACCATCCGCAGTGGAGATTGGAAGCTTATTTACTGGTATAAAGACCAACACTTCGATTTGTTTAACATAAAAGATGACATTGGTGAGTTGGAAAATCTGGCTGCCAAAGAGCCCGAAAAGGTTAAAGCCCTGGCCGGAAAGTTGGGCCGATTCCTTCGTGAGGTTAAAGCGCAACGCCCTTCTTTGAAGTCTGGCAGGCAGCTGGTTCCCTGGCCAGATGAATGTTTTGGTAACTGAGATAGGGTGTTGTGTTATTTTTTGTTAACAAGCTGATATTGTTGGTTTTTCTGCGTTTTTTTTCTACTTTAACAGTCTTAAAAATATACGTATAGTTTCCATATAAATTCTAACTCTATTATTTCATGAAAAACAAGAATGATTTTGAAGGGAATGGCAGACGTCGTTTTATCAAAAATGCAGCTGCTGTTGCCGCGGGAATTACCGTTATTCCCAATGTTGCCTTAGGGGGCCGTCTAAACCGAAAAGCCCCAAGCGATAAGCTTAATATTGCCGCTGTGGGAGTTGGCGGAATGGGCTTTGCTAACTTAAAAAACCTGGAGAGCGAGAATATTGTAGCTCTTTGTGATGTGGATTGGTCCTATGCCAATCATGTTTTTGAGCATTTCCCCAATGCAAAACGTTTTTGGGATTGGCGCAAGATGTTTGATGAGATGGCCGGTTCCATCGATGCCGTAGTGGTGGCTACTGCCGATCATACCCATGCGGCCATTGCGGCTCACGCCATCACCCTGGGCAAACATGTCTATGTTCAGAAGCCCTTAACACATACGGTTTATGAGTCCAGATTGCTTACTAAATTAGCCCAAAAGTATAAGGTGGCTACCCAGATGGGTAATCAGGGCGCTTCGGGCGAAGGGGTTGCTACCACTTGCGAGTGGTTGTGGAACAACGAGATCGGTGAGGTCACTCATGTGGATACTTTCACCGACCGGCCCATCTGGCCCCAGGGGCTCAACCGGCCCAGTCAGGGTCAATGGGTTCCCGAAACTTTAAACTGGGATTTATTTATCGGGCCGGCCAATATGCGGCCTTTCAACGAAATTTATACTCCCTGGAACTGGCGGGGATGGTGGGATTTTGGAACCGGTGCCCTGGGTGACATGGCTTGCCACATCATGCATCCTGTTTTTAAAGGATTGAATTTGGGCTTTCCAACAGCGGTACAGGGAAGTTCAACCCTGCTGCTCACCGATTGTGCTCCTTCAGCTCAACGTGTTAAACTCACCTTCCCCGAAAGGGAGAAGAAGGGTAAATTAAAAATGCCAAAAGTAGAGGTGAACTGGTATGATGGCGGTATTCAGCCTCTGATGCCTAAAGGATGGCCTGCAGGTAAAAACATGAACAATGGTGGGGGTGGTGTGATTTTTTATGGCACTAAAGATGCCCTGGTGGCCGGTTGTTATGGCAGAGAGCCCTGGCTGTTGAGTGGTCGTACCCCTAATATTCCTAAAACCGAGCGCAGGGTGACCGTGAGTCATGAAATGGATTGGGTTCGTGCCTGTAAAGAGAGTCCCGAGAATCGTTTGGCGCCTACCTCCTCGTTTGATGAAGCAGGACCCTTCAACGAAATTGTGGTAATGGGCGTTTTAGGCGTTCGTCTGCAGGCTCTTAACAAAGAGCTTCAGTGGGACGGCCAAAATATGCGTTTCACCAATATCGGCGACGACGAGACTATTAAAACAGTGGTGGAAGACGGCTTTAAAATTCACGATGGTCATCCTACCTTCTCTAAAAAGTGGACCGATCCGGTTAATGCGCAAGCCTTCTCTCAGGAGCTTATCAAGCATACCTACAGAGAGGGATGGAAGCTTCCGGATATGCCCAAATAACAGTTTTTTAGAATTGTTTTTGGATGCGATTTGAAAATTATCTTTAATTTTTTAAGCCTTTCTGCAATACCTTTTGCAGAAAGGCTATTTATGGTTAATAAAATGAAGAAACAGATATTATTATTAGGAGTATTCACCGGCCTTTTAGTTTTGGCTGCCTGTGGTAGCAGTAAAAAAGTGGCAGGAAAATCAGAAGCTATGGATAAAAAAGCCCCCATCAATGCACTGACTGCCGCAGAAAAGTCGGCTGGCTGGATGTTGTTGTTCGATGGAAAGACCTTCGAGGGTTGGCGTGGTTATGGCCGTCAGGATGTGCCAGGCGCCTGGAGTATCGACGATGGTGCGATTAAAATAAATGGATCGGGCCAGGGCGAAGCGGGTGCCAGAAATGGCGGCGACATTATCTTTGATCGTCCGTTTAAGAATTTTGAGTTGCAATTCGAGTGGAAGGTTGCCAAAGGCTCCAACAGCGGGGTTTTCTACCTGAGTCAGGAGATCGAGGGTCAACCCATCTTCAAGTCCTCTCCCGAATATCAGATTCTGGATAATGTGAACCACCTGGATGCCCGCCTGGGAAAAGATGGCAATCGTCAATCGGCTTCTCTTTACGATATGATTCCGGCCAAACCGCAGAACTCTAAAGGTTTTGGTGAGTGGAATACCGGGGCTATCATCGTATACAAAGGTACCGTTGTGCATATGCAAAACGGTGAAGTGGTGCTGGAATATCACCTCTGGACCCCTGAATGGGAGAACATGATAGAAAACAGTAAGTTTAAAGGGTGGACCGACATGATCAATGCCGGTGGCAAGGATCGCCAAGGTTATATCGGTCTTCAGGACCATGGAGACGATGTGTGGTTCCGAAATGTTAAACTGAAGGTGATGGATTAAACCTGAATTTATGAGGAGTTCACTGGTTTTTGGGGAATGATTCAATTCCTGATCGCCACAAAAATAAATCCCACCCCGGGAAAACCGGTGGTGGGTTTTTTTTGCCCTGGAGTTTCTTTACAAAACATTTGGGTGGTTTGTTGACGATAAAACACTGCTTTGTTCGGATATTGCCGGATTGTTTCGTCTTGATTTAGTGCTTTGTGGTGGAAGGCCATTACGGCCACCAGAGGTATCATGGGTTGAAAGGGGAATTCATCCGTATGGGGAAAAGGGAGGCATTTAAACATACTTAGGGAAGAGCTCCGGGGCCTGAGGGTTGCTTTTATATCCTTTATACCTCCGTCATTGCTCCTAAGAATGGAATATTCGAAAGATGCAGGGGCGACACCAAGCCTTCTCTGTTTTTCATTAAGGGAGCCCAAAAAGATACCAACAGCACTTCTGCTACCTTAAAGAAAGGTGCTTATTGGGTGGTTATGGTTTAAAATAAAGCCTGCGGATTGCTATTTATGGATACCGGGCTTTTTAGTTTCAAAAAATACTGATGATGTATTATCTTGAAAAACGTGATTTCATCTTATTGATAATAAACAACATATAAGTGCTCGTTGATTTTTTGACTCGAATTGATATTTTTACCACTCCGTGGCAAGATTAATGTTGAAATCAAACGCATCAGCAATATTTAAAAAATATAAATAATCCCTTTTTTTCAAATTTAATGACGAGATTCACGATTATATCTACCTCACTTTTTTGAGTAGCAATAATGTATATTTTCAACTGGTTGTGGGTGGACGAGAAAATAGTTTGGTTTTTCGCGGCTAACAACACAACGGGGGCCAGGTTTTGTTTTTTACTTTAAGGTATTAACTTTATGAGCGGAAAATTGCCGGGCCCTGATATCAGGTTTTTATGGGAGGCCGGCAGGGCCCCAGCCAATGGCAAATTATCAGGATCATTTGTTTTATTCGTAACACAACCAAAAAAAGAAAAGAAAATGATGAAATTAAATACAAAATGGATGCATCCCCGTGACCAGATCATCCTAATTATCGATAAGATCTATCGAAGTGGGATGACCACCACTTCTGGTGGTAACATTTCGATTATTGATGAAAATGGAGATGTTTGGGTAACTCCCTCGGCAATTGATAAAGGAACTTTACGCCCCTCCGACATTATTTGCGTGCGTAAGGACGGGACCATTGAAGGCCGTCATAAACCCTCTTCGGAATACCCTTTTCATGTGGCCATTTATAAATGCCGACCCGAAATTCGTGCGGTAATACATGCTCATCCGCCTGCCCTGGTCTCATTCAGCATCGTCCGGCAGATTCCGAATACGAATGTCATTCCGCAGGCAAAAAAAGTTTGTGGGCCCATTGGATATGCTCCCTATGAACTTCCCGGCAGTGAGGAGTTGGGCGAGGTTATAGCCAAAGAATTCGACAAGGGGTTTAATGCGGTCATCATGGAAAATCACGGAACGGTGGTTGGCGGTCTGGATTTGGGCGATGCTTATCAGCGATTTGAGACCATGGAATTTTGTGCCCGAACGCTCATAAATGGAAATACCATCGGATCGCCAAATTATCTGACCGATGAACAGATTGAGGAGTTCGAGCAACAAATTCCCCTCCTGTTGCCCGAGATGGAAACGGTGGAACATCCTTCAGATGAGCGTGCGATTCGCGAGCAGATCAAAAAAATTGTCCATCGGGCATGTGACCAGAATTTGATGATTAGTTCTTACGGAACCGTTTCGGTGCGCTGGAAAGGCGATGATTTCTTAATTACCCCTACCAACGTTGCCCGTTGGGATATTCAAAATCGGGATATTGTTCAGATTAAGGATGGAAAAAGGGAACCTGGCAAATTACCCAGCCGTTCCACCTGGCTTCACCAGGAGATTTACAAACGTAACCCTAAGGTGAACTCAATTATCCTCACACAAACGCCCTATTTAATGGCCTATAGTGTAACCGGAGAAAAAATGGATGTACGCACCATTCCTGAGAGTTGGATCTTTTTGCAGGATATTCCCAACATGCCCTTCGGATCTCATTTTACCGGGGAGAAGATCATTCTTGAAACACTCTCGGAAAAAACCCCGGCGGTGATTATTAATAACGACTCGGTTTTGGTTACCGGGGATAAACTCCTTGGAACATTTGACAAACTGGAAGTGGCCGAATTTAGTGCCAAATCATTAACGATGGGTGCTTCTCTGGGTAAGTTAGTTCCCATCAATGATGAACAGGTGATGGCGTTGAGGAAGAAGTTTTTGGGGTATTAACGGTTATTGGATCATTTTTGCTCCCCGGGCAAGGATACTAAGCAAGATGGATCTCAGGTTAACTTCATGGCGGCGCCCGGGCTGCCATGAATTGATTCCCTTGTGTTGGATGCGTTAACTTATGGTTTGGGCAAAAGTTGTCCGATATTATTGCCGCTATTTTTTATTTTATACCTTCGCATTTCCACACTTACTATGAATGACTAATCCCATCCTAAATAAGGAGAACGGAATTTTACGTACTTCTCTGCCTCTTTTTTCTGCTTCATTGATAGCCCAGGGGATAAATTTCCTTACCCTGTTTTTGATGCCATGGCTTTATTCTGCAGATGAGATTGGGCCTTTCTTTGTTTTTTCTGCCATTGGCCAGATTCTGGTGTCGCTGGTGTCGTTGAGAAGCCCCAATTCCATTGTTCTGAGTCGAAATGAAAAGGTGGCGGTATCCAATTTGGGTTATTCGCTCCTCATTGGAAGTGTGTTTTCGGTGTTGGTGTACGTGCCGGCAATGATTATCCCGGAAACCCCCCTGGCCATTCGTTTTGAAAAGTGGATGGCATGGTTGCCTCTTATTCCCGTTTATTGCCTGTCGGGAAGTATTGTCAGTTCCCTGGAATATTATCTTAATTATGCTAAAAAGTTCCGGTTAATAGGGCTTTCGTATGTGGTGAAGAATGCCTCTATCTTGATCCTGACCGTGACCCTGGGATGGTTTTATCCCTTTACGGTTTCAATAATTCTGGCGGTGATAATAGGGCAGGTGCTTAACGTTTTGTTTGTCGTTTTGTTTGGGGGGATTCCCTTCACGAAGATGACACTGAGTTTGAAAGGGCTGAAGTTTTTTGTGCTGCGTTATCGTGAGATCCTTGTATTTAATACCATAATGGCTGGTTTGCAGCAGGTAACCAGTCATTTGCCCATTATATTACTGTCCCTATTGTTCGATGCGCCACTGGTGGCCTATTATGGTATCTCGTATCGTGTATTTGCGACCCCGCTGGGCTTATGGGGAATGAGTGTGTCACAAGTCTTCTTTAAGAGATGTGTGGATTATTTCAACCAGTCGGAACCATTTTACAACTATGCTCTCAGCACCTTGAAAAAAATGGTGTTATGGGTTTTCCCATTTGGTTTGATGGCGGCCTTGTTGGCACCCCGGGCTTTTTCCGTATTTCTGGGCGCCGATTGGGTCGAGGCCGGAGATATAGGGCGGTTGATTCTGCCTTTGATACTCATTCAGAGTGTTGCCATCCCGTTCACGGTCTTATTTAATATTCTGCGTACCCAGCGAAGGGTTATCTGGTATTACCTGATAGGGTTAATCGTGCGGGTATTTATTGGCATCCTGCTGCCCTGGTTCTTTTTTGACGGAGGCTATCGCCTGGTGTTAATCTTCTTTTCGGCCATTGGCGTATTGTACTATCTGTTTTATATTCATGAACTTTTGGGTCAGGTAAAACGATACGACGCCTCTGCCGCCGTTAAATAAGGTTTTGGGTCGTTCTATTTTATCATTACTTCATCCACAAACAACCACGCTGGCAAGCCTGCCCCATGGTGCCAGATTGGGGGTGTTGTCTGGTTGTTCCCCACTATTTTAATGTACCTGGCTTCAATGGGTGAGTGGGTCGAAACGAAATTCTGGATGTCGTTGACCTTGCTATCACTGGTCAGTGGGAATTGATTCTTTATTTTTCCGAACAGATTGAAATGGCTTCCGTCGGTGGAGGTTAGATAGGTAACCTCGAGGGGAAAGAACACCAAATGGTTGGTGACCTGAAGAAAGGCCGAGGATATTTCGCAAATGAGTTGTTCTTGTTGAAGGTCAATGATGGCTTCCAGGTTATTTCCCTCGAACCCCAGCCAGTTTGAATAAAAGTTAAGACCTCCGTAAGCACCGTCGGTGAGGGCTAACGGGTTTTCGTTGGCATATTTTTTGGGCTTTGTTAAGAGGTCAACTGGTTTATTAAGAGCCAGATTGTTGTTTTGAGCCCGCTCCATGGTTGCTTTGTATTGGGTTACATAGTCCTCAATTCGGTAGCCCATTTCATTGAGCAGCGTAATGTTATTTGCCGCACAGGTGGTAGCGAAAGTGTTGAGCCGGTCAAGGGTTGACTTGTTTTTCTCATAGGCGCCTTCTTTATTCTTTTGCACCAGAGAAATTTCCGGTAAGGGTTGTTTGCGGGCAGCCTCTAAAAGGGCAAAGTCGATGCTTAAACGGGCGGTTTTTACTCTGGCCATGACTTCAGGTTTGGTCTCTACGGCCTTTTCAGCCTGGTTATACCAGTCATCGTATTTCAACAACAGTTCGGGTCTTAGATAAGAATCGAAGGCCTGGGAGGGATCACCATAAAGAAATAAAAAGAAATCAGGTTCCTTTTTTAATTCTTTGTGAATGGTGGTGATGTAATTTTTTACCAGGGGTGCTGCTTCCTGGTAATAGCCATTCAAGAAATCATCGGTAAGACTGTCGGCGCTGGCGTCGGGTTCCCATAATAATTTGGCCGTGAGGTAAGAGCGCAGTTCAAATAATTCACTGGGGTTGTTGCTGTGTTGCTCAAAGACCCATTTGGCGTGGTTGTCTCTAAAAAGCTGAATGTTTGGCTGGAGCGTTTCCAGATTGGGGAATGGTGCCAGAAAATTGGTGAATTGGGTGGTGTAATCCCATATTCGGATTTTGTCGGTGAGTTTACCCCAGGCTTCCAGGTCGTGGGTGAAGTCGGCTGATTTTTCACGGATGGGTCCGCTCCGATCGCATTCAATAGAGCACAGGGTAATCAGGACATTCTTTTCGGGAAGGATATTGGCCGGTGCTTTGCGCGTGTATTGGTAGGCCAGAGTAGATATTTGCTTATGGGGGAAGGCCCGTGCCACCCGGTTGACAAATTGGATCATCGATCCTGAAGGAGATTCTTCTGATTCATCCACTGCACTGCATTCGGGGCATTGACAATGTTGTGTGTTGTCGTTCTGGCTAACGCTGATGACGTTGGCTTTGGGGTACTGCTTAAGCAGTCCTTCAACTTCCTGCACAACAAGGTCGTACACATCCGGGTTGGTTAGGCATAGCTGGGAGGGAAGCCGCTTTCCATTGCGCAGGGCGAAATACTCGGGATGGGTTTTGAAATATTTCTTTTCAGGAACAAACGTATTAAAGGTATGAACTCTTGCATCGGGAACATAACCCGGAAAAGCTTCGGGGGTGACTTTTAGTTTATGGGCAAAGGTCGGATGATCGTAAAACATGCGCGAATGTACGGTCCGGGTAGTGATGTCGGGGGTGTAGGTGTATTGGAGGTGAACCGGTATTTCCAGAGTGCTAACGGTGGGAATTTTCTCAACCCAGGGGGAATAAAACCTGACCCCTGCATAGTTTTCCAAAAAGGTGTAGACGGCATAAAGAGAACTCAGACTTGAGCCACCGGTGAGATCTATGGCTTCGTCATGGGAGGAAATCTGGATGGTAGCTGAATGAAGGGATTCACCGGAATCGGGCCAGCCCAATCGAATTACTTTTCCCTCTGGTCGGGCCTTCGCAGTTTCGATGGGTAGGTTGACCTTTGTGGTTTTTTCGATATAGGATTGTAATTCAGTGGCAGCGAATAAAAGAAGGGTGTCTTCCTGATTCGGCAACACAATGGTGTAGTCGCTTTTTCCGTTTTTAACAATCACCTGAGTGGGAGGGGTGCATTGCGAAAAGAAGAGGAGGGCCAGGATGGACAATTTTAATAATGGTTTCATGATAATTGGCTTTTGTTCAAAAGGAAAGTGGATGGCGGCTGTTTTTTTCATTGGATGAGAAAATAGCAATATTTAAGATTTAAAAATACTTAACATTAAGTGTTAAACAAATGAAAATTGCAGATTGTCATAGAATATTTATTCCTTTTTTAGTTTATTTGGAACTAATATAGAAATGTCGCCAATTTATGTGCGGGCATGGACTTGGTTGCCGGAGGGCTGAGTCCGCCGATTTGCCCCAGGCGGCAAGGTGTTTTTTTTCTTTCCGGCATTGATATAAGTATTTTATAATTAATAACTTAATAGTTTTCTGATGAAACAGTTAGTCGTTACAACCTTACTCTTTATTTTTATGATGAGTCTGGCAGCCCAGGAAAAAACTGAGGGCTTTCAGTTTAAAACCATTTATGATTTGCCTGCTACCGATGTAAAAGACCAATATAGAACAGGTACTTGCTGGAGTTTTTCGGGAGTCTCTTTTTTAGAGTCTGAAATGCTTCGAAAAGGTTTGGAGCCTGCCGATATTTCGGAGATGTTTATTGTAAAACATTGTTACCAGGAAAAGGCCGAAAAATATGTTCGCATGCATGGTCACCTGAATTTCTCACCTGGTGGCGCTTTTCACGATGTGTTGTATGTGTTGAAAAAATATGGGGCGATGCCGGAAAGTGCTTTCCCGGGACTCAATTATGGTGAGGAGAGCCACGTGCACGGAGAGATGGATGAGGTGTTGAAAGGCTACGTAGACGGGGTGCTGAAAAATAATAATAAGAAATTGAGCCAGGCCTGGATGCCGGGTTTTTCAGGTGTTTTAGATGCCTATTTTGGACAGGAACCTGAGAGTTTCTCGTACAAGGGAAAAAACTATTCTCCTCGCACCTTTGCTGATGAAGTGGTAAAGCTTAATCCCGACGATTACATCCAGGTAACTTCTTATTCTCACCATCCTTTTTATGAGCCATTTATTATCGAAATTCCCGATAACTGGCTGTGGGGACAGGTCTATAACGTGCCTCTCGCGGATATGATGGCGATTATGGATAACTCACTAAAAGAAGGTATTACTATTGGATGGGCATCCGATGTTAGTGAAAAAGGCTTTTCCTTTCGCAATGGGGTTGCTGTAGTACCTGTTACCGATGTGAAAGAGATGGAAGATACTGAGCGTTCCAAATGGGAAAAGATGACCGAAGCAGAGCGTCAAAAACAACTTTATTCATTTGAAGGCCCGATTACCGAAAAGGAAATTACCCCTGAAATGCGCCAGGAGGCTTTTGATGATTACCTGACTACCGATGATCATGGAATGCATATTGTGGGGATGGTTGTAGACCAAAATGGAACGCCTTATTACAAGGTGAAAAATTCATGGAATACCAATAATAAATACGATGGTTATATGTATGCCTCAAAGGCATTCGTTGAGTTTAAAACTATGTCGATAATGGTGCATAAAGATGCGCTGCCCAAAGAAATTCGTCAAAAGCTTGGCCTGAAGTAGTCAGGATCCAGGTTACCTTTCTGTCCGGATGTCGATCGCCTGTTGGTGATTCGGGATCCGGATTTTTTTTGGGATGGTTTTAAAAAAAATGTGCCCTTGGATTAAACCTTTTGAATTTTTCCTTGTTTAATATTTTAGATTTTCATAATTTTGGGTTAGGGTTAAGGTTAGAGACGGAAGTTGCCAAACGAGGTGACCTCCGTTTCTTTTTTTATGGAGGTCAGCCAACCCCCGGTTCAATGTTTAACGTTTTCTTTTTTAAGTTTTTGGCACCAACACAATCCTGCTTTGTCACCTGAAGAAACTTCTTATCTCGGCTTTGGGCAACACTCTTTTGGACCGGTTAATGTTTTTTGTTGGCCCTTGCGGAAAAATACAAACCACGAAGGAACACAAAGGAGGGTTCATGAAGTAACACGAAGGAAAAAACAGGGATTCCTTTCGGTGAAAAATAGTTGTCCTGAACGCATTGTGGTTTTCGCGTGTTGTGCCGTGGCTGCTGTGACTTCTCTTGGACTTTGAGAGGTTGAAATTATCCAGCCGGCCAGGTGGTCGAGGTTCTTATTGGGGCAGAAGGTTCAAAGGGACTATTGTATCGTCTTAAAAAAAAAGTTGCAGGTTTATATCACCAATAGGGTTGTTTTTTTGTAAAATTTCTTCCACCTCCCGCTTAACCCCGGATGGATCTTGGAAGGCCGGAACCAGCAGAGCTCGGTTTCCACTCTTTCACCTCTTACCACCAATCAGTTCTTTATCCCACATCTTTCCCAAATTCTGCTCCCTCTAACCTCTGGTCTAATCAACAATCACCACTCCCCAATCTCCAATTTCTAACTTCCAATCTCCAATCCCCAATCTCCAACTTCTAACTTCCAACTTCTAACTTCTAACTTCTACCCTCCAACTTCCCCTTCGCCTTTCAGTTTGCGGTATAACTCAAAATTCTCATCATCAAAGGTCACGAAAATAACTTTTTCAGGGAGTTTGTTTTTTCGAAGGTAGTCACCAACCGTTTGGAGGGCAATTTGGGCGGCCTCCTGTTTGGGAAAGTTATAAACACCGGTGCTGATGTTTGGGAAAGCCACGGTTTTGAAACCTTTCTCAGTGGCGATCAGCAGTGAGTTACGGTAGCAGGAGGCGAGTAGTTCCTTTTCGTGCCGACCTCCGCCGCTCCATATCGGGCCTACGGTATGGATTACGTGAGGGGAGGGCAAAAGATAGCCTTTGGTGAGGCGGGCCTGGCCGGTTGGGCACCCCCCCAACGTTTGGGTTTCTGCCAGAAGCTGTGGCCCGGCTGCCTTGTGAATGGCCCCGTCGACACCTCCGCCACCTTTGAGGCCCGAATTGGCTGCGTTTACGATGGCATCCACTTTTAACCTGGTGATGTCCCCCTGCATTAATTCAATTCTCTGATTCATGGGAAGATCCCTTTTACTGATTTTCTAGAATGTTCACCTCGTTGAGGTTGAGGACCAACATATAGCCAATATGGCTGATGCGGAGATAAAGTTTTTTGGTGCCCTGCACCTCAATTATTTCCCCTTTTATGCCTTTCAGTGGGCCGCTGGTCAGTGTTATCATTTGTCCTTTTTTCAGGCGGCTTGTTTCGATGCTAAAGGCCAGTTTGTTTTCAATGGTGCGGCGCATGGCTTCTATCTCATGGTCGGGAATGGCTACGGCCTTGCCTTTGTTGGAGACGTAAGCTACTACCCCGCGGGCTTCGAAAACTTTCTGGAAACTAGAGGGGGAGAGGTTTACGAAAATATAAGAGCTGATGGCGGGAACTTCCACCCACTTTTGGCGGTCGCTCCATTGCCGTTTTTCCCGTCTCAGTGGAAGGTAGGCATGAATTCCCATTGCCGTAAGCTGCTCGTGAACTTTTTTTTCAGCTCTCGACTTGGTATAGAGGGCATACCATTGGGTTTGATCGCTTGTTTCCTTTGGTTTCAAGGTATTGTTTTTTTCTGACTACTCTTTTGCAAAGTTAAAAAATTAGAGGTGATTCCTCTTCATCCTTTGGTTCTATAGCGAGATTCATTTTCACTGGTATATACTTCTAGGGCAATAGAACAATTTATTGTAAATTTACGCCGTAAAAGTTGAAACTGCTTAAAAAATATTTTCATGGTTCTATTTTTCAAAGATGAAAATCGACTCGTTTTTGCTGTTGGTTGTCGCCAATCGTTATCTCAGGTTGATGTGGAAAAGCTCGTCTGGCTTTTTGGAGGTGCTCAATTGAGCGACAAGGATGGTTTAAATGGCTATTTTGTGGGGCCACGAAAAGAGATGCTCACCCCCTGGAGTACGAATGCTGTGGAGATCACCCAAAATATGGGTGTGAGCGGGATCGAGCGTATTGAAGAATTTTTTGAAACGGATAATGCCGATGCTGAATTTGATCCTATGCTGCAGGTGTTGTATAATGGCCTGGATCAGAGTATTTTCAAGATTGATAAAGCCCCGGATCCCATTGTCTATATTGAGGATGTGGCGGCCTACAATGTTCAGGAAGGATTGGCTTTAAGTGCCGAAGAGGTAGAATATTTGAATGAGCTCAGCCAAAAGTTGGGCCGAAAATTAAGTGATAGCGAGGTGTTTGGATTTTCGCAAGTGAATTCGGAGCACTGCCGGCATAAGATATTTAATGGCGTTTTTGTGATCGATGGCGAGGAGAAACCAAGTACTCTTTTTCAGCTGATCAAACGAACCTCTAAGGAGAATCCTAACTTTTTAGTCTCTGCCTATAAGGACAATGTGGCATTTGTTGAAGGGCCCAGGGTTCTTCAGTTCGCTCCGGTACGACAGGATACTTCCGCCTTTTTTCATGAGAAGGAGATTGACACGGTGATCTCGTTAAAAGCCGAAACCCATAATTTTCCCACTACGGTGGAACCGTTTAATGGTGCCGCAACCGGTTCGGGAGGGGAGATTCGTGATCGTTTGGCTGGCGGAAAAGGCTCTCTGCCACTGGCAGGGACCGCGGTTTATATGACCAGCTATCCCCGTATGGAGGGGGGCCGCGAATGGGAGAAACGTTTTGAGCCGCGCCCCTGGTTGTATCAAACCCCCGAACAGATATTGATAAAAGCCTCCAATGGCGCCAGTGATTTTGGGAATAAATTCGGACAACCCCTGATTTGTGGCTCGGTTCTCACCTTCGAACATTTTGAAGGAACCAATCATTTTGCATTTGACAAGGTGATTATGTTGGCCGGGGGCATTGGTTTTGGCCGCAAAGAGGACAGTCATAAGGATACTCCGGGCAAAGGTGATAAAGTAGTGGTGCTGGGGGGCGATAATTATCGCATAGGCATGGGTGGAGGTGCTGTTTCCTCTGTGGCCACTGGGCAGTACAACAATGCTATCGAGCTGAATGCCGTGCAGCGCTCTAATCCTGAGATGCAGAAACGAGCCATGAATGCCATTCGCGCGCTCGTGGAAGGAGAACATAACCCCATCGTTTCTATTCACGATCATGGTGCAGGCGGCCACCTGAATTGCCTTTCCGAGTTGGTCGAAGAGACTGGTGGTACCATTCATCTCGACCAATTACCCATAGGGGATCCCACTCTTTCGGCAAAAGAGATTGCCGGAAACGAATCCCAGGAACGCATGGGGCTGGTGATGAAGGAAAAAGATGTGGCGTTTTTGCGTAAAGTGGCTGAGCGGGAACGTTCGCCTATGTATGTGGTTGGGGAAACCACCGGTGATATGCATCTTAAATTTGAAGATAATAAGGGACACGCCCCCATCGACCTTCAACTGGCCGATATGTTCGGGAATCCTCCCAAGACGGTTCTTACCGACAAGACACGGTTGCCCGAATTTAAAAAACTAAGTTATTCGGACGATCAGATTGAAAAATATATAGAGAAAGTGTTGCAGCTGGAGTCTGTGGCATGTAAAGATTGGCTGACCAATAAAGTTGACCGTTCGGTTACCGGTAAGGTGGCCCGCCAGCAATGCGTAGGGGAACTGCAGTTGCCATTGAGTAATCTGGGAGCCTCCGCTCTGGATTATTCCGGAACCAAGGGGATCGCAACCTCCTTAGGACATGCTCCGGGTGCTGCCCTGATTGATGCCGCAGCCGGCTCCGTATTGTCGGTGGCCGAAGCTTTGACCAACCTTGTTTGGGCGCCTTTGACCTATGGGTTGAAGGGGGTGAGCTTAAGTGCCAACTGGATGTGGCCCGCTAAAAATAAAGGGGAAGATGCCCGTCTTTACCGTGCCGTCGAGGCCCTTAGTGACTTTGCCTGTGAGTTGGGAATCAACATCCCCACCGGGAAGGATTCCCTGTCAATGACCCAAAAATATCCCGACGGGGCGTCTGTGATGTCTCCCGGAACGGTAATTATTAGCGCGGTAGGTGAGGTCTCTGATGTTAAGAAGATTGTTACCCCCGTTTTGGTCAAAGATGAAAAGACGGCATTGGTTCATTTGGATCTGTCGATGGATGGCTTAAAAGCCGGGGGCAGTAGCTTTGCACAAATAATCAATCAATTGGGCAATAAGGCTCCTACGGTTACCGATGCCGGCTATTTTAAGCTTGGTTTTGAGGCCATTCAGGAGCTCATGGCCAATGATTTGGTTTTGGCCGGTCATGATGTGTCTGCCGGGGGATTGGTAACTACGCTTCTGGAGATGTGTTTTGCCAATAGTAATTTTGGTATTGGCGTGAACTTGTCGGATTGGGAAGAAAAAGATCTGGTCAGGTTGCTCTTTAGCGAAAACCCCGGGGTTGTTATGCAGGTTGGGAATCTGCAACAAACGCAAGAGATTTTGGATCGGGCAGGGATTCTTTATTCAGTCATCGGACGACCCATTCCTGAGCGCAGGCTGCAGATTCAGTCTGGTGTGCGTTCTCTGGATTTGGACATCGATCATTTGAGAGACCTTTGGTACCGAACTTCCTATCTGCTCGATCGAAAGCAGTGTGGCGAAGCTTTGGCCCTGGAGCGTTTTACAAATTATAAAAATCAACCGGTTTCCTTCAGGTTTCCAGCCTCTTTTGAGGGAATGGCTCCTTTGAGGGGTGTCGCTAAAGATGAGAAACGGGTTGCTAAAGCTGCTATTATTCGTGAAAAAGGGGTGAATGGGGATCGTGAAATGGCCTATTCGCTCTACAAAGCCGGCTTTGATGTGAAGGATGTTCATATGACCGACCTGATAACCGGACGCGAGACCCTGGAGGAAATTGACTTTATTGTTTTCGTAGGAGGTTTCTCCAACTCTGATGTTTTGGGGTCGGCCAAAGGCTGGGCTGGTGCTTTTCTCTTCAATCCTGAAGCCAAAAAGGCTCTGGATAACTTTTATGCCCGTCCCAATACGCTGAGTCTTGGTGTTTGCAATGGCTGCCAGTTGATGGTAGAACTTAATTTACTCACTACCGAGCATGACCAGCGACCTGAGATGCTGCATAATAAATCCCATAAGTTTGAGTCCGGATTTGTGACCATGGAAATTGAGGAGAACAACTCAGTGATGTTGAAATCTCTTGCCGGATCGCGCCTGGGTGTTTGGATCGCCCACGGTGAAGGTCGTTTCCATTTCCCCAAAGCCGAGAGTGCTTATCAGATTGCCGGTAAATATGGGTTTGAAGCCTATCCTGCCAATCCCAATGGGAGTGATTACAATGCGGCCGCTCTTAACTCTGCCGATGGACGTCATTTGGCTATGATGCCGCACCTTGAAAGGTCGGTGTTCCCCTGGCAGTGGGCTACCTATCCCAACGATAGAGGCTCCGATGAGGTGACTCCATGGATGGAGGCTTTTGTGAATGCTCGTAAATGGGTGGAGACTCATAAGTAAGCTCAGAAAATAAGCTTTAATCCGTTTGCCGGATTAGTAATAGACTTCGAGGTGTATCATCTCCTGGGGGACCCCCTGTCCCACAAGGAGATCGTACACCTCGTCTATCATATCACTACTGCCACACAGGTAACATCTGGTGCCTGCCTCAACGGGGTGTTCTTCCAGATAATGAGTCACCCTTCCAAAATAGGTGTCATCCGTTTTTTCGCGCGACGTGCAGGCAGTATAGCGAGATGGCGCATAATGGTCTATATCATATCTCTCACTGGCGTACCGTATTCCGTGAAGCAGTTGGTAATTTAATTTCGGGTAAGTACGGATGAGGCTGTGGAAGGGGGCGATGCCGGATCCACTCGCTATAAAAAGGAATTTATCCGAACTCTTGAAGGCAGGGGGCAGCGAAAAGTAACCCGTGGGCTCTTCAACCATTACCCTGTTCCCTGGAATCTCTTTCCTAAGGGCGGGTGATATAAAACCATTCAGCACTTCTTTCACCAGAATCTCAAGATAGGGCTCATTTTCCCCGCTGTAAACAGAGTATTCCCTGGTATGGATGCTATTGGTCGGACCCACGCCGAGGTGTTGTCCTGCGCGGAAGGTAATGTTTTGGCGCTCCAGCCGCATCACAAAAGTGGAGGGGGTTAGCGACCTTACTTCCAATACTTCGTGTAGGTTGGTGGCTATTTGATTTTTGTTGGGTAGCTGCATTGAGAAAGTGCTTGTGTTAATAAAAAGGCATTGTCACTGGGCGAATACTTATTCCTTTTCTCCGTTTCTGAATCAATAAATTTTGGCCATCCATCCGGACGCCGCTATTTGTTTGTCTGTAATAACCCATTTCCCGTTTTTTAGTTCAACTGTTCCGTTTAAAAGTATGGAAATCATGCCTTTTAATAAGGACTTTTTTGTCTTATTTTTTGCTTCGCCTATTGACATCTGGTTGGGATCGCCTTAAATTTAATTAAGCAACTTTAATAAGTGTAATTCTATTGGTTACAGTTTTTTGATGCCCTTCATTAGAAGGGAATTGAGGGTTTTAAATTTTACTTTTCATGTATCTAAAAAAATGCTTTATGAGAAAGATGAGATTTTTGAGATCCTTGTTGGTTTCATTGGCCCTGTTGCTTAATATTGGGTTTATTGAAGCGCAGCAAATTCAAATTTCCGGAACTGTTACAGATGTTTCGGAAGGGCAGCCTATCCCTGGTGTTTCCATTGTGGAAAAGGGGACTACCAACGGAACCATTACCGATTCCGACGGTTTTTATCAACTGTCAATTCCACGTGGAGCTACGGCAGTTTTTTCGTTTGTGGGCATGGCCCCTCAGGAGATTTTGATTGGAGCCGCAACCGTTTATAACGTTGCTCTTGAATCTACGGTTTACAGAGTAGATGAGGTGGTGGTTACGGCGCTGGGTATTTCCAGGGAGAAGAAATCCCTGGGTTATACCGTCACAGAGGTGAATAGCGACGAGATCTCCACTGTGAAGGAGACCAATGTGATGAACTCCCTCTCAGGGCGGGTGGCCGGTGTTACGGTAACTCAGGGTGCCTTTGGGCCCGGTAGTGGTTCAAGGGTGGTCATACGCGGGAATAACTCCCTGACGCAAAATAACCAACCCTTGTATGTGGTGGATGGTGTGCCTATTGATAATTCCGGATATGGCTCTGCCAATTCCAAT
>JBFHFS010000022.1:0-79086 GCA_041583495.1 Marinilabiliaceae bacterium | reverse complement strand
TCGTCTCAAGCCGACGGGCTTTTCATTTTTGCCTACAGCAGCAAAAACGAAACAAAAATTTTGCGACTGGTGAGAGCAGTGTGCAAACTTGTTTGCAACAATGCCGAGCATAGCAAAATTCAATTCTATTAAAATGCCGCCACTGACATGAAAAAGCTAAAAATCAGTACTCTTCGCTAAAAGAAAAGAACTCTCCCGAGCTCAGTTTTTGTGGTTTTTGGTAGAACCCAAAAACCTACAAAACTAAAATCGGGATCAAACAGCTTTTCTTTTTCACGCTTCGATTTCTGATTTTTTTTAGCGCTTTTACATGAACGTGGATTCCTGGCCCAGATATACTTCAAACACATATGGCCATATGGCGATGCACCTTACAGAGTAGTCCTAAGTTTTGATCGGACACCAGAGATTAAAAAAAAAATAATTTTAACCCCGCACAAACAAAGCCTTAATTATAAGCCAGGCCATATGGGGATTTTCTTTCAGCCGCCGGGTTGAATAACCAAACCAGTGTTCTCCAAAAGGCACATACACCCGCATTCGGTGCCCCAGACCAATAATTTTTGTTCGGAGATCAGGGGTGACCCCATACAACATCTGGAACTCATATTCGTCTTTCGTAAGCTTGTTGCATTCGATGAGTTGCAGAGCGCCGGTAACCAATTCCTGGTCATGGGTAGCGATACCCACATAGACCTTCTTCCTAAGCAGGAAGTCAAGCAACTCCATATACTGCTTATTCACCCCGGCCCGACTCTGAATGGCAATTTCAGGGGGTTCCACATATATCCCCTTGCAAAGTCTGATATTTATCGGCGTTTGGGGGGTATGCCGTTTTACTAACTTTTCCAAATCGGCAGGCGTCCGCTTCAAATAGGCCTGAAATACCAGTCCAACATTCCTGGGCATCAGATCATGAATTCTTTGGAAAAGTTCAATTTCAGCATCCACACATCCGGAATCCTCCATGTCGATACGCACAAATGAACCAAAGCTACCGGCCTTTTCAACAACCTCCCGAACATATTCAAAGCAGAGCTCCGGATCGATCAGCAAGCCAAAACTTGTTGGCTTGAGAGAATAGGTCGCGGCGATTCCTTCCTTTTCGAAACGTTCGATCACTGAAAAGTAAATCACTTTATTTTCATTGGCCTGCTCCATTGTGGTGATGTACTCCCCCAATACGTCAACAGTCACCTCTATCCCCTCCTGTCCAAGCTTTCGGGAAGTCTCAATGGCCTCCTCCAATGTTTCACCGGCAATATACCGGCGCGAAAAAAGCCAAACAAACTTTTTAGGCATGTAAGGCAGCAAAGAAGCAATTACCTTGTTTATCATACTCTTTGGTTTACAAATGAAAAAACGCCTCCTTTTGGGCCTTCCTCAGAATTCAGTCACAAGTGGACAGACCCCTTAAATGCCCTAAAAAGATTCTTTATCAAAAAATAATGGGCATTTGTCAAAACAAAATGAATTCGCCCTCGTAAAAATTGCAATAACAGGATTCTAAAAAAATGATGAATCTCACCTGCCAGAAGATTCTTGTTTTGGCATTTCCCTGTGTGGGACAACAAAATGCCAGAATGTGCAAAGAAAATAAAGCTAGAAAGCGGACAATTGACAACCATGAGCAGAACTGGAAATATAATATCTCTAATCACCATCCTTTGGATCTTCGCCCTTTCAAACGCCTATTCGCAAAGCTGTAACTACACCTCATCGGCCAATGACATGCAACCCGATAAGCTTTGTGCACCTGTTACGGCCGTTTGGACCGTGACCTACAGGGGGGTAGACGATGGCGGAACCAACAATGTAAGCATATTTATCGATTGGGGCGACGGCACTTCAACAGAGGTGCATACAGCCACTGAGTATGAGCCCAACAACTGGCAGGTTACAGCCTCTCATGTTTACCCTAAAGGAGGCGATCAATGCAACTACGAACCACGCACCATGCTGATGGTAGACGGAGTAGCCTGCCCAAGTTCCGTACAAACACAGCTGGTAACCGTTTGGGATGTGGATGATGAGAATGGCGGCCAGTTAAACATCAACCCTCTCGTATTTCCCATTTGTCTGGGAAACGATGGGACGATCCAGTTCACCGACGCCAGCCAATGGAATTGTACGCCACCTCTGGAGACGGACAATCCCAACACCAGAAACCGCTGGACCCAATGGGTTTATGGAACCGGCAGCACCACCATCACCACCGCACAAGTCAATGGCGTACAATACCCGTGGCCCTATACCTCTCCTATAGACTATTATTCCGCACCGATTCTGGCCCCCGAGCCACCCCCTTCGCTCTCCGAATCCATCTACATCCCACTGGGGTACAATGTAGGCGACTTTTTTGAAGTCACCCTCCGAAACTGGAACACCTGCAACCCCTATGATGACCCCAACATTCCAGGCCCTCCGGCGGATGCGGTAAATGGCGATAACCCACCCATCGAAACCACGGCCATGGCACTCATCGTGGCCCTACCCGACGGGACGATTACGCCTGTGGGGCCATTTTGCGAAAACTCAGATCCCGTATTGCTATCACCAGCCACCATCGGAGGCTCATGGTCGGGCACGGGCGTGGATCCTGCCACAGGACTCTTCGACCCCAATGAAGCGGGTGAAGGTACCCATCTGATAACCTACGACGTAACCGACCCAAATGGTTGCTCGGCATCCGGCTCTCTAAACATAGAAGTAAAGAATTCGCCCAAGGCAACCATTGCCGCCGGTGCGGCCCTCACGCTTTGCCCGGGAATCACCCAAACACTAACCGCCAACCTCACCGGGGGCACACCTCCCTATTCCATCGTTTGGAGCGGCGATACGGCCCCACTTAGTGCGACGGACATCAGCAATCCTCAATTCTCCACCCTCACCGAGGGGACCTACGACCTCACACTTGAGGTCACCGACCTCACAGGATGTACCGACCAGGCCAGCATAACCATCACCGTAGAACCCATTACTGTTTCGTTTACGCCAAATACAGTGGAGGTCTGCGCAGGCAGCTCTATCCAGCTAACACCGGTGGTCAACGGAGGTACAGGCACCTACATCAGCCATGTCTGGAGCGGGACAGCCACCGATAAACTCTCCGCCACCGATGTCGAACAACCTACCTTCACTTCGTTGGATCCCGGCTCCGTTATTTTGACCTACCAGGTTACCGATGACATGGGGTGTTCGAACCAGGCCGACATCACCATTCAGGTAAAAGAGCAACCTTTAGCAGCAGCGGGCCCCGACCAATTAGTCTGCGGCAACACAACCATCCTTTCGGGAAATGTAATCCCCTCTGCCGCGGGTCAATGGCAGGTTCTCACCGGACCGGGAACCCTAACCTTTAATGACGCCTCCCGGGCAGATGCCCAAATTACTGCCGACGATTATGGAGAGTATCAGCTGATGTGGGAACAAACCCTGAATGGCTGCAGCCAAACCGACGAAACCACCATTCGCTTCTCCCGGGTACCCTCTCCCACAACGGGCGACGACAAAGTTGTTTGCGGCACCACCACTCCCCTGGAGGCGATACCCGATCTGGGCACCGGCACCTGGTCGGTTGTGTCCGGCCCGGGAAACAGCACTTTTACAGATGCTTCCAATCCCGGCACAGAGGTATCGGTTGATCAGACAGGGATCTATACCTTCAGGTGGAGCGAGCAAAACGCTGACCTTTGCACGGGTACTGCCGACCAAACCATCGATTTCAAACCACAGGCGGAGGCCCTAATAACGCCCATAACAACGGAGGGTTGTTCGCCCATGGAGATTCCCTTCACCAATGAATCGGTCAATGCAGATTCTTACCGATGGGATTTTGGAGACGGAGCCACCAGCAGTGCCCAGCATCCGACCCATATATTTGAAAACAACACGTCCACCCCAAAAACCAGCCACATCACACTCATTGCCCGCAACAGCAACTTTTGCAACGACACTCTAAGTATAGATGTAACCACCAATCCCTCACCTCAGGCACGCATGACCGCCGACCCCTTATCGGGCTGCACACCTCTGGAGACCAGCTTTACCAATACCTCCATAGGCGGAAACAGCTACCTCTGGAATTTTGGGGACGGCACTCCCGAATCAACGGATTTTGAGCCTGTTCACACTTTTATAAACCCCGAAAACTACGTCCAGTCCTTCCCGGTTAAGCTAACAGCTACCAACCTATATGCCTGCACCGATACAACCAATCTTTTCCTCTCGGTTTTCCCCGGACGGGATCTCACGCTCAAGGCAACCCCTTCGGAAGGCTGTTCGGCTTTGGAGGTAACCCTCGTGGCCGATCCCGGGTTCCGCGATTACCAATGGGACTTCGGGGACGGGGAAAGTGCCACCGGGACTTACCAAATAACCCATCTCTTTGAGAACCCCGGGCCCAATGATGCCACTTTTGAGGTGACTGTAACCGGCACCACCTCACTTGGATGCGTAAGAACAACCACAACAACCGTAAAGGTATTTCCCGTTCCCACGCCCGACTTCACCCCCTCTCCTCTTCTTCTGAATATGCCCGAGAGCACGGTGACCCTCACAAACAACACGGCAGGCAACTGGAATTACCGCTGGACCTTTGGTGACGGGTCCTTCAGCGACGAGGCCGATCCGGCCACGCACACCTACCTTCTTTCGGGCACCTACGACATCACCCTGGAGGCTTTTAGCGATCAATGCAGTTCCCAGCTGAGCAAGACCATTGAGATCACCCCCATGCTGCCCCTTATCGACTATGGACAGGACGCCGAGGGCTGCCCCCCCTTAACGGTAGATTTCGAAAACAACACCCTGGACGCTACCTCCTATTTATGGGATTTTGGCGACGGTCAGATTTCCGGGAAAAAAACGCCTTCCCACACCTACCAAATCCCCGGGCTTTACACGGTAAAGCTCACTGCCACAGGTCCCGGGGGCACCTCTTCGGCCGAAGATGTCACCATATTTGTATACGATATTCCCACCGCTCTTTTTGAAGCAGTACCCACCCTGATATTTGTTCCGGACGATGAAGTAGTGTTCAGAAACAGTTCCATAGGGGCGATTAAGTACGACTGGGATTTTGGTGACGGAACGACCTCCACGGAGTATATCCCCAGCCACCTCTATACCACTCCCGGGTTGTATGATGTAACCCTCAGTGTAGAAAACGAACAGGGTTGCAAGGATGAAGTCACAAAACTCGGTGCCGTCAAAGCCGAGCAAGGCGGGGAGATGTCCTTTCCCAATGCCTTCACGCCCAACCCGGATGGCCCCTCGGATGGACAGTATGATTTTGGCGACCGCTCAAATCATGTATTCTATCCTTCTGTACAAAAGGGCATTGTAGAATACGAACTTCAGATATTTTCACGGTGGGGCGAGATTCTGTTTCAAAGCCATGATACCGAAAAAGGATGGGATGGATATTATAAAAACAAATTGTGTCCCCAGGGGGTATACATTTGGCGGGTGAAGGCCAAATTCAGCAACGGACACACCACCACACGAGCGGGAGACGTCACCCTTTTAAGATAAATCCCGCCAGATTAAGAGCACTCATAGAAGGGAATCCTGACCAACAGGATAAGGCACAACAGAAGATAGCGTGCGAATCATAAACAAAGAGAGAAAAAGAAGTGAATCCTCAATATTTAAAAAACCTTTTAGCCCCACTACTATTGGTCATCTTCATTGCCCCGGGCAGTGGACAGGATCTGCAATATTCGCAGTTCTATGCCTCCCCCCTTTACCTGAGCCCATCTCTGGCCGGGGCTACCGATGGCGGCCGGGTAATTATGAACTACCGTAACCAATGGCCGGGTATCAGCACCGCCTTCTCAACCTACGCCATCTCGATCGACAACTTTTTCAGTGAGTTCAACAGTGGCTTAGGCTTTTTGCTCCAACAGGACAAGGCAGGAAGTGCCGGACTATCCACTACCCAGGCAGCCTTTCAGTACTCCTATAATCTGGTGATAAACGACAAATGGCAAATTGTCCCTGCCATTCAGTTTGGGTATGGCAACCGGGCCATCGACTTCAGCAAATTGGTATTTGGCGATGAGATGATCGGCGGAGGGGCTTCAGGTTCCTGGGATCAGCTCAGCTTTGACCAGGTCAACTATGCAGACTTTGCAGCCTCAGCACTGGTCTACAGTCCCTGGCTATGGGCAGGACTCACCATCGACCACCTTACAGAGCCCAACTACTCCTTTTTGGGGGAAAGAATGCAACTACCCCGCAAGTTCGTTTTCTTTGGCGGGGTCAATATCTGGAAGGAGAAAAGACGGAATGTACAACAGAAACGTTCATTTGCCACGAGCTTCAGGATTCAGCACCAGCAAAATTTCAACCAGGCAGACCTGGGTGTTTATTGGTTCAACGACCCCATCGAGTTGGGGCTCTGGTACAGGGGCCTTCCCCTCATCAAGGAGGTTGAGGACAACATCAATCAGGATGCCCTGGTGCTTCTGCTTTCATACCGGTACGGGCCCTTCCGGTTCGGATACAGCTACGACATAACCATCAGCGACCTTGGCTGGCAGACGGCAGGGGCACATGAACTGTCGATCATCTATGAATTCAACCAAAAGAACAAGAGCCGAAGTGGCCGGCGTCCGGCGGTACCCTGCAGCGATTCGGGCGACCCGGCAGACTCTGACTACTCGGGCAAATACCGAAAAAAGAGCCACCGGATATTCTAACCCCAAAGAACCAAAAGCAAAAGCACTCGGTCTGCCCCCAACACCTGAAAAAATTCCACCTTTTTTTAATGCCCTTTAACGCCCTCCACGGTTCTGGGATCCTGCTCACAAAATTAATCGTTCTCCTTCTTGACCCTGGGACCTCTTTTTTTGTTATATTTGTGTGAAACCCGCAATTAACCTTAAAAACATAATGCCATGAATTTCACACTTCCCCAACTCCCTTACGGACTGAATGCTCTGGAACCCAACATCTCACAAAAGACGCTGGAAGTACATCATGGAAAACACCATCAGGCCTATGTCAACAACCTGAATAATCTGGTTAAAGGCACCAAATTTGAAGAAGCCTCCCTCGAGACCATCATCAAAGAAGCGGACGGAGCCATCTTCAACAACGGAGCCCAGGTATGGAACCACACCTTTTACTTCACCTCCTTCTCCCCAAAGGGCGGCAACCAACCCACAGGAGAGCTGGCCAAGGCCATTGATGCCACCTTTGGTTCATTCGAAGCCTTCAAAACACAATTCAGCCAAACTGCCGCCACTCTTTTCGGTTCAGGGTGGGCCTGGCTGGTGAAAAATGGTCAGGGAAAACTGGAACTGATCAAAGAAAGTAATGCCGGTAATCCGCTCCGGAATGGACTGACACCCATCCTCACCTGTGATGTTTGGGAACACGCCTATTACCTGGATTATCAAAACAAACGTCCCGACTACATTCAGAATTTCTGGAATTGCGTAGACTGGGATATTGTTGGAAAAAGATTTTAATGCCCACAAAACCACTAATATCCATGAACAAGCTCATCGATTTAATAAAGCGTAACAGGAGCTACCGCCGGTTTCACCAGGAACAATCCATCTCTATGGACCAGCTGAAAGGATTGGTAGAATTAGCCCGGCTCTCTCCGTCTGCGCGCAACGCACAGCCCATCAAGTACTATCTGGCCAACACGCCCGAGCTGGCAGCCAAGATATTCCCCACCCTGGGATGGGCCGGCTATCTGAAAAACTGGCCAGGCCCCTCGGAGGGAGAGCGCCCATCGGCCTATATCGTTATGTTAGACGACACCACCATCTCCGACTCCTATTTTTGTGACGATGGGATTGCCGCGCAAAGCATCCTCCTGGGTGCCGTAGAACAGGAGTTGGGGGGTTGCATTATTGGGACGGTGGACCGTATGAAACTTTCCAAGGCCTTAAAACTCCCGGGGCACCTGAAAATCATCCAGGTATTGGCGCTGGGAAAGCCAAAGGAGACCGTTGTTATTGAAGACGTTAAGGACAACGACATCAAATACTGGCGAAGTGAGGATCAAACGCACCATGTACCCAAACGATCGTTGGATGAATTAATCATCAATTAATTTTTTACGCATAAAAAAAGCCTGTTACCGAGAGGTAGCAGGCTTTTTTTATGCGTAAGGGTACTACTCCACCAGCTCCACATCAATGGCCACATCCTCTCCCCGGTCATTTCTCACGATTTTAAAACGCACCTTATCACCCGGCTGCAAATCATAAAAATCACAGCCAACCACCGCTTCATAATGAAAAAACAGGTTCTCGGGAGGGTAATTGATAAACCCATAGCCCGACTTAACCGACAATACGGTACTAACCCGATACTCATCCGGCTCATGATCATGATCACCCTCCACTACAACTTCCTCTTTCGGGGCGACAAAATCTTTCGACACGAACAGTTGATCCACAAGAGGAGTTTCCTCGGGCGTTGGATTGTTGATGACCTCCTCCATATAGACAGGATAGGTGACCACTTCCAGTAAATCCTGGGAGGTCTTGGTTACCCGGTAGTTTCCATAGTCATCGCGGTATTCAAAATCCCATGACAACAACATGAGACGGGTGCCTAAGGAGTTTAATTTACGGGCCAGGGGCACATAATCGCTGTTGGAAGCAATTAGCACCACCACATCGAATCGCTTGTAAAAAGCCAACTCAAAGGCCTCAAGCGCCAGCCATACATCGATTCCTTTATCTATCTTTTGTTCCTTGGACCCTCTGACAGGCAGGTAGTGGGTTGTAATTCCCTCCGACAACAAAATATCATCGAACACCCGATCGTAATAAAGCAGATTCCCCTTCTGGCTTGCCTCACTGGCGCTCAGGCGGCCTCTAAAATAATGTGCATCCACAATTTGGCAATGCGATGAATTACCCTGGCCATACTCGAGATACCCAATCTTATTGCGAATAAATTTATGAAGTCCGGAAATACTAATCCGTCTCTGACGTTCATGAACATAATTATAGTAGTTACTAACATGGAAGAAATAGTTTCCATCATAGAATACGCCTATTCGGGTTAATCCACGGCTTTCGTTCATTCTTATACATTTTTATTATTTGCCCCAAACGCCATTGGGACAACTCTCTTTAAAAATAATTTTTCGTTTTTGGCCTGGTCAAACTGCATGACCCCGTACCATAATCCAACCAGGTAACATTAAGTCCCAACTGCACCCACAAAATAAACTGCACATGCAGCAAGCCACCCTGGTTTCGGAAAAACAATCAACGATCGGGTCATTTTCCTTTTTGAAAGCCTCCCCACGCAGGGTAAAAGGTTGCGAAAGAAAGGCAGGGTGGCATCCACACCCATTAATCTCAGTTTTTCCCTCTGATAAGATGGATCGGCCCTTTGAGTTCATGCACCTCATCGGCATTAAACCCCTCGCCTCTGATATAGTAGAAATAGACCCCGGGCGCAGCCAATGTATTTCCAATAGTTCCGTCCCATCCTTCAGCAGGATCGGACGATTCAAAAACTTTACGCCCCCAGCGATTAAAGACCACCATCTCAAACTTTTTCAGGGAGCGGTAGGCCACTCTGAACTCGTCGTTAACCCCGTCTCCATTGGGCGAAAACACGTTGGGTACATCCAGCTCCGACTCAGAGATATTGACCTCCAGAGATTCACTGGTATCTTCGCAACCAGAGTTGCGGTTGACCACCCTCAAAACCACGTCCTGCTGCCCTACCTCGGTAAAGACAAAGAAAGGATTGGCTTCGGCTGCCCGGCCATTGGTACCAAAGGTCCATTCCCAAGCCGAAACATATCCTTCAGAGGTATCTGAAAAATGCACTTCCAGTGGGGCCGACCCATTGATTTCGGTATGCCGCTCATTCAACACCTCGGGTTTCATCACTGTAGATTCGAAAGAAGCTTTCACAGCAATTGCCATATAATCCATTGAGGCTTCCACCGCATTCCCAAACCGGTCGGTAACAACCAACTGAATGGTAACATCTTCGTATGGCGGTTCCAGGCTAACCACCGAGCCATTCCTGGGCTCCTCCTGAGCCGGCAGGGTAGACCAGGTGAACACACGTTGATAGGGAAGATAGCCCGGAACGCCATTGCCAGGATCATAATACGTTAACGTCAGCGAATCGGTGGAGGCTTGCAGATCCACACCGAAGCAATCATCATAGGTCATCTCCATTTCGGGCTCATTCAATACCGGGGAAAAGGCCCAACAACGCGCCTCCCCAACCACACTCCCAAGGTTATCTGTCGCCACTACCCGGTAACCGCCGGCAATCAGCCCTGAAACCGTGGAGGAGGTACCTGTATTTGAGGCAACCGGAATGTCCCATGTATTGCCGGAAGGCTGGTGCCGGTACCACGAAAAATTATAATCGCCAGTACCGCCGGGCACCTGATAGGTCAGGGAGATATCCACTGTGGGTAAAAAACAAAATACCGGATCGTTTCCCGACTGGGCGTAACTGGTTTGTCCGGTCCACACACCACTACTCACCTCTATCTGAGCCACGGCCGGTTGAACACCCACAAAAACAACTATGGCCCAAAAAAAAGTCCCCCAAAAAGAATTTAATCTCATCTCATTCATAGCTAATACAGCGGTTTAAGAAACTCCAATACCTATCGTCTTCGGTCGAAAAAAACCATTATCCGGGCGATTGAATTCGTACTTTTTCAATCCCAAATTAACAATTTAAGGCCTCAAAGAAACCACTTAATGGTATTTAAAGGTGGTTGTGGCAAGAGAAAAAAACAGGTAACTCCTGAGCTCTCATCAAGATTTTACTTCTCCCTTTTCAAATTATCCTGAATTTCAACCAACAAACATCAAAAAAGGTCTAACCAACAATTTTACACAACACCATTCCCCCCCGAAGGCAACATCCACAATAAGCTGACAATCAGGAAGCAAACAACATCAGAACAAAATCAACAACAAAGTTACAACAAATAAACGTTTTGTATACCCGTAAATTGCACGACCAAACAAGAAAGCCTCCGACTCACAACCAGCGTTCTATCCTCATAACAAACTACAAAACCACTCCTCAAAAGACTGCTCAAAAAATGGCAAAGGGATGAAACAGAAAAGGCCAACATCTGTTTTCGGCCCTTACCCAACCAGTCAATTAAGAAAAAACAGTCCCACTGTCCCCAAATTATTATAGCTTTGTGCTGTATTACCATCGATCGTTAGATTTTTCCGTGTGCGCCATAGCTTTTCGGCGTGTGGCCATAGCTTTCCGCGAGCCATAAGCGACCTGGCGGAAAGCCTTCGGCGACCGAAGGGTGGCACAGTAGAGGAGCTGAATAACAGACATTACCCTTAGTTACAACACATTTAATATCAGCGCACTAAGTGAAATCTTGCCAGCTCAGCTAAAACACTGGCATCCGGTCGTTTACAAAACTTTTGCGAACCATGGCATTACACTTCCGCTTAAAATTCACAGCGGATAGAATAAAAAACACCAGAAAACGCTTTGCCCGACACCAACTGGATTATCTCAAAAACAGAACATACAATGCGCCACACAAAGCCAACATTAAATTATTTTTTTTATGTCCTATTGGCAATTGCATTGACACTGAATGCCTGCCAACCCAAAACCCCTCAAGCGCCCGAACCGAGCCCTGAGAGCATCCCTCAGAAACCCGGGCTTAACGTACAAGAGTGGAAGGACAACAAATACGCAATGTTCATCCACTTTGGGGTGTATTCTTCACTGGGAGGTGTATGGAACGAAGAGCCCATAAAAAAGGGGTACAGTGAACAAATCCGATCCCATGCAGGTATTTTCAGTGATGAATATGAAAAGGTAGCACGGGATTTCAGACCCTATGCCTGGAATCCCGACACCATCACCACCCTGGCCAGGGATGCAGGAATGCGCTCGATAATTGTCACCGCCAAACACCACGATGGATTTTGCCTTTTCCAAACCGCCACCACTTCCTTTAACATCGTTGATTTCACCCCTTACAAAAAAGACATTATTTCAGGTCTTGCCGAATCCTGTCGCAAAAAAGGTCTCAATTTCGGGGTCTATTTCTCGGTAATAGACTGGCATTTACCGGAAGCACAGCCCATCTCGAGTCACAATGCCGACCTCATTCCTGCGGCGCACCACCAAATAAACCTGACACAGGTAAGGGAGCTGATGACCAACTATGGACCTATTTCGGAAATATGGTTTGACATGGGTGCCAACACCCCTCAGCAGAGCAAGGAGTTGAAGGAGCTGGTTCACCGGTTGCAGCCCCAATGCATGGTTAGCGGGCGTATTGGCAACGATCTGGGTGACTTCAATGTAATGGGAGACAATAATTACCCCAACTTTTTGATGGAGGTACCCTGGCAAACTCCGGCCTCCATGTTTGATGAAACCTGGGGATACCGCTCATGGCAGGAGCGGGGGAGTGCCCTGGAGAAGGCCAAACAGAAGTTGAGGAGTTTCATCAACGTTATTGCCCATGGAGGTAATTACCTGCTCAATATCGGGCCGGAGGGAGACGGCTCATTGGTTGACTTCGAGTCAGAAGTTCTCCGTTACATAGGCCGGTGGATCAAGGTAAACAAGGAAGCTGTCTATGGCAGTTTTCCCAATCCATTTCACTCGAAGTTAAGCTTTGGCCAGGCCACACAAAAAGACAACCATTTGTATCTCTTTATCGACAGCATTCCCCCATCTGCCCGGTTGATTCTCCCCGGGCTCAGAACCGAAATTCTGAGCGCCCGTTTTATGGGAAGCGGCATCCCCCTGGAGGTAGACCAATTGAGCAAGCCCAATGAGATTATCTGGACCGCTCCTGCCATGGCCGATCCGATGGAAATGCCCGTCATTGAAGTCACGTTAGAGGCCCCCCCCGTAGTCAGAGATGAAACCATCATTGAGGCCACTGAAGAAGGACTCAGCCTGACGCCCCACAACGCTCAACTCCTTCGGAGTTTTACAGGAGCCGACTACTACACCCTGATTCCCTCCACAACAGGCATGATTTGGCAATTTAATTCCCCCTATCCTTTAGCAGAGGCAGAAATACATTTCACGGATTACGAGAAGGGCCGTCAAATTGAGATCACTTCCGGAAGCAAGACCCAGATCGTTTCGCTTGAGGGAAAAGCACTGAAGCTGGTTCGGAATATTGAAGACTCCCTAAAGGTAGCCCCCTCATTTCGCTCGGAAGAATTTATTGGTGGGTTATCGGATATACACGTAAATATTACCGGCACCTATCGCCGGGCTATTTCTACCGGAGATTGGATGAGGCCGGACGAAACCAATGCACAGGGAAGCCACCCTCTGCCCCGGTCGGCCCATTATTATTTTATAGAGGTCACCTCTGAAAATGCCCAACAACACTGTTTCACCATCACCGGCAACGATGGCCTCCAGGTATGGGTTAACCGGGAAGAAAAGCTTCTGGATAGAAATCAGAATCCTGGTACACCGATGAAACGGACGCTTGTGGTATCTCTCACGGAAGGAACCAACCAGCTTTTGATCAAGAACTACAACCGACATGGCTCACCCGACCATTTTGCTTTGGAGAAAGAGCCTGCAGCCCGGTGGTACACGATGAAAGTGCCTATCCTGGTATCGGGTGAATCTTCGGATCTCACTCTTAGGGGAGTTAACCCTCCCACCCTCCACACCCCGGTGGATTTGCCCAACCTATGGATAAAAATCATCCCCTCAGAGGGAGACCCAAAAAAATAACCACTATTTTTGACGCCTGAAAACCGAAATACTTTCGTGGAAAATTATCTCGAACAACTTAATCCGGCCCAACGCGATGCGGTGGTCAACACTGAAGGGCCCGCCTTGGTCATTGCCGGGGCGGGATCAGGAAAGACCCGTGTCCTGACTTACCGGATTGCTCACCTGCTTAGCAAAGGGGTCCCCCCCTACTCAATACTGGCGCTTACCTTTACCAATAAAGCGGCCCGGGAGATGAAAGAACGAATCAGCACCATCGTGGGCAGGGAGGTCGCCTCGAAGCTGTGGATGGGCACTTTTCACTCCATTTTCTCCCGCATTTTAAGGATGGAAGCCGACCGCCTGGGTTATCCCAAGACCTTCACCATTTACGACACCAGCGACTCCAAGAGCCTGATCACCCGGATATTAAAGGACCTCAAGCTGAACCGGGAAAAAGCCTACAAGCCATCGGCCATCCTTGGCCGCATCTCCTCGGCCAAAAACGATCTGATCATGCCAGGAGCCTATGCCAACGACAGCTACCGCACCAAATCGGATGCGATGGCTCAGGTGCCCCGGGTCTTTGAGATTTACCAGCGCTACCGCCGTCTCTGTGTCCAGGCGGGGGCCATGGATTTTGACGATTTGTTATTGAACACCAACATTTTGTTTCGAGACCACCCCGATGTTCTGGAAAAATACCGCGAGCGATTCAAATACATTTTGGTAGACGAGTACCAGGACACCAACTTTTCACAATATCTGATTACCCGAAAACTGGCTGAAAAAAGCAAAAACATCTGCGTGGTAGGTGACGATGCTCAAAGCATTTACAGTTTTAGGGGGGCCAAGATTGAAAACATCCTTAATTTTCGAAACGACTACCCCGGGTATCAACTATTCAAGCTGGAACAAAATTACCGGTCCACCCAAACCATTGTGAACGCGGCCAACAGCATTATCGCCAAAAACAAAGGCCAAATTCAGAAAGTTGTTTATTCCCAAAAAGACGAGGGGCCCAAGATAAACATGGTGCAGGCCCACTCAGACGTAGAAGAAGGATTCATCATCATCAACGACATTCAGGAGGTTCGTCTTCGCCATCAATACCAGTTTAAAGATTTTGCCATCCTATACCGCACCAACGCACAATCAAGGATCTTTGAGGAAGCCCTGCGCAAAAAAAACATGCCCTATAAAATATACGGGGGATTATCGTTTTATCAACGTAAGGAGATAAAAGACCTGTTGGCCTACCTTCGGCTCACCATCAACCCGCACGATTCGGAGGCACTCAAGCGTGTGATCAACTACCCCCAACGGGGCATCGGCAAAACCACCCTCGACAAGCTCGATGCCATAGCACTTCAAAAAGATGCGAATGTATGGGACCTTTTGATGAGCCCTAATTTATTGCAGTTCGGCTTTAATTCAGGCACCGTTCGTAAGTTGAAAAGTTTTGTTCTTCTTGTGAGTGGCTTCATCCAGCAGGCACCCAACATGTCGGCATTCGACATGACCACCGAGATAGCCACCCAGAGTGGCATTCTTAAAGAGCTGCACCAGGACAAGTCACATGAGAGCCAAACCCGTTTGGAGAACCTGGAGGAGTTGTTCAATGCCATCCGCGAATTTTCGGACAATCGATTGGAGAGTGGTGAAAGCAACAGCCTGACAGGCTTCCTGGAGGAAGTCTCTCTTCTGACGGATCAGGACAGCGAAAAACCCGACGACATCGACAAAGTGACCCTGATGACCATTCATGCGGCAAAGGGACTTGAGTTCAAAAACATCTACATCGTGGGAGTGGAAGAGGGTTTATTTCCCTCCAACATGACGCTGAATACCGAACAGGGGCTCGAGGAAGAGCGCCGACTCTTTTATGTGGCACTCACCCGCGCAGAAGAACGCGCGACCCTCTCCTGCGCCCGGAGTCGTTATAAATTCGGAGAACTCACCTTTGCCCGCCCGAGCCGTTTTTTAGGTGAAATAGATCAAAAATTCCTAAACATCTCTCCCAACGGAGAACAATTTGCCCCGCCCAAAAGCTCCACGCGGCCAAACAAAAACCGGCCCGCTCAATCCTTTAAATTGCCGGAAAAACAGGGAGGCCAAAGACCTAAGTTTAACTTAAAAAACGCCGAAGGCACCCCAGCCACCAAAAGCTTTAATTCGGCCAATACCGCCAATCAGGACCACCTTCAACCCGGGGTAGTGGTTGAACACGAACGCTTCGGGCAAGGGAAGATTCTTCAACTCGAAGGAACCGCCCCAAATATTAAGGCAACAGTTTTCTTTAAAAATGTTGGACAAAAACAATTATTACTTAAATTTGCCAAACTTAGAATAATCAGTTAATTTTGCAGAAAAGAATTCAACTGCCTAAACTCATTACACAAGATCTTACCGGCTACCACATTACCCTCAAGTGAACAACTGTCGGTTGGCACATCTATTCAATGAGAATATTCTTATCGTTCATGCTTCTGTTAAAACGATGCCGTTGCATCCAAAGAAAACAATACCAACTTATGACTAAGGCTCAGCCTTTTCTTTTCATTTAATACTCTATTAATTAATGGATTACAATTCAACTCGAAAGAAACTTGCCCTTCCTGAATATGGTCGCCATATTCAAACGATGGTCGATTACGCGTTAACCATCGAAGATCGGGAAGAGCGCACCAAGTGTGCCAACGGAATAATTGCCGTCATGGGAAATCTTTTTCCCCATCTGAGAGATGTAAGTGATTTCAAGCACAAACTATGGGATCACCTGGCCATCATGGCTGACTTTAATCTGGATATTGACTTCCCTTACGAGCTGCCCACCAAAGAGAATTTCAACATTCCACCTACGAAATTAGATTACAGCATAGGCAAAATGGCCTTTAAGCATTATGGCACCATCATCGAACAAATGATTCACAAGGCAAAGCAAATGGAAGAAGGCCCCTTAAGGGAACACCTCATCCTGCTTATTGCCAACCACATGAAGAAGTCGTTGTCTATCTGGAATAAGGACATTGCCACCGACGAGCGCGTATTTAAGGATATGGAACGTTTGTCGGGGGGAGTACTCAAGGTGGAGGGCACACCCAGGATATCGAATAAATGGGAACAACATCCCTCAAACGGGACCCGCACCAAAAAGAAGTTTCAAAAAAAATCCAGCCACTCCTAATCTGCGGAATTCTTCAAAATTAACCAATGAGTAGCTTTGAGATACACGGGGGCACCAGGCTCCGGGGTGAAATCACACCACAGGGAGCCAAAAACGAAGCCCTTCAGGTAATTTGCGCAACACTCCTTACAGCCCATGAAGTAGTTCTTCATAATCTACCCGACATCCTCGATGTCAATAAGTTAATCGACTTACTAGCCGATTTAGGGGTAGAAATAGAGCGCCCTTCACGCCACACCTGCCACTTCAAAGCACACAACATTCAGCTCGACTACCTGAAAACCAGGGAGTTTAAGCAACAAGCCTCCACCCTCAGGGGCTCCATTATGATCATGGGCCCTTTGTTGGCACGATTCGGGACAGCCTACTTTCCAAAACCCGGGGGTGATAAAATCGGTCGACGCCGACTGGACACCCATTTTTTTGGATTCGAAAAACTGGGTGCACACTTCGAGTTCAATCCCGATGAGATTTTCTATACGGTTCACGCCGAAAACCTCAAGGGGGCTTACATGCTTCTGGACGAAGCCTCGGTTACCGGCACAGCCAATCTGGTCATGGCCGCCGCCCTAACCCCCGGCACCACCACCATATATAATGCCGCCTGTGAACCCTACATCCAGCAACTATGCCGTTTGTTGATCAACATGGGTGCCCACATCGAAGGTCTGGGTTCTAACCTGCTGACCATAACGGGTGTCGACGCTCTTAAGGGGGCCAGCCATCGCATTTTACCCGACATGATTGAGGTGGGCAGTTTCATCGGGTTAGCCGCCATGACCGGAAGCGAATTAACCATCAAGGAGGCAGGGGTAGAGCACCTGGGCATCATCCCTTTGGCATTTAAGAGAATGGGCATCGACCTGTCTGTTTTGGGCGACAACATTTATTTACCGGCCCAGCGACAGTACAACATCGAAACCTTTATTGATGGCTCAATCATGACCATCGCGGATGCTCCCTGGCCGGGCCTTACACCCGACCTGCTGAGTGTTTTTCTGGTAGTAGCGACTCAGGCCAACGGCAGTGTACTCATCCACCAGAAGATGTTCGAGAGCCGACTGTTTTTTGTAGATAAACTGATTGACATGGGTGCCCGGATCATCCTCTGCGATCCTCACCGGGCCACCGTTATCGGCCTCAACCACGAAACCCCGCTCAGGGGTAGTGTAATGACCTCTCCCGACATCCGAGCGGGGGTTGCCCTTTTGATTGCCAGCATTTCGGCCAAAGGAAAAAGCACCATTCACAACATCGAGCAAATTGACCGCGGTTACGAAAGAATTGATGAACGGCTCAACCGTATTGGCGCTCAAATTAAGCGCATTTAAAGAAATAATTCTTTAATAGACTTTCTTTTTACTCTTTTTTAATGCTTTTTAATCAATTTGCAAACCCCTGACGCCCAGTTGTTTGCGACCTTAGCCATATAGATAATGATTTTCACGCACCTTTCCAAATATAAAGGACTTGAATTTTCATGTTATTCAGCATAAGTTTGTCGTCTCATTTTACCCTCTGGTCACGAATAAAGTATGGTTCATCGAAAAAAAATGATGGGCCTTATTTTTTGGATGATCTTTGCAGGGTCAAAATGAGGAAACGAAAACTTACTTTATGGAGAATAGAATACTATTGACACTTATTCTTGCCGGACTTCTGTTTCTGTCATTCATCAATGGATCCCCCACTCCAAAAGAGGGATTACAAGTTGGAGACCGAATTCCTGAGATTAATTACCCTCTGGTTAACGGGCAGCCGTTCGATACTGAAGCTCTGAGAGGGAAAATGGTTCTATTGGACTTTTGGGCGTCGTATGATGCGCCCTCACGCATTGAGAGTTTTGAGAAGAAAAATCTATTGGAATCTTATAAAAACAGCTCTTTTCTCAAAGGGAAGGGTTTTGAAATTGTAAGTATCTCCCTGGACCGCTTCAGGACTCCGCTACTTCAGGCCATTGACCGGGACGAGCTGGACAGCTTCTCCCACATATGCGATTTCAAGGGCCGGGAATCTCAAATAGTTAAAGAGTTTAACAACCAGAATAAGCTGACCAACTATTTGATAGATGGTGATGGCCGCATTGTGGCAGCCTCGCAGGACATAGAAAAGATCAGGCACACCATCGAGCAACTGGCACGTTAGAGCCACCGCACACCAATTACGAAGAGAATAACATAGAAACAGTATCGGGTTCCTTTACCCGGTACTGTTTTGTCATTTTTACCACAGCTTGCAACGCACTTTTGCACGAACACCTGTCAAATTGTCCCTGTTTTTTCAATGGCAAAGAAATTGCATACCTTTGTGCGCCAATTTAATTATGGAGAAAATAGCTTTAAGATATGACCCAAAAAAAATCACATCAGGAGAAAAAGAAAACCCAACGTCCTGCTAAAGAACAAGAGGCTGCCCAAACCAAACAAAAGGAGGCAGCCACCGACGAGAAACTGTTAAACGAAGAGGGCTGTGAGGAAGCACGCCAGGATGCACAAGATGAAAAAGAGTTGCTCAAGCGACAAATTGAAGACCTCAACGACAAGCACCTGAGGCTCATCGCTGAGTACGACAATTACCGGAAACGCACCCTGAGAGAAAAAATGGAGTTGGCCAAACATGCCGGCGAAAGCATATTGTTAGATCTGCTTCCCGTAATCGATGATTTTGACCGCGCACAGGAGAACCTCAAGAGCGCCAAGGACCTTGCCGCCATAAAGGAAGGCATCGACCTGATCCACAATAAATTCAAGGACTACCTCAAACAGCAGGGCATTACCAGCATAGAACCACAGAATGAGGTGTTCGACAGCGAATTACACGAAGCAGTAACCAAGATACCTGCCCCCTCGGAAGAGATGAAAGGGAAAATTATCGATTGCATTCTAAAAGGATATAAGCTCAACGAAAGACTCATCCGTTATCCACAAGTTGTTGTAGGCGAATAAAACCAATATCATGTCAAAAAGAGACTACTACGAAGTACTTGACGTTTCAAAAGAAGCCAGTGCAGAAGAGATTAAAAAAGCCTACCGCAAAAAAGCGATAAAGCATCACCCCGATAAGAACCCCGGAGATAAAGAGGCTGAAGAAAGGTTCAAGGAGGCCGCCGAAGCCTACGAGGTATTGGGCAATGCCGAGAAAAGGCAACGTTACGACCAATTCGGGCATGCCGGCGTTGGTGGGGCTGCAGGTGGTGGCTTTGGTGGTGGAATGACCATGGAAGACATCTTTTCTCATTTTGGCGACATCTTCGGAGGCGGATTTGGAGGCGGATTTAGCGGTTTTGGAGGCTTCGGCTCGCAACGCGGCCAGAGAGTAAATAAAGGCTCTAACCTTCGGGTAAAGGTAAAACTCACCCTTAGTGAGATCGCCAACGGCGTTGAAAAAAAGATTAAGGTCAAGAAATTGGTGGCCTGCTCCCACTGCAACGGCACAGGGGCGGAAAACAGCTCGGCCTTCAATACCTGTTCAACCTGTAAAGGGTCAGGACAGGTCACGCGCATCTCCAACACCATTCTGGGGCAGATGCAAACCACCTCCAGCTGTCCCACCTGCAACGGCGAGGGACGCACCATCACCAAGAAATGTCCTCATTGTAATGGCGAAGGGCTGATGCGCTCCGAAGAAGTACTCTCCATCAACATCCCGGCAGGGGTAGAGGAAGGCATGCAGCTTTCAGTGTCGGGCAAAGGTAATGCAGCCCGCAGAGGCGGGGTCAATGGCGACCTGCTGGTATTAATTCAGGAGGAGCAACACCCGGAACTCATTCGCAATGGACGCGACCTCATCTACAACCTTCAATTAAGTGTACCCGAGGCTATTTTAGGAACACCCCGGGAGATTCCAACAGTGGAAGGCAAGGTTAAGGTTAAGATTGATGCAGGAACCCAACCCGGAAAAATTTTACGCCTCCGCGGCAAAGGGCTTCCCGATGTGAACGGTTATTCCCGGGGCGATCTGCTGGTTCATATTAATGTTTGGATTCCAAAAGACCTGTCGAAGGATGAGCAAAAGACCATTGAAAAGCTCAACGAATCGGAGACATTCAAACCCAATGAGACCCAGGACCAACAAGGCTTCTTTAGCCGAATGCGCGACATGTTTGAATAAGTTAACGACGGGGACCATGTCCCCGTTTTTTGCACCCACAAAACCCTGACCATGAACATTCAACAGCTCGAATACATTGTGGCACTCGATACCCATCGGCACTTTGTACATGCGGCAGAAAGCTGCTTTGTGACTCAGCCCACGCTAACCATGCAAATAAAAAAGCTGGAAGAGGAGATGGATGTTCAAATCTTTAACCGCACCAAACAACCCATTGAGCCAACGGCTCCCGGAAAAGAGATCATTAAACGGGCGCGCCAGATTTTAAGGGATATAGCGGATCTGCGAAATTTCGCGGCCTGGGAACAACAAAGCATCGAAGGGGAGTTTCGTTTGGGCATCATTCCTACGCTGGCTCCCTATCTCATTCCACGGTTTCTTCCCCAGTTTGTTAAAGACAATCCCAACACCCAACTACGCATCGAGGAGATTGAATCGGAAAAGCTCCTGAAAGCCCTTCACAACGATGAAATAGATGTTGGCCTCATGGTTACCCCTGCCCGGGAAAAACAGATTCGGGAAATTCCCCTTTTTTGCGAACCATTTCTTTTTTACGCCCCCTACGACCATCCCTTCATGAGCAGTAAACGGATCGTTGGCCAGCAGATCGATCCGGCCAAAGTACTGATTCTCACCGAGGGGCATTGTTTCCGGAACCAAACCCTAAAGATTTGCGGACAAAAGAAACAAACCAACAACTTCGGTTTCTTTTATGAAAGTGGAAGCATTGAAGCCCTAAAGGCAATGGTACGCAAAGGCATTGGCTACACGCTGGTCCCTGAGCTATCGGTAGATGGGACCAACGACCTCCCCTTTGTAAGACATTTTGAAGAGCCCGAGCCTGTAAGAGAGGTGAGCATCGTGGTTCATCAAAATTTTTACCGCCACTTACTCATCGAACGGTTAAAAAACGCGATATTAAACAATCTGCCCGACCATTTCTCAAAAACCAGGAATACAAGGAAGATCAACTGGCGGTAGTTTCTCGCGCAAGAATATAGAACCAACAAAACCGCTTGCCAAACAGTAGGAAAAGAAGTAACCATGGGCGGATGTCTGGTTACTTTCCGCCCTGGAAATAAGCGCTGAAATAGAGAAACCTACCAGAAATTTAATTATCTTGTTGAACGGACATTCCCAAACAATCGGAAAAAACTGTTGAAATGAATTACGAGGGACTCTTAATTGGACTGGCCACTTTTTTCATTATCGGATCGTTTCATCCACTGGTGATCTGGCTTGAATACCGCTGGGGGAAGAAACCCTGGTGGATCTTTTTAGTTTCCGGGTTATTGCTGTGTGGTGCATCTCTCTTCATCCACAACAATTGGCTCAGCATCTTCATTGGGGTCCTGGGCTTTTCCTGTCTGTTCAGCATTCGGGAGATGTTTCTTCAGTACGAGCGGGCCAGAAAGGGTTACGCCAAACGCAACCCCAACCGAAGCTACACTTAACATCCAAAACTATGGAAGCACTCAACTGGAATGGCATTTTAATAGGTGGAGCTGCCTTTATCATCATCACGATTCTCTATTGGGTCACGATCCAGGCCGAATACTATTTTTCCAAGCGGTTTTGGATAATATTTCTGGTGATGGGCCTCTCCACGGCACTTCTCTCGCTCTTCATCGAAACCCTGGCACTCTCCTCGATAAGTGCCATATTCGGGTTCACCTCCCTATGGGCCATTGGCGAGGTTCTCGAACAGGAAAAACGGGTGCTCCAGGGCCGGTTTCCCATGAACCCCAGGCGGAAAGACGACTATGCCAAAGCCAAACAGAAGCTAAACAAAAAATAATTCCCCTCTAAACGGGCCGAAACCGCTGAAAATTATGGCACCGGGTCCTTCCCAAAGATCAAAAAATCATTTTTTCTCAAAACGAACTTGCATTTTTACAAATCATTGCTTAAACTTGCAAAATCATAACAAACCAACAATCATGTTAAGACTTATTTGCAATATTTGGTGGTGGCGTCATTCTTTCCTTCCTCAATCGAGGTGAAGGCTACGCCCTCATGAACTATTGTAAACATCACAATACTAAAGGCTTGCCGAACTTCGGCAAGCCTTTTTTGCATTTTAAGCTTTAGACAAAACACTTTCTCATGAAAAAACATCCTTTACAACTCACCTGCCAGCGCGTTCCCGCCCACATTGGTGATATCGTAACGCCGGTCAGCATTTTCCTTAAGATGCGGGATCTCTTCCCCAACACCATTTTACTGGAGAGCTCCGACTATCATGGCGGCAACAACTCACTCTCATTCATTTGTTTTAATCCCATTGCCGGTTTTGTGGTTGAGAAGGAGACCCTTAAATGCCACTATCCCGATGGCAGCAAAACCGAGACCCGTTTACCCGCCGGGGAATCGGTTCCTGCCATGATGCAACAGTTTCTCGACAGCTTCGAGATAGAGCAGCCTGAGAGCTGTCCGGTCCCTGCCTCGGGTCTTTATGGCTATACGGCGTACGATGCCGTTCGTTATTTCGAGGACCTGGAACTCGATATTGATCCCGCAGCCCCGCACTCCATTCCGGATATCCGGTACCATCTTTACCAGTCGGTAATTGCCTTCAACCATTTCACCAACCAACTCTTTCTGGTAGAACATTTAAATCCGGGGGAAGGCACCCATTTCCAGGAAGTGCTTCAAACACTGAAAAACCGAACGATCCCCTCTTTCCGTTTTCAGCCGATAGACCAGGAGATTTCACATCTGGACGAGGAGGCTTACAAAAAACTCGTCACTCTGGGCAAACAACATTGCTTCCGGGGGGATGTTTTCCAGATAGTGCTTTCCAGACAGTTCTCGCAGGCATTCAAGGGAGATGAATTTAATGTTTACAGAGCTCTTCGTCACATCAACCCATCGCCCTACCTGTTTTATTTCGATTACACCGGCTACCGGCTGATGGGCTCTTCACCCGAGAGCCAGCTGGTTATTGACCAGGGGCTGGCCACCATAAACCCCATTGCCGGCACCTTTAAGCGCTCGGGCAATGATATAAAAGACAAAGAGCTGGCCGAAGAACTCAGCCAGGACCCCAAAGAAAATGCGGAGCATGTCATGCTTGTCGATTTAGCCCGCAACGACCTTGGACGCAACTGCCGCAAAGTAGAGGTCAAAACCTACAAGGAAGTACAATATTACAGTCATGTATTGCATCTGGTTTCGGAAGTGACAGGGCAATTACGAAAGCCCCACAACGAATCCCAGGTTATGGCCGACACCTTCCCTGCCGGCACCCTGTCGGGGGCCCCAAAATACCGGGCCATGCAACTGATCAACGAATACGAACCACATAACCGTGGATTTTATGGGGGATGCATCGGTAAGATTGGACTTGATGGCAGCGTCAATCAGGCCATCATCATCCGCTCTTTCCTGAGCAAAAACAACCGTCTCTTTTACCAGGCCGGGGCGGGCGTTGTTTCCGAATCGGTGGAAGAAAAGGAGTTACAGGAAGTTAACAACAAACTGGGCGCCCTAAAGAAAGCTATTAAGATGGCTCAAGATTTTTAATTATAAAATTACCCGAAATGAAGATATTGGTTCTCGACAACTACGACTCTTTCACCTATAATCTGGTACACTACCTGGAAGAGGTAGCCAACCAGGAAGTTCATGTGTTCCGCAACGACCAGATCACGGTTGACCAGGCCGCCGCATATGACAAGATTGTTTTATCGCCAGGACCCGGCATCCCTGATGAAGCCGGAATACTCAAGCCACTGATCAAAGCGTTGGCGCCTACCCACTCGATATTTGGGGTTTGTTTAGGCTGCCAGGCCATTGCCGAAGTATTTGGCGGCAGCATTCGCAATCTGTCCCGTGTTTTTCATGGCGTAGCCACGCCCATTTCCGTTTGCGACCGGCAGGAACTCCTGTTCAACACGCTGCCCGACACCTTCATGGGGGGGCGTTACCACTCATGGGTGGTTAATGAGAAGGATCTTCCATCCTCCCTCAGGATCACAGCCCGCGACATGCAGGGGCAAATCATGGGCCTTAGCCACAACGAATACGACGTTAGAGGCGTACAGTTTCATCCCGAATCGGTGCTGACTGAACACGGCAAGCAGATGATTAAAAACTGGATTGAGGGTTAAAGCCCGTTCTGCCCGGTCATGAAGTTTGAGCGCCGGGCAATTGTTTTAACACCCCTCACAGTTCACTTACCTTCAACCAAAAAAAATTAAGTCACATGTTACAACCTACATTAAAAAGGCTTTTTAACCACAATACCCTCAGCAGGCAGGAAGCCAGAGAAGTGTTAGTTAACATCACTTCGGAGACCTACACCAACTCCGAAGTGGTTGCTTTTCTTTCGGTTTTTATGATGCGTGCCGTAACGGTGGAGGAGTTATCGGGCTTCCGCGATGCCTTGATGGAACTTTGTCAAAGAGTAGATCTATCGGAATTCGAGACCATCGACATGTGCGGCACGGGCGGCGATGGCAAAAACACCTTCAACATCTCCACCCTTGCCTCACTGGTGGTCGCTGGTGCGGGCTACAAAGTGGCCAAACACGGTAACTATGGTGTCTCCTCGTCGTGTGGATCCTCCAATGTAATGGAATTTTTAGGCTATCGGTTCTCCAACAACAACGACGTATTAAAAAAGCAATTGGATAAGGCAGGGATCTGTTTTCTTCACGCACCAATGTTCCATCCTGCCATGAAAGCAGTGGGGCCCATTCGTCGCGAGCTGGGCATCAAAACCTTCTTCAACATGCTGGGACCTATGGTTAATCCCTCCAGTCCCCAAAACCAGCTGATCGGGGTTTTTGATTTAGAGCTGGCCCGACTCTACCAGTACATCTATCAGCAAACCGACACCCGGTTTTCCATCGTTCACAGCCTGGACGGGTACGATGAAGTTTCACTGACGGCCCCCTTCAAGGTCATCTTTCAGGAAGGCGAACAATTATTGACAGCCGAAGATCTGAATTTACCCATGAACACCCCCGACTCGATTGCAGGAGGCAGTACGGTGGAAGATTCGGCTAAGATTTTTAAAACGGTGCTGGAGGGAAAAGGAACCCCATCGCAAAACAACGCGGTAATTGCCAATGCCACCTTAGCCATCCACACCATAAACCCGGCCAGGTCTATGGCTGATTGCCAAGAACAGGCCTCGGTTTCATTAATGGAAGGAAAAGCAGCCAGGACACTGTCCACCCTGCTGGGTCTGCAGAGCTAACCCTGCCTCTGCCAAACAAAAAGAACCATCAACGCGACACCTTATCATGAACATACTCGATCAAATAGTTTTACACAAAAAAGAGGAAATAGAAGCGGCCAAAAAAAAGGTATCCATAAAGGAACTGGCCCAATACCGCCATTTCTCCACCGCTGTTCCCTCTCTGAAGAACAGTCTGCTTTCTCATCCTGACTTTCCGGTAATTGCCGAATTTAAGCGCCAGTCTCCATCGAAAGGGTTGATTCATGAAAAAGCGCAGGTAAAGGAGATCACCCCGGCGTATGAAAAGGCAGGGGTTGCCGGCATTTCCATATTAACCGATGCCCGTTTTTTTGGCGGACACCAGCTGGACCTGTGTGAAGCCCGCGACCTGGTGCAAGTGCCTCTTTTACGTAAAGATTTCATCATCGACCCCTATCAGCTGTATGAGGCAAAAGCCATTGGGGCCAGCGCCATCCTGCTCATCGCGGCGATTCTGGACAAAACCCGGGCCAACGATTTGGCGGCCCTGGCCCGGGAACTGGGCATGGAGGTATTAATGGAATTACACAGCGAACAGGAAGCCGAATTGCTCAACAGCTACGTGGATTTGGCAGGCATCAACAACCGCAATCTGAAAACATTTGAGGTGAACCTTCAACATGCTGCCAACCTGGCTTCCATTCTTCCATCTAACCTACCGGCAATTGCCGAAAGTGGCATTCATTCCGCAGGCGATTTCAAGTTCCTGAAAGAGGCCGGATTCAAGGGCTTTTTGATGGGTGAATACTTCATGAAACAAGCCCGCCCCGGAGAGGCATGTCAAAAATTCAAGGAAGAACTGACCAAATTGGAATCCCAACAGGGGTAAAACAAACGGCACCATTTAAAAAAACATCCTGATGAAGATAAAAGTGTGCGGCATGCGCCATCCCGACAATATCCGGGAGCTGATAAAGCTTCGGCCTGATTATATAGGCTTCATATTTTACGAAGCCTCCCCGCGTTTTGCCGGCCATGAACTGACCCAGACTACTCTGGACCTCATTCCTAATGAGATCTGTAAGACTGGCGTTTTTGTGAACAGCACCTTAACACAAATTCAGTCCACGCTTGAACAATTCAAGCTGGATGCCATTCAACTTCATGGGCAGGAGTCCCCGGAGCTCTGTCAGGCGCTCAGAAACCAGGGACTAGAGGTCATAAAGGCGTTTAGTTTAAAAACGGCAACCGACCTTAAAGGGATCGAGCGTTATAAAGAGGCCTGCGATTTCTTTCTGTTCGACACTGCTACCCCCTCACACGGAGGGAGCGGGCGCAAATTTGACTGGCAGCTCCTGAAAGACGCCCCCCTGGCCCTACCTTTTTTTTTAAGTGGCGGCATTGGAGAAGAGGACGCCAACGCATTACTCGACGAATGTCCGGTAAAGCCTTATGCTCTTGATCTCAACAGCCGGTTTGAAACGCAACCAGGAGTCAAAGACATCGAGGCGCTTAAGCGCTTCATCCAGCAAATCCGGGCAGCAAAGTAACCACTACATATAGATTATTACCCATTAACACGAACACAAGAAGATATGTCAACAACTTACCATCCCGACCAGAAAGGCTTCTATGGGCCCTTTGGGGGCGCATACATTCCCGAGATGCTCATCCCCAACATCGAGAATCTCAGGAAAAACTATCTGCGCATTCTATCCTCGGGCTCCTTTCAGAAGGAGTTTAACTCATTGCTTTGCGACTACGCGGGGCGGCCTTCGCCACTCTATCATGCCAAAAGGCTCTCGGATCAATACGGCTGCCACATCTGGCTCAAGCGCGAAGACCTGAATCACACGGGGAGTCACAAGATAAACAACGCCATCGGACAGATTCTTTTAGCCCGGGAGATGGGAAAGAAACGCATCATCGCCGAGACGGGTGCCGGGCAACACGGGGTTGCCACAGCCACCGTGTGTGCCCTTATGGGAATGGAGTGTATTGTCTACATGGGAGAGACCGACATCGAGCGCCAGGCGCCTAACGTATCCCGAATGAAGATGCTGGGGGCTCAGGTAGTCCCGGCCGTTTCGGGCAGCCGCACCCTTAAGGATGCCACCAACGAAGCGCTGCGCGACTGGATAGCCCACCCCAACGACACTTTTTACCTCATTGGTTCGGTGGTGGGACCACACCCCTACCCCGACCTGGTCGCAAGGCTCCAGTCGGTGATCAGTGCCGAAATAAAGGTACAACTCAAAGAAAAAACCGGGACCACTCTGCCCGATTATGTGATTGCCTGTGTAGGAGGGGGCTCCAATGCGGCGGGCGCCTTTTATCACTTTTTGGACCATCCGGATGTTAAACTGATTGGTACCGAGGCGGCCGGAAAAGGTCTGGCTTCAGGGGAGACAGCGGCCTCCATTGCCATGGGCGACACGGGTGTGATTCATGGAAGCATGACCTACCTGATCCAGGACAATGATGGTCAGATTATTGAGCCTTACAGCATTTCGGCGGGGCTGGACTACCCCGGAATAGGCCCCTTACACAGCTGGTTGCAGAAGAATGGCCGGGCCCGTTACCTGTCCGTCACCGATCAGGAAGCACTCGATGCCGCGCTCATGCTCACCCGTTCAGAGGGTATCATCCCTGCACTGGAGTCGGCCCATGCGGTAGCGGCCTTAAACCAACTCTCGTTTACACCGGACGAAAACGTGGTGATCAACCTCTCGGGCCGGGGCGATAAGGATATGAAGACTTATATGAAAACCCTTCAATTTTAGTTTTGCCTAAAGCCCTGAACCAAAAACCAATACCGGATCCTTCGGAATAAAGATCAAATACTGCACCCCATGAATAAACTCAACACCCTTTTTTCGAAAAAGAAAGACCTGCTTTCCATCTATTTCACAGCGGGTTATCCCGCGCTCAACAGCACTCAGCCCATCTTAAAGACACTGGAGAGAGCCGGAACCGACTTTGTGGAGATTGGCATGCCCTTCTCCGACCCCCTTGCCGATGGCCCTGTGATACAAAACAGCAGCATGCAGTCATTAAAAAACGGCATGACCCTAAAAATCCTTTTTGAGCAACTATCGGGTCTAAAGGAATCCGTTTCCATACCCATCATTTTAATGGGCTATATCAATCCCGTTCTAAAGATGGGCATGGAGAACTTCCTCAGGAAATGTGCAGAAACGGGCGTCAGCGGGGTCATTCTCCCCGACCTGCCACTGGAAACCTACCTGGATCAATATCAGCCTCTTTTCCAGGAATACGGGATCAGTAATATTTTTCTGATTACCCCCCAGACCCCTGAAGACAGGATTCGAAAGCTGGACGAAGCCACCACCAGTTTTCTGTACATGGTTTCATCGGCAGCAGTTACGGGAGCCAAAGCATCCATTTCCGACGAGCAAACGGCTTACTTTGACCGAATCAACCGAATGAACCTTAAAAATCCACGTATCGTGGGCTTTGGCATCAGCAATTACCAAACCTTTTCGCAGGTTTGCCAATATGCACAGGGAGGCATTGTAGGCAGCGCTTTCATCAAGTTACTCGAGCAAAATGGGGAGACCCCTGAGCCGATTATGGATTTCATTAAAAAACTAAGGCAACCCTAACCATTTGGCATTTCACAAGCAGGAAGCCATGTGTCAAAATAAGTAAAATTCGCTCTGTTTGGTTTTAAGTTATTACTTTTGGAGTCGAAAAGGAAATAAAACACCAATGAATCCATCCAACAAAGTCATTTTAAAGGTGCATTGTCCCGACCAAAAGGGAATCGTGGCCGGTGTAACCCAATTTATCTACCAGAATAAAGGAAACATTTTGGCCCTGGACCAGCACACCAACCACGACGAACAGCACTTTTTTATGCGTGTGGAATGGGATTTGGAGGGCTTTCTCCTTTCCAAGGATGAAATTGGCTCCCGCTTCGCAGCACTTCTGGGTGAACCTTTTAAAATGAAGTGGGATCTGAAATTCTCGGAAGACACTCCCCGTATGGCGATTTTCGTATCCAAGAGTTCGCATTGCCTTTACGACTTACTGGCCCGTTATCAGGCCGGAGAGCTTAAATTGGCCATTCCCCTCATCATCAGCAATCATCGGGACCTTGAACCGGTGGCTGCTCAGTTCAAGATCCCCTTTCATCACCTTCCGGTGACTAAGGAGAACAAGGAGCAACAGGAGAAGAAAGAGCTTGAGTTGCTGGCCCATCATCGGATAGACTTTATTGTGCTGGCGCGGTACATGCAAATTCTATCACCGGCCTTCAGCAGCGCCTATCCCAATCGGATCATCAATATTCACCACTCCTTTTTACCGGCTTTCGCAGGTGCCAGGCCCTATCATGCAGCCCATTCGCGGGGCGTAAAAATCATTGGGGCCACCAGTCACTATGTCACCTCCGATTTGGATGAAGGACCCATCATTGATCAGGATGTGATACGCATTTCGCATCACGACACCGTGGAGAGCCTGATGCAAAAAGGGAGAGATATTGAAAAAATTGTACTTTCACGGGCGGTAAAGGCGCACATCGAACGAAAAACGATGGTTTACAAAAACAAAACCATTGTTTTTGCCTGACCACCAACACCAGGCTCTGTTGAGCCATCTTAAACGTAAACGCATGAACAAGAAAAACCTCTTACTACTGGTCGCTTTGTTATGGACCTCCACCCTCTTTTGCCAGGTCGACCAGCGCGGCTACATTGTCAAAACAGGAGATAAAGCCCCTGACTTTACCACAACGCTGGATACGGGTGAGGAATTCAGTCTTAAAGCCAACCGGGGAAAGGTCATCATGCTTCAGTTTACGGCCAGCTGGTGCGGGGTTTGCCGAAAAGAGATGCCCCATATAGAGAAGGAGATCTGGCAAAAGCATAAAGATAAAGGGCTGATTGTTGTGGGAATAGACAGGGATGAGCCTCTGGAAACATTAAAGAAATTTTCGCGGGAAACCGGTATCACTTATCCCCTGGCCCTCGACCCCAATGCCGACATTTTTGGGTTGTTCGCCGAAAAGAAGGCGGGGGTAACCCGCAATGTACTCATTAATAAGGAGGGAGAGATTGTTCTTCTTACCCGATTATTCAATGAAGAGGAGTTTGCCCGACTGGTAAAAATGATAGATGAACTTATGCAGTAAAGAGAACTATGAAAATCGTTATCATTAAATACAATGCCGGCAACATCATGTCGGTGGATTTTGCACTTCAGCGTTTAGGATTCGAGGCGGAGGTTACGGCCGACCATGAGGTCATCCGCCGGGCCGACAAGGTTATTTTTCCCGGAGTTGGCGAAGCCGCCAACACCATGGCTTTCCTGAAAAAAGAGGGCCTCGACCAGCTCATCACGAGTTTACAGCAACCGGTTTTGGGCATTTGCCTGGGCATGCAGCTCATGTGCAGCCATTCTGAAGAGGGGGACACCCCTTGTTTGGGTATTTTTGACGAGCCTGTCAGGAAATTTGTTTTACCTGCTGACAATTCCCAAAACTATAAGATTCCCCACATGGGCTGGAACAGTCTCACCGAAATCAAGGCCCCTCTGTTCGATGTTTCCATAGACGGGGAGTTTGTTTATTTTGTGCACAGTTTTTATGTCCCTACAGGGCAGCACACAGCGGCACAGAGTCACTACATTCATCCCTTTAGCGCGGCACTGCAGAAAGACAACTTTTTCGCCACCCAGTTCCATCCCGAGAAAAGCGGGAAGGTAGGGGAACGTATTTTGCAAAACTTTTTAGCCCTCTAGTCTGGCGTGACTAAGCCATAGTTAAAGGAGACAAAGTAACGAATCCCAGAACCCGGAAAACCCTAAATTCCAGGGGGCCATAACCAACAACCGACATCCACCTCTGCCCATTAAAAATAACCGGTTTGAGGTGGGCGATTTAAGGACACTAAGATGAATCAATCAAAACCCTCTGACAAAAACACCAAACACGAAAAAGCCAATCGGTCCATTGAGCTGATTCCTGCCATCGACATCATAGGGGGCAAATGTGTTCGCCTGAGCAAAGGCGACTATTCAACCAAAAAGATTTACAACGAAAACCCGCTGGAAGTGGCTCTGGAATTTGAAGCCAACGGCATTCAGAGACTCCATGTGGTGGACCTCGACGGCGCCAAATCGGGAAAGATTATCAACCATAAGGTATTGGAACGTATTGCCAGTCGGACCCATTTAATCATCGATTTTGGAGGGGGATTAAAAAGCAATGAAGATCTGAAAATCGCCTTCGAGAGTGGCGCTCAAATGGTGACCGGAGGCAGTATCGCCGTTAAAAACCCGGATGAATTTTCCCGGTGGATTGAGCAATACGGACCGGAAAAAATAATCCTGGGCTCGGATGTGCGCGACAGGAAGATAGCCGTGTCGGGCTGGACGGAAACCTCGGATCTGGATCTGTTTGAATTTTTAAATGGATACATCACCCGGGGCATCACCCAGACGATCTGTACCGACATCAGCAAAGACGGCATGCTTCAGGGGCCGGCAATTGAACTCTATAAAGAGATTATGAAACATCACCCCGATCTCTACCTCATCGCCAGCGGAGGGGTTAGCCACATGGGGGATATAGAAAGCCTGCAAAGCGCAGGCATCCCTGCCGTAATTTTTGGCAAGGCCATATATGAAGGAAAGATTACGATGACGGAAATACAAAAATGGATTAATCTATGTTAGCAAAACGCATCATACCCTGCCTGGACATTCGGAACGGACAAACTGTCAAGGGCATTAAGTTTTTGGACATCAAAGAGGTAGGCGATCCGGTTGAGCTGGGCGCTCTTTATGCGAGTCAGGGAGCCGACGAGCTGGTTTTTTTGGATATTACCGCCAGCCACGAGGGGCGAAAGACCTTTGTAGACCTTGTTAAGCGAATTGCCCGTCACATCAATGTGCCTTTTACCGTGGGAGGAGGCATCAGCGAGCTGAGAGATGCCGATGCACTTCTCAGCGCCGGGGCCGACAAGATATCCATCAATTCATCGGCAGTGCGGAACCCTCAGCTCATCAGCGATCTGGCACAAAATTTTGGGAGTCAATTTGTGGTGGTGGCCATCGATGCCAAACAGTTACAAGGCCACGAATGGGTTGTGACGGTGAACGGAGGCCGCATCCCCACCGAAAAACGGTTATTCAGCTGGGCGCAGGAAGCCGAAGAGCGGGGCGCCGGCGAGATTTTGTTTACCAGTATGGACCACGATGGGGTGAAACAAGGTTTTGCCAACGAAGCGCTTGCCCGGCTATCGGAAGAACGCACCATTCCCATCATTGCCTCCGGAGGGGCCGGAGCAAAGGAACACTTCAAAGAGGTATTCACTGTGGGAAAGGCAGATGCAGGCCTGGCCGCCAGCATTTTTCACTTCAATGAGATTCCCATCCCGGAGCTCAAAGACTACCTTATTCAAGAAAGGATCCCGATTAGAAGATGAGTCGATTCATTTTCTTATCTTTGCACGATGTATGTGCATTGCAAGGATCATTTGAACACCTAAAAAAAAGTTAATATCCCCATGACCTTAGATTTCTCGAAATTAGGAAACGGACTCATTCCGGCCATCATACAGGACGCCCAATCCAATACGGTACTCATGCTGGGCTTCATGAACGAAGAAGCCCTGGCGAAAACCAAAGAATCGGGCAAGGTAACGTTTTACAGCCGCACCAAGCAGCGTTTGTGGACCAAAGGCGAAGAGTCGGGCAACTTTCTCAATGTGGTATCCATCGCTTCCGATTGTGATGACGACACCCTCCTGATCAAGGCCAATCCGGTAGGACCGGTTTGCCATACGGGCAACGACACCTGTTTTAACGAAACCAACAAATCCAGGAGCGACATCAGGTTTCTGACTCAACTGCAGGACGTCATTGATCAACGCAAACGGGATATGCCTAAAGGTTCCTACACCACCACCCTTTTTGAGAAAGGCATCAACCGAATCGCACAAAAAGTGGGTGAAGAGGCTGTGGAGACGGTGATAGAAGCCAAAGACCACAACGACGATCTCTTTCTTAACGAAGTCGCCGACCTCACCTATCACCTTGAAGTGCTGCTCACTGAAAAAGGATTCCGCATAGAGGATGTTGTGGAGATACTGCAAAAGAGGCACAGTTAAGAAATACACCTGAACAAATGCCTCATCCGCTCTTCAGTAAATATTACCCCGAGGGCCATCCGGCAAGGGACATACTGGTTTTACACAGCCAAATGGTTCGCGAAAAAGCTTTGTGGGTGGCACAACAGCACCCCGAGTTGAATGCGGACACCGATTTTATTGCCGAGGCTTCTCTGCTCCATGACATTGGGATTTTCCTAACTGACGCCCCCACAATTGGTTGTCACGGCACCTACCCCTACATCTGTCATGGATTTCTGGGCCGTGAACTACTGGAGAAGGAAGGCATGCCCCGTCATGCACTGATATGCGAACGCCATACGGGCATCGGGCTCACCCGGGAGGAGATTATCCGACAGCAGCTGCCCTTACCCCATCGCGAAATGCTGCCTCTGAGCATTGAAGAGCAGATCATCTGCTTTACCGACACCTTCTTCAGCAAAGGCAAAAATCCCGGGCGAGAAATTCCCTCCGAAACAATCAGAAAGAAACTGATGAAATTCGGACCTGAAAAAGTGGTTCAGTTTGACCGATGGAGCGAACAGTTTTTATAATTCCTGCCACCTCACCTACCGATGCTATACGAGACAAAAAAAAAGGCTTCGTGGTATTTTCACCACCCCGATTACGGATACAATTGCGCACAAGCCATCATCTTTCGCCATGAAGAAACCCCTGAAGCTCTTGCCATAATGGCCCGAAATGGGGGCGGACGAGCACCTGAAGGTCTTTGTGGGGCCCTTTATGGCGGGTTATTTATTCTTCGTAACCATCCCGAAGATCAGCAAAAACTCAAAGAGGCATTTTGTTCAGAAATAGGATCGTCCCATTGCAGGGAGATCAGATCCCGCCGCCTGGCCGCTTGCAAACAGTGCATAGAGGTTGCAGACAGGGCCCTCGAAAAGATTCTGGATCAGGCACCCTGCCTCATAGAAGAATAGCAAAAGCCATCCGGAAAAGATCTTAACCGGGATGGAGAGACGCCAAAATTAAAGTCCAAGTTTTTGCTTTAACTCGGCCTCTTTAACTTTGTTGCCTACCCGGCTATAACTAACATAAAGGCATTTCATAACAGAAGTATCACCGGGTTTAGACTTCAATGCAGACTCCAACAAAGGGATGGCCTCGTTATACCCCTGAGCTACACTCTCCAGTTTCTTACGGGAATTACTATAATCCACCCGCGAGGGGTTCTTCAATGCAGTATATCTTGTTTTCTCGGCCTTATAGGCATCATCAGTAGATTTAAAGATCAGGAATCCCAGCTTAAGGGTCAAGGATTCATCCCCCGGGTTGGCTGCCAACATCTGTCGATACACCTCGATGGCCTTATGACTTTCGCCTAAGTGTTCCAGCACACGAGCCTTAAGCGGCCACAATGCGGAGGTTTCTCCATTTTCCAGGGCTTTATCGACCATCCCCAACGCATCTTTATACTTACCGGCCTCATAAGCGGCTTCAGCTTTCTTTTGCATAAAGGCCGCAACCTCGTTGGGATATTTCCCCATGCCTTCGTCGAGGCTGGCCTGGGCCTCATTGTATCTCCCTTCACCACTCAAAGCCTCAGCCAGATAGAACCAGCCTTCCTGCCCGGATCCCTCCAGAGCTACAACCCTCTGCAGCATAGGGATAGCCTGCGCAAACTGTTTTATCCGCACATAGTTTTGCCCTGCCTTAAAAAAGCAAATAGTATCTATTTTCCCTTCCTCCTCATACAACAAGGCGGCCTTTTCGTATAGCCCTGCAGATTTCTCATAATCCTGATCCCACTCGAACCGGATGGCATCACTCTTACACAGATCTGCACTTTGGGCAGTTCCCCTAAAAGAGAATAAGAACAATAAAACACCTAACAATATCCAATGCCTGGTCATAACGATAAATCTTTTTATTATTCAAAGGTAGTATTGTTTAAAGAAATAATTAAACGATTTCCTACCCGGCACATTTAATTCTCATTCAAAAGAACACAAAAGAATGCCTGGCTCAAACCAAAAAACAGCCCAATCATTCTCCGCCCAATATTTTTCAAAACCAAGCCCTAACCCCCGTTGGTTGTTATTTGCAAACTCTTCTCTTTAATCCTGGCCAGTAACCTGTCCCATTGGTCCCAATTCATCGTTCATCGTCATTATTCTTAGATAGACTACGTATAAATTAGATACTTTCAATTATTCTTACACGTACATATTTAGATAAAAGACTATTTTTAGCTTGTTATTTAAGGAGCACGTTCCTCCTGGTTGGGACAGAAACCTCCTGAACATTGCGAACGTATAAGAGCATGAACTTCACCCCCATACCTAAAGAAATATGAAACACACTGTTCTGGGTATCATAATCATCACCGTTATTACATTGGGATTTCTACAATTAACCCATCGTCCACAATTACAGAATCTGGCCGAATTCAAATTAAAACAGACCTATGCGGTGAAACCCGAGCCTTCGGTTGATCACAAGCAGTTTGAAGAGCTTCAGAAGGTATTTAAGTCTCCCCAGGAGGTTACCGAGGCCTGTATCAGATGTCACAACCACACCCACAAAGAGATCATTGCTTCCAGCCACTGGAACTGGGAGCGGGTATCTTATGTTGAAAACCGGGGCATCGAGAGCATGGGTAAAAGCAACATCATCAACAACTTCTGCATTGGCGCCAGCTCCAACGAGCAGTCCTGCTCGAAATGCCATATCGGTTTTGGGATGACCAACAACCACTTTGACTTTGAAAACGCACGAAATGTAGACTGCATGGTGTGCCACGACAACAGTGAAGAGTACTTCAAGGGTTCCTCCATGTCGGGATACCCCGACCGGTCGGTTAATCTCATGAAAGTAGCCCAGAGCGTAGGCCGTCCCGGCAAGTTCAATTGCGGGGCCTGTCACTTCTACAGTGGAGGTGGCAACAACGTGAAACATGGCGATTTGGAAGAAACGTTGTTATCGACCACCCGCGAGGTGGATGTTCACATGGCCGCCAATGGCATTAACATGACCTGCGTAGACTGCCATACGGCCAAAAACCATAAAATTAAAGGGAAACTGTATTCGGTTTCTTCCAGTCATGAGAACCGCCTCTCGTGCGATGAGTGTCACTCCAACACCCCCCACATGGAGCGTGTGCTGGATTTGCACACCCAACGGATAGCCTGCCAGACCTGCCACATACCCACCTACGCCAAAGGAAACCCCACCAAGATGGAATGGAGATGGTCGGAAGCCGGCCGGCTCAAAGACGGGGAGCCCTATCATGTTACAGACTCCAATGGGGTAGAGACTTACATGTCGATTAAAGGTTCCTTTAGATGGGAAAAAGATGTGGTACCCGAATATTATTGGTTCAATGGACATGCCTCCCATTACGTTTTGGGCGACAAGATAGACACCATTCCGGTTCAGATAAACCGTATTTTTGGTTCTGCCGCGGATGGCGAATCAAAGATCTTCCCCATGAAAGTTCACCGGGGCGATCAAATCTATGACCCCAACACGATGATGCTCATTCAGCCAAAACTGTGGGCGGCCCAAAAGGGAGACAGCGCTTTCTGGATGGATTTTGACTGGAAGCTGGCTTCCGAGGCCGGCATGAAGAAGGTAGGACTCCCCTTCAGTGGTCAATACGAGTGGGTTAAGACGGAGATGTACTGGCCGGTTAACCATATGGTAGCCCCCAAAGAAGAAGCCTTATCCTGCGAAGCCTGTCATTCGCGTGAAAACAGCAGGCTTGCCGGCCTGGATGACTTCTATATGCCGGGCCGCGACAGCAATGCAGGGCTCGACCTGGTGGGTAAGTTATTGCTTTTTGCCGCCCTGATAGGCGTCTTTCTCCATGGGATGGGCAGGGTTGTGGTCTCCATAAAAAACAAAGAAATTGAGGCCGAAGAGATAAACGCCGACCTCTGAGGGTAAGTTCACAGATAAGGAACAAGGACTTCAAAAAAAATAAACGCTATGCAAAGAGTATATATTTATCAACGCTTCGAACGATTCTGGCACTGGTCGCAGGCCGCCCTCATTTTTTTTCTGGCCCTCACCGGCTTTGAGGTACACGACAGCCTTCACTTGTTTGGGTACGAAAAGGCCGTTGCTTTCCACCGGACAGCTGCCTGGATGTTGCTGATTTTGATTGGCACCTCCATTTTTTGGCACCTCACCACCGGTGAGTGGCGCCAATACATCCCCTCTTTCCCAAAACTCAAGGCACAAATACGCTACTATACCTATGGTATTTTTAAGGGGGAACGCCATCCCACCCGAAAGACGGTACGCAATAAGCTAAACCCTCTGCAGGCGCTGACCTATATTGGATTTAAGCTGGTGATGGCCCCTTTGCTGGTGATTACCGGACTCCTTTACATGTTCTACCGCACCATCGACCAAAACAACATGATCATCATCAGCGACATTCCATTGGACGTATTGGCTTACCTGCATACGTTTGGGGCCTATCTCATATTGATGTTCGCCATCATACATGTTTACATGACCACCACCGGGCACACCCCTTCGTCGAACATTAAGGCGATGCTTACCGGATACGAGGATCTGGAGGACGATGACGAGGAGGGCATCCGAAAGGATCCTACCCAGACCAGGCCATAAGCCCAACGAAAAGAAAGAAGGTTCAAAATTTATTCAATCGAGTTATGGAACAAAACACGAAATACATGAATCCTTATCTGGCAGGTGTGCTGCTGGGATTCGTACTATTGGCCTCCATTTACATCACCGGACGGGGACTGGGCGCCAGCGGGGCCATGAAGAGCGTGGCCATCACCACGGTAAAAGCGGCTACCCCCGAGCACTATGAGTCGACGCCTTACTATCAGGATTATGCCGCTGACCACCCCGATGGCACCATGAAATCGTGGTTGGTATTCGAGATGCTCGGGGTTTTAATTGGCGCCTTTCTATCAGGTGCCATCTCCAACCGCATTGGGCTAAAGCTTGAGAAAGGACCGGGTGTCAGCAACACCACCCGGATCATCGGCGCCATTGTTGGCGGCATGTTGTTTGGCTTTGGCAGCCAGCTGGGCCGTGGATGCACCAGTGGCTCAGCCTTAAGCGGCATGGCCGTGATGTCATTTGGCGGCATCATCACCATGCTGGCCATTTTTGGCGGGGCCTATGCACTGGCCTATTTCTTCAGAAAATTATGGATAACCCGGTAAAAGAGACATTATGGCACCATTAATTCCAGATATCATCAGCCCTGAATTTAACTATATGATCGCCCTTATTGTGGGCATCGGATTTGGTTTTGCTTTAGAACAGGCCGGGTTCTCCTCCACCCGCAAACTGGTAGGTTTATTTTACGGTTACGACTTCACGGTATTACGGGTCTTTTTCACCGCCGGCATCACGGCGATGCTTGGTGTGGTGGTATTATCCCACCTGGGGCTGCTTAATACAGACATCATATTTGTGAACCCCACCTTTGTTTATTCCGCACTGGTTGGAGGTGTTATCATGGGCGCCGGGTTTATTATTGGCGGCTTTTGTCCGGGGACCAGTGCAGCAGCTGCAGCCGTTGGCAAAGTAGACGGATGGGCTTTCATTTCAGGATCCATCATCGGCATCTTTGCCTTTGGGGAAGTCTTCCCCTATCTGGAAAAGTTGTACATGGCCAAAAGCCTGGGACCACTGCTCATGTACGATGCTTTGGGCATGGAGAAGATAACCTTTGCCATGGTGATGACACTGGTTGCCATCTTTGCCTTTGTAGCCACAGGGATGATCGAAGACAAGGTAAATAAAAGGCCTGTGAGCCTCCTGTCGGGCAGTTGGAAACGCAAAACCCTGGCAGCTATCCTTCCGGTCCTCATTCTTATTTTGGTTATAGCCAGTCCCTCACGTAACGAATACATTATGAGCAAACTGGAAGCCAAAGCGGCTTCGGGCGAATGCCAGCCCAGTTTAATTGAAGCCGACAAACTGGCCTTTGAGCTCGTAAACAACTATTATCAATACAATTTAATCGATGTGCGCAGCCCGGAAGATTTCAAATCTTTTCATATAGCCACCGCCATCAACATCCCTCTCGTTGAGCTCACCCGACCGGAATACCGACAATTGCTGAACCAGCGATTAAAAACCAACATTTTTTACGGTAACTCACCTGAGCAGGCAAAAAAAGCCTGCCTGATTGCCCGTTACCATGGCAACAAAACCAGCCTGGCATTGAAAGAAACAGCCAACGTATTTCAACAACAGTTCTATGGTGAACAGGAACTCAGTGCCAACCCCTCGAAACACGAGGTAACGGTTGCCCATTTCAGAACCGAAGCCGCCAAGAAGTTGACCGAAATTGAGGAGAATCTGTCGGTGATGGATAAACCGGTTAAGAAAAAACTCACCCGCGTGCAGGGTGGATGCAGTTAATAGAAGAAGAGTGGAAAAGTGGAAAGGTGGAAAGGTGGAAAGGTGGAAAGGTGGAAAGGTGGAAAGGTGAAAAGGTGAAAAGGTGAAAAAGTAAAAAAAGTAGAAAGAGTGAAAAAGGTGGAAAGGTGGAAAGGTGGAAAGGTAGGAAGAGTTGAAATAGTGAAAAAGTAGAAAGAGTAAAAAGAGTGAAAAAGGGGGAAAGGTGGAAAGGTGAAAAAGTAAAAAAACAGAAGAGAAGAGAATAAAAGCTGGGAGCCGGAAGCTGGAAGTAAAAAAAGTAGAAAGAGTTGAAAAAGTGAAAAAGGTAGAGAGGTAGAAAAAGGGAACAAGGGGGAAAAACCAGATGGCAGCTGGAAAGGGAATAAGTAAATTCCCGATTCCCAAACATCCTCTCCCAGTCAGTTTTCAGGCCTCCGGGGCCGTCCTCTGCATGCCTGCAAAACAGTTTACCTCCCCGCGTCAGCAACAACACACGGTTCCGGCCTTTAAGGGAGCCATCCAACACCGAAATCGAAATTCAGAATCCTGTCCAACAGCCCAAAATGTTCGTTGCCTGGTCTTTCTTTTCAAAAGAAAGATAAAATACACTATGTCTACACAAAACAATAATCCAAACCTTATATCCCCCCCTCCGTAAAAAACATCATCAAAGGAATGGTAATTTTTCCCATCTTGCTGCGCAAAGTTTAGAAACACAGGTATCACACAAACAACTTTAACCCATGATAAAACTCTACATATTACTAAAAAGACATGTCCCCATATTTTTAACCCTTTTCATCCTTTCTCTGATTGCAATCCCAGGTATAAGCCAGGTTCAGGTAATGGTAAAGACAGAAGCAGATGGAGGGGTTGCCTTTACCCATAGCGCAGATCATGCCAGCTGGGCAACAGCCACTTTTGATCTTCAGGCGGCCATTGATTCGGTCGCCATTGAAGGAGGCGGAGAAATTTGGGTCGCCGGAGGCACCTATCTCCCCACGATTTTTCACAACCCATACATTGATGGAACCGTCCCCCCCGAAGATGACCGAAATAGATCGTTCGTCCCCAAAAACGGCGTTATTGTCGTTGGGGGTTTTATGGGCACAGAAGAGAGCCGTGAAGATAGGCCAGCCAACCTTTTCGAGGGGGAAAATGCCACCATTCTGAGCGGAGACCTTGGCCTGCCTGGTGACAGCACAGACAACAGTTATCATGTGGTTTTTTGCCCCATTGGAACCAACAATACCGCCATTTTTAAAGGCCTCATCATTGCCCATGGCAATGCCAATGGGAAGGATCACCCCGACGACGAAACCGACCTCAACTATACTCCTTATACCAAACGAGGTGGAGGTGTTCAAACGCGCGGAGGGGGGTTTATAGAGAACTGCATCTTAACCGACAATTACGGAGCCACCCTTGGCGGAGGCGCTTATTTGTATAAAGGCGGGGTGCTTTCAAAATGCAGGATTTACGGAAACAGAGCCGGCGAAAATGGTGGCGGCGTCGAAGCATACCTGGGCGGACGAGTTAGCTATTCGACCGTTTACAACAACTATGCAACCAGTAAAGGGGGTGGCGTTTTTGTTGAATCGGACCCGGAGAGTAATCCCAGCACCCTCAACTACTCAGTTATCTTTGCAAACAGCTCAGGCAGCAAAGGAGGAGGCGTGGGCATCTTTAACGGTGGATACGTAACCAACAACCTGATTGTCAACAATCAAACCGAGGGAAATGGCGGGGGGATTCACCTGCAGGCTGACGGCTGGTTATTGAACAACACGGTGGTTGCCAACAGGGCAGATAACGGTGCAGGCCTTTACGCAGACAACGGAGGGGAAATAAAAAATACGGTGATCTGGGGAAACGCCACCCCCTACTCGACCAACGTTCAATTTTTCAGGAAAAATGAAACAACCCTGGCAGACTTTACCGCCATCGAAAACTTCGAGGAAGGCACCGGGCTTACCAACATCATTAACCTGAGCAGTGACAACAGTGGCGAAGGCATTCATCCTGTGTTTTTAAATCCGGTGAGTTTCACCGGACTTCCAGGTGATGCCAGTCAATTGGAAGAGGTCCAAAATGCCGACTACCAAATTGGTCTGGAATCGGCTCTTCTGGATGCCGGCACGCCTGATGTAACGGACCTTCTGATCCCCGAAACAGATCTGAATGGCAACCCCAGGATAATCCAGGGCGTTATTGACATTGGTGCTTATGAAACGCTCTACTATACGATAACCAGTTCGGTGGTCGAAGAGATGGGGGGGATACTGGAACCATCAGGCGTCACCCGTCTCCTTCCAGGGGCCAGTCACCAATTCACGCTCACCCCGGAAGTAAACCATCAGGTGGCCTCGTTTACCTTAAACGGAATTGAATATAAGACTGAACTCACCCCCCAGGAGACCGCCTTTCTGTATACGCTTGCCGACCTATCGGAAGACATTGAAGCCATCGCTGAGTTTGCGGTCAGCAGCGGTATCCAAAAAGCCGAGGCATCCGGCTTGCGTCTCTACCCCAACCCTGCCACCGATAATATCCAAATTGAAGGGGATCAACTCTATTCGGCTGAGATATTCTCTTTATCGGGAAAGTTACTGAAAACACTTAATTCTGATGAATTAAAACAAACCATCACCATAACATCTCTTCCGAAAGGCCTATATTTTGTTTTTATCACCCTGGAGAATGGGGACAAAGTGATTCAAAAATTGATTAAAAAATAGAGTAACACATTGGGTTTTAACATCCCAAAAGGCTGAACCGGATGGTTCAGCCTTTTTTATTCCCCCATTCGTCATTCCATGAAACGTTTATTTATTCTAACTTACAGAACTATTCTGATGGAATCATTGTTATTTGACTGTTTATTGAATGTAATTCAACCTGATCCTTTAATGCCCAAAACCAAATGAATGATGGCTATGAAAACATGCACGAACTCTTCGAACATCCAATCTTATTGATTCAATAAGCCGGCTCGTTTTTAGTGATTTTGGCCTTTACGACAAGCTTTGCTCTTTTTTTTATTCCTGACAAATCACCCTTCAATCACCTTTATAAAATCTTAAATCTTATGACCCAATTCTACTATCATATAAGAAAACATCTCCCCCTAATATTTATCGGAGCAATCCTGTTTTCCTTCCCGCTATCAGCCCTTTCACAGGTGCGGATAATGGTTAAAACAGAGGCCGGGGGAGGTATTGCTTTCGCCACCTCCACCTCTCATAACACATGGGAAACTGCCACCTTCGACCTTCAAGCGGCCATCGATACGGCGGCATTTTACAATGGGGGAGAGATCTGGGTGGCGGGTGGCACTTATCTCCCCACCGTGTGTCACAATCCCTTTATCGATGGGACTATTCCTCCCTTCGAAGAACGATGCCGGTCGTTTATCCCCGCCAATGGGGTGACGGTCATCGGGGGCTTCTCAGGAACGGAATCCACCCTGGAGGAGCGGCCTTCCGACCTCTTCGAGGAGGGCAATGCCACCATTCTCAGTGGTGACATTGGCGTTGAAAACGATGACTCCGACAACAGTTACCATGTGGTTTTCTTTCCACTTGGCACCGACAACACGGCTGTTCTTAAAGATTTGATCATCACCCATGGCAACAGCACAGCGTCCAATACAGACTATCTTCCCTATTCCAGGCGGGGAGGAGGCCTGCACATCCACGAGGGAGGAATGATAGAAAACTGTCACATCCGGCAAAACACAGCCGAAGTGGATGGTGGCGGGGCCTATCTTTTCAAGGGTGGTCTCATCAAAGGATGCCAAATCTATAACAATACCGCTAACAACAACGGTGGCGGAGTGATGCTCAACCTGGGTGGAGAGGTTCAATATTCGGTAATCTATAACAACAATGCCGGGCAAGAAACGCCAACCCTACAAGGAAAAGGTGGGGGTATCTTCATTGAATCCTCAACCGATCTGGTGGGAAGGATCCACCATTCTGTAATCGTCGGGAATGCATCGGTAAATAAAGCTGGTGGTGTTGGATTTCTGAATGGGGGCATCTCCGCCAACAACCTCATAACCAACAATATTGCCGGCGGAAATGGAGGTGGCATTCACATCCAGGGTAATGGTCTGGTGGTGAACAACACGATAGTGGCCAACCAGTCGGACGGTGGAGCAGGTCTTTTTGCGGATCAGGGTGGGGAGATTATTAACACCGTTATTTGGGGGAACCAAACACCCTATGAGTCCAATCTTCAATTTGACCGGATTGACGAAACCACCCTTGTAAAATATTCGGCCATAGAAAATTTCCTGGCAGCCCCGGGCATCACCAACCTGATTACCCTGGAAAGCACCAATGAGGGTTCAGGAAATCATCCACACTTTGTGAATCCCATAGACTTCATAGGGCTGCCCCAGGCTGTTGAACTGGAGCAAGCACTGAATGCCGATTACCATGTAGGACTCAACTCCGCCCTGCTGGATGCCGGAATGCCCGATGTAACGGGATTACCATTTTTCACCACTGATCTGGATGGGGATTCCAGAATTATTAAGGAGCTGGTCGAGATAGGCGCTTACGAAACGCTTTATTACACCGTTTCCAGCTCGGTTGTTGGCGATATGGGCGGCATCATAGAGCCCTCCGGTTTAACCCGCCTTCTGCCAGGGGCAAGTCATCTATTCACCCTCACTCCCCTAACCAATTACCAGGTGGTCTCTTTTGCCCTAAACGGGGTAGAATACAAAACCGAGCTCACACCTCAGGACAACACCTTGCTGTTCACTCTCGCAGGGCTTTCGGAAGACATCCAGGCCCTGGCTGAGTTCGCCATCAGCAGCGGAATCCGCCCGATGGAGAAAACAGCCATACGTCTCTTCCCCAACCCTGCCACCGACTGGATTCAAATCCAGGGAGGAGAACCCATCGAGTCGGCCATAATATATTCCGTATCAGGCATTTTACTCAAAACCCTAAATGCGGATCAGGTAAAACAACCCATTTCCATTGCCAGCCTTCCCAAAGGCATCTATTTTGTGAGGGTTAACGGGGAAACAGGGGCCAGTAGTCTTTATAAATTTTTTAAAAATTAGGGCCTATGATTCTCTAATCCATCGATCCCCGCAAGCTAAAGACCTTAAGATTTTGGCTTGGGTTTTTCAAAAGTTATTCAGGAACCAGAATCCGAATTTTTGGATTGAAACTATTGACTTCAGGTCATAATTGTGGTATTTTTTGTCATTAGTCTCATAATTATTTGTTCACATCCAGCTGTAATTATTTGATTATCACTAAAACAACGATTATGAAAAAGCGACTCACATTCATAGCGATTATTTTATTATGTTTATCTGTTTCAGTTCCCTCATCTGGTCAGAAATTTCTTGAGAAATTAACCAAAAAAGCCTCTGAAAAGATAGAACAAAAGGCAGAGGAGAGGGCTAACGAGAAAATTGACGAGAAAATTGATGAAGGCTTTGATAAGGTACTGGAAGGAAATCAGGAAACAGATTCGACCGGGAAGGTATTAACTTCCGAAGAAAAACAGCAGCGCCGCATGTCGAACATTCTGGGGAAGATGGGCGTTTCGTCCGAGCCTGTTAATATGGCCGACAGTTACCATTTTACCTTCATGCTTAAGATGCATTTCCAAACGCAAAACAAAAATGGGAAAACGACCAACGAAGGGGAGATTGTGACCTATGCCACCCCCGGCGAGCCCAACTTTGCCTATGAGTTTCTATCGGGAGAACCAAAAAACAACAATGCCCCCGGCACCGGTTTGTTCCTGATGGACTTCACCAACAATGTTACGCTCATCCTATCGGACGAAAACGGCAAAAAATCGGGCATTGCCTTTGGAATGGGCAATCTCACCGACCAGGAAACCTGGAAGGATCTGGAGAATGAAGAAGAGGAAGTAGAAACGGCCGAAATAGACTACGTCCATCCCAATGTTAAAAAGACCGGACGGACCAAAAATATCCTGGGTTACCCCTGCGAAGAGTACGAATTTTCAGATGAAGAAAATCTCTCTCAATTCTGGATCACCAAAAAGATAAAAGGAAGTAGCCGGGATGTTTACGCCTCCATTTTTCAGTCGTCGATGTTTACCGGCGGGTTGTACAATGGCTTCCTGATGGAAAGCAATCACAAGGATCTTAAGACGGGTGAGATAAGCACCATGCAGGTGACCGAAATTAACGAAAGTACCAGCCAGACATTCTCGGTAAAGGAGTATGAGATCATGAACCTGGGGAGCATCAACATGCAAACCGAAGAGAAGTAACTTCCGAAGACAGATCTCTCAACAAAAGCCCGCCAACTGCTTCCGGGCTGAACCAACACGCTTACGCTCAGGGAAGGCAGCCTGATGGCTTCATTTCAATTTTCAGAACGGTTGATACGTCCGCGATTAAATGAGAAATAGATGCCCGCTATGCCTATGGCCGAAAAACTCAAAAAGGCCCACCTCATTGCTTTCAGAAAAAGAGGCGCTTGAACTTCATCCACCTTTTGGGCCCCAAACAGCCAGGAAAAAAAGAGGGTCGCCACGATCATACTCACCATCTGCCCCACCACCCGCATGGTGGCGGCAGACCCTGAGGCCTGGCCGTACTGACTTTTTTCGACGGAGCTCATGATGGTGTTCATATTGGGTGAGGAGAAAAATGCGAACCCCAACCCCTGCCACACCAACAGGGCAACAATGAGCCACACGGGTGAAGTCTGCGAGAGAAAGGCAAAAGCCACCAACCCAATGGAACACATAGACATTCCCATGGAAGCGAGATACCGCGGCTGAACCCGGTCGGAGAGCCAGCCCGCGAAAGGCGAAAATAAAGCCATCATCACCGGTTGGGCGATCAGGATAGAGCCCGCCTGCCGCGGTGAAAACGACTGAATCTTTTGAAGATAAAGGCTCAGCAGAAATACGATGGCAAAGGTAGCACTGTAATTAATCAGAGCCGCCAGGTTTGAAAAAGCAAAGAGCCGGTTACGCGTAAACAACTGAGTATTAAAAACCGGCCATCCCGACCGGCTTTCGAAGAGCCAAAAAGCCAGAAGAGCCAAAGCCCCGCCGCCCATCAACAGCCACCCCAATGGGTCCGGGATACGCGCGGATCCGTAGACCAAAGCCAACAACCCAACCATATAAAAGAGCGTCCCCTTCAAATCGATCTTTCGCTCCTCTTTGGCCACCACAGCGAGATCGCTTCCTAAAAAGAGAAACGCACTTAAGATGGTGAGTCCACCCAGAGCTGAGGAAACCCAAAAGATAGAGCGCCACCCCATCAGTTGAGTAAGGAATCCGCCTGCAAAGGGGCCCATAGCCAGGCCTATGTAGACCGCCGCCACAGATATCCCCAACACCCGGCCCCTATTTTGGGGCGAAAAGGAGGAGACCAAAATGGCCGGTCCGGTGGTACTGGTGAGCGCTCCTCCTATACCCTGAACAAAACGAAAAACAATAAGCCAAAACCCCGAACCCGCAAAGCTACAGAGCAATGAGGCAAGGGTAAATAACACGACCCCCCACTTAAACAACCGCCTGATACCCGTTAAGTCGCCCCATCGGCCCACCGGCAGCAGAAACATGGCCGTAGAGAGAAGAAAGGAGGTCACCACCCAACTCAGAGTCACCGCATCCAAATCAAACTCAGCTTCAATAGCGGGAAGTGCAATGTTGACCGAAGAGATTAAAAAGGTCGCCATAAAAGAGGTAATGGCCACGACACCCAGTATGGAGCGTTGCTGTTGAGTCCACGACATTGGCAAATAATTAGAAGTTAGAGGTTAGAAGTTAGAGGTTAGAGGTTAAAGGTGTAAAGTGCTGACAGCTGGAAGCTGATAGAACCTTAAAGATAAGTTGTTTTGAGAGATTAAGCGGGGGCTTATAGCTTAACAAACTTTCACCCGGGTCTCCATCCCTCATGTCATCAGCCGGAACATGGATAATATTGGACTTATCGAATCCAGCGTTGTGTCCGGATGTGCAACTTTCCAGGAAAAAAAGCATAAGCAAGACCCTTAAAATTTAAACTAAGGCAATTCATTGAATTAAGGTTACTAATTTTTCAGACGATCAAGGGCATCATTCTTTCAAAGTTAAGGAATGTTGTGAGCTAACCGAGAAGAAGGTTGAAAAACAATGGGACCAAACCATGGGCACTTATTGCCAGGTCAAATTTATATCCGCCCTTAAACCACGCGCTGGTACTGTGGTGATGAACCACCAAATAAGTATTGACAAATCTAAGTCCTATATCGTAACTTAATAAAAGCCCGCAATATTTATCCACTAAAAAGATCCCGCCATGAAAAACATATTTACTCTCACCACCCTTCTATTCTGTGCTTTCCATTTAAATATGGCCCAGGAGCCGGAGATGATCTCGCCCGGATTAACATTTGTTCCACGAGGTCTATCGACAGCTGTAATGGACACCATCTTTTACTTTACCGGGTTTAACGCAGATTTTGACACTGAACTCTGGCGCTCCGATGGCACCGATGCAGGAACTTACGAGGTGATAAACCTGAATCCTTCCGGAGCCTCATCCCCGCATAGCCTGGTGGTATTAGACGAGGAACTCTTCTTTTTGGCCGACAGCCTGAGTGTTACCGAACAGCTGTTCAAAACCGATGGCACCGAAGAGGGTACCGAATGGATTGCTGATGTGGACAATGCCAAAATGGAAACGACCCATATGCTTACCCCCTCGGGCAACCTGGTTTATTTCAGAGCCTACCTGCCCGGCATAGGCGTTGAACTGTGGGCCTCCAACGGAACTTCTGAGGGCACAGGCATGGTGAAAGACATCTGTAACAACTGGGCATCCTACCCTCATGAACTGACCGATTTTAATGGCATCCTGGTATTCGCCGCCGAAGATTGTGGAACCCCCGGGAATCTCTACCGTTCCGATGGGACGGCCGCCAACACCCTAAAAATAGGAGGCAAGGATCCTTTAGGAATAAGGGTCTTTGGGGATACCCTTTATTGCAGTATGACTTTTGAGGGTTATGGAAGGGAGCTGGCAAGGTCGACAGGCATCCCGGGAAGTGTTGAAATGATCGATGAAATCAATCCGGGCGCTTTTGGCTCCGACATCTATCATTTGACCCGGGTGGACTCGATGATTTTTTTCAGGGCATCCCATGTTGATTATGGGGCCGAGCTTTGGGGATATAACATGAATACAGGTGTGGTAAAACTGGTAAAGGATATCTGGCCGGGCAGCAGCGGCTCCTCCTTTCCCGACCAGCTGATAAGCTACAAGGGAAAACTGATTTTTAAAGCCAACGACGGCACCTATGGAGATGAACTCTGGATCTCGGATGGCACCGAAGCGGGGACGCATCTTTTAAAAAACATCAACGTGGAACCCGGCGGGGTCCCCTTCGGGCATTCCTATCCCCAAAAATTCTACGAAGCAGCGGGTCTTCTTTTCTTCGCAGCCGATGATGGCATCAATGGACAGGAACTTTGGCAAACCGATGGCACCGAAGAAGGCACCAAAATGGTGTACAACATCGGTTATTCCTATTACGGGTCGGACCCGGGCAATTTCGCGGAGATCAACGGGTACCTATTCTTTCATGCCTATTACAACAACTCCTACCGCTTGTACAAGCTTAAACTGCCTGATACGCCCGTAAGTATTCAGCCTCCGGCCACCGAATCAACCGCATTTGAGATTTTCCCCAATCCGGCAGGAGAAAAGTTGACCATCAGAAGCCAGGTATTACAGAATTTTAAATACCGGATTACGGATATTCAGGGCAAACAAATTATGAACGGGCTCAGCGCCATGAGCCATCAACACAAGATCGACATCTCGGCACTGAAACCCGGCCTTTACTTCATTAGAATAGAAAACGGGGATAACTTAACGATTAGGAAATTTGTAAAACAATAGAATTAATCCATGCCCAAATCCTGTAACAGTTCATTCCAAAAGTGCCAGTCGGCATCTCCAAATTGAGTCTCATCCATCACCCCGCCTTCCTTGGTGGTGCGATTCCATTTGATGAAGGTCTCTTTTTCGGAGAGGGATACTGTATAAAAGGCATTGTAATCTGTATCGTTGGTAACACCATAGGTGATGAAACTACCATTTTGGTCACCCCCCGGGGTTACAATGGTGTAGGTGATATCGGAAGTCTCCTGCTCCCAATCCTTATTCCACTCGATATTGAGCCAGGGCACGGCATTGTCAGGGCTCTCATAGAGTGTCCAATCGGCATGCGTACGGTCGTAACGAATCGTTCCCTCATACCATTTAAAATCTTCATAGTCGCCTTCTTTACTCACAAACATCTGGGCCGTATACTCCTCATTAGAGATCCGGCTGGCTACCAACCTGGCCGAAAAAGCCTCGCCCTCGGCCAATCCTGAAAACGACCATTCCCAGGAATTATCGCCCAGATATACGGGGGTTTGTTTTAAGGCCTCTGCATAAGCCGCCACCGGCACAACCATAGGTGCCGAAACAAGAACATTCCACACAGACACCGTGACATAGGAATATAACACATACTGGTACGATTGAGAAGATTTTAAATTTGCCCCCAGATTTTGAGTCTCCACAAAATCGGTAAAATCCATTTGCAGGGCCTCCACAGGAGGGAGTTCAGGAAAGACATCCGAATCCTCGGTCTCCTCACAGGAGATACTAAAAAAGGAAAGCCACAAGGCAGCGGCCAATAAAGGAAATACTCTTTTTAACTTCATAGTGATCATTTTTTTTAAAAGGTAAGGTCTCGTAATACCCCGGTTGAGAAGATTGTTCCCGCCATCGGGCCCAATGACTACTGCTGTTCACACCAAGGGTTAATTCTAGGATTTTTCCATCACCTCTTCTGCTACCTTCAGGTCATGTTTCCATTATGCCCAATCATGAAACGCCCCAAAAGTTAATCAGACTTTGTGACTCTCTGTTTCTACGCAACCCCCGGACATTTGTTTCAGCTCCCCCAAAACCCAGACTCTGTCCCTGTAGGACGGATAATCCATTCTCACTCCGGGTGTCACAAAAAACATGAAGCCACTCTTTTAACACACAGGTAAATGGGGGTCTCAAAACCAACCATAAATTGTCCCTTCTCTCTTTTTCGTATAAAAAAATCCATGAATCTCTGAGAAAAGATCCATGGATTATCATTAATGGTAGTCCGTTATTTATCGGACGACTATTTCACGTTCAGCTGCCTGGAGGCATCGGCTTTGGTTAGGTTTCTCACGCCGGTAGTTCCCCCTCCATTCAGAGTACAATCGACGGGTTTATTGGTTTTCCACGCTCCCCGGGTAAAATCGGGCACCTGAATGGAATTGGAATTGTTGGCAATAGACCATTCACTCAGAGGGGTGATACAACTCCAGGTTGCGGCATCGTAAACATCCATATCCATGGGCAGACCGTTACGCAGACAGTCGATCAATCGCCAGTCCATGATAAAGTCCATTCCACCATGCCCCCCCACTTGTTTGGCCATCTCGCCAACGCGGCGAACAATTTCCGGGGTATATTTCTCCTCCAGCTCCTTCATTTTAGCTTCATCGGCCACATCGTGCCCAAAGGCAATGTGCTGCAGGGGCCACTTCTGGGCAAAACATTTGGTGCCGCTGAGCATATGAATACGCGAATAGGGTCGGGGTGAGCTCACATCGTGCTGAACCACGATGGTACGGCCTTTTTCGGTACGGATAAGGGAGATATCCATATTACCACGCATCTCCTTACCCACAAACTCTTCAAACATGGGATCTTTTTCAGCCTCTTCCTTAATCCTGTACTTCAGGGTAAAATCGTCGGACATCATGGCCGTGAGCAAACTCAGCTTATCGCCACGGTTAATGTTCATTGCCTGACAAACCGGTCCTAAACCATGGGTTGGATACACATTGGCTTTGCGGGTATTTTCGTGCAATCGCCACAATCCGGTATAGGCGCCATCGGTCATTTTATCATCCTTAGGTTTGTTAAAGTGCCAATAGTCCAGGTTGTGAATATAAGCCCCTTCTCCATGAATAAGGTCCCCAAACAGGCCTTGACGAACCATATTAAGAGTAAGTAATTCAAAGAAGTCGTAACAACAGTTTTCAAGGATCACGCAATGCTTGCGGGTTCGCTCCGAGGTCTCCACCATCTGCCAGCACTCGTCCATGGTCCTGGCCGTGGATACTTCTACCGCGGTATGTTTGTCGCCTTCCATCGCTGCAATAGCCACCGGCACATGCCATTCCCAGGAGGTAGCGACATAAACCAGGTCTACCTCACCGCTCTGGCACAATTTTTTGAAACCTTCATTCCCGGCCACATACTCCGTAGCCTTAGGCAGACCGGCTTTGGCCAGGATGGCTTGTCCCCCATCCACTGCAGCCTGCCGGATATCGCACAAAGCGGTAATCTCCACGCCGTCGATATGTGTCATGCGTTCCACGGCACCGGAACCCCGATCACCAATTCCGACGATACCCACCCGCACCACATCGAGCTTGGGTGCAGCATACCCGCACATATTAAATTTCATCTCAGGCACCCGACCGGCAGAGGCTTTAATGTAGGCCAGTTTCTCTTTATCGGCACTACACTTTGAGGCCACCAAAGGCCCCGATGCCAGCACCCCGGAACCCAGGGCCAGATTCTTTAAAAATGATCTACGATTTGAACTCATGGTCATTATTCAATTTTTAATTTATAACAGGGGTTGATTGTCTTTTATATCGGCATTGGCTTGTTGGGCAATTTTCATCATTTTTTCGACGACCAGTGGATATTGGTCGGCCACATTAGTGGTTTCCCCTAAATCGTCGGTCAGGTCGTAAAGCTGGGGAGTGGAAAAATTACCGGTCCAGTGTTTTCCCGGCAACACCAGCTTCCAGTTTTGGAACCTTACACTCATGAGCCCTCCTTTGGGTTTAAATCCAAATATGGCCTCATGGCAGGAGGAGGACCCGCTTTCCCCTTTCATCAAAGACAGGATATCTTTTCCATCGATGACCCGGTCGGTAGGAATTTCGGCTCCGGCCAATTGGGCAAAGGTGGTAAACAGATCCATGGAGGCCACCAATTCGTGGCACTCGGTCCCCGGGGGAATCTGCCCCGGCCAGGCCATAATACAGGCCACTCGGATGCCCCCATCGAAGCGTTCCTGATACTTCCCTTCGCGCAGAAGATGCTTCCGGTTGGGGTCGGTCGCCCCAAAACGGCCATAGCAATTTTCCAGCTCCTCGTCTTTATGGACCAGGGGACCATTGTCGGAAGAGAATACCACAATGGTATTGTCTTCAATTTTTAACCGCTTCAGGGTGTTCATTAGAATCCCCACCGATACATCCAGATATTCCACCGCATCCCCATAAGCTCCGGCCTTACTTCTCCCTTCAAATCCTTTGGGAACAAACCAGGGGGTATGGGTTTCGATGTTAGAATATTGAAGATAAAAAGGCTTTTCGGCTTTAACGGCCCGGTACATAAATTTGGAAGCTTCCCGCGTAAAGAGGGCCGGCAACTCGGCCAGATCGTTGTTATCGCAACGTTTAATAATCTGTGCCTGCTCAACCAGCGGAATTTGGGGATCACTGATTCCGTTAGGTCTCCAGCCGGAATTCCCAATACGTTCGGGTCCATGATCGTTGGGATAAGGAATACCCAAAAACTCATCAAAGCCATGCACGCAAGGCAGGTACTGCGGCAAATGACCCAGGTGCCATTTCCCGTACAATCCGGTGATATAGCCCTGGGTCTTCAACAATTCGGTGAGGGTCACTTCCAATTCATCTTCCAATCCCGTGTTAGAATGAGGAAACAGGACAAATAATCCGGTCCCATTATTAACTCTAGGGGCATAACGACCTGTGAGCAAGGCTGCCCGAGAGGGCGTACAAGTGCCATGAGGCGCATAAAAGCTGGTAAACTTCATCCCCTTGGCCGCCAAGCCATCCAGATTGGGGGTTTTAATATCTTTGGAGCCAAAGCAACTCAGATCATCATAACCCACATCGTCGGCCAGGATATGAATAATGTTGGGCTTTTGCATGTTTTGAGCCCACACCCCGTTCAGAGCACCGAATATACACCAGACAAGGAACACGGAAATTCCCCAATCTCCTCTTCTCTTCATATCTTTAATTTTAATTATTCATTCTCTCATAGAAAACGACCAGGCCCGTCTTTTCATCAATCCGCCCCCAGCTACTCAATTTTATAAAAACAGAACACTGGCAGTGGCTGGATCGAACACACTTCACGCACAAACAGTGGCTTCCACCTCCTTAATTTGAAAAGGTTCTATCCCTTGCACACTTATTCGGCATCAACAGCCACTGATATCTTAAGGACCCTACATTGATGCGAAGCAACCTCCAATTCTATGGTCTCCTCAAAAACACCAAGGTCCAGATGGCTCCATAAGTCCCTTGCGTTAACTCTTTTCAAGTTCAGATCATTCAGATTAAGGGTGATTTTCCTGGAGCTAAAATCATCCCGGTTTAAAAAGCCCACGGCATAGCTGCCATCCGCAAGTTTTTTGGCCCAAATCTCAGCCACGCCCTTTTTATGCATCCGGGTGGCCTGCCGCCCAAGTGGGTCTTGGTTGACGGCAATTATTTCGGGGTTAGACAATATTCGTTTGGTATCGGCGTCCATATTGCGCACATCGTTACACATCAATAAGGGAGCCGATAAAAGGGCCCATAAACCCATGTGGGCTTCATATTCGGTCATGGTACACCCTTTGGCACCATTGGCTGAAGCAGAGTTTCCTTTGCCGTTAAGGCCCACCATCAGAATATCGGGATCGTTCCAGTGTCCGGGACCGGCAAATTTCTCCAGCCCCACCTGACGATCCAGCGCCTCCATAATGCCATTGTGTCCGGCACTATATCGGCCATGCTCCCAGTTATCCCGCAAGTCCCAGGTTGTACGCCACAGGTTGGCACCAATCTCCTTCCCCCACAGCCAGGGCGAACGCTGTCCCCATTCGCAAATGGCAAAAACGATGGAGGGATTTTGGCGGCGTAACTCCCCTATAAAGGTCTTATAACGATCCACGGCCGTCCATATATCCTCCGGGGCGTTGCAATAATCACATTTCACATAATCCACGCCCCATTGGGCATAGGATTGAGCATCATTTTTTTCATACCCATAACTTCCCACAACCCCGGCACAGGTCCATTCGGCAGCATCACTATAAATTCCGAACTTCAGCCCCCGGGAATGGATGTAATCGCCCAGGGCCTTCATGCCCGAGGGAAATTTGGCTGAGTCGGGGAATACAAAACCGTCTTCATCCCGACCGCCCTGCCAGAGATCATCCAGGATGATGTACTCATACCCCAAATCTTGCAACCCGCTTGCGACCATGGCATCGGCGATTTCCCTTACCAGCGATTCATTAATATTACCTTCGAACAGGTTCCAGCTGATCCATCCCATTGGAGGGATGGAGGCAATTTCCTGTTTCTGAGCCATAACCGGGAAGGTTATTAAACACAAAAGAATAGTCATTAATTTTTTCAAAGCATCGACATTAAAGGGCGTTCATTTTAATTTCCGCCTGGTTTTTATCCACCTTTATTCCATGTTGGTTAAACCAATCGAACAGATCTCTTCCCATCGCCATACTCAGCAAGGTTACGGTATTATTCATATCGTATTTGGATATAGCCTCAGGGGTGGCATACTTCCTTTTTAATTGAATATAGTCGGCCATAAAATCGGGATTTTCTTTACGTAATTGTTCGAAGATCCAGTAGGTTTTTCCCCAATGAATATTGTTCTTTTCTCCCGCATTAAGTGGTTGGCCCTGGCCGGTTAAATTGCCCTGGATATCGTATAGAGTCATATCCGGATCGTATTTGGAGGCTCTGGAGATGGTGTTTTGAATTCGCCGGAGGGCTTCCTCCTTATGGCCCATATCCATCATAACCAGGTTGCCCACATAGGTGGCAATGGGTTCATTCCAAACCTCGGGAAAGGGCAGCACCCAAGAGTGGACCGATTCGTGGGTTAGGAATTCAATCATGCTTTCCTCATTTTGGGGAAATCCCCCCCACCACACTGCCAGGGCCACCACCGTGCCACTTGAAAAGCCTCCTCCGCCGGTAGCCAGAAGGGTTATTTGCGAGGCCATCCCCGGGGATAAGGGGACCCCCATCCGTTTTTCGATGTAGGGAAGCGACCGTTTGTAAACATCGACCATGGCATTGGCGTAGGGTTTCATATAGTCGTTGTAGCTCAACTTAAAGGTGCCATGATCATCATTGTACTCAAGATCGTTGATTCCCAACCCTTTAAACTCCAGTGAGGGATTTACCGCTTTTCCGGCAGCCACTTCCAATAGAAGGGAGCGCCACAGCGCCTTGTTAATAGAATCCTCTGCACTGGGATGATTTCCGGCCAGCGACCGGGAAGAGACCAACAAGGTTCCTTTACCCACCTTTTTTCGGGCCAGCATCGCTTTCTCTTGAGCATCCCTAATTAAAACATCCCAATGTGAGGCCCCATTCAGGGTAAGAACAGAACCGCCATCCCCTTCTATCTGCTGAACAGATATTTTGGAAGAAGTCGAAAATGGACGATTGGCTGAAGCGGTGAATTCAGCCCCAAAAGTTTTTAGCAACTGGTTCTGAGATTTGGTTTTGTCGGTTCCAAAGACCACCACGCCCCCTCCACTCTCAAGAAAGTTGTTTACCGTTTCTACGTCTTGGGCCCCATACTCTATCCGGTCGTCACACCCTAATAAAATCAGGAGATTAGCGTTTGAGAAATCAAAATGATACAGATCGCACCAATTGGTAACCCCCTGGCAATCGGGGAGATACTGCTTATAAAACCGGGTGTCGGCATAAAAGGTAAACTCATGAGACAAATCGGTTACAGCATGAATATGGGTAGCTTTGGGGAGCTCCCCTTCGGATTGATTACACCCTGAAAGAGTCAGAGTCAGAATCAGAAGGATGGCTGTTGCCAGAAAAGAATTTTTTTTCATTGTTAATTATTTTTTGCCTTCAGCATATTCGGTTATACCGGTTGGCTGTCACCATTATCTTCCCCGTTATCCAGGAAATTATTAGCAACAGGCCCTGTTGCTCGAAATTATAGAATCGACCTTCTTGCCGTGAATTAATCTTACAAGCCTTCACTGCTCAGCACATCGCCTAATTGCTCCATTTTAAAGCGATCGAGCAGGGCCGGTGCATGTTCTTTTTTCATGATAGCCTCGGCTTTTTGAACCAGTTCAGGATATTGACCGGCCTGGTTGATCTGCTCCTGCAAATCGGTTTCCAGGTTGAACAGCTCAATGGTCATATTTCCTTTTAGGATATCTTTTCGGATGGCTTTCCATTGCCCCATTCGCACTGCCTGCTGTCCACCATACTCGGGAAACTCCCAGTAGAGATATTCGGGTTGGGGCTGAGACTTACCGGTCAATACCGGCAAAAAGCTGATGCCATCGGTATCACCGGGGGCTTTCACTCCGGCCACTTCACAAAGTGTAGGCATCACATCCCAGAAGGCAGAGATGTGATCGGAACGACTCCCTGGTTGGATATGGCCAGGCCAGGAGGCCAACATAGGCACCCGCATTCCGCCCTCGTGGGTAAAGCCTTTGCCCCAACCAAACTCGCTTTTGAAGGGCCCCCCGCTGTTGAACCAGGGTGAATCGGTGCCGCCATTGTAGGTGGGACCATTGTCAGAAGTAAAGATGATGAGCGTATTGTCGTAGATTCCAAGATCTTTGAGTTGCTGAACAAGCATCCCTACCTGTTCATCCAGATAAGAGATCATGCCGGCATAGGCAGCATGGGGATACCGATGGGGGAAATAACCCTTGTCGCCAATATAAGGGGGTTCATCACCAAACTTATCCACATAATAATCGACCCATTTTTGTGGTGCCTGCAAAGGCATGTGCGGAATGGGTGTGGCCCAATACATGAAGAAAGGTTTCCCGGTTTCCCTGGGATTGTTGTCGTTAACAAAACCCGTTAACTCATTAAACATCACATCGCCCGAATAAGTCTTCAGGTTAAATTTTTCATAGCTTTTCAAGTCAAAGGGGTCGGCTCCCTTATCCAGTTTTGTGGAGGGGGGCACGGTATCGTTATCGAGGTGAAGGCGCACATCATTTTTATAAAGGTGCAAGGGATAGTAGGTATGAGCCTGACGCTGACAATTATACCCCACAAAAAAGTCGAAGCCCATTTTAGTGGGGGTACTTTGAGTATGAGGCGCCCCCAATCCCCACTTGCCCACCATTCCAGTGGTATAACCGGCTTGCTTCAACATTCTGGAGAGGGTTTTGGTGTCCGTGGCCAAAGGTCTTTGACCCTCGAGCGTTGAGTCGGCACTCATAGCTCTGTAGTCCCACACTTTGCCCCTTGCACCCCATTCATCGTTTCCTCTAACCTGAGCATGGCCAGGATGTTTCCCGGTCAGCAGCATACACCGGGAAGGAGCACAAACCGGTGCTCCGGAGTAGTGCTGAGTGAAGAGCACGCCTGCTTCGGCCAGTTTATCAATATTGGGCGTCTCAATCTTTGTTTGGCCATAACATCCCAGCTCCCCGTAACCCATATCATCGGCCAGGATGTAAATGATATTGGGCTGCTTTACCTCCTGTGATTTTTTGGATCCTGCACCTACGCAGGAGATCAACCCGGTCAATACCCCTATAGACATCCACCTCAATGGAGTATGCCAAGAAAAGTTCCTTTTTTTCATTATAAATGTTCGCATTAATATTTATTTCAAGACTCTACTCATGCTTCACGGTTTATAACTTTTAACCCCTACCCAACTCATTCTCATCTCCTAAGACTTGTTTCATCTCCCTTTTCTTTTCCGGTGTTTCCCCCCAAAAAGGCAACCAGTTATTTCACCCTCCAATGGCCGGCAAAAAGCGCCACCTCATGATCTGAGGAAACCGCTGAATAATTAAAAACAACGTCCCTCTTACTATGGGGCTCCAGTGCAACCATTTTGCTTTGAGTTTGACCGTTGACCCGACACCTCACATCCAGGGTTTGGGAATCAAGCGAATGATTGTACAAGGCTGTTCCAACCTCCAATTGCTCCTTATTATTGTCCATTTCTACATCCCCAATGGCCACTCCTTCGAGGGCAATCTTCAAGACGTGGGCATACTTGGTGGGTTTTTGGGAGGGAAACTTAACCCTTAGGCCTTCTTTTGTTTGTTCCCACTGGAGGCTCTCCTCCGAACCCAGCATAGAAACGGAGGCGATATGTAAATCCCTGGTTCTTTCTTCCGACAGGGATTGGATCACCACTTCCCCATCGGTCCAGTTCAAAGCCATGGCATAGAGATGGTTATTATTTACTGTAAACCTGAAGTCGTTAGCCGAATAGGCCGCTGCAGTACCATCGGTCATATAACCGGCCGTTCCTTTGACGTCCCCTTCCCCGGCTCTTACCCAAGGTCGGCTGCCATAAATGGCTTCTCCATTTATTTTCAACCAGTGGCCCAGTTCACGCAAAACATGTTGCTGTTCACCGGTAATGGTCCCATCGGCTTTAGGGCCTACATTAAGCAACAAGTTACCGTTTTTGCTCACGATGTCAATAAAATCATCAATAATATGGTTGGGGGCCTTGTTGTCTTCTTCGGGATTATAGCCCCAGGATTTTTTACCGATAGAGGTATCGGTCTGCCAGGGCAATTTTCGGATCCGATCGCTTTTACCCCGCTCGATATCAAACACCTGAATGTTATCTCCGTAACCCACCTTGGTATTCACCACCACCTCTTTTCCCCAATCCAGGGCATTATTATAATAGTATGCCAGGAACTTATAAAAGGTTGGCTGAAAGGGATATTTGCCCACAGTCCAGTCGAACCATATCAGGTCGGGTTGATATTGATCGATGAGTTCATAAGTTTGTGTCAGCCATTGCCGGCGGGAGCGTTCATTAGAGCCCTTATTCTGGCCACATTCGGGGGAAATTCCGATATTGGAAGGAGGTGGAATTCTTTCCCCATACAAGGAAATGGAAGTATCCTGAACATCGGACGGCACACTCATCCCATTATGATAAAACCAGGCATTTTCGGCCCGGTGCGAAGAGACGCCAAAGAACAAGCCCTCCTTTTTAACGGCTTCCCCGAGTTCCCCCACCACATCTCTACGGGGGCCCATTTTCACAGAGTTCCATGGATTAAAGGTACTGTTATACATGGAAAAACCATCATGATGTTCGGCTACTGGAACCACATAGCGGGCACCGGACTCCTTAAAGAGCATGGCCCACTGGGAAGCATTGAACTTCTCCGCCTTAAACATCGGGATAAAGTTCTTGTAGCCGAATTCATCTACCGGGCCAAATTTCTTAACATGTGACTTATAAGCATCACTATTGGGGTCATACATCGAGAGCGCATACCACTCGCTACCAAAAGCAGGCACCGCATAAACGCCCCAATGGATAAAGATACCCAGCTTGGCATCCTGGAACCATTTCGGGATTTGGTAATTTTCGGCAATGGAGGCCGAATCCGGCTTGAAGAGATCGGTTCCCTGCCGGGTGAATGTGTGGCTGATATCCGGAAGATATTCTGTGGAACATTGTATTGCGAGACCCAAACCGGTCGCAACAAAAAAAATGAATAGGCGGCAAACAGACTTTCTCATAACATAAAACTAAGGTTGGGTTCTGGTGCGAGATACAGATTCAAAGAAGAGGCCTTTTTTATAATCTCCAATCTTCCCGAGTCTCACCTTCCCAGCCTTTGAGACTGTTATCGGGGCTATGGGAAGACTCAGCTCATGTCCCTGAAACACGATGGCGGGTAAACGTTGGGTTTCCAGTGAGAGTCCGGCGGCCCTTAGAAACGGAAAGAGGTCTTCTCCAACGGCAATGGACATATCCTCGACCATCTCCTCCCAGGAGAGCTGGTGTTGCGGATCGTCAGCCCAACGGGTATGCTGCACCCATTTCCACCGGGGATACCAGGCAGGCCCATACCGATCGTCCAGCTTTTGCCAGATCCACCAGGTTTTCACCCAGTCTTTTCCTTTCCCAAATTCATCTCGTAATGGCTTATTCTCATAATGGGTCACCAGGTCGAGTTTATCTCCGGTGGGATCAAACTCAAAAAGACTGTTACACTTTTTCACCGGTTCCTCGAGCAGGCTGGCATCAAACCAGGCATCTATCTTTCCCTGAAACCAGCCGGCATGAGCCTCACCCCGATTAGGGATAGGAGTAATCCCGGCGACCTGTCCTTGTTGGTTCACCGGACCATGCATGGTATGAGCCAACTCATGGGCAAAGATGGAGACAATACCATTGGGGGACAGACTTATGATTCCATTTTCTTTAGGTTTAAAGGCGTTTACTGCCCAACCACCACCTCCGCCCGAAGATAAAATGAGATACATCGGTTCTAAAGTGGGCTGCGATGGCAACCACTCTTCTACCAGCCCCTTGGCTTCGGGCAGATCTTCTTCCACCGTTTTTATGAGCTCTGGCTTTTGATTGGCAGCATAAAATAAGACCACATCATTAAAGTGCCGCTCCAGCTCGGGATAGATTCCACCGCCACCGCCTCCTGAGATCGGATACCGGGGCTCGCCTCCAACAGGCTCTTTCCCTTTTGAAACGCTCAGCACCATTTTTTCCAGAATCCGGTTTTTCGCCAGAGTCTCTTCCTCCTTTTCCCTATTAACCTGAAAAACAGCATCCTTTCCCAGAATACTGACGTACCCTTTCCCAAAGGACCTTATTACCCCCACCGGTTTTCCCTCTGTCCCCTGAGTGGCAATTTCCCATTCATCATTTGCGGAAATTACTGCATAATCCTGGTCATCCACCCGATCGGTTTCGGCCAGGATTTGGGCCCCAAATTGTTGACACAGCTCATTCAAAGACCAGTTTTTGGCCATTTTGGCATTGGCAGGTGGCACACCAACAATTATTAGCCCGCCTCCATCCTTCACAAACTGCTTTAAGGCCTCTTGTTCTTCAGGGAGATACTTTTGAGCATTGAGGTCACTCTGATGAGTGATAATTACATTAAACGAAAAATTGGGATGCCAGGCAAAGGGAAAAATCATTTTCTTCTCGTCCCAGCGGATCCGTATCCGGCTTTCCCCCTTTGGGTCCAGCACCGAGTGAAGGGCCGCCTGACTGCCAACCGCTCTGAACCCCATTTGGTTTAAGCGATGTGGCAATCCCCACAAAGTAACAAATTTGCATTGATGAGCCAGGTCGATCATCACGTTTATCCCGTTATCCTCCTGAAGTTCCTGTAAGGGCAGAGGGAATCTTTTTACCACCGAAGAAGGCAGAGTTTTCCCTGTTTGCCAATATTGATCGATCTGTGTATCGGAGAGTTCAGGTTGTCTGCCCTCTTGTTGACCACAACCAAGGGAAAAAACCAATGCTACCACCCCCAGGAGCCCTTTTACAACTGTGTTCATGTGTTTAAAACTTATTTGATTCTGTCTGAATTAAACCTGAGATTACAATACGCCTGCTTTCTCAGGGATGGCTTCATCCCAAAATGAATGTATAACCCCAATAAAGTCCTTAGGGGCACAAACCTGGATGCTCATTTGGGTTGGCTGGTTTGAGAATAGGCTTTCTTTTCGATTAAGAAAGCCTATTCAGATCTTACTCAAAACGGAATAACTTAATTGGAAGGGGCCAGAAGAATTATCTTCTTGGCCCCTTCTTCGGTCAGGGTTTTCCTAATCTATTTTCTTTGAGTAGGGAATCTTCATTTTTATTTGCCAGGTTCCCGAATCATTTATTTTAATTCCCCAACGGATATAAGCCTGACAAAGAATGTCTCCGGTAACGGCATCGGTCTGATATTGCGTCCAGTCATGAGCCCCTCTGTCGGCTTCATAGGCAGCTTTATCCACGGTAAAGGCATCGCGGGTGGTAATATAGTACATCAGATATGAACTGGTTCCACTATAATTGCGACCATACTGTGGAAATGGAGGCGCCGGCAACGAGAAGGTTGTACTGGTGGCATCATCCACGGTCTCCACTGAGTTATCGTGATAATTCTGCAGATAAGACGATCCTGAAGGATAAAAGAGCACTTTTTCAGGGCTAAAAGGTTCATCATAGCTATCTGCAATAATCATCTTTACTTTTACCCCCAACAAAGGTTCTTCACTTATTTTAGTAATGGTAATGTAAGGATGGGTCCCATCCAGCACACTGGGCACGCCTGCATCGTAATCATTGGTGATCACCGAGGTATATAGGGCATTTAAGCTTCCATTATTTCTTACCAGATTAATTCTGGAGCGCATTTCGGTAGGAAACTCCACTGGTCTAAAGGGTTCGAATTTCAGGACCACAAAATCGTCCAGTTGTCTTTCGCCTCGCACATTGGAGACATTGGCATTGACCTTAAAGATGTCGTTTTCTACATATTTACTGGCCTGTGTAAAAGCCATCTCTCCACTCACCTCGTTTATCATGAGGGTAGGTTTTAAGGCTTTTTCCAACTTGGCCTCGGCCAAAGCCAGCGTAGTGTCCACATCCCCGTTAAAAGCAGAAGTCCAGACCAGTATTTCATGCTCCTCGAATAGTTCGTCGGTAGGATTACCGGCCTCATCAGTTACAGAAGTAATTGACCAACTAAGAGGGTAGGTAGAACCCTCGGCCGCCGGAGCGGCTGAAGTCATAAATACACCACGAGGAATAAAAACTGTATCCTCCAGGGCATGAATATCATCGCTGATATATCCTATTTCCGGCGCCACACAGGAGGTGAAAAGCGCCAGAAACATAACAAAACCAATTATTTTTTTCATACGATAATTTTTTATTGTTGTTTGCCATTTTAAAATCGCTCAGTAAGAATCTTCATTGGCATGAAAAACACTTACCTGCCACTTTATTCATGTGTTTTTTACGATCGTTGAATCTGGTCTTTTTTTTGTTCCCCGATTCGGCCCAAACGAAAACCCACATTTCAAACTCTATTCTAGCAAAATGCCACAAACCCAGCCCCCTAATTATCGGGGGAATAATTAAAGAGTTTGTGAGACCCCTGGAGAACATGAATCACTCCGTTGGTGGAAATCAGGTTAGAGGTTCTGACCTGCACCCGGATATCGTCATCAATCTCATCCCAGGGATCCCATTCATCGCCCATTTTATAGGTATAATAGACATACTCCGGATATTCACTTAAAAAATCGGTATACGATTCTGAGGGTTCCAGGGAAAGTCTTCGCTGATCACCATTGACGGCAGTATAGATTTTCCCCTCTTTAACCATATCCTCACGGGTTATTTTTTCGGGGAAGAGATACCCCCCCAGGTGCTTGGTCAGGGTATCCACCGGAATGTCGTCAAAGGTAAATTCGGCCTGAGGATCTACCTTACGCATTTCAGCCAAGACGCGATTCACATAACTTCTTATAGCCAGGTTGTTGGGGGCAAAGAGTGTTGAGGCGCCATTCGCCTCATCTTCCAGACCAGCTCTTTCGATGAGAATGGCCAATGAGTCGAGCTGATAATGCGACTTAAGGAATTCCATGGTCGTGGTTTTTAAATACCCATCACTCAGTCCACCGTCCACCAGATAATCATCCTGTGAGCATGAAAAGAGGCCCAGAACAACAGCCAAGATCAATATTGTTTTTTTCATCTGTTTATTCTTTACAATTATTTGTTTCTAAAAACTTGTCAGCGCCACCTATTGACGGTTCAACAGGGACAGCCATTGCATCATTACAATTTACCCCGCCAGTATTCGGTTTGTAAGATGGACGGATTGATTGAAATAATATCGGGATGTATCGGCCAGAAATACCCTTTTTTGGAAATCCGGTTGAGGTTCATCCAGGGCACTCCTTCATAATAAAAGTCCATCCGGATACGGTCAAATCCCGCCTGACCTTCTCCAACAAACTCAATGGCCCGCTCCTGAAAAATTGCTTCTATTAAACTGGCCCGATCGGTTGCACCGGTATAGCCCGGCACATTGGCCTTGCTGCGGATTATGTTCAAATCGGACACGGCAGGTCCACCATTTCCCAGTTTAGCATTGGCTTCAGCTCTTAAAAGATACATATCGGCCAACCTAAAAATCAGAATATTGGATTCTGAAAACTGGGCATATTGATCTTCAGAGGCCGCATCATCCGAGGCGTATTGGTATTTGGAGAAAAAGGAATCCTCATCATCGTTGTACTCATAAAAGAACAACTCTTTCCTTGCATCATTAGCCCGGTCGGGATCGGCAGTCATGAACTCTTTCCCATAATAATCAGGATCGATTTTAGGACCACTCCCATTGTAATTTTCAAACACCGGATAATTTTGTGTCAATCCGATATGGTTGTTGTCATAGCTGGACATTCTCCAGGACTCATTCATGTCGGCGTTTATATTAACCTCGAACAAACCTGTCACCGATTGTCCGGTACACATATCGGCCACGGCTCCGGCCCGGTCTTCACCATTTACATAATCAATGAGTTCGGCATTACTGTTGTTGATGACCGAGGTAGCCGCTTCAACACACGCCGTTTTCATCTGGTCATTATCATTGTCGCGGCTGGCATACCAAAGAGCCACATGGGCTTTAAGCGCCTGAGCACTGGCCTTATTGGCGGTGATGGCCCATCGAGAATCCCCCGGTGTTGAATACTCCAACAGACTGACGGCTTTATCCACGGCCGTCATAATATAATCGAGTACTTCTATCTCGGTAGACTGGGGAATGCGTACAATGAAGCCATCCTCGGTAATCAATTGATCGGAACTCTCCACCGATTCTTCCACGATGGGAACTCCGCCCCAAAGACGCGTCATATAAAAATAGGAAAGGGCTCTGACAAAAGCAGCCTCCCCAATAATGCGATCCTTCTCCTGGGGCGAGGTAAAAAGGCTCTCATCCATTTCACTCACATATTGCTCAATGGTATTGGCCCAGTTAGCGGCTCTGTAGAGGTTTTTCCAGTTCCGAGAGTCATCCCGGTAGGCTAAAACATAGTTTCCACTATTCTGAATGTAAGCACTAATCCAGTTTCGACTGTTCATAAAAGTCATCCCGGTGATTTCGCCCCAATAGAGGAAATTAGCCTGATTGGTAATGGCATATTTAAACAACCCATAGGCACCTGCCAGGGCCTGTTCAGCATTGCTCTGGTTCACCCAGAACACATTGGCATGAGTAATACTCATGGGTTCCCGCTCTAAAAAATCTTCACATCCCGCTGTCCCCAACAGAAAAAAGATCATTATGTATCCAAATATTTTTTTCATATGTGTCATCGCTTTAAAATAATTTGTTTTCACAACCATTGCATGAAACGCACTCCGGAGAAACTTATTTTTATTAAGCTCTTTATATTCAGGTTTCATATGGTTCCTGTTTTAGAATCTAACATCAATTCCAAAGGAGACGGTTTTCGCCTGTGGATATCCATTACCCAAAACGTGGCCTTTGGCATCCACCATAGAGGCATCGACCACGGCATCGGAACGCTGCCACATCCAGGGGTTCAAAACATTAGCATACACCCGCAAACGGGTTAATCCCAATTTTTCTATGATGCTTTTTTTGTCGAAAGTATACCCCAGAGAGGCACTGGTAATTTTCCAGTAATCTCCGCTTTCCAACCACAAGGTTTGGTTACTTCTAAAGCCATAGAAAGCGCCTAATCCGGCTCCTGAGGGATACAACGCAGGAAAGCGAACCCCTGCCGCCCCGTCACCGGGTTTTTCCCAGAAACTATAAGCGCTCAAATCGGCTAACCCATTAGTGGCCCAGGTTGTTCCGCCCCGGTCATAAGCATCCATATAGCTATTCAGGACGGTGTTCATAATATCGGCCCCAAAGGAAAACTGACTATAGGCCTGGAGATACCATCCCTTATATTGCAGATTAATATTAAAAGAACCCTGGAAATCGGGAACCGGAGAATAATCGCGCGCCAGCTGATAATCATGGGTTTCATTCAGGATATAATCCCCGTTGAGATCTTTCCATATTGGGAATCCGGGCCGAATAGTTGCCCAGGCGCTTTTCCCAGCCAAAGGTTCACCCGTATAGGGATTAACAGGCAACTGGCTGAGATCGTCAAGGATGTAATCGTTCAGAAACATCTTATACAGGTTAATGGGTTGACCAACCACATAGCCATAGTCGTCTCCGGTATAATCCTGATTACCATTAGGTAATTTGTTGATGAAGTTCTCATTGTGGGATAGTCCTAAAGTCAACTCCAGCCTTAAATCATTGGTACGCGGGAATACATGGTAATTAATCATCGACTCCCAACCATAATTCAATATCCCGGCCACATTAGCCTTGGCTGTATTATAACCCGAATAAGCCGGGAAGGTAACATCAAAGAATAATTTATCCGTTTCCTTGTTGTAAGCATCGAAAGTCACATTTAGGCGCCGGTCGAACATCTCCACATCCACCCCGATATCCCATTGAGTGGAATTTTCCCAGGAAAGCTTATCATTTCCGATGGAGCTATAATTAGGGATTACCCCTGTGGTTCCTGCGTAGGAAGAAACGCTCATCTCATTGGCCCAATAGGCATTTCCACCATATCCCAGGCTATAAGCGCCGAACCTCAGATAATTTTGTTGAAATTGTTTTCCATTGATTCCCCAGGAAAAGCGAACTTTGGCAAGGTCGACCCAGCTTTCCACATAAGGTTTAATAAACGACTCCTCCGACAATACCCACGCAGCTGAGAACGAAGGGAACTTGGCCCAACGCACATCAGAACCAAACCGGGAGGATCCATCAATACTGTAAGTAGCCCCCACAATATATTTTTCTTTGTACTTGTAGCTAAAGCGGCCAAAATAGGACAACAGTGCATTTTCACTCACATCGGTATAACCATCAATTTCATCCTTGGAATAACGACTGTTAATGGTTTGGATGGCATCGCTACCGAAACCCACTCCGGTCATCCCCATATCCTCATATTGGTTGAAGTCGGTCTTCATTCCAACGATACCGGTAATCTCATGATCGCCTAAGGTCTTAAAATAATTCAGGTAGGTGTCGGTAGAAACATTCCACCTTGAGTACATCGCATAACTGGCAAACCCATTGCCCTCGGGACGAATGGTCGACGGCTCGTAAAAATTTTTCTTGGTCGTAGTATATACGGTTGTCAGCTGAGAACTCAACGCCAAACCGTCCAAAAACTCGTACCTGGATAAATTAGAAATGGTGGTAGAAATTTCCCGGTCGGTATTTAATTTTTCCTCAAGTTCCCCTTCCAGCGACTGGCGTTGCTCATCGGTGATGGCAAACAAGGAGGATTGAAGATTCGCGGGATCCACCGGAAGGGCGTTATTCATATTGTAGCTGCCCTGATAAGGGTTACCCTGCCCTGTATCGTTGTTAGTTAATACAAATTTGGTTTGAAACTGATTTGTAAAACGTTTTCCAACCCCTGAATTGAGATTCCCTGAAAGGGTATATCGCTCAAAACCGGTGGCGGTAACTACTCCCTTGGAATCGTTGTATCCCAGCGACAAACGATAATTAGATCCTTCGGATCCCCCTCGCATACTTAAAGAGTATTGCTGGGTAATACCCGTTTGATAAAACATGCCCTGATAATCAACATTGTTATTGAAGGCAGGATTCAAACTATCGGTCAACATGATGGGCACATTGGAAGAAAACAGTTCATCATACAACCACCATTTTTCCAACATGGCCATTTTAGCCTGCCGCTCAGCCCCCCCGACCAACATGGGAATCAATTCGGGTTTGGGTTGCACACCGTAATTGGCAGTAAACGAAAACTCCGGTTTTTCCAGGGCAGTCCCTTTTTTAGTAGTGATAATAATAACGCCGTTGGCCCCACGGGAACCATAAATGGCTGCGGCCGAAGCATCCTTTAAGATATCTACACTCTCTACATCATTGGGGTTGAGCGAAGCCAAAAAGTCAACATTGGATACATTAAAACCGGCAAGGTCCTCAAGGGAGGTCTGTACCCCATCTACCACATAAAGAGGATTACTAAAGGCCGTATTGGCATCCAACTCTCCGGAGATACTGGTATTTCCCCGCACCACCAGAGATCCACGGGAACCGGGAGCTCCACTTAAAGCAATAGACTGAACCCCTGTCGATTGAGTGGACAATAGTTGGGACACGCTCGTTACAGGAATATTCTCCAAAGCCTCCGCCCGGATACTGGAGACCGAGGCTGTGTTGTCTTTTTTATGAATGGTTTGATAACCAATTTTCACAAATTCATCCAGGACCAACTCATCTTCTTTCAACCGGATCTCAAACACCGACCGATCTTTCACCGAAAATTCCTGCGTCTCAAATCCCAGAAAGGAAACCACCATGACCGCATCAACGGGAACCGTTAACCTAAACTCACCATTTTTATCGGTGGCTGTCCCATTGGCCGTTCCTTTTTGAACAATATTGGCCCCGGGTAAACTAACACCCCCTGCATCCTTTACCGCTCCGGTAATGACTTTTGTCTGCGCAAAAGCATCATTCACCCAAAGCGAAAGGATTAAGTGTCATGAAAACTAAAAACAGATTTTTTTTCATACTTAAACAGGTTAATAATTAATACCAGGCAAGACCCCATTTGGTTGATCTTGCCGATTTTTCTTCGAAACAAATATAAAAGCCCCCCCTTTCTTTATTTGGGATTTTTAATACTTTTTCATGTATTTATTCACATCGTCTTGTAATTATTATTCATTTATAGTCTTTTTCATTCACGCAAACAACTGGAACAAATCCTTTATTTCGCTATACTTCAATATTTTAACCCACCCAGATTAATCACACTTTTTTTTAAAATCCAAGCAAGGGCCTATTTTTTTAAAAAACCCGGTTCTCCAGATATTCAACGCCTTTTCTACCAAGAACATATCCCTGCATTAATCCATTGGGGCCCAAATTAGAAGATGCAGGTATAAAACCAGGAAAAAACCATCTATTGTGTTTTTTTTAATATTTTTGTTAACCCAAGTCAAGCATTGCGTATGATTCGACTTTTTTTCACTCTTTCGGGAATCCTCTTCCTGACCGGCATTTCCTCAGGAATGACCTATAACAAATTTTCCCATTTAACCGTTGAGGATGGATTATCTCAATCGAGTGTTTATGCCATTTTTCAGGATGCAAAAGGTTTCATATGGTTTGGCACCTCAGACGGACTGAATCGATACGATGGATATCAGATTACCCGTTACTACCACGACCCCTTCGACGCATATTCTCTGACCGACAACGGCATTACCTGCCTTTATGAAAATCCTTATGACTCTACCTTCTGGATTGGCACCGAGAATTCAGGAATGGTCTCCTACGACCGAAAACACGATCGTTTTAATCGTCTCCCAAAAGAATCGGGAGAGCCAAACCACCTTATTTCAGGCGAGGTAACCGACATGGCAGCCACCAGCAGGCAAATACTTTGGGTCTCTTTACGGGGTCACGGGATGGGTCTTTTCAACGGGAAGGATTCCACCTTTCAAATCATTACATTAAGTCCCCAGGACCCGTTCCGAGAAATTAATTGTTTGGAAACCGACGCCAGGGGAAACCTGTGGATAGGAACCGAAAAAGGACTTTATTATTGGAAACCCTCCACAACCCCGCCTTATGAGGCTCCCCAGCACATCAAGCTGACACAGGCCGGCGACTCCCTGAACATTACCGCCCTAAGGTTTGACATCAAAAACAATCTTTATGTTGGCACACACCAACACGGACTTTTCAAATATCAGCCCGAGTCAAACAAAAAAAGGCAATTGCTTCAACCCGCCAATTCCTCTCCCTCGCCTTTTTCAGACATTCAAGACTTACTTATCACCCCTAAAGGGATTCTTTGGGTTGCCACCTCCAAGGGTTTAGTCAAAATAACCGACACCAATGGACAATTTGTACGGTTTGTATCCGACCCTTCCGATCGGGAATCCCTCAATGATAATTCTATTTTCAGTCTCTGCGAAGATCGCTCGGGCATCCTTTGGGTCGGCACCTATCTGGGAGGGGTCAATAAACTGGATCCCAACACCAACCGGTTTCCCAAATACCGCCATTTTACCACATCTGAAGGCCAAATTCAACCGCCCCAAAACATCTTATCCATAACCAGCGACAACCAAAAACGGATATGGGTCAATACCTCGAATGGCTTTTTTGAGATCCAACTGGCCTATTTCACCTCAGACCAGAGAGATCCTTCAATGGTAAAGCACTTTAAGTCACCCATCTATGGCAATATCATGGCCAATCAGGCACAGGGTTTATTTCTTTCTTTGCACAATGGGATTAACCAACAACTGTCCGACGGTTCGATGAAACTTCTCTCTCCCTTAATTTACCGGCAAACAGGAAAACGCATTTACGCCTTTTCCACCGCCATTACCGATTCGGATGGGATAATATGGTTTTCGACTTATCCAGGGTTACTGAGATATGATCCGGAAAAGGAGGTTTTTAAGTTAATTGAGATCACCTCCGAAACCCACCCTCTGAAATCTACCACCATCCTTAAAATCATTGAAAGCTATAATGGGAAGCTCATCCTGGGAACCAATACCGGCACTCTTTATCGCTTTGACCGTCACAGTGAAGCATTAGATGTCCTCCTATCCCCCACCGAATCGACCTCTTCGACCTTTTCAACCATTCTCACGCTATACGAATCCGAGCCGGGCCACTATTGGATGGGGACCAATACGGGTCTCTACCGGTTCAATGAGCACACGGGCAAGGTACAACGTTATATAGACCCTGAGGAAACCCTGAACAACATGGTCTATGGCATCCTTGGAGACCCCTCCGGCAACCTGTGGTGTAGCACCAATAATGGTATTCTGGTGTACACACCCAAAGCGGGAACTTTTCACCGCTATACCCCTCTGGACGGTCTGCAAAGCCATGAGTTTAGTCAGGATGCCTACTACGGATTAAAGGACGGGACCTTCTTCATGGGTGGCATAGATGGCCTAAATGTTTTCAGGCCGGAAGACATAACGCCCAACACCTATGCCCCCCAAGTCATTCTCAACGAGATGGAAATCCTGTATCAACCGGTGTCGCCGGTGGATCAACCTGAGATATTAGATCAACAGTTAAGTGAAACCAAGGCCATCAGACTCAACCACCAACAGACCACTTTCAGCTTCGAATATCTTGCCCTCAGCTATAGTCAACCACTGGGCAATAAATATCGCTATATGCTCCAAGGATTTGATGCCCAGTGGATAGAAGCCGGCACCCGCAGAATTGCCAACTACACCAATATTCCTCCGGGCGAATACATATTTAAAGTAAAAGGTGCCAATAACGATGGATTCTGGAATGAAACCCCAACGGAGTTAAAGATAACCATCGTCCCTCCATTCTGGAACACTCTATGGTTTAGATTGATACTTATCATATGCCTGGGCGGAACTTCCTTCATTATTTATCGCCAAAAGAAGCAGAATTTAAAGCAACAACGAATATTATTACAAAAAACCATTGATGAAAAAACAAAAGCTCTGAAAGAACAAAAAGCACAAATTGAGCAGCAAAACCAGCAACTTATTGAAACCAACCAGCAGGTCTCAGAAAAAAACAATAAATTAAAAATCCAGAATCAAAAGATAAATGAGTATAACGAAAAGCTTCTTAAATTATCGGAGGAAGTAAAGGAGGAAACCCAGAAAAGAATCCGGCTATTCACCACCGTATCCCACGAATTCAGAACCCCTATTTCGCTCATTATCAGCCCCCTAAAAGAAACGCTTAAAAATATTGAGACTATTAACCGGAAGCAACTGGAGCAACAGCTTCAAACCGTTTATAAAAATGCCAGCCGGTTGTTATTACTTATTAATCAACTATTAGATTTTAGGAAGTTAGAGACACAGCAAACCAGCTTACACATTACCAAATTTGAGGTCAACTCCTTTTTGCAACAAATTGCGCTCCTATTTAAAGAACTGGCCAACGAAAAAACAATCACCATTCACTATACCTCCACTCATCGGGAAATAGATATTTGGGCAGACCATTGGAAAATTGAAAAGGCCATCTCAAACATTTTGGCCAATGCTCTTAAATTCACCCCAGCCGGAGGAACCATTACCATCAGGACGCAATATCAAACCGCTGATCGTGGCGAAAATTTGTTAACCATAAAGATTTCGGACACCGGCAAAGGAATTGAAAAGAACCTGCTGCCCTCCCTTTTCAACAATTACTACCATGCTTCCAATACACCTTACAATCTGTACCAGGGAAGCGGGATGGGACTGGCCATTGCTAAAAAATATATAGAGTTACACCAGGGTACCATAGAGGTAGAAAGCCAACTGGGGCAAGGCACCCACTTTACCATCTCCCTCTTCCCCGAAAAACACCGGGGCTATAGAAAGCCTATTCCTCCTGAAAGAAAAATGAAATTATATGCCAACTCCCACCTGGTTGTAGCCAGTCTGAGGCAGCACCAACCCCTCAATGCCAACCTGCCAGACACCACGGAGGAACGCGCTAAAAATGAACTGGTTATTGTCGAAAACGATTCTTCACTGAGTGGCTACCTCAAAGACGCCTTGTCTTCTACTTATCGGGTTTCGGTGGCTTCCGAGGCCGAAAAAGGCTTTAAGCTGGCCCTGTCGAAACAACCCGTCCTGATACTTTGTGATGCAGAATTACCCGGAATGAATGGATTGGAGTTTTGTAAAAAATGCAAGACCCACCCTAAAACTCAACATATCCCCCTCATATTGCTCTCGGCACAATTTGAAAAGGAGCAACAAATGACTGGCCTTAAACAAGGGGCAGATGACTATGTGGTTAAACCCTTTGACCTTGAATATCTGACGATTAAGATCCAAAACCTTATCAACCTGAGATTCAACCTGCAATCCAGGTTCTCCCGGGAGTTTCCTTCGTCCAATGGGAAATCGAGCCAAAACGATGGGAACCTCTTCATTAACAAAGCCACCGAATATGTTGAAAAACACCTTTCGGACCCCTCCCTAAACGTATCCAATCTATGCAGGCATCTTGGGGTTAGTCAGCCCAAAGCCTACCGAAAAATTAATTCTTTGACCGGCTTGTCCATTTCGGAATTCATTCGAAACATTCGTTTAAAAAAGGCCGCCACTCTGTTAACTTCAGGGGATATTAGAATCAGCGAAATAGCCTACCAGGTGGGGTTCAGCGACCCTACCTATTTCACCAGGTGCTTTACCAAACTGTACCAGCAAACGCCCAGTGAATTCGTAAAAAATGCCCAGATATAATTCTCATTTATTATTCATGAGCCACTTTTTATGACCCAAGGAGATCCAATTCTGAGATGGCAGTCAAAGGACTTCCTCCGGCCTCCCTCTCCAACTCAATTTTAACACAGCGCGTTTTCACAGGAGGTGCCAAAACCTATAGGCGCCGGGCGGGATCATTAATCAGGTTGCCAAACTCAAAAAAGTTAACTTTTCCCTATCGCTGGCGATGCCGGCGGTGCCAGCTCCATAAAGCCTTTATCGGAAGCAGTGGAGGCTGTATAGACCCTTCCCGTCAATTCATGGGGCGCTCCAGGATCTATAGAGGGCTTTTGGAAAGGAGGCGGCTGAATCGCTCACCAATGAAGGGGCCGGATAAACACCTGTGTAACATTAACAGAAAGCCAAACACTTCATTTTATTTTGCTTATTGTTAATCCCATTTAGCACTAATCTCCCATCACGGCCTGGTAAGCTGCCCCGAATTTTTTGGGGGAGACCCATTGGGCCACAATCTTTATCAGAAGGGGTCAACACAGGGCCCTTAAAACACCGGCTTCAGGGTAAACTTAAAACGATAATCTTTGGCCGGAACGGCATATTTCGCATAAGGAATGGCCCCCCAGGAGTTGTCCCCGGCAACCCCCATCATCTTCAAATCGGCCGTCACAAACACCCCTTCTTTCTTCCCTATATCGTTGGTATGCCGAAAGTCGGCATGGGTGATTTGATCGAAATCTTCAACAGGGTTGTGCAGAGCAGAGAAGCCCATTGGCTCTTCGGCACTGATTCTTAATCCCACCTCATTCTCGTTTCTCAGTTCAAACCACCGGACATCTGTTTTATAGCCATTCTCCTGGGGCCTGATATACTTCACATACTGATCGGCCACCTTACTTTGGAACAAACCCACAAAGGCGCCACTTTTCCGGTCTACATAATTCTCCTGGGGTCCTCGCCCAAAATAGGTAAGGTTATCGAAATTTACAGGCAGCTGCCAGCGCATCCCGAACCGGGGCAGGTCAGGCAATGACTCCTTCGTAAGGTGAAGTTTACTTTCTATCTCCACCTTTCCCGAGCCATGAATGGTATAGGTCACCTCCTGACTGCTTTCAATAGGCTTCAAATCGAAATGAGCAGTCACCAGAATCAAATCAGGTTCGATCAGTTCTGACTCAAGCGCCACAAGCTGGGCCGTATTGGAGACCTCACGCCAAATTCCCAAACGCCCAATCATGTTGCTGCCTTTATCGTTATCGTTGGGCGCCCGCCAGAAGTTGATCCGGAAACCCTCTTGCAGCAGCTCATATCCATTGATCTGATAAGAACTTAAGAAGCCTGTGGCCGGGTCGAAATCGATGGAGAAGTTGTCCCCTACCACAGAAACTCCCCCCTGGCGCGAGAGGGTTAGATTCCCTTCAGCGGAAAGCCGGCTCTCTTGGGCCACAGACCAGGGCAACAGAAACTGCGCATGAGCCACTTCGAATCCTCTTAGCCTAAAAGGTTGGTTCTTTTTCAGAACCACCGAAAAATCAAGGAAATACTCTACCCCGGGATTCAATTCAGGCTTCGGAAGAGTCAGATCCACCACTGTCTCTTCATGGGGCTTCACCTTCAACTCAGGAAGCGTGCCATGGGCCACCTCAATTCCATCGGCCGACACCACCCAGTGGATATCGTAACCCTCCAATCCTATAAAATCGTGCCGATTCTGAATTCTTATCTTTCCCTTATCCAGGTCTTCGGGGAAAAACCAGATGTACTGATAAACGTGTTTTATTTCCCACAGAGCCGGGTGAGGCGTATAATCAGGCGCAATCACCCCATTGGCCAAAAAGTTATAATCGGTGGGCATATTTTCCCCATAATCCCCCCCATAGGCCCAGAACTCATTTCCCTGGGCGTCTTTCTTAACCAATCCCTGGTCCATCCAGTCCCATATATATCCGCCCTGAAGTTGTACATTCGCTTCATCGTAAATAACTTCCCACAAATCCATCAGGTTTCCGTTACTGTTGCCCATGGCATGCGAATACTCACTGATGATCATGGGTTTGGACTGCTTTTTGGAAGCAAAATTTAAAAGGCCTTCCACGCCAGGATACTGAGGACAAAAAATTTCCGTATTGGCGCCCATGAGAGCCCGTTCGTAATGAATAGGCCGTGAGGGGTCGCGTTCTTTTATGCGTTTAAAGACTTCCGAAAAATTAACACCGTCTCCGGCTTCGTTCCCCATCGACCACACAATTACCGAGGGGTGATTCTTATCCCGCTCTACCATACGCATATTCCGATCCACATGAGCCTCCATCCAGTTGGGGTCTTTGGCCAGGGAATGTTCGCCATAGTACATGCCGTGTGACTCAATATTGGCCTCATCGGTCAGATAAATGCCATATTCATCACAAAGCTCATAAAAATATTCATCGTCAGGATAGTGACAGGTTCGTACCGCGTTGAAGTTAAACTGCTTTAACAAGCTGATCTCTTTGATCATGGCCTCCTCACTGATCACATGCCCTTTATACTGGTCGTGCTCATGGCGGTTAACCCCTTTAATCAACACCGCCACCCCATTTATATGAAAAACCCCATCGATAATCTCCACTTTTCGGAAGCCCACTTTACTGGAAACCACTTCAGTCACCTGCCCTTCTTCATCTTTGAGAATCACCAGAAGGGTATAGAGATTGGGGGTTTCGGCCGTCCATTTTTCTGGGGTTGAAACCACCGTACTAAAGGTCAGTTTCAAATCCGATTTCCGATTTATCTTAGCGGGCTTAACCTCTGAGACGACCAACTCACTATTACTATCCAGCAACTTATATTCCACCGAAAAGTTCCCCGACCTCATCCTCTCGGCCCGGTTATTCAGGTCCACCTCAAGAGTGAAGGGCCCATGGGTGTAATTAGAATCCAGACTGGCGTTCACAAAAAAGTCACGAACACGCACCTGGGGAGTGGAATAGATAAAAACATCCCGTTCGATTCCACTGATTCGCCAAAAATCCTGGCACTCCAGATAGGAACCATCCGACCAGCGATACACCTCCACAGCCAGGGTATTGGCTCCCGGTTTTAAGAAAGGGGTGATGTCCCATTCAGCGGGTGTTTTAGAGCCCTGACTGTAACCCACCTGATGGCCATTCACCCACACATACATAGCCGATTTAACCGCCCCAAACTGGAGAAACACCCGGCGACCATCCCAGGAAGCAGGCACGGTGAAGTCCCGTCGATACGACCCTACTGGGTTGTAATCGTGGGGTACTTTACCGGGATTCTTGGGGTATATCTTATCCACAAATTCGATCTCTTGGGACACCGGGGCCTTGTAGTCGGCAAATTCATACTGATGATTCACATATATGGGCACGCCATAACCCTGAACCTCCCAGTTGGAAGGGACCGGGATATTATTCCAACCCGAGACGTCAAACGATGGGTTGAAAAAATTTATAGGCCGGTCGGCCGGCTTTCGCACCCAGTTAAATTTCCAGGTTCCGTTCAGGCTTTTGTAAAAGACCGATTCCTTTCGCTTTTTAGTCAATGCCGAATACTCGTCTTTAAAGGGCATCAGGGTGGCATGAGGGGCCTCTTTATTCTGATCAAACATTTTGGGGTTTTCCCAATCGGGTGTTTGCGCCCAAACCGTTGAGGCAAAATAATTAAAAAACAAGACCAACAAAAAAGCCGGTAAAAATGACTGTTTATGATTCATAATCCAATCTGTGTCTTTATGATTTATTTTCGATACCTATTCAACCAAAAGCCAGAGGATGCAACCAAAAGTTTTGGTTGAGCATGTTGTTTTCTGAGGAGGTTGAATCGCGGGCAAACACCTGTGGGTCAATTCATCTTCCAATCCTGGAAAGAGACCCAACCCTATAAAACGGCATCCCATTACAAAGAAAGGAAATTCCTGAAAAAGAACAAGGGCCCCCTTTCTCCGGAAGAATGCCCCATAACCTGACTGGTTTTAAGGTAAATTGATAATTTCGAAAACCCCGTTTGCAGGAATCCTAAATTCATTGGTATTCCATCTTAGGCAAATTTGCACCCTATAGGCTAATAATTCTTCAACGCTCTTCTTAATGCATTCAGAAGAGGTTCTGAGCTAAGGGGCTTCCCTGTTGCCTGAGTCATCCACAAATCCGGGGTGAGCCGTCCAATGGTACACATG
>JBFHFS010000021.1:0-79090 GCA_041583495.1 Marinilabiliaceae bacterium | reverse complement strand
TTATTCACAAAAATGAGCTTGTAGTAGAGCAGTATTATAATGATTGGGATGGAAATAAGCTTCATTTCTTAGGGTCTACAACAAAAAGTTTCAGTGCAATTATGACAGGTATAGCCATAGAACAAGGGAGAATTAAAGATGAAGATGAAAAAATGCTCAATTTCTTTCCCGACTATTTATCTCAATCAAATGACACGCTGAAAGAGATAATCACCATTAAGCATCTACTGACTAATACATCAGGTTTTGAATGGGATGAAGTTTCATTACCCGTTGACGATGTCAATAACATGGGCTATAAAATGGATAGGGTGGATAATTTATTTAAAGCCTCAATTGAGTTACCTATGGAAACCATACCAGGTACAAAATATGCATATAGTGGCCCGAACAATATTATCATAGGAGAAATTATTAAAGCATCAACAGGACAAAACATTGCGGAATTTACTGAAACAAACCTCTTCGAACCACTTGGAATAAAAGAGTATCATTGGTTTTCAAAAAATGGAATTTATGATGTTGGAGGTGGACTAAAACTAAAATCAAGAGACATTGCGAAATACGGATTGCTACATTTGAATAAAGGGAAATGGAATGACAAACAAATTGTTTCATCAGAATGGATTAATAAAATATTTGAACCATACATTGAAATAAGACATCCTTTATATAGTTGCTGTCAATGGCAAATGGTGAAAACTGAATACGGATTTAATTCTTGGTTTATCCCAGGAAATGGCGGACAAATCATAAATGTAGTTCCAGATTTAGATTTGGTAATTGTAATAAATGCTGACAATAGAAAAATCTCGAAAGAAAAGCGTAAACCATTAGAATTTTTAATTAAAGATTTGACTAATATTCACCCAAAACTGAGGAGCTAACGATACAACAACACCTAACCCGCGGTAAAAAACATTGCGCGAAAAGTGCTAAATGTGAACGATATCACATTTAATATCCGGTTTGACAGGTTCGTGCTCCCAATTGCGCAACTATTTCATACGGCCACACGTTGTTTGTAATGGTGAAAAACCTGCTAGCAAGCAAAATCAATAATTTATGAATACTGGTGGTAGAATAAAGACAATAAGAAATGCGACGTTTATTGGCTCAGTTGCCAATTTGATATTGACTGTGGGAAAAATAATTGCTGGTATTGTCGGAAAGAGTTCGGCAATGATAGCTGATGGTGTCCATTCATTATCGGATTTAGTGACAGACATAATCGTCCTGGTTTTTATTAGAGTTTCAGGCAAAGAACGAGACAAAAATCATCAATATGGACATGGGAAGTATGAAACCTTTGCTACGATGCTAATTAGTTTTGCATTGATGTTTGTAGGAGCAGGAATTTTGTGGACCAGTTCGAAGAAAGTAATTGATTCAATCCATGGGGGGGTAATAGAAGAGCCAGGTTATATAGCTCTATATGCGGCATTAATTTCAATAGTAGTTAAAGAAGGCTTATTCTGGTACACAAAAATACTTGGAAAGAAAGTAAATAGTCAGGCTATGGTTGCAAATGCCTGGCATCATAGGTCTGATGCTTTTTCGTCCATTGGCACTGCATTAGGTATTTCTGGCGCAATTCTTTTTGGGGAAAAGTGGAGAGTTTTAGATCCTATTGCAGGAATAATTGTCAGTTTTTTTATTTTGAAAGTAGCATGGGACATCGCAAATCCAAGTATTAAGGAACTATTGGAGAGCTCGCTTCCTGTAGAAACTGAAAATGAGGTAGTAGAAATTATTATCAATACTTCTGGCGTAAAAGGTTTTCATAATTTAAAAACAAGGAAAATAGGTGACATTTTCGCGATTGAAGTTCACATCAAAGTGGATAAAGACTTGTCTGTTGAGTCTTCACATCAAATTGCAACTGAGATTGAGAAATCAATGAGAAAGAAATTTGGAAATCAATCCCACATTGGAATTCATGTTGAACCATATTATGCACCCAGAGATTAAAACACTACAGCCAATCGAGGAAACTGCCGCTCGCACGCATCTTGGCCGCAACGTTACCTGCAAGGTTAGGTGCGAAACGAGGCTGTCCGAATAACTGTTAAACGCTCTTTGATTACCAAGACTAATTTAACCTCATGTTCCATCATGAGTAACCTAACGGCACATGCGTCAATGGCAACGTTGGGGTGTGAAGCTGCCGGGACAAAACTACCCGGGGGATAGCAACATTCCCAAGGGCGTTGGTTTGAATGGTATGGTGAAATTAAATAAAGGGCTATTCCATCCTACCAACGATGTCCCTGACTTTTCCACAACCTTAGGCAGCAAACTCTTAAAAAGCAGGCACCTGGTGGTGGTTTGATAGATTTCCCCAAAACGTATACATCCTTCCTTAAAATATATACGTACGGAAAAGCCGCTATATCGAAATTTGCAATGTAATCTTAAAACGAAGAATCATGGCAAATTCAAAACCAGGGATACTATTAAACTTATTTCTTCCCCAACGAAGAAAACCTAATCCCAAACATGCAATCCCTGAAAAGGATAAAAATCTGAAAGGCAAAACCATTGTATTTACCGGAGCGACTGATGGTATGGGGCGTGTGGCGGTAGAGATGCTTTACGCTATGGGAGCGCATGTTGTCGTTCTTGGGCGCAATAAAACGAAAACAGAAAATGTAATTAGTGAAATAGTCAAGAGTGAAGGTTCAGGTTCATTAAGTCTGCAAATTTGTGATTTGGCTTCAATGGATAGCGTAAAAAATTGTGCTGAACAGATTTTGGCTGAACATCGCAGAATTGATGTCTTGATTAATAATGCCGGCATCAATATGACAAAACCAACCTATACTTCTGATGGTTTTGAGACTAATTGGGCAGTCAATTATTTAGGAGGGTATCTGTTAACTAAGCTTTTACTTCCCAGAATACAACAGTCATCACCATCGCGTATTGTGAACCTTACGACCAATACCGCCTTTATCGACCAAATTGATTTTGATGATATACAATCAAAACCAAACTTTGATACGGGTGATACCTATACGCAAGCAAAACTTTCAATGAATATGTTTTCTATTGACTTAGCTAAAAAACTTGAAGGAAAAGGAGTAACAGTAAATTACCTGTATCCTGGATATATAAGATCAAACCTGCTAAGCAACCTTGAAGGGCCAGAAAAGATGATGCAGTTTTTTATGAATGTAATGGCATCGCCTACAGAAGTTGGTGCAGACCGGATTGTTCGATTAACCATATCTTCTGAGTACGAAGGCAAAACGGGTGCTTATGTCTCTGAAGATAAAATCAAACCTCCACACAAGGAAGCTCAAATTGAGTCGAAACGAAATCATTTGAAAAAGATTAGCGATAACGCACTCAAACAGTGGTTGTAAGATAATAATCAAAGTAATTCCGGAAAAAGTATTCATCCTTCCTTAAAATGTATTCATGCAAGAATGCCTAAACAAGGAAATTTGCAGAGACAAAATTATAAAACAGAAGATGATGGCAAAGTCCAAAATAACATTCGAATTCTCTCATTTCTATCCGGGGTTTGAACCTCAAAAGTTTTGGGATTTTCATGTAGATCATGAATGGTATACTCAGTCTGATATAATGATTGGTGAGATTGCCTTACTCAAAGAAGGCGAAGGACACCCATCGGGTTTGGGAGCACTACGTAAACTAACCATCGGAAACATAAAGCTTGAGGAAGACATTGTTGGCTTTGATGCGCCTCATTATTTTAGTTATGCTGCCCGCCCCGGTGGAATGCCGGTAAAAAACTATGTGGGTGAGTTTTTCTTTACAGCAAAAAACAATGGATTAGAACTTAGGTATAAAGGGAGTTTTGACCCCAAACCAAAGGGTACAAATTGGCTCTTTAAATACATCTTTAATTCACGTATGCGAAAAATGGTTCCCATTTGGGAAAAGGGTTATAAGTCATATCATAATTTATAGTACCAAACTACTGATGATGCATTAACTTGAAAAATATGTCTTCATATTATTGACAATAAGCAATATATGAGTAGCCGTTGATTTTTTTGATTTGCATTAATTCATTTACCCCGAAGGGGTTTTACTTTGAATAACCGTGGGTGCAACCCACGGTAAAGACAAGAAAACTCGCTGGCAGCCCCAGAGGGGTTGAAAAATCAACTCGACATAAAAGTTTTATATTCAGCCCCTTCAGGGCTGTGACATTCAGGTTGTAGTCAACCGTGGGTTTGAACCCACGATTATTCATATTGTGCCCTCCGTGGCAAGATTAATGTTGAAATCAAACGCATCAGCAATGATGCAAAATAAAAGTTTAAAGCAATGAAAGATTTAAAATTAGAAGAGAACAAAGCAGTCGTAAAATCAGTATTTCAAGCCATTACAGATGGTAACTGGAGTTATGTGACAGAAACATTTGCAGATGATGCGAAGGTTTGGGTAGCTGGAGATATGCCCATTTCAGGGAATCACACAAAAGACTTTGTGAGAGGTTTGGAAACAGGAAACCCGACAATGTTCCCCAATGGAATGTCTCTTACTCCAAAAGCTATGACTGCCGAAGGCGACCGAGTTGCTGTTGAAGCTGAAACATATGGCGTGCATGTTAGTGGTAAAACATATAACAACTTCTTCCACTTTCTGTTGGTTATACGTGATGGTAAGATACAAGAATGGAAAGAGTATATGGATACGAAACATGCCAGCTATACATTCTTTGGAGAATAAGCGTTATTAATTATCAGGTAGCTAAAAAATAGTAGGTGAGCTTTGTATATGCATGCTTTTACCTACTGTTTTGTAAAAAATAATTTACAATGAAAAAACTAGCTTTAATAATAATCAGTATCGTACTGGTGGTTTTAGCGATAGTAACCTGGGGACGTCATGTAGCCGTTGTTGATAATGGCGTTATCATTACCAATAAAAACAGCAAAGTAGTTACATCTTATCAAGGCCAGAAAGAAGTTACAGGCGACTCGTACTACCCCTATTTGATGGATACGAATATTGATGATGCCATAAGCATTGCGTTAGAAAAAGCGGGAGCAGATTATGATATGCTTATTGATGCTACATTAGAAGTGAATTATTATTACATGATTGTTTACTTTTCAAACTATATAACAGTAGAAGGTACGGCTGTTAATTCTGCTGAGCTAAAAGCTGAAATGGGTGAACAAGAATATTTTAAAGGCTTATAAGTAAAAGTGTCATTCGAAGAAGCAACATAAACTAAATCACAAAAAAGAGGAATAATATGTCAAAATCGTTGGTAGTTTACTATTCGTTGCAGGGACACACTAAACGCATAGCGGAAATGGTTGCTAATAAAACCGGTGCAGATATTTTTAGAATTGAGTTAGAAGAAGATTACAATTTGGGAACTGTATTGGAAGTAAGTAAGCTGCATATTAAAAATCAATACATCCCAGATGTAAAGCCATTCAACTTAAACCTTGATGAATATGAGCAAATAATAATAGGAACGCCAGTTTGGTGGTACACCTATACTGCACCCATTCGTTCATTTCTACAAAAACATAGTTTAAACGGAAAAACAGTAAGGTTTTTTAGTACACATGCCGGAGCAAATGGAAGCACATTTACCGACCTTGAAGTACTGGTGACAGGTGCTAAAATTCTTAAACCAAGAGGGTTTTATACCTATGAAAATTTTAGTTGGGACTCCATTGAAAACGAAGTAAGCAATTGGCTTGAAGTATAACTATTCGGGAAAATGTATTCATTATTTACAAAAATGTATAAACATTCAGGATCAACATTATAGTATTTTGTGGTATAAATAAATTCAATATAATGAATATAAAAAAATTAATGATAATAGTTTTTTCTATAATAGCAGCAATTAGCTTTGGTGTCACAATATTTATGAATACACCCCGATTTGGTAAACATCCTGCGGGTATCCGTCTTTCAAGAGTTGAGCAGTCCCCGAACTTTAAAAACGGACAGTTTCAGAACTTAAGCCCAACCCCAATGCTTACCGAAGGAGTAAACTACGGTAAAGTACTCATGGATTTCTTCTTTTCTGCAAAGCCAAAAGAACCCCAATCTGTTTTACCATCCGTAAAAACCAATTTGAAGGCTTTAAAGCCTTCTGAAAACGTAGTAATTTGGATGGGGCATTCATCGTATTTCATGCAGTTAGACGGTAAAAAAATACTGGTTGACCCTGTGTTGAGTGGATATGCTTCACCCTTTTCGTTTAATATAAAAGCTTATAATGGCAGCGACATTTACACAACTGATGATATTCCGGAGATTGATTATCTTTTTATTACTCATGACCACTGGGACCATCTGGATTATGAAACAGTTCTTAAACTAAAGCCTAAGATTAAAAAAGTGATCTGTGGGCTTGGTGTTGGTGCACATTTTGAACGTTGGGGGTTTCACAAATCTGTAATTATGGTAGAAGATTGGTTTAACCCGCTTTATCTTGACCAGGGTTTTATTGCCCATGTTGCACCGGCACGCCATTTTTCGGGGAGAGGTTTTAAACGCAACCAGACCTTGTGGGCTTCGTTTGCTTTATTTACTCCAACCACAAAAATCTACATTGGGGGTGATAGCGGATACGATAAACACTTTGCAGAAATTGGAGAGAGGTATGGCCCTTTTGATTTGGCGATTCTTGAAAACGGACAGTATGATAGCAAATGGAAATATATACACATGATTCCCAATGAGCCATTAAAAGCCGCAACTGACCTAAAAGCTCAAGCTTTGTTGCCAGTTCATTCCGGGAAATTTACACTGGGGAACCACGATTGGGATGAACCACTTTCTAAAATATCAGCAACCCCGGAAAATAGCCCAATCCGAATCCTAACACCTATGATTGGAGAAAAGGTAAACTTGCAAGATTCTCTGCAACAATTTACAAAGTGGTGGGAAAATGTAAAATAGTTCTATTATTCGTACCTTAACATTCGTAAATTTCTTGACTTAATGAAACAGATAATCGACATAGACAGCATAACCAGAATGCATCAGATTATGAGGCTTAAGAGCCCTGATCACCCATTAATTTCGGTTACCCTTAGTAAAGATTTTGCAGCTGAAATGATGGTGCCTGAAGGGAAATACAGACTGAATCTTTATATGATAAGTTTAAAAACAAGATGTGATGCTGATTTTAAATATGGCAGAAATTCATTAGACTTTGAAGAAGGCACTTTAACTTTTTCAGCACCAGGTCAGGTTTTTGATTTTGAGGAGAGTCTGATAGAAAATCAAAATTCAGATGAAGGGTGGACCATAATATTTCATCCTGATTTCATCCGGAACACAACACTTTCTAAGTCTATTACTACTTATTCGTTTTTTGATTATGAAGTATATGAAGCTTTACATGTTAGCGACAAAGAGAAACGAATACTTTTTGAATTTGTTAGAAATATCAAAACAGAAATTAAAGAAAACATGGATAAGCACTCTCAGGAGTTAATAGCCATTAATCTGGAAAGCTTATTAAAATACAGTAACCGATATTACGACCGTCAGTTTTACACCCGAACAAACCTTAACAAAGGTTATCTGGTGCGATTTGAAAAATATCTCAAAGAGTATTTTGCTTCAGACCAATTAGTAAACGCAGGATTACCAACTGTACAGCAATGTGGCGAGGCCCTTAATATGTCTGGTTATTATTTGAGTGATTTACTGAAAATTGAAACCGGGAAAAGCACAAAAGAACACATTACCTTGTATATGATTGAGCAAGCCAAAACAAAGCTTTTAGGGTCTAATTTATCGGTCAGTGAAATTGCATTCGATTTTGGGTTTGAATACCCGCAGCATTTCAGCAAACTTTTTAAATCCAAAACAGGATACAGTCCTTCGGAATATCGAAACATGAATTGATCACTGAAAACACTGAAAGCACAGAATGATAAACATAAATTACGGCTTACTTATATTCAGACGAAACCTATAAAATTAGAGGAGCCATTTAAGAGGTAGATATTAAACAATTAATTTATAACTATTAAAATATACTGACATGCAGCAAACTTTCAGTGTCTTCTGCGATTTCAGTAGTGAAAAATATGAAAGCAATAATAACAGGTTCAACAGGAATGATAGGTAAAGGGGTTTTACTTGAGTGCATTGACGACCCAAGAGTGGAACAGGTATTACTTATTAATCGAAAACCTTTAGATATAGCACATCCAAAGGTTAAAGAAGTTATTCATAAAGATTTCAGAGACTTTACTTCAATAAAAGAGCAACTTGAAGGCTATGATGCCTGTTTTCATTGCATGGGAGTATCAAGTGCAGGAATGCGTGAAGAAAAATTTACTGAGATTACATACACCATGTCAAAAGCTTTGGCTACCGTTTTATATAGCATAAATCCCAATATGGTTTTTAATTATGTATCGGGTTCAGGTACTGATGGTGCAGAGAAAAGCAGCACAATGTGGGCACGGGTAAAAGGTAAAACCGAAAATATGATTTTGAAAATGGGATTTAAAGATGCCTATATGTTTCGTCCCGGGGCTATTTTACCGGAACGTGGTACAAAATCGAAAACAACACTGTACAATACCCTCTATGTGATAACCCGTCCATTATTCCCATTAATGAAGCGGATGAAATCGGTTACTACAACTTCAAGAATCGGAAGAGCGATGATTAATTTATATAACTATCCTCAAACTTTGAAACATTTAGAGGGAGCTGATATTAATAAGGTTGCAGGCGTTAGGTGAAAAAGTTCACCACACACAGCCAAGCACATCCCGCAAAACTAACAAATGCTTTCCCTGCAATCCATATTTTGCGGGAAGAGCTTGTCTGGCTGCCACCGCTTTTTTGCCGACCCTAAAACTAATTTTTTCGAGAACTGCAGTACTTTGATTGGGCTGTATATTGATTATAATTTAAAAAAATCAGACAAGGAGATGATTTTATAACTTTAAAAAAAATTTCATTCTAAAACTTTCTCTTATGCTTTTTGTAAACAATATAAAATATACACTTTTAATGCCAATCATATTTTCGGCATTAAGTTTCGTCAATGCACAGACCAAAATTGGTTTATTTGATAACCATATAGATATTGGAGAGGTAAAAAGTTCTGGATTTGCATTGTATAATGAAAAGAATCAGACCTATACCATTGGAGGAAGTGGAAAAAACATGTGGTTTGACAAAGATGATTTCCATTACCTATGGACTACCATGCAAGGAGACTTCATCTTAAGAACAGAGGTTGAGTTTTTGGGCTCGGGTGGAGATCCTCATCGCAAAACAGGTTGGATCATAAAGAACGATCTGAATAGTGAGACTCCTCATGTAAACGCATGTGTTCATGGTGATGGGCTTACGTCTTTACAATACAGAACTACTATAGGAAGTAACACAGAAGAAGTAGTATCCAATGATAGTTTACCAAGCGTTATTCAATTAGAAAGAAGAGGTAATGAATTTATCATGTCAACTTCAACTTTCGGAGCCCCTTTCGTTGAAGTCAAAACAATAAATGAAGGCATCAATAATCAAGTTTATGTTGGTCTATATGTATGCTCACATAATCCTGATATCCTGGAAGTAGCTAAATTTAGAAATGTCAGAATCATTCGTCCTGCTCCATCGGATTTTCAGCCGTATAGAGACTATATTGGTAGTCATCTTGAAGTTTTGGAAGTTTCGACCGGTCATAGAAAAATATTGCATAGCAATTCTAACTCCATTCAAGCTCCTAACTGGACACCAGATGGAGAACACTTAATATATAATTCTGAAGGCCGACTTTACCGATACAATCTCTCCGATGGTAGAATAAGTCCATTGAATACTGGCTTCGCCATTAATAACAATAATGATCATGTTCTTACTTTTGATGGGACCTTAATAGGGATTAGCCATCATAATGCCGAAGATAATAATCAATCAACTTTATATTATTTACCTGTAAAAGGCAACGTTACACCAGTCCAGGTCACACCCCGTGGTGCTGGCAATTCATATCTCCATGGTTGGTCACCTGATAATAAAAAGATGCTTTTCACGGGACATAGAAAAGGACAATATGACATTTACTCGGTTGATATTTTGACTGGGGAAGAAGTGCAATTAACAAATCAAAAAACCTTAGACGATGGGTCAGAATATAGTCCTGATGGAATCCATATATTTTTCAATTCTGTTAGATCTGGTAGAATGCAACTTTGGAGAATGAATGCCGATGGAAGCAATCAAATTCAACTGACACATGATGAATACAATGATTGGTTTCCACACGTAAGTCCTGATAAAAAATGGATTGCTTTTATTTCTTTTCCAAAAGATATTGATGTTAATGATCATCCATTTTATAAACATTGTCTTTTAAGAATTATGCCCTACAATGGGGGGACTCCCAAAATAATTGGATATATATATGGTGGTCAAGGCTCAATAAATGTCCCCAGTTGGTCTCCAGATAGCAAGTTCATTTCATTTGTCTCAAATTCTAAGTTATAACATATTTCTTATTCTTAATATTGCAAATTCTGAATTGAATGAAAATTGAAAATTTTTTAAAGAAATATAAAACTGGTTGCAAAGGAGTAGACTGCCGTTAGGCTAAAAGCCCGGCGGAGAGCCTCTCGCCATTTATTCCGGTGCTTTACCCGGAACCCCCGCTCGACCGGGCTCACAACCGAAGCCTTGCTCCCGGGCCTTCAGGACTAATCCTTCTGAGCGTTACCTCGTTAACAGGGATGCCGCTAAGGCGGTAAAGGCATGTCACCCATGATCGCCAAAGGCTTGTCGGGGGGAATGACTCTGGGAAAATACACCTGCTGAAATTCTTCTTTTCGACCTGAAAATTTGTATATTCATGCTTTTTCAGGAGCTTTCAACCAGTGCGCGCGGCTTGTGCAGGGGGCATACACATGGTTATAGTGCATGCGGGTTTCAGCGGTTGTCGAAGGTCTGTGGGTGGTAAAAACGGTTGGTGTAACTTGGCCGGAAATCACCTGGTAATGCCCCACGACACTATACCATCAAACGTTGACAGCAAGTATTCCTGAGCCAAAGAACACCAGCAGCCCACAAGCTGTCATACAGCCGTCGGTTATGCCCAGGACAGGAACCTAAGTACCTCACAATAAACCTTGAATGATTAAAATTTTCAATAACCATACAAACAGACTACATGGGTTAGACCATTTGAGGGCAATGGCGATAATTCTGGTAATGCTTTTTCATTATGGGAGTGGAATTCCTGATTGGTTAGAACCGATTCGAAAAATAGGCTGGACGGGTGTTGACCTATTTTTTGTTTTGAGTGGTTACTTGATTGGCTTTCAGCTTTTAAAGGAATTCAAGAATCATTCAAAAATAAATTTTAAGCTTTTTTATATGAAACGCTTTTTTAGGATTATTCCAGCCTATTTGGCCGTTCTGATTTTGTATTATTCAGTCGGTAGTTTACGAGAAGGTTCGGGATTACCGCCCTTATGGAAATTTTTAACTTTCACACAAAACTTTGGTCTTGATACTCAAACTCAGAAATCCTTTTCGCATGCATGGTCTTTATGCATCGAAGAACAGTTTTATTTACTATTACCCCTGACGATACTTCTGATTTTCCAAAGCCGTTTGCAACAGTTAGCACCCTATTTAATCGTTGGGCTTATTGGGGCAGGAATTCTTATCAGGATTCATAACTGGAATGAGTTTGTGCAGCCTTTTATTGAAAACGGTAGTCGAAGACTTATGGTGCAAGGAGTGCTTGAAAAAGTATATTACCCAAGTCATAACAGAATGGACGGGTTGTTAATTGGTGTCTTGATTGCCTCCATTTTTAACTTCCATCCAAGGTTGCATGATCTCATAGTAAAATACGGAAACACAGTCTTGTTAATGGGGATTATTCTATTTCTGATTGCATATCAGGTTGGTGAAAACCTAATATCCTACAAAGCAATGGTTTATGGATTGCCGTTGATTTCATTAGCCTATGGTTTGATTGTGATTGGTGCCATTAGTCCTACAAGTATACTTTATAAGTTAAAATCCCGACTCACTTTTATTATGGCAACCTTATCATACGCTATTTATCTGACTCACAAACAGATTTATCACTTTGTTAAAATCCTATTAAAAGAGGTAGATAACGGATTTATTCAACAAAATGTTTTCTGGATTGGCCTTTTTGCTGCTTTAACAGGCGGTTTGATTCTACATATTTTGATTGAGAAACCTTTTATGAAACTTAGGGATGAAATCTTAAATGATTCGGATATTGAGTTGGAGAAAACACCAGGCAGATTAATTTTGAACTACATAAAAACGCTTGGTGATAGGAAGGCCAAACCTTAAACATGCTGTAATAGGCGAATTGTTCTCAAAGAGGGAAAAAAAAGAAGCAAGCTTCCAGGCACTTTGAAGAAACGATGGTGCTATCCCATTTGTTTTTTCACCCTTTGGTGAATATTATGGTCCTATAGGTTTGAAAACCCACCCCACAAACAGCACCTTTAAATAGAATGACGTTCCGGGACACTATTTAAGACAGATTCTTCGGTATTCTTTAAAAAAAAATTAATTCGGTCAATGGCTACCTGTTTATCCTCAGGTAATTTTGCATCAAAGCTAACAGAATTAATCGCATGAATTCCCATATAATAGGTAGGTACATCTATCAACGCTATGGTTTTGATTTGTTCTTCGAGAACTTCTCGTTCTGTTGCCATTTCAAAACCACCATTGAAAACATCCATAGCCAACTTAGTTCCTTCATTAGCATTGAGTGTGGTTGGAACAATGCCCACAGGTTTTACTTTATTGATAAGTTTAGCGTTAGCAATGGCATTTTCTATTCCTCTACCCTTTCCTGCTGCTCCAAACATAAACCCATAAAAGAATTTAATCCCCGCCTTATTTAACCGTTCAAGCTGTTCTTCGGTGTCGGTCAAGGAAACACCTTTATTCAGATAATCAAGCGCATCTCCCAAAGCAGTCTCTACACCAATCCATAAATCACCCAGGCCAAGCTTTGCCAACGCTACCAGTTCTTTATCCGATTTATGCATAACATTGTTGATGGATGCATACATGGTAATGATTTCAACCTTGGGCAGGTATCGGTGGATCTTTTTTGCAATATCTTTTAAGCGTGTTGCCGATAGTACAAAAGCATCTCCATTAACTAAAAATATTCTTTTTACGTTGGGATATCGTCTTTGAGCCTCTTGTAAGTCTTGTTCAATTGTGTCTGTTTTAGCCACCGAGAACCTTACCTCGCGATACATCGTGCAAAACGTACACTTGTTGTGTGCGCAACCTACCGTTACCTCTAGTAACAGGGTGTTTGCCTCATAAGGAGGCCTATATACAGGGCCCGTATAGTTCATTATAATATTAATTTGTTTGCAAAATCAATGAGTTGATTCACGGCCCTTTTATTGTAAGCATCTGAATGCGCTTTGGCATAACTGCCTGAATCGTTGTCGAAGTATTCTCCGGAATGGTCCTTATGCGCTTGAGACAACGCCAAATCGGATAAAATACCAGCACCTTTCTCAACCGGAGCCCAATGTCGGCCATAAGCTTCGTTGGCCATTTTTGTATTGAGCAACGAGCCCGGATTAACAGCTATAACTGTGACATCTTTCAATTGATTGGCTAAATGGAAACTCCACATGGTGAGTGCTAATTTGCTTTGAGCATAAGATTCATATACGCTGATACTGATCTTACCCCACATTGCATCGTATGAAATATCGGATTGAGCGGCTGAACTTAAATTGATAATCCTTGCATCGGGAGCGGACTCAATCAGAGGGAGCAACTCATGGGTTAATATATATGGGGCCAGGAAGTTTACTGCAAAACACAAATCATAACCCTGTTTTGAACGGGTTGACGGGCTTTTAAATATGCCGGCATTATTTATCAGAATATCAAGTTGACTGATATGCGTTTTAACTTCTTCGGCCATAGCTTTTACGGCATGTGAATCTGAAAAATCAGCCACAAAACCATATACATTTTCATTTTTTGATTCTGTTTTTACTTCAGTAATTGCTTTGCTTAACTTCTCTTTATTTCTGCCATGCAGGTAAATCCTATGGCCTTCACCCGCCAATTTTATGGCAGTTAGTTTTCCTATCCCATCGGTACTTCCTGTTATGAGGATGTTCTTTTGCCTGTGACTGTTATTATAAAATTTCATAAATGCCATACGAGCGGATATAGAGGATTGTTTCTTCATCAGAATTGTTAGAAAGGGTATGAAAAGACTTCTTTTCTGAACTGAAAAAGCTGCCTGCTGGTAAATCGGAAGACTGTTCTTTTAAAGGCTCATGATATTGGGCATTTCCTTTAATAATAACTGCTCTAAACGGTGAGTTCTGTGTTATTATTTTTCCGGTGAATTTAGGTGGAAGCGACAAAAAAGTCCCATTTAGCTGATTCGCTATAGGTTTCCCCCATAAAAAGGCGATTTTTGTTCCATTATTCGAGTAAGAATTTTCAACCCATGTTAAATCTTTTGCCTCAACCCAAACAATATTTGAATGGTCAACATTCACAGGTCTTTCGCCACTATCAAAATGTTCTTCTTCGGGAAGCACCAGGTAAGGACCTTCTTCAATTTCAATGTATGCCAGTGGGTTTGAACCCTCAGCAGCGGTGATATGGATTTCCCCTTTGGGTTGGGTCCAAAACGAACCTTGAGGCATCCACATATTGGCGGCATTGGGATCGTCATTATGGAACAAGCCATTAATGACTATTCCGCGATAGGAGACATTATGAATATGAGGTGGTGATTTAAAACCATCGGCAGGTTTTAATAAAAAGCCTGTTGGTTCTTTACTGTTTCTATCACCCCAAAGGGTCCCTGCCTTTGGGGCTAAATCACCTCGTTTAGGATTTAAATGGGTCCATTCAACTTCTGAGGCCAAAATAATATTGTAGGTTGGGTCTATGGATGAATTGTTTGTGTTTTGCTTTTGCGTTGCATTGTTGCACGCAGAGAACGCGACAATGATACTGGCAATTAGGCTAACAAATATTGTTGGTTTCATGGAGGTTAACATCAGATCAACGTAATTAATTCATTTTCGGGCAATCTTGATTTTGGTGTTTTGTCAGGTGTATTAAAATCACTTTCTTTCCGGTAACCAAGCGATACCACCCCAACGGCTGTAAATCCTTTAGCTCTCAAACCAAACTCTTCATCAATTAGTTTCATGTCAAGGCCTTCCATAGGCAGGGCGTCAATGCCTAAAGTGGCAACCCCAAGTAAAAGGTTTCCCATATTCATATATACCTGTTTCTCCATCCAGTGCTGCAAATCTTTTAAATCGAAGCGATGCATGTGGGCAAATACATTTCTGGCACCAAACACCATTTGTTTTATTTCCTCATTCGGAAAACGACCTTCTTTGTCTTCCACTTCCAGTAAATGATGCATATATTCTTCATCAGCATTGGTACGGGCGCAGAAAACCACTACATGGGAAGCATCCAATACTTTTTGCTCATTAAACTGATAAAAACCTTGTGTGCCTTTGGCGATTCTCTTTTTACCTGTTTCATTATCAGCAATAACAAAATGCCAGGGTTGAATGTTCGTACTCGAGGGACTCATGCGCAACAAAGTTTTTACTTTGGAAAAATCTTCGTCAGATATTTTCTTTGTCGGGTCGAATTCTTTTGTTGAATAACGCCAATTGGCTGTGTCTATAATGTTCATGGTAATTGTTTTTGAAGGTTAATAATTATGCAATGTGAGTCATCTGGTGAACTTCAAATTCCTCAACTGCCCCATCCGTTGCTTTTTTATAATCGGCCAGGTGTTTATTGTTCATATGATTCTGCCATACTTCCTTATTTTCCCAGTTCTCGAAAAACAAGAAAAGATTCTCATTTTCATTATCCTGATGAAGGTCGTATTGGACGCATCCTTTCTCGGCTCTGGAAGGGTCGATTAGTTTTAATAATTCTGATTGTACCAATTCTCTTTTGTCTGGCTTGGTCAAAATTCTCGCTACAATTGTAAGCCTTTGATTTTTCATACTTTATAAATGGAAATGGTGTTTTAAATAGTTCTAAAAATCAACCCTACAAAGTTAAAGCAGTGATTTGAGCATGAAGTTGCATCAAAATTGGAAATTGTTGTATGTTTATTGGTTTTTGAGTTTAAACAACCTAATATATTGCTGTATTTAGATGGTTATTTGTAATATTGCCCTAAATAAATAAGTGTTTATCCAATTTACGTACAATGAAAACGGAGTCGATAAATAAATTATTAGAGATACATGTTGAAGAAATGGATACCTGGGTTAAAAGACCTTATAAGAATAATTTCTTTGAGATCGTATTTGTAGAAAAAGGTACAGGCAGGCAGTGCATTAACCAACATGAATTTGATTTCCACGAGGGAAATATCTTTTTTCTTCCACCCCTCGACTGCCATTCGTTTAAAATTACGGGTCCTTCTAAATTCTATTTTATCAGGTTTACCGACCACTTTTTTCTTCAAAAAGATAACCTGACCAACTACAATATGTGGTTTGATAAAATTGCATATGTAGTTGCGAATTACAATAAAGTCCCTGGTGATATTATATCATCAGAACAAGAAAGACGATTTATTATTAATAATATTAAATCTATTTACCAGGAGTATTTACGTGCTGACAGCTATTCAGATTCGATTATTACAGGAGCAATTGCCTCAATTCTAAATATATTAGCGCGGAGTATTGAAAACAGATATGTAAACAAGGCCAACGAAACAGACAATAGATTTGGGGAGATTCTTCGTTATATTAATACTCATTTGCTGAAAAATGAAAAACTTAGATTATCATATCTATCTGAAAAATTTGGCATTTCAAAATCCTATTTTTCTGAATATTTTAAAAAGCAGGCAGGGATAAACTTAGTTGACTATATATTGAAATCTAAACTTAAAATAGTTGAGACCAAGGTGTTACACACCGACTTAAGCTTGAAAGAAATTGCCTGGCAATTAAATTTTTCTGATAGTAGTCACTTAGCAAGGTCTTTTAAAAAGGTTTATGGCATGACAGTTAAAGAATTTAAAAGTAAGGGGCATACTTGCAGTCTATAACGATTGCTTACCCAATTTATTCATGAATAATATGGTTTGTAATGGTATTCATTGGCAAGGCTTCTTAAGAAAGCACCTGGTGGGGTCATACAAAACCCATCACACAAACCAAACCAGCCAAAGAGCTTTCCTGGCGGGGGGGGCCGTATACAGAGAATTATTAGCCAATTGAACGATAAAAAGACATGAATGAATTACCACCTTTCGGTTGGCCTAAATACCATTGCCTGGGCAGACATGTTTTTAGCGGTGTCAAAGCCATGGCCACGCACATCTTGCAGGCAAATTTGGTGCTTCCTGCTGAGAACGGCTGTTAAAATGAACAAAAGCAATGAATTCAGCATTATAGATAATTACTACAGGGCTGTAATTTTTTTTCTTCAGCAAGAGAGTAGGAAAATCAAAAAGACGAGTTGCCCCACAATCGGGTTCGGGGCAGGTAAACGGCAAATAAATGAAAATATAAACCTATGAAATACAGAAAATTAGGCAACACTGACCTTAACCTTTCGGCCATCACATTTGGTTCATTTGCCATTGGTGGTTGGTTGTGGGGAGGAACCGAACAAAATGCTTCCCAGGAAGCGATAAAGGCCTCTTACGATCTGGGCGTAACTTCCATTGATACGGCTCCAATATATGGACAGGGCTTCAGTGAAGAAATGGTTGGACAAGCCATAAAAGGCATTCCCAGGGATAAGGTACAAATCCTCACCAAATACGGAATGCGGTGGGACTTAGCAAAAGGCACACTGGTGTACAAAAGCAAAGATAACAGTGGAAAGGATATCGATATTTACAAATATGCCGGTAAAGAGAGCATCATAAAGGAGTGTGAAGATAGTTTGAAACGGTTAGGGACCGATTATATTGACCTTTACCAGCTCCATTGGCCTGACATCACGACCCCCATAGAAGAAACCATGGACGCGGTTAACCAGCTGATTACACAGGGCAAGATCCGTTACGCCGGTGTTTGCAATTATAATGTAGATCAGTTAGCGGAAGCAGAAAAATACGTAAATCTGGCATCGAATCAGGTTCCCTACAGCATGGTAGTTCGCGATATCGAAGAAAAAGTAGTTCCTTATTGCATTGAAAACGGGAAAGGAATCCTGGCTTACAGTCCACTTGAAAGGGGATTATTAACAGGGAAGATGAAACCGGGCTATAAGTTTGGTGAAGGCGATCAACGTGCCACGAGGGCTTTTTACAAAGATGAAAACCTCAGGCGCACCAATGAATTCCTGGAAAAGATCAAACCCATTGCCGATGCGAAAGGATTATCATTGGGTCAGCTGGTTATTTTATGGACTCTTGAGCAACCGGGTATTGCCATTGCTTTAGTTGGAGCCAGAAATGCAGAACAAGCCATTCAGAATGCCAAAGCTACTGAAGCGAGTCTGACAAAGGAAGAGATTGAAATAATCGATCGTCATTTGAACCAATTGGTTCTGGTTCCCTAAACGCCAAACAGGGAGCTTCGTATCCGATGCCATTTTTGAAATAAGTTTCCCGGCATTGCCATTCAACCTGATTAGGACAGGTGTTATCTGGCAAAGATCATTTTTACACGCAGGTAGGATTATGCTTCAAAAACAATTTAATACTCGTCAAGAGTGGCGGAATTGGTTAGAAAATAACCACGATAAAGAATCTGAGATATGGATTGTTTTCTATAAAGTAAAAGTTAAAAAAACATCGTTAAAATACAGCGAGGCCGTTGAAGAAGCATTATGTTTTGGTTGGATAGACTCGACGGTTCGAAGAATTGACGACGAAAAACACATGCAAAGATATACACCCCGAAAATCTAAAAGTAATTGGGCTCAATCGAATAAAGAAAGAGTCGAGAGGTTGATAAAAGAGGGTTTAATGACTGAGTTTGGGTTAAAATCCATTAATATCGCAAAACAGAATGGGTCTTGGAATACACTCGATGCCACAGAGATTCAATTAGATATTCCTAAAAAACTTAAAGAAGCCTTTGAAATCAACCCAAAAGCAGAAGAGTTATATGACCAACTATGCACGTCTCGTAAAAAACAGTTAATTTGGTGGATTGCAAGTGCTAAACGTAAAGAAACAAAAGATAAAAGGGTAAAGGAAACCCTAACCATCTTATCAAAGAAAGAATGATGGAAAAAACAGGGCCAATAACGGATTTAAACAATGCCTCAGATGATTAAGTAAATTCAATTTCCTGCCCTTATTAGAACCCAGGTCAAGTGGAAAGTAACTCAGTAAAAGGGACGAACTTTTTATGCACAAGGCTGTTGTAGTGAATCGAAAAGGCTCCATCAAGCATTAATACCTAAACAAAATGACAACCCTGGTAGTAGGTGCAAGCGGTGCAACAGGAAAACAGTTGGTAGAACAATTGTTGAATAGGGAACAAAAGGTCAGGGTGATTATACGTCCGACCGGGAAAATACCCGACACCTGGAAAAATAATGACCAGATATCCATAATCAATGCCAGTATCCTGGAGATTAGTGTGGACCAGATGGCTAATTACCTGAATGATTGTCAGTCGGTGGTTTCTTGTCTTGGCCATAATCTAACTTTGAAGGGAGTTTTTGGAAAACCCAGGAAATTGGTAACTGACTCCGTTAGATTGCTTTGTTTGGCGATTGAGAAGAATATGCCCAAAAAACCTATCCGGTTGGTGTTAATGAATACAACCGGAAACAGGAACAGAGATTTGAATGAATCTGCTTCGGTCGGTCAACAATTAGTGCTGGGGTTGATCCGTTTACTTGTTCCGCCCCAATCAGATAATGAAGAAGCCGCAAACTTTTTGAGGGTGAACGTTGGGCAAAATAATAAATCCATTGAATGGGTGGCCGTGCGACCAGATACCTTAATTAACCAAGACAAGGTAACCGAATACGAGCTATATCCTTCACCTACCAGGAGTGCAATTTTTAATCCGGGCAAAACCAGCCGAATAAATGTTGGCCATTTTATGGCAAGGCTGATCGTTGAAAATGACTTGTGGAATAAATGGAAAGGTCAGATGCCTGTAATCTATAACAAAATGAATTAGTTGAATGGATCAACAGCCAACAATAAAATGCTAAAGGCAGGTGCCCCCATATTAGCTCCCCCTAGCTTCGCTCCAGGTTACTTACGGCCAACGCGGTCCCTACTTCGTTTGGTCCGTGGCAGAACGCATCTTACACGCAACATTAGCTCTTAGATTAACAAAAATGAAACATCCAGTAATTACCATACTACTTTTAGTCGTTGGGATGGGTTTAGGTTATTCTCAAGACTTGTCAAAAATTGCCTTAGAAATAATGGCAAAAGACAGTATCCCCGAAATGACATTCGCAATATTAACAAAGGATAGCGTATTGTTAAAAAACACCATAGGTCATCACAAAATAAGTGAACTCAACCAGGATTTTGATGCCAATGAAAAGGATTACTTTCATCTGGGATCTAACACGAAGGCAATAACAGGATTCATCGCTGCCTATTTAGTTGAAAAGAAAAAAATAAATTGGGAAACCAAATTTTTTGATTTGTTTCCAGAGTTAAAAAGTAAATCAAATCCGGCTTACTACGATAAAACGCTTGAAGATTTATTAACTCACCGAGCAAATATTCAACCATTTACAGATTTGGAAGAATTTCAAAAACTACCGAAATTCATGGGAGACAAACAAAAACAAAGAAAGGGTTTTGCCGAATATGTTTTAACACTTCCTCCAGCCAAAAGTAATGAAAGTTATAACTATTCAAATGCCGATTACAGTATAGCAGCCACTATGCTGGAAAAGGTTTCGGGAAAATCCTGGGAAAAGCTTTTGACCCTAATTTTAAAAAGAGAACTAAAAATCGATTTTGCTTTGGGTTGGCCAAATCGAAATTTTAAAAATCAACCTTTTGGTCATTGGCTTGAGAATAATCAACTTGTTTCTGTTCCGCCAAATACGAAGTATGATTTGAATTTGGTTCAGCCGGCAGGGGATTTAAGCATGAATATCGAAAATTACGCCAGGTTTATTCAGTTAAATTTAAAAGGTCTTTATGGGCAGGATAACTTTTTAAAATCGACTACTTATAATTTTTTACATTCAGCCCAAGAGGATTATGCAATTGGTTGGGGAAATATAATGAAGGATGGAAAAAAGGTCTCTGCACATGCCGGGTCGGATGGCACCTTTTTTTGCTATGCACTAATTGATAGAGAAAACTATGTTGGTTATATCGTGATGGTAAATAGTGGAAGTGAAAGTGCCCAAAAGGGTATTTCCGAAATGATTAAAGCGATGAAAAAAATACGGTAGCAGATACGGGGTAAAAACCATTGCCGGGATAGTGGTGATAAAAGGGTTGTTACCCGCTCCATTTCTTTGTATCTTGACAGATAAGGGCCGCCCGGATGGTTGCTTTTTTCATTTTTACGGTTAACGAAAATGACCGATCATGAAAAATTTCATTATTTCTTATCTTATATCCCTCCTCCTTTTATTCAATGGAGAGTTCGTAATGGGCCAGGAAAATTTTAGTAATACAAAAGTAGCTTTTGGTTTATCTGGTCCTGAGATGTTACATGCCGGAGTTGGGCAGAAACTGAGTAAATCAAGTCACATTGGACTATTTGGAGGAATTGGTCCGACAATGGACGGGGTCTGGTCATCTTATAATCTTGAACATCGCCTTTATCTGGGGACAAAAAAGTGGTTCTTTCGACAGGGGTACACATATTTTCCAGGAGGTCCTGATCATGCTTTTACATTAACTATTGGGAAGGATTTAAAGTCAAAAAAAGTAAATGGAGGCTGGACAATTGATGGTGGTTTATTCTATCTGCTGTATCACTCCGATGATTCTGCAATAGGCCCGGTATTACCAGCATTAAGGCTTCAATATTATGTATTCCTTAAAAAGTAAATGATTATAAATTGCTCGCTGACAGGTAGTTGTTCTGAGACAAAAAATTGTTTTTCAGACTTAAACAACTAAACACCAAGGCACCAACACAACCCAAACACAGTAGTTTAACGGGTTATGAAAACCAGCCCCACGTCCGTTCGGGCGTGATCTGACATGAAGGGTCGATTCGAATGTGGACAAAGCTGAGACCGGGAACTGTGTAAACTGGCAGGTAATCGCTGCGTAATGCCGAAAGACACCATACCCTAAGCGTTATTTCCATAGGAAGTCGTATTCGGTATCGGAGAAGGTATTTCGGACGACAGGGTTGAAATATTTTTCATTCATCCCGAGAAACGCCCTTTTCGCACGGAAAATCCTCCAAAACATAAATAGTATTTCTTATTGCGGGACTGTTGTTATTTATTTGCTATTATTTTAATTCGACCAGTTAAGTCACTAATTGAATAAGCTGTGAACCTATGAAAAAAACACAAATAATAATTGTCTCAATTCTTTGCTTAAGCATTCAACTGCATGCCGAAAGAATATATGTAAATGTTAATGCCCAGGGGACAAACAATGGAAGTTCATGGCAGAACTCCTATACTGATTTACAGAAAGCAATAGAAAAAGCGCACCCGGGTGATGAAATTTGGGTAGCCAAAGGCACCTATTATCCCACCTTAGAAAATGATAGAAGTGCCACCTTCAGGTTGAAAGAGGACGTAACCCTATATGGTGGCTTTTATGGTTCGGAAAAAGAGCTCTCACGACGAAACTGGGCGTTAAATACAACTATCCTTAGTGGTAATATTGGCGACGAATCCAGTAAAACCGATAATTCAATGCATGTGGTAACCACTGCCAACAATGCCGTATTAGATGGGTTTATCGTGGAAGATGGCTATGCCATGACAGAAAGAGGGGCTGGAGCCAGGGTGACCGGAGAAAAAGGGCCCGGAGGAAGAGTGGGTGGCAGCCCGGGGCAAGGAGGAGGAAAGCCTCAAACCCATACCACTCCGGGAAGTATTTCTCAATCATCCAACAATAATGCCGGAGGCGGAATATTAAACTTTAAAACTTGTGCCACGATTCGAAATACAATCGTTCGCAATTGTTCTGCCGGCAAAGGCGGAGGGGTTTATAATATGACCAATACTTCTGAACGGCCTGCTGACAATGCACCCTCTCCGGTATTTATCAATGTCAGGATAGAGGGTAATTATGCCATGATGCGTGGCGGAGGAATGCAAAACGACATGGGCACCCACCCGGTACTCATCAACTGCGAATTTACTCAAAATGAATGTGGCGCAAAAGGTGGCGCACTGTACAATGATTTTACCTGTTCCCCCATTCTTATCGGATGCCATTTTGAGAACAATAAAGCACATGATGCAGCAGCCATTGGCAACGATGGTTCTTCGTCACCCATAATAATAGATTCCAGGATTGTGAACAATGTGGTAGAATCTCAGGGGGCAGGGTTGTATCAAGGTTCATACAATGCCAACATGCGCGGAAGAGGAAACATGCCATTGGTAATTAATTCGGTTATCAAAGACAACCATTCCGCAACAAATGGAATGCCTAACATCATCAATTGGGGTGAAGACTGGATTTATTCCTGGAATTCGGAGATAGAGGGATTTAATCAATCCCTGGATAAGTTGGATGACAAATATGCAGGTTTAATTGAGATCTCTGAAAAGATTAAAACCATGAGTGCAGAAGAGATTGACCGGCTTTACACGAAGGAAGTAAAAGCCTATCTAAATATTAACTCTTCCCCCAGAACAAACAGACAAGGAGGCCATCAAGGGTTTGGTACCGACCACACACTCAGCAAAACCGCAGAGATTCCTCAGCACATTGTTTATGTGAAAGCCGGTTCTAACAATGGCAATGGCAAAAGTTGGGACAGCGCCTTCAGTAACTTGCAAGAGGCAATCGATTATACCTTTTCAAACGATGGCGGAGAAATATGGGTCGCTGCCGGAACCTACAAACCCACCTCAAACACCAGTAGAAATATAAGTTTCACGATGAAAAGCGGAGTGGCCATTTACGGAGGGTTTTCCGGTCATGAGCAAAGCAAAACAGAGCGGAATTACAAGCTTAACAAAACCATTTTAAGTGGTAATATCGGAAATAAGAACAGATCAGACGACAATAGTTACCATGTGATTTTAGGAAGTGTAAATTCCATTATTGATGGCTTTACCATTGCTGATGGGTATGCCGATGGACAAATCACCAATCGTTATGGTGGCGGGCTCTATTGCTGGGGATACGAGAGTTCGACCATTGTAAAAAATACGGTCTTTACGAACAATTATGCCGAAGATGGTGGTGCTGTTTTTTGTTTTGCCGATGTGCTTTCGTATTTTGAAAATGTTCTGTTCGAAGGCAATTCGGCATTGCTTGGCGGTGCTGCCGCTTTTCGATTTGGATCGTCGTGCGAATTATACCAATGCGCCTTTAACAACAACACAGCGGCATCGCGCGGAGGTGCTATGGTCATTAATTATGGGGCAAATGTGATTGTCAACCAATCCAGCTTTTCGAATAATGAAACCCGGGGAAATGGTGGAGCCATATGGGTTGACGATCAGGCTTCGCAATATGGTGGCACAAGCCCGGAATTTACAGATTGTGCTTTCACCGGAAATAAAGCCCAATATTACGGTGGAGCGATTCACAATTACAATGTAGCCACAACCCAAATACAGGATTGTCTTTTTAACAGCAATGAGGCTCAATATGGCAATGACATTGCCAATACCCTCCGATGCCAGCTGAGCTTATCAGGCAATAAAAACCCCAATACTGAAATTTACAATGATGACAACAGCTTTGTAAACACAAAGGAGGGTGTGAGTAACCAAAGCAATAAAGCCCTTACGCTTGTTGAGGCGGATTTTAGCGTGACCATAATAGGCTCAGGCAGCCCGGAATACAACCCTGAACGGTCGCAACCGTCGGCACTAATACAATACAAGGGCACCAAAATTTTGGTAGATATGGGAAATGGTACAAAAACCCAGCTGGAAAAGCTGGGCCTGACGGGAAGAAATTTGCCTGATGCCCTGTTGCTCACCCATCACCACATTGACCATAATGATGAGTTTATCTCCCTGGTGCATGATAAGTTGATGACACGCAAAGAATTCCTGGTAGCAGGCCCCTCTCCTATTGATGAAATGACCCGGTATGCAGCTAAGTTTTATGCGGAAGATCTGAACTATCGGATGAGTGGTGGAGGACGTACTTTTGACCCAAACAACCTCCATGCTGACATTAAAGTATTAGAAGGCGGTGAGCAATTTGAATTCAAAGGGATTAAAATATCAACAATAGAGGTGCCTCACAGCATTAAAACCATTGCCTACCGCTTTGATGCCGATGGAGAATCCATTGTCATAACGGGAGACTTAACCTACACCCCGGACCTGCAAAAGCTGGCCAAAGATGCAGATATAATGGTCATGGATGGTAAGGTTTCCACAGGAAGAAATACCAGCGGCAGCCCGGCAACAAGAAATACCTCTGCCTCGGCACATGCTTCATTGGCAGAAATCGCAAAAATGGCCGTAGAATCAAATCCTAAAAATATGGTATTGACACATCTTAGTAATCAGAAAGCGAATGAAAGTGCCACAGAAGAAGCCTATGCAGAATTGGGCTACAAAGGCGAAGTGCTCATTGCCGCTGATTTTCTAACCATCACCCCTGATGGGAAAAATTTCATGTTGCAGAAGCAGGAAACAACGAACAATAGAAACCAACAAACAACCAAAACCAGCCCCGCACAAAATGCGAGACCCGGAAACAGTAAACAAAGCACCAGCCAACAAGGAAATCCCATAGACCGCCTTGACAAAAATGGAGATAATAAAATCAGCAAAGCAGAAGCCAAAGGCCCTTTGAAGGAAAACTTTGACCAAATAGATGTGAATGGCGACGGATTTGTCTCTGCAGAAGAATTACAATCCAGAAGACAAGGGCGATAACATAATGAAAAAGTTACATAGAGAGGTGGAAGTTTGCCGTTCCGCCTCTTTTCTGGTGAGAGGAAATATCAATAATTGATTCTACTTCACAAATTCCCATCTAAATAAGCCTGGAATTTGGCCTTATACTGCTCGCTAACGCTAATTCGAACTTTTCCAAAAATAATTTGCCCACGCTCAACAACTCTTATCTTCTGAAGATTAACCAGATAAGAACGATGAACACGCATGAATTTTGCCGACGACAGCTTCTCCTCAACACTCTTCATGCTCAGCAAAGTCATTATGGGCTTGCTGTTTTCGATATAAAACTTCAGATACCCACCCATTCCTTCAATGAATTCTATCTTATCCACCTCAACTCGCACCAGTTTATAGTCCGACTTAATAAACAGATATGGATCGTTGGTATTCCTGTTTACGTTATCCCCCTTAAAACGGTCGAAATAAACCTTTGCCTTATTCACCGACCTTAAAAAAGTGACATAATCCAGCGGTTTCAAGATATAATCCAGGGCATCCACCCTAAAACCCTCTACAGCATGCTCACTATAGGCCGTTGTAAAAATAATCTGAGGCCGTTGCGTCAATGATTTCACAAAATCCATCCCATTGAGGTTCGGCATCTGAATATCAACAAACATCAAATCAACGGTATTTTCATTCAGATACACCAGGGCTTCAAGCGCACTCTCAAAAGTAGCCAACAGTTGGAGGAAAGGGGTTTTCTCCACGTAAAGTTGAATTTGCTCTAAAGCAAGTGGTTCATCATCAATGGCAATGCACTTAATCATGATCGAGTGGGATTTTTAATTGAAGAGAGTATTGATCTTTCTCATCGGAAATGCTTAAATCATAATCTGCTTTATACAACAAATCCAATTGTTTTCGAAGATTATTCAGACCTGTTCCCGTTTTCTGTGCCGATTCAATCTGACTGTTTTTACTGTTTCTACTTTTAAAAATAAGACTATCGTCCACAATGTCCGCCGAGATTTCAATAAAAGAGGGCTTTGAATAATCAACCCCATATTTAAAGGCATTTTCAACAATGGCAACAAATAAAAATGATGGAATAAATCGCTCCTTTTCCCCCACATTGAAGGCAACATCTATCTGAACTCTTTTTGAACAACGCAACCTCATTAAATTAATGTATGAGTTTAAAAAATCAAATTCAGCCTTTATGGGTGATCTTTCCTTAGTCCCCTCCCTAAGCATATGCCGCATCAATTCAGACAACTGAATCACCGACCTCCCGGCCTTATCAGGATCTATCGCAATCAGGGCATGAATGTTATTCAAAGTATTCATAAAAAAATGAGGGCTGATCTGATTTCTCAGAAACGACAGTTCGGTTTGCAAGAGCAGCTTCTTTTGCTCCTCAAGTTGCTTTTCCTCTTTTTGACGCTGTATTAATAGTTTGATGGTGTTGTTCATGCCAATAACAAGAAAAGACATGATGGCCCGTTCACCCAGCAAATCGCTTCGTGCCTTAATTGGTTTGCGGGGAAACATCGATCCATCGGAATGCTCAACAAGCCAATCTATTAGCACGCGCATTTGTGGACTAAGCAGGACTACAATTGCCACCAACAAAGAAACGGATATCAGGTAATAAAGAAGTCTTTTCTTTAACAGAAGATACGGGGCAAGAATAGAGGTGTTAACAAAAAAAATAATGAAAAAAGGAGTCAACCTCACCCATTCAACGTATATGCGTGGCCAGTTAAGTTCGCCATAATTATTAAGCATCGAAAACAAAGTCCCTGCAAACACAAGGATCCAGATCAGCAAATAGATGATGTTTTCGGTTCTGCCGGAAATTGATTGGCTTACATGAGTTACCATCTGTCGCATTTTATTTTGAGATGAATTACAAATATAGGCTTTATTGCCCGCTTCTTTATTTTACAATCATTTTGGAAGTCACCTTCCCATTAACATGCACATTTAAAAAATATACCCCTTTGGGCAAATCCCTAAAACTGATTTCGGTAACGGGAGTACGATCGAGGGTTACATTTTTCAATAACTGACCTGTTGAGTTGAACAGTTGCATCTTATCTGGCACATTCAAGTCAGGCAGCTCCACCGTTAAAACATCCACAACCGGGTTAGGATACACTCTCATCTGAATGTTTGTAGTCAACTCATCTACCCCGGTAATTATTTCGACATCCCGAACCAACCTAACGTAATTTTTAATCCGAATAGCATCGCCCTGAGGACCAAAACCATAAGGATAATCTGCCACATCGCCTGTTTTGGGATCGCTTCGCTGGGCACCGGCACCATGAACATCTATCCATCCCCCCAAACCAGACATATATCCCATTGCCCGGCCAAAGGACATATAGCAAGCATCGTCTCCTCTGTTTGGGGTTTGCGAACAAAAGGTGGTACTACTCCAATAGTAACCAAAATCTGTATTCCCAGCCTCATTGATGATGGGTGTACATTCAAATACCGGATCTATGGCTGCCGAGTTGGTGGTTGAGGGTGAACGCGTGTAATCCGTTATGCTTTGCAGCTCTTTTATGTGGGGCAATCTCCAGTCGGAATAGCCCGCGTAGGTATAATTCTCAGCAAATGTCAAAGCATCTTCCCATGAAATGGCCGTCCCGTTATCCTTTTGCATCCACATTAAACCCGTTGCATTATCTGTTACGGTTCCGTTGCCATTATCATTGAGATTATTTTTGCCATATGCTTTGTTGTCACGAACATATAGCACGCAATATTTTTTTCTGTCGTTTGCAGGATACCCTTTAATGCGTCCATCAGCAAAGTTAACCCCGAACATGGTTGAAGTTCCATTCATCGTTGTAGACACATAGATTGTGGAAGTCGCATATTGAGCATCAATAATACGCTCATCGGCCGATGCCCCATGGGCACTGGCATTTAGGTCACCATAGGAAAAATCAAAATAGTCGGTATTGATAAAAGGAACTGCTGTGCCCTGGCTTGTAGCCGTGGGACCCGGCTCTGCTCCGTAATACATAATGAGTGAGTATTGTTCTTTAATTGTTGGCAAACGCCAATCGGAATATCCACCTGTATTGCATGAAGAAGCATTTGAAAGAGCCGTTGAATAGGTCCTCTTATCATAGTAATCGATAACATCGTCCCCATTTCGGTCGGGTGATTTTTCCCACATTAAACCTGTTACATTATCGGTAATCGTTCCATCTTTATGATCGGTATACGAAGGCGTATTCCCGGGATGATTGGTATTCTGACCATAGAAGGGGCCGCCTAAAACAGGTAAGCTAATGACGGTTGAATTATTATACGAATTGGTCTGCCCCGTACCCACAATATTGTATGTTTGTGCGAATGCCGTTACGCTAAACAGGCTTAAGATTAAAGTCCAAACAAAGCCCTGTCTGATTGCTTTCATATAGCTGATTTTATTCGTTTACAACCATAAATTTTGTGGCCAAATGCTTATTCTTAAGTAAATAAACGCCATTCGGGAAAGCCCTAACATCAATTTGTTGGGTCCCCTCAATAAAGCCCGACCACATTTCAACACCCATCAAATTATAGATTATTGTTTGACCTTTCAACCCCGAAAGGGTTATAAAACCCGCTGCAGGGTTTGGGAACAGCGCTCCTGTTCTTTCATCCGGGCTATCGATACTGGTGATTGACGTATTTACTGAGTATTGGATAACATTTGAGGTGGCCACGTATTCATTGGCTAAAGTTGTTGTATTCCATACGCGTTTTTTCCAGGTAATAGTCACCTGGTTATCGGTTGGTGTCCCGCCGCTAACCTCAACCAAAGCATATCCATATTCCATTTCATGAAACATACGCTTAGGACTATAGTGGGAATTCTCGCCATTATAATTGCTGTATTTGTTCATCAACCAACCTCCGCCGGTGCCCACTAAATATTGGTACAGATCATTATCCTCATTTCCGTCCCCATCATCAATTCTGGCGACATCTAAAAAATGATCGTGCCCACAGAAATAGGTCTTAACACCTGCTTGCGTAAGACTTTGCCAAAAAGCGTTCCGGGCTTCTAATGAATCGTCGAGACAATCTGCATGAAAAACCTTAAAAGCCGCCTCGTGTCCAAAAACAAAAACATGGGGTGCCCCATTCGATGCAAGTTGTTCATCGAGCCATTCCTGATTAACCTCATGAATATTTTTATAATTATCGAGTGCAATAAAAAGCGCATTTTTATGACTTACCGAATAGGTAAAGTTCTCTTCCCCCACAGGACCATTTTGTGGCAGGGCATAATCACCCGAAAACACAGCATTCCACATGTTTACATTGTTGCGCGCATCATCTTCATGATTTCCATAAATAGGATAAACACCGATTCCGTCATCATATAAGGGCTTCATCAGGGTTTGCCACTTGGTAAGTTGAGCCATCAATTCAGCACCCGAGGCGGCTAGGCCACCTTCAGCAAGATCGCCGGGAATGAAAATACAGTCTATGTTATCTGCCAACATATAGGGAACCATTTCAGCAATTGTATCCGATGACCCCACGTGGGTGTCCCCAACCACGGCAAAACGCCATGTCTGACAATACAATACGGGCTCAATAAGAATTATGAAGAAGGCAATTGTCAGTAGTTTTTTGAATGATTCCGGCATCCTTATTAAATTAGTTTATCGAGAATAAATAAGCCCACAATTAAGATAACCCTGAAACTAAATTGATGTTTGGGCGGATTTTAACAATGAATAGGGCGATTTTGGTCATGCGGTTTTATATTATTCGGAACGCCTTTATCCTATATTTGCTTAATGGCATATTGGAGCCAGGTCGGCCACACAAGGGCCAAAACGTATCAAAAAAGAATGGCTGCCCAAACCCAGCGGGTATGTCCTAATTGTGAAAATTTACACGCCCAAACGCCTCCCAAGCGATGCGGCATTTCTATGATCACCGCATAATTCAGCGACGGAATACATTTAATTCATACTGAATCCCATTCCGATCAATACCGCAGTGAACGCACCCGGTAATTATTTAATCAATATTTTATATCTTGCATACGCAGCCCGGCAAAAAACCCCTCCACTTCAACCATTTTGTAAATATGCCGGAAAAAGGATGGTCTGGAGGGTTAACCTGGCCATTCGAGAAAAAAGAGGCACCGCGAATGCCATTTACCCTAAAAACCTATGTACCTATGAAAATCACGGCTGTTTTCGTTATCCTTTTTTTGTCTCTGTCCCTTTTATCATGTAAGAAGGATAAGCGGGTCGACCAACCCAATATTATCCTTATTATGGCCGACGATATGGGCTATGAGTGTTTGGGAACTTATGGCAGCACCTCATATGAAACCCCAGTGCTGGACAACCTGGCCTCGAAGGGGATTCAGTTTAACAATTGTGTGTCACAACCCCTGTGCACACCCTCGAGAGTGAAAATGATGACGGGCCTGTATAACTATCGTAACTATGACTACTTTGGTCATTTGGGAACCCAACAATACACCTTTGGCAACCTCCTGCAAGAGGCCGGTTATGCCACCTGCATCGCCGGTAAATGGCAACTAAACGGACTGGCTTATAAAGATGAAATTCCCGATTGGAACGACCAAAGCAAACCTCATAAACTGGGTTTCGATGAATATTGTTTGTGGCAATTAACCCAGACGGCTAATTTGGGCGGAAGGTATGCCGACCCCCTCATAGAGCAAAATGGCGAGTTGCTGACAAGAAACCCGGAAGCCTACGGACCAGATATTTTCTCAGATTATATTCTGGACTTCATACAAAGAAAAAAAGAGACGCCCTTCTTTGTCTATTACCCAATGGTACTGGTGCACGATCCCTTCGTCCCCACACCTGAGTCGGCAGAATGGGAAGACCCAACCACGCGTCATAAAAAAGATACCTGCTACTTTAAGGAGATGGTCGCTTATACCGATAAGATTGTGGGTAAAATAACCTCAAGGCTTAAAGAGCTTCAGATAGACAACAATACCATTGTAATCTTCACCGGAGATAATGGAACACATCCATCCATCTTTTCTCAAACCCAAGAAGGCGTAATCAGAGGAGGGAAAGGCAATACCATCGATGCCGGCACCCATGTTCCCTTAATTGTATCCTGGCCGGCCTGCATCACCAAAGGATTTGCTTTCGATGGATTAATTGAGTTTAGCGATTTCTTTCCCACATTCGCCGATTTGGTTAATAAAACAGTGAAGTCGGACGGATATAGCTTTTTACCCCTGTTGAGAGGTGAAAAATACAGGGCCAGGGAAACGGCTTTGGTGCATTACGACCCCAAGTGGGGCAAAAATGTGAATCGATACAGGAATAGGTTTATCAGAACCCTGCATTATAAGTTGTATCAGGATGGCCGTTTTTTTAATCTGGACCAGGATATCCTGGAAAAAAGCCCCCTGGCCGATGATTCCCTCCTCGACCACGAAAAAAATTTAAAACGCAAGCTGGAAGATGCCTTAAAAAAACATCCCCTCTGGAAAGATTCTGAATAAAAACGAACCAGAGTGTTTTACAACGATAGCCCGCCCCAAACCCATTAACCTAAAAACATAAAAATGAGAAGTTTATTTATCCTCCTACTACTGGGGTTGTTTTCGTGTACGGATACACCCAAACAAATACTTCCTGCGCCTTCAACCCAACCGAATAAAGCACAACGTAAACAGATTGAACGCAAGTATGGAATGTTCATTCATTTTGGCCTAAATACCTTTCATGATATGGAATGGACCGATGGATCCAAACCTGCATCCTCCTACAATCCTACGGAGGTAGATGCTGAACAATGGGTTAAGACAGCCCAAAATGCCGGAATGAAATATGTGATTCTAATAACCAAACATCATGATGGATTTTGTTTATGGGATAGCCAATATACCGAATATGATGTCGCTAATTCGGGCAACCCCACCAATGTAATTGAAGCTGTAGCAAAGGCCTGTAAGAAGTTGGATGTTGGCCTGGGCCTGTATTACTCCTTGTGGGATAGAAATAGAAATGGGGAGGTTAAAAACGCCAATCTCGACAGCACCTACAATGCCTATATGATTAACCAATTGAATGAATTGCTGAAGATTACTAAAAAGCATACAAATGTGGTGGAGTTTTGGTTCGACGGAGGCTGGACCAAAAAGAATGAGAGATGGCCTCTAAACCAAATCTATCAAACCATTAAATCGCAAGAGCCGGACTGCCAGATTGGAGTGAATTGGACCATTGGACTCCCTGACAATCCGGATCACCATCCGGTATTACCCAAAGATCAAAAGAAAGGCTATCCTATCCGTTATTTCCCAAGTGATTTTAGATTGGGTGATCCGTATTTACCCGTGATGAATGAACCGAAATTATTTTCCCATAATGGTCAGGAATACTATATGCCCTGGGAATCTACTGTATGTATCAGCCAACGGTGGTTTTATAACACAACCGATACGGTTTATAAACCCGTTGACCAATTGGTGGATATCTATAAAGTGGCAACGGCCCAGGATAATATTTTAATTCTAAACTGTCCCCCCACTCGTCAGGGGAGAATCAGGGATAAAGACATTGAAATTTTGACCCAATTAAAAACACGATTAAAAAACGACCTCCCCTAATTCCTCCCCGGAAGAATTTTCACATATCTCTGCCTTGATATTTCCGGAGGGGCCCTCATCATTGGCAAACCAGTTACACCATATCCAATGGCAAGCTGGCTTTAATTTCTGAAAACAGACCTCCGGAAATAAAGATTTTACCCTCACCCTCGGTTGGAAATAAAGAGACCCAGGTTCATTTTTCTTCAGAATATACCGATGATTTCACCCCTGCAAATGCCGCACTATATAGCTGGAAATAGGTAGAGGAGGGAACTTCGGATGACAATTCATGGTCGGTCCCTGAAATTCTATTCGCCCTGGGTCAACTTAACTTTCAGGGTAAAGGATTGCTGACTGGAGGTCGACTGCTGGCTACTGCCACCTTGCCTCATTCCACCTCCTGGTCCGCCACCTGAGCCCATTCCGGGGCCACCCATGCCGCCTCCCATACCACTACCCATGCCGCCTCCCATGCCGCCTCTCGAAGCCATTCCGCCTTGCTGACCCTGCCCCTGACCCATTGACGACTGTTTAAGCGCCAGAAGTTTGGGGGTTATTTTCAATTTGGATTTAGCCATCTGATCCATGGATTGACCTTCCTCAAACAACTCGGTAAAAGGAATCCGGATCTCCAAGATTATATTTTTATTCTTATCTCCCTTTAGCCCATAGGTAAATGGAGTATCAGGGTTCTGTTTGTTTTGGATTAATCCCTGCTGCCTTTTAAAACCTTCTATCCCGGCAAAACTGGCCTGCAGAATATACTTATTCAGGATATCGGGTTTTTCCTGGCCCTGGCCTCCCCTTTGTTGAGAATTATTGGACCTCATGTCTTCCCTTGAGCCTTCCCTTTGTTTATCATTAGACCTCTCCATTGCAGGAAACTTAATGGAGGCTTTTAACTTTGGCCTTCCTTTGTCTGAAAAATCAATCTCAAAGCCGGCCATCATAAATTGATTTTTAGCTGTTTCATCAGAGATCTGAAATCTTAAAAACAGATACTCATCATCATTTAATACCTCATAAAACATCTTAGCTTTGGAATTATACTCCTTGAGCATTCCATCCCAATCAGCGCTGCTGCCATCCATTAAAAGAGGTGTTGCACTCCAGGTGGATTCAACCTTTTGAGAATTCATTAGAATTCCGGGAAGCAGAACAGTTAATAACAAAATTAGTCGTTTCATAGTCTAAATATTTTTTGTTCAATTAAGGCTTATGTAGGTTATTGGCAAAATTCATTATATCAATGGATCCTTTTTCTCGACAGAAACGGTAAAACCTTATACCAAACCGACCAATCCGTCCTTTGACTCAGGAAGGAGAAGGGCAAATGACCAGTCCTATGTAAATAAGCCCCTTGTCCTACCCGTTCTCAGAGGGGATAAAGGGCTGATACAGCAACAAACCTTTGCGCCGAACTCCTTAATCATAAAAGTAGTTCTCTAGCGACCAGCTGCACACAGTCACCAGTTCGTTATCGTTAAAGACCTTACTGTTATAAGCCTTCAGACTGCCAAGAAGTTGTTCCACTTTCGCCTGCTCACTGATTTGCATGAGCACCGCCGAATTATACCCCGGCCATACCGCATTGTTAAAACGGTGGTCGCCTTTTTTATTCTTAACGGTAACCTGCTCGATCACCTGGTAATCGCGGATATGAGTGTCATCCAGGACCTTGATTATCTCATCCAGGACCGAAACGTTGCAGGTGCAATAAATCATTTTCATATTCTCGTACATTTTTTGTTGTATATGATTGGATGAGTTGTCCCTATTTTGATTCAGGACTCGCTACATATGTTTAAATAGTTTCAGTGGTCACCTGTTCGCGCCGGTGAAGAATGGCATAGAAGGTGGGCACTACCAACAGGGTGATGACGGTGGACCCCAGCAACCCGCCAATCATGGTTACACCCAACGGGGAGTAGAGTTCACGACCCATCCCCCGGCTTAAGGCCATTGGAAGCATCCCCAGAATGGTGGTGAGGGAAGTCATCAGCACCGGTCTCAACCGGCTTCTGCCCGCCTCCTGAACGGCCTCATACAGATTGAGTCCACGTTTGCGCAACAGATTGGTATAATCGACCAACACAATCCCGTTGTTCACCACAATTCCCATCAGCATAATCACCCCGATAAAGGTGGTAACACTCAAGGTTAATCCGGTGAGAAGGAAAGCCAGAATGACGCCTGTAAAGGTCAGGGGGATGGCAAACATGATGATAAATGGGTCGCGGAACGACTCGAACTGCCCGGCCATCACCATGTAAACCAGGGCAATGCCGATAAACAGAATCAGATAGAGTTCCCCGAACGACTCACCCTGGTCGGAGGTCTGGCCGGCCAGCTCTACCTCTACCCCGTCGGGCACATCCAGGGAAGCGATAATTTGCTCGGCCTTCACCCTGGCATCCCCCAGTGAAACTGCGTTGAGTTCGGCCATCACCTTCACCACCCGCTGCTGTGCAAACCGGTTGATTTGCAAGGCACCCGTTCCGGTGGTTACCTCAGCCACCGAGACTAAAGGCACCTGATTCCCCAATAGGTTGGTAAGCATGATGTTCTTAACCTGCTCGATCCCCGACCGGCTATTGGAGGCATATCTTACCATGATGGTAAACTCTTCCCCACCATCCTTGAACTCACCAGCTTCGGCACCATAAATACTTTGCCGGATCTGTAACCCAATCATGGCGGCATTGAGGCCCATGGAAGAGGCTTTTCGTTTATCAATATTCACCTGAACCTCCAGCTTTCCGTCGTCCACGGTATTACTTACATTGCTAAATCCACCGACTTGCTCCAGGCGGGTGGTGATGTCCTGAGCCAAAGGGTTAATTTCCCCGAACTCCTTGCCATAGATATTGATTTCCACAGGTTTCTTGTTCCCGGTTACGGCAGCCGAAAGCACCGATCCGCCCGTCACATGAAAATTGATGACCTCAGGAATTTGTTCAATACGCGCCGAGATCACTTCACTGATCTCTTTTGCCGACCGATCTCTTTTGTTGGGAAGGGTAAGGTGACCCAGAATCGTGGAGATGTTTTTGCCTTCACTAAAGCCAACTGTCGAAAGCGTTCCGTCTTCGGTTTGACCTGAGATGGCAGCCAGGGATCCTTCGGTGAGTTCAGGGATTTCCTCCTTGAAGATATTCATCACCACCCGGGCCACACTGTCGGTTTTCTCGGCCGAGGTACCCACCTCTGTTTCAATGACTGCAGCCACATCGCCGGCATCGAACTCAGGAATATAATCAGAACCAATCCATCGGCCCATCCAAAGGGTCACGACAAACAATAGGAGGGTTAAAACAGCGGTAACACTCTTATGGTGAACGGCCCAGCCCAGAGTTGTTTTATAGATTCCTTCGAGAAACAGAAAGGGTTTCTCACTCCACTCATAAAGATTTCCATGCCTCTTTTTATCCTTCTCCCTGCTGGCTCTCATCATCTTTGAAGAGACCATAGGTGTCAGCGTCATGGCGGTAAACAGGGAAGCGATAAGGGTAATGGCTGTTAATAAAGCCAACTGCTTGAAAAGAATCCCCACAATACCGCCCATGAAAACCATAGGGAGGAAAACCATCAGGGTGGTGAGTATTGAAGCGGTTATGGCCTGGCCCATCTCACTGGTTCCAAAGATGGCCGCCTGTAAGGGGCGCGCACCTTTCTCAATATGTTGAGTGATATTTTCAAGCACCACAATGGCGTTATCCACCACCATCCCAATGGCAATAATCAGCGACATTAAGCTGAAGATGTTGATGGTCCATCCCACCATAAACATCATGATAAAGGCGGTGATGAGCGAAAAGGGAATGGTCAAAAACACGATAAATCCCTGACGCCAGTCTCTAAGGAAAGCCAGAACCACCAGAACCACAAAGAAGAGGGCATACCAAAGGGAGGAGCTCAAACTGCTGACACTCTCGGTAATCAACTCATCGGCATTCATAACCTCCTGTATTTTAACGTCCTTGGGTAATTTCTTCTGTACCTCATCAATCTTGGCACGAACCCCTTTAACCACTTCAAGCGTATTCTCACCACTTTGCTTTTGCACCATAAAAGCAGCCCCCTGCCCACTCAAGGTGCGTGAGTAGGAGTCTTTTTCCTCAAAGCCATCATCAATGCCGGCCACATCCTTTAAGCGGATGATGGTTCCGTTAAAGTTGACCAATGCGATTTCTCTTAGCTGATCGACCTCTTTTATTTCACCAGGCACCCGCACGGCGAAGTCATTGTCCCCCACTTTTAGGTTCCCCCCGGGAATAGAGATGTTCTCGGCCTTTAAGATGGTGGATATCTGTGCAATAGACAGATGATAGGCTTTAAGTTTTTGGGGATCGATATTTACTTGTATCTCCCGGGTGGGAGTCCCCAGTACCAGGGCGGTACCTACCCCCGCCACTTTACGTATGGGGCTGGCGATGTCGTTTTCGATAATCTGATCCAGGGCATCATAGCTCTGGGTGGCCGTGATCCCATATACCAATACCGGCATCATGGAAGAGTTGACCTTGAAGATGATGGGATTGCGGGCATCGTTTGGCAACTTATTCTTAACCAGCTCTATCAGGTCACGGGCATTATTGGCCGCGGCGGTGACATCCGTTCCCCAGTCGAACTGAAGGGCCACAAACGAAACATTTTCCTTCGACTGAGAGGTTATTTCCTTAAGGTGCTCAGTACCGGAAAGTATTCCTTCCAGCTGCCTGGTCACCTGCTGTTCTACTTCATCGGCAGCCGCCCCGGGATAGACCGTAATCACGGTAAGGGTGGGCAACTCCATCTCCGGCAGAACATCCAGAGGAAGCCGTAACAACGAAACGACACCAAACAACAACACTGCCAGAAACAGCATGATGGTGGCCACCGGTCTTTTTACTGAAATTTCGGGTAATTTCATTTTATTATCTGTTTAATATGCAAAAATCAGAGGTTAGAGAAAAGAGGTTAGAAGTTAGAGGTTGGAGGTTGGAGATTAACATTCTTTACTCCCTCACCTTGACTCTATCGCCATCGTTCACCTTATTTTTACCTTCCAGGATCACCTTCATGCCGGCTTGAATGCCGGTAATCACTGCCTCTTCGCCCTGGTTTACTATCCGCTGGATGGATACCTTGCGGGCCATGTTATTCTCAACCACGATCACATACTCCCCGGCGGTTCCCTGGATGCGGCCAATAGCCCGCAAAGGGACAAACACCCCTTGCTGCTCTTCCGATCTCACCACTACATCAGCATACATTCCGGGCTTGAGAATATTGCGGGGGTTCTTCAGCAGTATCTCCACGGTAGCAGTACGCGAAACGGTATTGAGCATGGGCTTAATCCGGGTAATGACTCCGGAGAAGGTCTCCCCCGGAATAGCGTCCAAGGTAATCCGGGCGTCACTGCCCTTCTGCATCTCAGAGAGCTCCTTTTCATTCACCTCAAACTCCACCCGTACCGGATCGAGTTGCATCAGCCTCACGATACCCGACCGCATAGAATAACCCGGTTCAAACCCGGGGTTGAGGAAATAAACCTCCCCCTCCTCCATCATGTGCTCGGCAATGATGCCCGAAAAGGGGGCGTGGACCTGTGTATTTTTCCGAACCATCCGGGTCTTGGCCAACGATGCTTCGTATTTGGCCCTCACATGATCGTACTCCATTTCACTCACACTCCCTTTATCGCGGAGTCGTTGAATGCGCTCATAATCCTTTTTGATGGTCTCATACTCAATCTCCGCTTGGGTAAGCATCTCATCGGAAAGCTCAACGATAAGCGCACCTTTGTTTACAGACTGCCCCTCAGCAAAGAAAATCCGTTCCACCTTACCCGGAAGGGTGGCCCCCAGGTTGGCCTCCTTATTGGCAAAGACCGTTCCGGCATACGAAAGCGTTGGAATGTAAGGGCGTTCAACCACCTCCATGGTGGTTACAACGGGTATTTTTTCCTCTTTTTGATCGGCCTGCTCTTTGCTTGTACCACAAGCCACGGCCAAAAATGCAAATACAAGGGATAAAATGTTAATCTTTTTCATGGTTCTCGGCTTCAATATTTTAGTTTTTCTTTTACTTTAAGTCTCCGGCCACTTTTTCGAGGTTTACCCGGTCCAAATTCCTTTCCATTTTGGCATCGATATAGCTCGACCTGGACTCTTTCCACAGGGCCTGAGCCTCCAAAACATCCGTTGTCTTTAGGATGCCCTCGGCAAATCCATCGGTGGCCACCTTGAGGTTTTCGTCGGCCTTCTCAAGATTTTGTCGGGCCACCTCCACTTTCCTGGCCGACTCTTTTACTTTAAAGAGGGCCTGCTGCACCTCAAGAGTAATCAAATCTCTGGTTTCTTCTAATTTCAACTCTGCCACACGTTGCTCGTATTTGGCTGCTCTCAGGGTATGATTTTTATCCCCCCAGTGAAAAATTGGAATGTTAACAGCCACCCCAACCGTCCAGTCGCTGCCAAAATCCTCCGTCAGGCCGGCATAGGGATTCGGGTTGGCTACCAGATAGTTGGCAGTGAACCCCACATTGGGCAAATACCTTGATTGCATCAGTTTAACCCCTGAGCGGGCAATGTTGGCCGTTTGTTCCAGCGCATGAAGCTCGGGCCGGTTGGCCACCGCCGAATCCCGATAACTGAGGCTCTCCATCCCCGGCAACTCCGACGAAAGATCGTCGGTAAGAGATAAATCTGTTTCCAGGGGTAATCCAAGAATCTGGCACAGGGCCATCTTCGATAAGGCCAGACCATTTTCGGCTTTTATGAGGTTGAGCCGGGCTTCATTCAATTTCACGCCGGCCTTGAGTAAATCATTTTGGATGATGATCCCTTCGGCAAAAAGATTTTCAAGATCTAGATTGAGTCTTTGAAGAAGATCGATATAGGCATTAACCAGGCTCACCTTCTCCCCGAGAGATAAAACCCGCCAGTATGCTTCCTCGGTTTTGTAGAGTACGTCGGCCACATCCGCTTCTTTACTGGCGGCAGCCAATTGTTCTCCATATTTGGTTATTTTATAGGCCTCTCTGACCTTTCCTCCCAAATAGACGGGTTGGGTAAGGGTTAAGGCGCCCACATAAATGTTTTTATGTCCCAACTCGCCCTCCTCCTGTGGAATCCAGGCATAATTACCGAACACCGGATTGTTGTCCGCATCCACATAGGGTGTCCCCGTGGAAGGATCCACGGCAAAAGTTTGGCTAAAAACGCTCGCATCGAACTGAGGATTCGCCGTAGTTCCATCGGCCAGCGTTGGCGACAACAAACTACTGTTTAACCCGCTGCCACTGGCATCAAGTGCCGAATAAGGCACCACAGGAATAAACAGATCCTCTTCAAGAAGAGAGAACTTTTTATTGGTGCGGGTATACGATCCGTTGGCACTGATGTTGGGTAAAAAATTGGTTTTTGCCGATTTCCTCAACGCTTCGGCCGCGCCCACGTGCTCATCTGCAATCTGAACCTGATGGTTGTTTTCCAACGCCATAACCCGGCATTCCTCAAGGCTCAGCTTAATCTGTCCCAGGCCTTGAAATGAAAAGGCCAAAACCAGCAAAGCGGTAAATGTTGCTTTAATTTTCATTTGATTGTACCAATTAAAAAATTATTGTTCACGTATAACTATCCCATAAAAGAGAATATCCAGCATGTCATCGATCATAATGGAGGTCTCTTCAGCATTTCGATGATAGCTTAAAAGAGGCACCTCCAACCCTTTGAGAGCGGTAGCAATTCCCAGCGCCGAGAGCTCCACATCTTTAACATTAAAAACGCCCTTATCGATCCCTTCCTTAATTATCCGCTTGATAATCAAAACCTCCTGGGTATCGTATTTCTTTCTCACTTTTTCGGCAAAGAAAAGATGCGTCAGATCGTCATTTTTTAATAGCTCAAAATAATTCACCAGCCTATTTACCATCTCCATCCGAAGATGGACATGCTTTCGGAGTTTTTCCCTTGGGTTCTCCGAACTTTCCAGTAATACATTGATCTCCTCATCAAATTGATGCGCCTCTTTGTTGACCACCGCCTCAAATATCTCCTCCTTACTATTGAAGTAATAATAAATGGAACTCTTTCCCTTTCTTAGAAAATGAGCAATGTCGTTAACCGTGGTTTTCTTAAAACCAAACCGCCCAAATATTTGGGTCGCGGCGTGAACGATTCGCGCCCTTACCTCCTCTTTGTTATCCCCTGCATCCCGGTTTTCATTCATGACTTTTGGACTTTTTAAGTTTATTAGTCCAAAATTAGAGCTATTCATCAAATGGGCAATAAAATTTTTCGACTTTTTTCGACCAAAAATCCAATAGAATTTTAAACCCCTATTAATCAGACTATTTTGATCAGTTAAATATTGCTAACAAGTTCTTTGGCGTAAATCAACTGCCCTCTGATATTCAACTTTTAGACAATCTTTAAATAATAGCTAACTGCGAATTATGCCCCGGTCTCCCCTTCAGAGTCCGTCCCGTTTTTTCGGGAGGCCGGGGGAGCGGGTGGGCCTGAAAAGTAAAACGGAAATCCCTAAATATCCCAAAAGAATTCAGGGGTATAAAAAAAACATTAAGTTGCCCCTACAGGGCGATTTCCAGCATATATATTTCAACCCAGGGCGTTACCCCGTGCTGAAATAAGGTGTCCCTTCAGGACGAGGCACCAACCATTCAAACATCATCAAAGAGGTAAAAGAGGCAATCGAATTCAATTCATAAGATCTGTGCGCCGGTCTCCCCTTCAGAGCCCACCCGTTTTTTCGTGAGGCCGGGGGAGGGCGGGTGGACGGGCGGGGGTGAAAAAGAATAGCAGGAAAACAATAGATCCCATAACGCAAAAAGCGGGATACCCTGACAGGCATCCCGCTTTTAAAGAGACCACAATGGTCAATATCTACAATTGATTGGGTTTAAATAAACCAAGATCATCCAGAGATGAATTAATGATGTATTCGTAGCGTGCGTGGTTTTCGGCACGACCCATTTTAACATATATCTCAGCTGAATTCCGGAATTTGTCGTCCCGCTCGGTGTCGAGCACCAACAGATAACCCATCACAATATGGCCGGCCATCTCGACCAGACGACGGGCATGGAAATCGAGATATTCATTGTCCTTCACATCAACAACCGCTTTCACGGCACGCTCATACTCTTCGGTCATGCCAATGAGGATACGGCGGAAACTGTGAAGCTCAGGTTTGATCTCCATGGCTTCATACTCTCTGATTCTGTTCAGATAGCCTTTAGCCGTCACCCCACGAATGGCAGCGACCACCTGCAACTGGGTAGTACCCTCGTAGATAGTGGTAATACGGGCATCACGATAAATGCGCTCAATAGGATAATCTTTCATGAAACCGCTACCCCCGTGAATCTGCAAAGAATCGTAGGCCAATTGATTGCTGTATTCACTGCTCATTCCCTTAAGGAGAGGGGTGAAAATATCGGCCAAACGCTGATAATATTTCATATCTGCCTTCTCCTCCTTGGTGAGCTGACGTTTTTCGTCCAGGTGCATATACGCCTTATAAACATCTACCAAACGACTGGTTTCGTAGAGAAGGGAACGGGAGGCATCCAGCTTGGCCTTCATCACTGCCAGCATTTCATATACCGCAGGAAACTTGATGATGGGTTTTCCAAATTGCTGACGCTCTTCGGCATAGGCTATTGCCTCACGGTAGGCGGCCTCGCACAAACCAACCGATTGAGCACCAATGCCCAAACGAGCTCCATTCATCAGGGCCATCACGTACTTAATAAGCCCCAGTTTGGTTTGGCCCACCAGCTCGGCAGGAGCATCCTTGAATACCAATTCACAGGTTGGGGACCCTTTAATACCCATCTTATTTTCGATACGACGCACGGTTACGGCCTTTGAATTCCGGTCGTAAATATACATGGAGAGTCCGCGGCCATCGGAGGTACCCTTCTCTGAACGAGCCAGCACCAGCGAGATGTTGCCATCACCGTTGGTAATAAAGCGCTTCACGCCATTGAGATACCACTTTTGATCTTTGTCGTTGAAGGAAGCCTTGAGCTGCACTGCCTGGAGGTCGGAACCCGCATCGGGTTCGGTAAGATCCATGGCAGCGGTCTCGCCACGTGAGATACGGGGCAGAAAACGCAATTTCTGATCTTCATCGGCGAACTCATTTATGGTCTCGGCACAATCCTGCAGCCCCCAGATATTCACAAATCCCGCGTCGGCACGGGAAACAATGTCGGCGGCCATGATGTATGGCACCACCGGAAAGTTAAGCCCTTCGAATTTACGTGGAAGAGTGATTCCCATTAATCCAGCCTTAACCAGAGCATCCAGGTTTTCCTGGGTTCCGGGGGCATAGATCACCTCGTTGTTCACAATTTTGGGGCCCACGGCATCTACACCCTCGGCATTAGGTGCCACAATATCCCCACTGATTTCACCCACAATCTCCAGCACTTTTTCATAGCTGTCCATGGCATCCTCAAAATCCAAAGGGGCATAGTCGAATTTGTCTTTATCCTCAAAATCGTTCTCTTTGAGGGCCACGATCTTTTTCATCAACGGATGCGTCAGATGAAAACGAAGATCCGGGTTATCGCTGAAAAAATTTGCCATTTTTAAAATATTATTTGAGTTCCCGGATTACCGGTTACTTGATCCAACATATTTAATCTGTAAGCAAAGTATCGACAAAAGTCTATTTGCTGTTTTTCTTATAAAACTTAATCAGTTTAGGCACCACCTCCATCACATCACCAGGGATAACGTAGTCGGCAATTTTATTGATGGGTGCACCAGGATCGTTGTTGATCGCGATGATCATTGATGACTCTTCCATTCCGGCGGTGTGCTGAATCTGTCCCGAGATACCGCAAGCGACATACAGCTTAGGACGAACCGTAACCCCGGTTTGCCCTACCTGCCGATCATGATCGGCATAACCAGCATCCACAGCTGCTCTTGAAGCACCAACCTCACCACCCAGCACATTAGCCAGGTCGTAAAGCACAGAAAAATTCTCCTTAGAACCCATTCCATATCCTCCTGCCACAATTATGGAAGAGTTTTTGATATTGATTCTGTTTTTCTCCATGTGACGCTCAATAACCTTAACCACCGTATCTTCAGGAGTCAGAATCTTGTCCACATCCACCTTCTTCACTTTTCCGGAATAGGTATTTGAGAAAATCTCTTTTTTCATCACCCCCTCACGCACCGTTGCCATCTGGGGGCGGCAGTCGGGATTGATGATGGTGGCCACGATGTTACCGCCAAAGGCGGGTCTGATTTGATAAAGCAGGTTTTTATAGGTCTTGCCGGCCTTTTTATCTTCGTGATCGCCTATCTCGAGAGAAGTACAGTCAGCGGTCAATCCACTAAAAAGGGCCGATGAAACCCGGGGACCCAGGTCGCGCCCCATGGTGGTTGCACCTAACAGAGCAATTTGAGGCTTCTCTTGTTTAAAAATATTTACCACAATGGAGGTATGGGGTAAGGTCGTGTAAGGCGCCAGGCGTTTATCGTCGCCAATATGCACCACATCCACCCCAAAAGGAATGATTTGAGTTTCAATACCTGCCAGATTATGCCCCAAAGCCAGGGCTTCCAGTTTGCAGTTGAGGTCGTTGGCCAGAGAGCGGCCCTTGGTGAGTAACTCCAGACTCACATCAGCCACCATGCCATCCTCGATCTCACAAATAACAAATATACTGTCCATATTATCTTTTTTTTCCGTTTATGTCGATATTCCAGAAACAATTAGCACCAGGCCTAACCAATGGTATGGTTCTCGATGAGTTCTTTGATTAACTCTTCAAGTTCTTTATCATTGGCTTGAACAAGCCTCGACTCTTTGGCCTGAAACACCACATTCTCGATCTTCTTAACTTTGGTGGGAGAACCAGTCAATCCCAGCCATTGATCATCAGACTCAATATCGTTCACACTCCACTCGGGAATGTTGAGATAGGGCCGACCATTGGTCAGGTCGATGTAGTCTTCAGCCTGATTTTGCCGTTCGGTTATGGTACGGGCATGTTTGAACTTCATCACCAGCTTGGAGTTACGCGGGCGACAGGGGGCCGCAGAACTGTTAACGGTAATCACCCCAGGAAAGGGGCATTGCACCGTTTCCACGCCTCGTTCGAGCCGCCGTTTCACGGAAAAACCCTTCTTGCTGACCTCCAACACCTGTTCGGCATAGGTAACCTGGGGTAAACCAAGTTTCTCAGCGACCTGGGGGCCCACCTGCGCGGTATCTCCATCAATTGCCTGACGGCCGGCGATAATCAGATCGTACTCCTTAATCTTTCTGATGGCACAAGCCAACGCATAGGAAGTAGCCAAAGTGTCGGAACCGGCAAAAGCACGGTCGGTTAATAAAATGCCATTATCAGCACCACGGTAAAGACTTTCCCGAATCACTTCGGCAGCCCGGCCGGGTCCCATAGACAATATAGTTACGGTAGTTCCCGGGTAACGATCTTTGAGGCGCAAAGCCTGCTCCAATGCGTTGAGGTCCTCCGGGTTAAAGATAGCAGCCAGTGCAGCCCGGTTAACCGTGCCATCTGCTTTCATTGCATCCTTGCCCACGTTACGGGTATCGGGCACCTGCTTGGCAAGAACAATAATTTTCAATCCCATCTCTATTATCAGTTTTGGTATTAATTTTTATTTCAACAACCCACAAATATAGTAAAAGGGCTTTATCTGCCAACAAATGCAAATTGATTGTCGTACAACTCCTTAAACTCCGCAAAGAAAACAATTACCCACGATAATTCGCTACGATTAAAGGTTAAAAAACACCCCTCCAAACAGTTATAACATCCCTATATTAATGTGAAAGAATCATAATAAAATCGTATGATGCCACCCATATTTCATTAATTTATATTTGGTCTTAATAGTTGTATGATTTTTGTACAACCATAGTAAGCAAACATTTTTGAATGCAGAGATGTTAGGGATATCAGAAGACGAACCTTCTCTTATGCGGGGATTCACAGATGGCAAAGATGTTATAAGTTTCGGGAATTGTTTATCCGCCGGGAATTGGCAGAAGGGTTAGAATTACTTAAAACCACCAGAACCATGAAAATCATCATCCTTTTTTTATTAACGCTATTTACTTCCAATATTATGGCACAGAGCGACAGTGCAAAATTTCATTTTAAGCCGTTAACGGCCGAAGAGGAGTATGTGATCCTCCAAAAAGGAACGGAAAGGCCTTTTTCGGGCAAGTACAATCAACACGACGAGGCGGGGATTTACACCTGCAAACGTTGCGGGGCTCACCTCTACCGAAGCCAGGATAAGTTTGATGGCCATTGTGGCTGGCCCAGTTTCGACGACGAAATAAAAGACGCGGTTAAAAAGAAGACCGATGCCGATGGTCGAAGAACAGAGATTCTTTGTGCCCGCTGCGATGCCCATCTGGGCCACGTATTTTTGGGTGAAGGCTTTACTTCTAAAAACACCCGCCATTGTGTTAACAGCATCTCGATGGATTTTATCCCCAAGGATTCGATAAAGTAAATTGGGGAAATGCGTTAGATATGTGGTGATGTCCAATCATTTTTATGCGATTATTATAATTGGTGAAAATGACTACAATACGGAACGTTCGTTGGAACGGGAACGGCAAATGGAACGTGGTGCGGTTTTAAAATTGGTGTTACCAAAAATGCCCGGCCAATCCATGCCGATTTCGCCTGGCCATCCCTTTTTTACGACCACATCATTCGAAACGATGAATCATTTCAACGAATTCGGAAATATATTTGCCAAAATCCATCCAAATGGAAGAAGGATAAATTTTATGCTATCCCGTAGAAAGTTCAACCTTTAATTTCCCACCAGGCCCCCTAACATACAGTCACGTCGTTAAGAGAAGCTGGAGTGGAACAGATCTGCCCTGGATGAGGCCATTTGACAATACGGCGAAAGTCCAATTAATGAAGTTTAAGGTTATAAAAACAAAGGCCTTTAGCAACTTTAATTCATTAACATCCAGCTTTATATTGACCTTTATCTTATTTTTTCTCAACGCTTGATTCGCCTTGTTTCTATGGTTTAATTCCAAAGCGTCCTAAACCATTAAAATATCAAGTGTATGCTTATCTTATTTAGAACGAAAATCGAACCACAATTTAATTGGAGAATGATTATCTCCTTCATGGCCTTGGTATATGCCTTTTTGACTTTTGGGACCTAATGCATCAGCCTGTTTAAATTTTGTGCCAATAGCTGGTATTTCATATAAAAACGAAATATCACCATCGGGAAAAGGAGGAAATGTACCCCCTGCTATAAACCTTGGTTTGGCTGGTTTAAATAATTGGAAATAAAGATTTGGTGTTTCTGAGATAATTGTAAAAGGCGACTCATTGGTTTCTATCGTTGCCCAATACAAATTTCCATGGTATCCTTTAAATTCCGGATATACCAAATTATTAAAACTTTCGCCGGTAATGGTATTGTTGTATTTCTTTTCCCAAATCCCAAAGTTGCTGCCTTTTGTTCGATTTTTCCATATCCGGTATGGCCCACTTCCCATCCATTTTACCCCGGTACATTTTTCTTCTGGATAGGAAAATGAAATTCCAATAAAATCAACCTCTTTTAATTGTTGTGATAGTGGTTCTACTTCCAAATAAAGCATTCCGTTTGGATGCAGAATCCATTCTGATTTCTTCGGGTAATTATCACGAAGTACAGTTATTACAAAGTTCCCTTCGGGCGTTATACCCCAATCCATCCCAATAAATTTAGAATCAGAACCAGCCGGGAGAGGACCACCCGAAATTGAGATTTCCCCCTTTTCATTTTTCACTTTTTCAATGGTCCCCTTGGTGTTATTGAATGAAAATTCGAGGCCATTAACAGATGCAACCAAAGTACTCCCTATTTCTTGTACCTTAATTTCACCAGCCCCTAAATCATCTATCTCCAATGATTTTTCAGCCGGGCCAACTACTGGCCAACTCCAGGAGTACAATTCAATTCCGTGTTGGTCAGTTGCTGTAAATTTAAAAATATCAGCCTTTTGAAGAGTGATGCCACATTCTATTTTCACCATTGCTATTTCTCCGGGTAAAGCATCCGGGCTTTCGAGACTACCTGAACCAACCACATTCGTTGTGGTACTTCCAATGCATGTCTTCAATGCTTCCCAGCGAAATGAGCACTCTTTCAAGTTTGTATAAATAAATTTATTTTTCAAAAAGAGTTTTCCATTCCATTGTTTGTTAATGGTGACCGGTTCCACTTGTACGGGCGACCAAATTTCTTTCACCGTAAAAAAGCTGCCTTCCTTTTCGTGGTGTGGGCCCAGGATTCCATCAGGAGCGCGGTTTTTATCTGAGTCAAAAACGGTTCCTTCCTTATCGGTGCGTAAAACGGCTTCATCAGCAAAATCCCAAAGAAAAGCTCCGGCAAATAAAGGGGATGACTCATAACTCCGCCAAAACGATTCAAGGCCGGCACCATGTCCGCCATCGTATAAACCGTGTAAAAATTCGGTGGGCATAAATGGGTCATTACCGAAAGTAAACCGTCCGATTGAATAATTGAATTCCGGATAATGGTGGGTGTCCACGCCATTATGTAATAGCCAGGGACAAATAACCGGTCGTTTTTGAATGTCCCAATGATGCAGCCATTTCTCATTGGCAAAATCCCAGCCTCCTTCATTGCCATGATCCCAAATGACCACACATGGATGGTTTTCATCCTTTAAAACAGTTTCTTTAATCAACTTGGGGCCCACAATTGTATCGTAACCATCCTGCCATCCTGCAACTTCATCCAGAACAAAAAGGCCAAGGGAGTCGCACAGATCAAGAAAACGTTTATCGGGCACATAATGCGACATTCGCACCGCATTCATGTTCATCTCTTTCATTAAACGAATGTCTTCCAGAAGATTCTCTTCACTCAAACAACGCCCCGTTTCCGGCCAAAAAGAGTGGCGGCAAACGCCTTTAAAAATAACCTTTTCGTTATTTATATAAAACCCGTCGTGCTTGCGTAATTCAACCGTTCGAAATCCAATTCGCTCACTCATTTCGTGTAAAACATCATCTCCATCTTTAAGGGTGATTTTTATGTCGTACAAACTTGGATACTCCGGATTCCACGATTTCACATTATCAAATTTTCCCGATACAAATTGCTCGGTAACGCCTTTTTTTATCTCCGAATAGATGGTTTTTCCAATTTTATTCCCTTGCAAATCGAACAGGTTAACCGCCAAAGAATAATCAGCTTTTGATCTGTTTAGAACAATTAATGAGTTAAAAGAGCCTTCGGCTCTTGCGTCAATGGCAGCCCTGTTGATGTGAATGGCAGGAAGGATCTCTAAAAATACCGGACGAAAAATCCCGCCAAAAATCCAAAAATCTGCCTGGCGTTCGGCGCGATTAACCGATTCGTTGGAAGAGTGTTTGGCAACATTGACTGTAAGCGTGTTTATTTCACCGAATTTCAACAATTTTGTAATATCGTATTTGAAACGATAAAAGGCTCCCTGATGCATTTCCCCCGCAGACTTCCCATTAATTTCTACTTTTGTGTCGGTCATAGATCCATCGAAAACAATGTTTACGGTTTTGCCTTTCCAGGTGGCAGGAACTTCAAATTTATGCGTATACAAACCATGTTCAAGCCCTAATTTTATATTGCTGTCCTTCCAATCGTGTCCATAATTGTACGTTCCAAAACCTTGTAGTTCCCAGTTTGAAGGAATAGGAATTTTTGTCCATTCGCCGCTGTTTCTTCCATCGCTGCAAAAGAAATCCCATTCCACTGTGTTGGCTGCGTCCGTTCCGGACAGATATACAATCTGGGTGTTTTGCGCGTAAAATGTGGTAGAAAAATTAAAAACTAAAATGAGCAGATATATGTGTTTTAATCTCATTGTTATCAATTTACGGTTTACATTCAAGCTATAAAATTATAATTTAAATTAATCATCCGATAAAATATGTCGAATTCTTCTAAACAACTGCACCTGAGAGGTGGTTTCAGGACGAAAATTGCTTTTTCGTATTCACAGATACCCTATTTCATATTACCATTTTATGCATCTGCTATATGGAAAAAGCAAAAATAAAATGCTCCCAACATGATATCCAGTTATCCTTTGCCCCGCACGAGGCCTACTGCCCGGACCCGCAAAAACCCAAATCGACGGGTTCATTACTTAAAACGTCAGAATAAAAATCCATATTTATAATTAAATTTGCATCAAACCCATGAAAGCATGACTGTAGATTTATTTATTCCCTGTTTTATAGATCAGCTCTACCCTACCACCGGCTGGAATGTTGTTAAAGTTCTGGAAAAGGCGGGTGTTGAAATCAATTATAACGGCAAACAAACCTGTTGCGGACAGCCCACCTTTAACAGTGGTTATTGGAACTCGTCGCGGCGGGTAGCTGAAAAATTCCTCCGTGATTTTCCCAACGACCGCCCCATCGTGGTGCCATCGGCATCATGTGCTGCCTATGTGCGAAATCACTACCCCCAACTTTTTAAAGACGACCCAGAAAAAAAAGAAGATGTTGAGCGCGTGTGCAGGAATGTGGTTGAGTTCACCGACTTTTTAGTTAATCATCTGAAAACAGACCACTTCGATGCCTGTTTTCCCCATAAAGTTACCTACCATGATGCCTGCTCGGCGTTGCGCGAATATGGATTGAAAAATGAACCGCGCCAATTGCTTTCGAATGTGGCTGGACTGGTCCTGGAGGAATTACCCGAAAACACCACCTGCTGTGGTTTTGGAGGCACATTTATGGTTAAGTTTGTGCCTATTTCTTCGGCAATGGTCGAGCAAAAGGTGGATAATGCCCTTTCAACAGGAGCCGAATACATTGTTTCCAGCGAAGCCTCCTGTTTGCTAAATATTGAGAGCTACATCAAAAAGAATGAGCTGCCTCTAAAGACGATTCATATCGCAGATGTGTTGGCGAATTTCTAATCGATATCCATAGAGTTAGAGACGCACAATTTGCACCTCTGCACAGGCAAATTGTGTCTCAAAAAATCATCCCCTCTAAACAACGAAAAGACGGAAGCCAAACCCCTCTTACCTCATCTGCAAATCGTTCAATTTACGATAAACCCCACCTTGGTTCAGCAGTTGTTCATGAGTACCCGTCTCCACGATCTGCCCTTCATGAAAAACACAAATCAAATCGGCATTGCGTACCGTTGAAAGACGATGTGCAATCACAATTGAGGTGCGGTTGGCCATCAGCTTTTCAATCGCCTCCTGGACCAGTTTCTCCGATTCGGTATCCAGAGCAGAGGTAGCCTCATCGAGAATCATGATGGGTGGGTTTTTAAGCACGGCCCTTGCAATGCTGAGTCGCTGACGCTGTCCGCCTGATAGTTTTCCGCCACGATCGCCAATGAAGGTGTTGTAACCATTATCGGTAGCCATGATGAATTCGTGCGCGTTGGCCACTTTTGCGGCTTCCTGAACCTCTTCGAGGGTGGCGTTTTCTACGCCAAAGGCAATGTTGTTGAAAACGGTATCGTTAAACAAAATGGCTTCCTGACTGACATTTCCCATCAGGTTGCGCAGATCCAACACCCTAAGGTCACGAATATCTACTCCGTCAATAAGGATGGACCCGGCATTAACATCGTAAAAGCGGGGTAAGAGATCCACAAACGTCGATTTTCCACTCCCCGACTGGCCCACCAGGGCAATGGTTTGGCCTTTGGGAATAGAGATTGAAACGTCTTTCAGCACCGGGGTTTGGTTGTATGCAAAATCCACATGACGATACTCAATCCCTTGTTTCAATTGAGAAATGGGTTGAGCATTGGCACGCTCCCGAATAGAAATGTCGGCACTAAGAATCATATCAATTCGCTCGAAGGCTGCCAGTCCTTTTTGGATGCTATACAGGGCGCTCGAAAAAGCCTTTGCAGGGTTAATGATTTGATAAAAGATGCCCAGGTAGGCCAGGAATTCGGCTGCATTCAAGCCCCCGGTTTCATTCAGAATGAGCGTTCCACCAAACCAAACCATGATAACCACCACAATGGTTCCTAAAAATTCACTCAAAGGATGGGCCATATCACGGCGCCGCATGAGCCGGTTCATGATAGACCGGTAATCCTCAATTTCATTCTCAAATCCATGATTCATCCGCTTCTCGGCATTGAATGCCTTGATGATGCGCAATCCGGAAAGTGTCTCCTCAATGTAGCCCAGGATTACCCCCATCTTATTTTGACCTTCGAGGGATCGTTTTTTCAGACTCTTTCCCACCCGGCCAATGACCAGACCGGCCAAAGGAAGCACTAAAAACACAAAAAGAGTCAACTTAACACTAAAGACAAACATCGTCCCTAAAAACACCAGTATCAGGATGGGGTTTTTTAAAAACATATCGAGCGATGACATGACGGAATTCTCCACTTCCTGCACATCTCCCGTTGAGCGGGCAATAATATCGCCTTTTTTCTCTTCGCTAAAAAAGGCCATGGGCAAACTCAAAATCTTTTGGTAGATCTGGTGCCGAATATCCCGCACCACACCATTACGTATTCCAATGCTGGTATAGGAGGCCAGATAGGAAAACCCCGTTTTCAACAAGGTACCCAAAACCAGAAAAATCCCGACAAACAAAAGCGACCAGCCTGGACCGTAAGCGGTTTTTAAAGCAGTAATATAATAGTAAAGATTATGCTTGAGGTCGTTAAAACTCAGAGTCCATTCCACCAAAGTAAAGACTTCACTGTCCTGTGAAAGAATGATTTCGAGCATAGGCACCATCAACGCCACCGAAAAAACGGCAAACAACGCAGATAACAGGTTAAACAGAAAGTTGAGCGCCAAAGAACGCTTATAAGGGGGAATAAATTTTCTCAGTATAACCAGGAACTCCTTCATTGAGAATCAGATAGAATAAATTGCAACAAAAAATAAAGGCCCTTAAATTGAAACAGGGCCTATTAATTGAACCATAAAATTAATACAAATCCACCCCGGTATAGGTGGCAGGTGATAGTTTTTTCAACTCATCCTTCACCTTTTGGCTAACCTCCAGTGAATCGATGAAGCTGGAAATAGACTCCTTGGTGATGGCTTTATTGGTGCGGGTGAGTTCCTTTAGGGCCTCATATGGATTGGCATAACCCTCACGTCTCAGAATGGTTTGGATGGCCTCGGCAACCACTGCCCAGTTGGCCTCCAGATCTTTATCAATAGCCTCCACATTAATCAACAACTTACCCAGTCCTTTTTGCAACGACCTTATGGCCAGCACCGAATGCGCCAAAGGCACCCCAATATTACGCAATACCGTACTATCGGTTAAATCGCGCTGAAGCCGTGACAATGGCAACTTGGCCGAGAGATGTTCAAACAAAGCGTTGGCGATTCCCAGATTCCCTTCGGCATTCTCAAAGTCGATAGGATTCACCTTGTGGGGCATAGCACTTGAACCCACCTCCCCTTTCTTGATGCTCTGCTTAAAGTATTCGAGCATAATGTAGGTCCAGAAATCCCTTGAAAGATCAATGAGAATGGTGTTGATGCGCTTAAGGCAGTCGAATATGGCCGAAAGATTGTCGTAATTGGAAATTTGGGTGGTGACCTGTTCCCTGTCGAGTTTCAGAACATCGTTGACAAAACGGTTACCAAAGTTCACCCAGTCAATTTCGGGATAAGCCACCGCGTGGGCATTGAAGTTCCCGGTAGCCCCGCCAAACTTGGCCGGACAAGGAATTCCCTTTAAAAGGGCCAGCTGACGGTTAAGCCGCTCCACAAATACTCTTACCTCTTTTCCCAACCTTGTGGGAGAGGCCGGTTGTCCATGGGTGCGTGCCAACATGGCCACGCCCTTCCAATCCATGGAAAGCCCCTCGAGATAGCCAATTAACTCCTCTAAGATGGGGTAATAGATGCGGTGAACCGCATCGCGCAATGAGGCGGGCACCGCCGTATTGTTAATGTCTTGCGAAGTCAGGCCAAAATGTATAAACTCCTTATATTCCTGAAGCCCTAACTGGTCGAACTTCTCTTTAAGGTAATATTCCACGGCTTTTACATCGTGATTGGTCACCCTTTCAATCTCTTTTACCCGCTCGGCATCTTCGAGCTGAAAGTTTTTATAGATATTCTTAAGATCCTCCACCAGAGCAGAATCAAAGTCCTTTAACTGTGGGAGGGGTTCCATGCAAAGCGCAATGAAGTACTCCACCTCAACCATTACCCGGTAACGGATGAGTGCGTATTCGGAAAAATATAAAGCCAGTCCATCCACCTTCGAACGGTAACGCCCGTCGATGGGCGATATGGCGGTAAGTAAATGCAAGTCCATCATTTGTCCATAGTTTTTTTATGCGGCTCAAAGATAGCATTTTTTGCAACTTCATCCCAGACACCCGGGGCCCAAAGCAGGAGGAAGAAGATTGGAATAAAAGAAAAAATGAGGATGAGGCTTTTGCCGGTGAAAAACCCCGAAGCCCTTATATCTCCACTTAGAAAACGGCCATCACCTAAATTAACGACAAACCCTAAACCATTTTTTTAGGAAATTGGCAGCTTTTAGGAACACTGAAAGCCAGAGTCTTATAAAAAGCAAAACAGGTATTCAAAATAGAGCATTCTTTCACAAAGCATTTAAAATCACGACCCTCCCCTTATCCTGTTTTCCAAAGATTTATTCATTGCACCAAACCCGGAGTATCGGGCTTATGTCATTCAACACAAACTGTTTACTTTCATCAAACATACGTTCAATACCTTTGACATGTGCTTTATAATGTCATATATTTAGTAGGGTTAAAGAATTTTGGTAAAAAAGGTGATTACATTCTTTTGTTTTATCCTTTAACTGCCATGGATTATACCCCGCAATCTCCCGCGATGATGATGCAGAGATTGAACTGATGATTTCCCAATGCGAACGATTTTCGTTCAACGATCACGTGGTTGTTTCCGGTTTCCATTTAAAAGGTTGATTAATCGCAACCTTTTCCAAACCGGAGTCAACTTAACGTTAAGCATTACTTAGCAGCACCTCTGGCGCTCAACAACTTACAAAAACAGGGTTGGCTCTTCCCTCGTTCTTTCGTACATCAAATCTTGAAATTATGGCACGAAAAATCAATTCTTCTGAAGAGTTTCATACGATGGTACCCCTTATTATCAGAAAGATAAACCGCGATTCCAAATTGGCCATTCGGGCAGCAGCCAATCCAATTCTGGCATTTTTATCGGGTAAAGCTAATTCAACTGCACTGTCAATTTCCGTAAACCTTAATATAGCTAAGTTGCCTGATGTCATCGAGTGATGAATAATCGTATTGGTACAGGCCATCGGCCCCAATCACCAAAAGGACATTGCCCAATGGAATCACATCAAAGGCATCAATATTCTTATAATGGGCCAGCATTTTTTCATCAATGGCCAGGGGGTCAACGGCATTGTAAATTTTCAACCCATCCTTCCCATCGCAAACAAACAGCACTTCATTTTCTATTCCTAAACCATAGGGTTCCGTCATGGGATAGGCTTTAAGCAGCTGAGGGGACTCAATGACGGAGATATCGATCACCTCCAGTTCGCTTTCAATAGCCCCGCACAAATTACCGCCCCGCAGGGTGACATAAGCATAATCGCCCTCCACCACCACAGGATCGCAGGCCGAGGCATGCCTGAACTGCGAGATAAACTCAGGGTTGGCCGGGTTTTGAAGACTATATACCCACATGCCATCTCTGGCACCTATAAAAAGCATCTGTTCATAGGGAAACAACGTCTCTATTTGCCAGCTAATTGGAATCTGTTTGGTGAATTTGGGGTCGGAGGCATCCGAAACATCAAACAAATGCAGGGAGGCCTTGTCGATGGCATACAAATAGTCGCTGTAAAGGGTAAAACGTGCCATGGACCCACCGGTGCCGGTGCCGGCTCCGCTTAGCTTATTGGCCGACATGGCATCGAAGGTTAAGAAACCGGATTCCCACATGGGAAACCGATCGTAGTAGTATTGCTGGCCGGTGTAGGCCTCTGTCTTCTGAGTTACCTTGTAACCGGTAATCACGCCCTTGCTCTCATCGATAGCCTCCAATATTCCTATCTCATACTCGGGTATGATGTAGGGAAAAACACCGGTGTCCCGGTCCACTTCGGTAATATGTTCCATATCGCTCACATCAATGGTTAAGAGGTCGATATAACTATCGGCATAAAGCATATTCCCTTTAATGGCCATATCTACATTCCCCGGAATCTCAATAAAAGAGAGCACCTCCGGATTCGAGGGGTCAGCATTGTCAATCACATGAATCCCCTTTTGATATTCGTTGATAAAGATAAAATCGTCCTTGAAGTAAATCTTACCGGGCTGGCGAATCAATTCGGCACTCTTCATTTTAAAGGAAGCCCTCAAATCGCTATAACTAAGATACTCGGGGGTATTAACCGTATAGGTCTCTTCTATCCGGTCGCTACACGAGAATTGCCATAAGGCACTGCTTATCACAACCAGGGTAAATAATACTCGTTTCATCGCTTTGGAATTAATGGTTATTCTCAGGATATTACTTGTTATATGGTCGCTCAATTAATATAAGGGAATGCATCAACTCATTTTGAAAACCTTCATCTTTTTGTCCCTACCCTCTTTTTGCAAAAAACCAGGTGACCAGAATTTAATTAACCAGTCGGATGGAGGTCGTCTTTTAAGTGGATATGACAAAAGGTTAACCTCCATTTTGTAGATGCCAATATTACAGGAAGGTTGCGTGGCTATTTTACTTATTTTTAACGCAACCATTTGCCCAATGAGGAGTCTTGATTAAAATGAACCTTAAACCCATGAGTTCCCTCACCACCCGTTGAAACCCGTTAATTATCATGCCATGAAGCTGCCATTTACGCTTATATGCCTGTGCATTCCCGTTTTACTTTTTTCTCAGAAGGACCATTCCCCCACCCCGTTAGATGAATCTGAAAAAACCCAGGGTTATCTAAACTTCACCTCTTTTGGACAATACTTTGGTTCAAATGGAGATGAAAAGACGATAATCAGCTCCGTCCAGATGGAACACAACTACCGGTTAAACAAACATTTAGCCATGGGGCTTGTCACGGGGGTAGATTGGTTGGATATTATTATGGCCCCTATTGGCGCTAATATCAAGTGGTTATTAACCCAAAACGACGATAAGTCATTTTTTGCAGGCGGATCTTTGGGCCATTCGATTCCTCTGGAGAAAATGAACCCCGGGCAATTCGAGGTGATCGACACCAAAGGAGGCCCCTTTGTAAACACTGAACTGGGCTATATTTTTCCCTGTTACCGGGGGATAAAACTCTATATGGCCATGGGCTATCACCATCAGTCCTTCTCGTTTATACGGGAAGACTGGTGGGCTACAGAGGTAACCCGAAAGATCTCCTACAATCGCTTCTCGTTGCGGATTGGGGTGAAGTTATTTTGAGGTTATTTAAAGAAGAATGAATGAGGAGACTCCAACGCTCAATTAATTTGTGGGCTGGACTGGATTTTTAGAAGAATTTCAGGCAATTTTACTATAATCAAAAACCCATAACATCATGAAACAAAATAAATACCTGTTGGCATTGATGATCCTGGCTCTTTTGCTTGTGGTAACCAGCTGTTTTCCCGGAAACGGATATTTCTCGCCCATAAGGCCCGCCGGGTTCTTCTCAGGCATTTGGCACGGGTGGATTGCTCCATTCTCACTTATTATGAGCATTTTCAAGCCCTCTGTGGCCATCTATGAAACCTTTAACACCGGTTGGTGGTACGATTTTGGTTTTTACATCTCCATCATAGCCGGCTTTGGGGGCATTCAAATGATCCGGAAAAAAAATTAACGATAGGCTTTAACACTTTCCACAACCCCAACGGCATATGGCGTGGGCGCCCAGCCAAAACGTTTCTCAAATTTGCTGCTGTCGAACACGTAATCGCGATCGTACTGGTACATCATTTCCCGCATCTCTTTCAGGATGGGAACAAACCACCCCAATAGCCACAGCATCCCTTTGGGGAGCCTCCGAAAGACAGGCTTCACGCCCAATTCACCCGCTATGGCCCGGATCCACTCCTGGCCGGTCCAGGGCGCCGCAGCAGTAGGTAAATGCCACACCTGATTGTAAGCATCGGGGGTATTGCCCAACAAGGCAGTGGCTTTTCCAGCATCGGGGGTAAAGGTAAAAGAGTGCCTGAACCCTACCCCGCCAAACCAGCTGGCAGGCTTGCCCTGACTTAAAGGCTTAATCACCGTTTGGGTAAGCATGCTGGTATTTTGAAGGCCCGGTCCGTAAAAATCCGCCGAACGGGCAATGAGCGCCACCAGCTGGCCCTTTCGGACTTCCTCCAGAAGCATTTGGGCTATGGCCCCCCTTACCTTTCCCTTCTCACTGGGAGGATTCACCGGCGTCTCTTCCGTCATGGGATTCAGATGCGCGGCATCGTACATATAAATGTTATCGAAAAACACCAATTTGGCACCATGTGTCTTACAGGCCCGCACCACATGATCCATGAATGTTGGCCAAAAAGATTGCCACACCTTAAGTTTGTACGCGAAACCTACCGTTACATAAACAATTTCAGAACCCTCCACCGCCTTGCTAACGGCCTCCCGGTTTAACAGGTCCGCGACCATCAATTCATCAGTTGGGTTAACCCTTACGGGATGTCGGCTCACCAGGCGAATATTTTTCGTGTATTCACCAAGCGATCTGGCCAGCTCGGTTCCTATAACACCACCGGCACCTAAAATGGTTTGCATAGCATCTGTTTTTTAATTACTCAGGTTCTTATTTTCAAAAAAAATTTCCAAATATATCTCCATCAGCAGCAAGCCATTGTGGGGGCAATGAATCTTAATGCCGAAGATGCAATCGTATAGTAAGTTAACGATTAATAATCTCAATCGGTTGAATTGAAAAACATTTTTCCTTGCACAAAGTTTAGGACAAACAATATTTTCCCCCAGGGATATGCTCCTCTATGTAATTTTAACCGTTAACCAAACCTGAAACAAGGGAGCCGAATGTTCATAGAAACGACTGTCATTCATGGGTTGCATTGAAGCATACCACTCAAAATAATTAACATAAAGATCTAGAACGAACAGCCATAAAAAATCAAATCATCGGGAAATACAACATCAATCAAAACAAGAAGCGTCCCATGTTTTTTCCCATTCGATGATAAATTTTCCCTTTTGGTTGATTACATTTTTTAGGTCTATCCATTTATGTGTTCTTTGGAAACCATAATGAACAAACCTGAAAACAACCATCAGAAAGCCAGAAAAAATCATTGATCCCGGGAAATGCCTGCCAAAAGAGATTACTGGAAATTTTTACTCATGAAACGAACATGTTCGCTGAACACATACACGGATGAAAATCTCACATGCGAGTTCCATCCGTCCCATAAAAATAAATTATTTACGGATGAAAATAAATCAAATACTACCAACTTTTTCCCTATCCCTTTTGCTTGTCACCTTATTTTTCCAGTCGTGCCGGGAGGAAGAAATTTATGACGATACCGGGATTAGTGAAAGCATCGCCACCTCTTCCAATGATGTAGAAGGTATTGTTAGAATTAAACTGAATGCAAACAAAAGGAGTACGCTTTCATTATCCTTAAAATCGAATACGATAACTACCAATATCAGCAACATCGACAGGGTGCTTACCTCAATTGGAGCAACAAGCTTTAAACGGACCTTTCCCTACTCCGGAAAATTTGAGGCACGTACAATTGCTGAAGGATTGGATTTATGGTATGATGTTACCTACGATACAACGGTTGTTTCCTCATCTGGTTTAGTCAGCCAATTTGAGAATTTAAGCGAAATAGAAACTACCGAAACCATTAAAAGCATTAAGAATGAGAAATCCAGTTTTCAAAAAATTGGTCCCTTTCCCATTCCCAGCCCTTCAAAAACAAAAAGTTTATCCATCTCTAACTATCCATTCAACGACACTTATCTTTCCTATCAATGGCATTACTATAACGATGGTTCGGTAACGGATGCTCAGGAAGGTTCGGATATTAACCTGTTTGATGCCTGGTTAAAGCAAAAAGGAAGCGAAGATGTGATTGTGGCCATTATTGATGGCGGAATAGATTACAATCATGAGGATTTGGTGGATAATATTTGGATAAACCTCAGTGAATCAAACGGCAGCAGCAGTAGTGATGACGATGACAATGGCTACACCGATGATGTTTATGGTTACAATTTTGTTTCCAATACGGGCACCATAAAACCCAATGACCATGGAACTCATGTAGCAGGAACCATAGGTGCCATGAACGGGAATGGCATAGGTGTTTGCGGAATTGCCGGTGGAAACACCAATACTCCGGGCGTACGACTCATGTCCTGTCAGGTTTTTGAAACCGATAAAAATGACAACGAAACCAGTGCCGAGAATTTTGAAGAAGCCATTAAATATGCTGCCGACAATGGTGCCGTAATCCTGCAAAACAGTTGGGGTTACGATGGAGCGACCTATTTACCTGAAAGTATGCAGGATGCCATTGACTATTTCATAAAATATGCCGGATATGATGAGAATGGCGATCAAACAGGGCCTATGGCCGGAGGAATAGTAATTTTCGCCGCCGGAAACGATAATACATCCACCAATGCCTATCCAGCCATGTATAGCGAGGTGTTAGCCGTAGCAGCATGCAACCCGGATTATGCCATTTCTTATTATTCCAACTTCGGCAGCTGGGTAGATATAACAGCTCCTGGTGGAACGGATACTCAAAACGGGCTGTATGATGATGATTGTTTAGTGGCCAGTACAATTGCTGACGATGAGTACGCTTATATGGGAGGTACTTCCATGGCTTGTCCGCATGTTTCCGGAGTTGCGGCACTGATTGTTTCTGAATTTGGAGGACCTGGTTTCACGCCGGATATGCTTAGGACAAGATTATCCATGGGTGCCATTGATCTCAACAGCTACAATAGCAATTATTCAGGAATGACAGGTGATGGTTTGATAAATGCTTCGGCGAGCTTATCAAACTACAACTCTACACCGCCCGAAACCGTCACCGACCTATCGGCTACAGCCTCATCCAACAAAGTTACCCTTTCTTGGTCGGTCACTTCTGACGACGACGATGTGAAACCAACGGGTTATAAAATATACTATTCCAGCTCTTCTTTTTCTGATGATGATCTTGACTCCGGGAGCACCTCCATTTCTTCCACGGCGGTTTTGGTTGGACTATCGGATGTTGGAGAAACACTCACCACAACCATCAGCGAGTTGAATTTTTCAACCACCTACTACTTCACCGTTGCCGGATATGATGTATTGGGAAGCTATTCTGATTATTCATCTATCGTTTCGGTTTCGATTGGTGAAAACCCACCACCCATCATTACATCCGACGAAGGAGATACTTTTGAACTGGCAGCTCACGAAACTAAAACGGTTACCCTTACCATCACTGAGCCTGACGGACAGGATTACACCTGGAGCCTTACCGATGAATCGGGAAATGCAACTGCCTCAGAAAGTGGTTCAGCAGTAAAAATAACCATCTCTGGATTGAGCGCAGAGCCCGGCGAATACACAGCAACACTTTCAGCAACAGACCAATATGGTGCAGGTTCCAGTTTCATTCTGAACTATTCGGTACTGGAAAACCATGCTCCGGTGGTAAGCGATACCATCGAAAATCTATACATCGGTGACCCGGATGCCACAACAAGAATCGACCTAAGCGAGCATTTATACGATGAAGATGGTGAAGTTTTAAGCTACGAGATATCTTATGATTCATCCATGCTCAACGGATCGGTTTCCAACCATATCTTGTCGCTTACATCAAAATCAAACGGTCTTTCAACCTTTAGCGTTACCGCTTCCGATGCAAGAGGAGAATCAGCAACCAACACGTTCAGTATTATGGTTCGCGAGGATGAAAAAACAATAGACATCTACCCCAACCCGGTGACTGATATTGTGAACTTTAGAATGGGTGAAAATGTGGATGGAACCCTTCTGGTAAACGCTTTTAACAGCCTTGGGGTGCTTGTGGATACCCAAAACGTAGACATCTCAACTTTTTCGCCTGGCAGCATGGACCTATCGGACTTTAAGAGCGGAGTATACGAATTGAAATTCACATACGATGAAACAGAATTCTCAGAAAACATTGTGAAATTATGAAACTGAAAACACTCTTGCTTATCAGTCTTTGCATCGCTTTACATAGTCCTGTTTTCGCACAGGCTGGGTCCTTTCTATCCATTCCGTTGGACAGTAAATCCATTTCGATGGGAAACACCTATGCAGCAAGTGCCAACAACCATTCCATCTTCAGTAATTTAGCAGCCAATAGTTTTAGTGACAGCAAATTAGATATTAACCTATCGTACCGACCGTGGATGACAGAATCGTCAGACAGTTACCATATAGGAAGTTACTCGGCGTCCTATGCCATAAATAGCAAACATCATATTTCGATAGGTGGCATCAATTACCAATACCCATCCTATTTGGTTACCGACGAAAATGGAAATGAAAGTGGAAAATATTCACCCAAAGAACATTCGATTGGTCTTGGATATGCCTATCGATTATCTGATAAAACGGCAATATCAGCAACAATTCATTACGTTAGCTCCGATCTGGCAGATGCCTACAACGCAAACACCTTCAGCATCGATCTGGGTTTTAAAAGTTCTTATAAGAATGTAAACTATGGTTTTATGCTCCGTAATTTGGGCCCCGAACTTGATTTTGGGGTTTACTCGGCCAAATTGCCTGCAAGCGTAACGGCCGGAATTTCCTACAGTAAACTTGTCGCAATAAATCACCAGCTTACTGCCAGTAGCGATGCCTCCTACATATCGACAGCTGATGATGAATCGGGGTTCTCAACCGGATTAGGACTCGAATATCAGTACAAAGAACGGTTAGCCCTGCGTACAGGTTACTACCATGTTGACGAATCCATTGGTCTCGACTATTTTGCGGTAGGATGCGGAACTAAACTGGGCGGATTCTCTTTTGATTTTGCCTGGCTGCTTTCAGATAATGCCCTGCAAAATGATTACAGTTTGTCTTGCTCGTGGAGCTTGTTTAAAAAGAAAAAGTGAAAGCCACCTGTTTTCCGATTAGTTTCTGAATTAGGAAAACAGAATGCGGGGGTGAGTTCCTTTCTCCATCTAAATCGAGATAAGCGGGATAAATAAGCACAGCGAAATTGGGATGACAAGAAAGCCCGGTCCTACCATCTGTTTTTGCAAAAAGATCCGATCTAAACGGAGTGGGAGGCTATTGTTTTTTCGACTCGAAAAAATATTTGTTTAACCGGTTCTTCAAACGGAAAAACCCAACCAGGCCAATCAACAAAGACAAACCACTGATGACAAAAGCCACATAAACCAACCAATCAATACGGTCGAATCCATCCAGCTGCAAAAAAGCGACACCAGCCAACAGCAGGAAAATCGAGAAACGGATATAGGTTAGAAGCGTTCGTTCATTTGCCAAACGGGTACGTTCCAAAGCCAGATAATCACGCAGAATAATCTCCTCTTTATTCTCGAACAGGAAGGATCTATTTTTGTATTTTAACATAACAAAGGCAAATTTACTTATAATTTCGTATTCTCTGTTTCAGCATTTTTTTAAGAATCCAGGAACTTTGGTGGGTAACCTGCTGATCAAAAACCCATGGGCTTTTAAAATATTAAAACAAAAATAGACTCAGCAAGTTCAACCTTCCTAAATCAACGGGCTTTCAAATTTGAAATTTTCTTTCTATATTTAGTGAAAAGTTTTCTTTTCCTAATTCATCATCAGCCCATTTTTATTGCAAGTTAAGAAATTAAGGCAGGTTGGATAAAATGTTCATCATGTATTAGATCCAGAACTATGAGCAGAGCTTTCACAAAAGAAGGGGATGAGCAGGAATTGCCCATCATACCCCCCAGAGCGACATTACCCGAAGGTGTTACCAATTATGTAACCCCTGTGGGATTACAACAATTGATCGAAGAGCGGCATGAGCTTGAACAAAAACAAGCTCTGCTATCCAAGGAAGGAACGCTGGAAGCCAACCGGACTCTGGTCGTGCTTGATGTTCAGTTGCAAATGATAAACAAGCGCATATCCAACGCCAAAGAGATAGACCTTAGCAAGCAACCTAAAGAGGAAGTCCGTTTTGGAGCTACCGTTACCATTAAGATGAAGAAACAAGAAGTGGCCCAGACCTTTCAGATTGTGGGAGTCGATGAAGCCAATATAAAGCTCAAAAAAATTGCTTTCGTAGCCCCTCTGGCAAAAGCCATCATGGGCAAAAAGAAAGGAGAAACCGTTCTTTTCCCAATGGGAGACGAAGTCCGGGAGGTGAAGATTCTAAAAATCACCTACGAGTAACACCCTTTTTTCGTCACTCCTTTAACCTTGTTTTTATTTAAAAAGAGAAAAATGTCGACAGACAATAGGAGATGCCAGCCAGGCATTATCGTTTGATGAGATATGAACATGGCAATCCTGTTTTTTTTATGGATATCCGGTTGTCTATCTATCGCGTAAAACCCTACCCCACTATCGGTTGACATCTCCCCTTTTGCGGGGAGAATGCTTCAAGTTGAATCTGGAGAAACTTTCAGCGTTGGCAGCAACGTTTTTTCAGTGCCGCTTCCCCACCGTGAGGGGAAGTGCCGATAGGCGCTTTGGGTATAAAAACAGATATTCAGGGTAAGATTATCCTAAAAACCCCGTTATACCCGGTTATACTGTTTTAATCAAATTCGCTTTATACAATACTAAATAGTTCTCTTTATAATAGAAAGGTCATATTTTCTTCGTTTCAAGCGACCCATCTTTCCTTAGTTATCTTGCTTACCACCAAAGAAATAGCCCCGTCACCGGTAACATTACAAGCCGTCCCAAAACTATCCATAGCAATATACAGGGCAATCATTAAACCTATCATCTCTTCATTGAACCCTAACATGGACTGAAGTATTCCCACAGCTGCCATAATAGCACCTCCGGGAACACCCGGTGCTGCAATCATTGCAATGCCTAACATAAAAATGAATCCTGCCAGCAGCGTAATACCAAAGGGCATTCCTTCTAAAATCATTAGTGCCATTGCGCAAGCGGTAATTTTCATAATACTCCCCGACAAGTGAATGGTTGCGCATAATGGAATAACAAAGCCTACAATTTTCTCTGAAACGCCATTTTTTAAGGACTGCTTTAAAGTAACAGGAATGGTAGCAGCCGAAGATTGTGTTCCCAATGCTGTAAAATAAGCAGGCATCATCGTTGCTAATAATTTTAAAGGATTCTTCTTTGTCAATGCACCTGCAATGGTGTATTGAAGCAGTAATAACAAAATGTGCAATGCGAATATCACACCAATAATACTGATGAAAATTGAAAGGATTGAGAATACCTTTCCGCTAAAAGACATACCAGCAAATATGCCTAAAATAAATAGAGGTAATAGAGGTACAATAACGCTCTCTATTAATTGCATAATAATAGTTTGAAAATCTTTAACCACTATTTTTAGACTTGATTTTTCCTGATACGATAAACCTATACCTATAACAAATGCAAGGACTAAAGAGGTCATTACATCTAATGGTGGTGGAATGGTAATGCTAAAATAAGGCAACAATTCCCTGCCAGTATCGGCAATTTGAGCAGCATCATGAACGTAAGATTCTAGCAGTTGGGGAAAGATGTTTGACGCTGCAAAAAAGGTCAAAAATCCGGAAAACAAAGTCGAGCCATAAGCAATAGCCGCTGTAAGCAATAATAATTTACCGGCACCCTTTCCCAAATCGGAAATAGCTGGCATTATAAGCCCCATTATAATTAAAGGAATAGAAAAATTTAAAAACTGTCCAAAAAAGGCATTAAAGGTTGTAAATATTCTGTTTACAGATTCAGGTAGATATAACCCGAAAACAATACCGAAAACAATAGCCAGGAAAACTTTAAATAATAAGTTCGAAAATAAATGCTTCATAAGGTACGCTGGTTAGCAAAAGACTTTACGTCTTAATATAGATTATTTTTAAGTTCGCTAAGATACAGCCAATCTTTTACAAGAACATATGATAGTTCTAAAATATAGCCCCCTGGAAGCCGCACATTCCTGGCAAACACTAAATAAACTTCTCCCGGTTTTGTAAATTCAGTAGTCCCCACAAGATGGCCACGGCTGAGGTCACCAATTGAAACGTACGGTTGCGAATAACGGCCTGTTCCCAAACGACGCTGCTGGTATCGGCCGGCATATCAAAGGGATTAAAAAATACACTCCAAACGCTTACCGATATACTGTCGGCCGCTCCCTCCATAAACCACGAAATAAGCGCCAGCAATATTACCACCACCGCCGCCCCGTGCCCACTGCGAATGATGGTGGAAAAGACGAAACCCACCGACCCAAAAAACACTACCGGGACCATCAATTGAATACTCAGCAGTAAAAAATTATGGCGCAGCAAAATAAAGAAATCCAAAAACGCCAGGCCCACCAGCACCACCCACACCATCAACAAAATCATGACCATGCGCAACAACCAAATCTTAAACCGATAGTTGGGAATGCTAAATAAAATCTCCAGAATGCGCGCATCCTCATCATTCTGAACACCATACACGGTGGGGAAAAAAACCAACAGCAATGCCGGGAAAAGCAACTGGTAATAGAGGCCCGACACATCGGGGATGGTCGAAGAAAACAGGCTAATCCCTGTTATCAGCAGGAAAAAGAGAAGGCCACCACCTAAAAAATAGATGAATTTACTTCCGAAAATCACCTGTATATTGAAACGCACCATCTTAGGAACGATGGAAAGGATAGATTGGAATTTCATGAGTTGAGATTGTTAGTTGGAACTAGGGAGCACGATGTGGGGAGTGCTTTGTAGGGAAGTACCCGGGGAACCCGGAAGGGATTCTGGCATCAACGAAACACAAACCCTTATTCCCATACATACCTTTCATCATACTCTACATTATACTTCTTTAAAGACTTCCTGAATTCCTCCTTAAAAGTCATATTGGCATGATGTTCTCTTTGTTGGCGTATATATTTCTCCACCACTTCTATTTCGGCCGGGTTAACTGAAAAAATCCCATAACCGCGCTGCCAATAGAATTTAGAATACTTCTCCCCTTTTGTTTTAATCCATTTGGACGACTGTTTTTTTATCTCCTCAAGAAGATGCATTTGAGTAATCTTTCGCGATAAAAGACATAATATATGCACATGATTTCTATACCCGCCAACAACCACCGGATAACATTCCAGCCCCTTACATATTCCTCCGAAATAAGCAAAGAGGTCCTCTTCTATTGAATCATCTATAAAAGGATAACGTTCTTTGGTACTGAAGATTACATGCACATAAACCTTCGACAACGACTGTGCCATAATATGTTTTGCTTTTGCCCATTCAGGGCGTTAAAAAAAAATGACAGCACCAACATGGGGCACTGCCCTATGTGTCTCCATCCACCGATCACAAGAACCATGAAGGGGTTCAGGCACTTAATTCGCCTCCCCCTTCTCCCTCAGCAACCACAGGTAGGAATCCTCCAGCACTGCCTGCACGGAGATGGCGTTCCCCTCGGGTTGCCCGGCAGCGAGGCACCTCAGCCGCACCATGTCGCCCCGGTTCATATGATGAATCACCGTGTAACGGCTGGTCATGGCTTCTACCTCAGCGGGGGGAACCTCCACCTGCCACACCTTACCCTGGGCAATGGACATCATATTACGCGGTTCACCCCAGTATTTAAGAACCCCATCTGAAATAACAGCGACCTGGTTACAAGAACTGGCAATATCCTCAATGATGTGCGTCGAGAAAACCACTACCCGCTCGCGACTCAACTCAACCAGTAGATTTCGGAAACGGATCCGCTCGCGTGGATCGAGTCCGGCCGTAGGTTCATCCACCACCAGTATACGCGGCAAGTGTAACAAAATCATGGCAATACCAATCCGCTGTTTCATTCCACCGGAGTAGGCTCCTATCTTGTGATGGCGTCTCTCCCACATATGTACCGATTTGAGAACGTATTCGATGCGCTCTTCCCGGGCCGATTTTTCAACCAGGTTTTTCAAGGCCGCCTGATAACTCAGAAAATCCCAGGCAGTCATATTTTCGTAAGTCCCAAACTCCTGCGGAAGATAACCTATCAGGCCCTGAAGCTCTTCACGGTGTTGAGCCGTATCGAAGCCATTGATGAATATCTTTCCATAGCTCTGGTCCAGAATGCCACAAAGAATCCGCATGATGGTCGATTTTCCGGCCCCATTGGGTCCCAGCAAGCCAATCATACCACTCGACAGCTCGAGCGAAACGCCTTTGAGCGCCTTAAAGGGAACCTTGGCCGGACGGGCAAACGGCAACACCATCAGCCACTTCACCAGGGTTCGACGCAGACCAACCAACCTGCCCGTCATCGCATCAGGCATTAATCGTTGCAATTTGGTCCGTCGTGCCGTATGGACGATGCCTGCCAAAAACAACCATAGAACAAAGATGGTGATGGCCCCCCCTTTGCTCTTCCATTTTAGCAGCATCAAGCCCAAAAGAATCAAAGGATAGCCAAGAAACCAAACCATCCTAAGGGTTTTCATTACCCATCTTTTATTGAGCCATTTTATCTCCCGGTATTTAAGCCAGCGGTTATAGAAATAATTAAAGTAAAAGTTAAGCACTGCAAAATTTACCACCCAGAAGAATATCTGCCAAAAGCCCCTGGGCATATAAAGCAATGAAAACCAGATCGAAAAAGCCAGCAAGGGAAGCTGCCACACCAACCCTTTTTGAAAAGCTACATTACTTAAAGGACGGTCCATCATCTCTTGCTGGAGTCTCCTCCGTTGTTTCCACTCCCGCTTAAAACGATTGTCCCGGCCGTATATCTTAACCAAATTACGAATGGTGATACGAATGGGCACCTCCTCAGGAACCAGCTGGCTGTTGGCTCGTTTGAGGCTATTTAGGGCGAACCACAAAACCCCGGGAATACCGGCTACCACCAGAATGGTGGTGATCATCTGCCACATTACCGACAGGTTACTGCCCCACCAAATCCACACGAACAGCACGATCCACAAGGCAAACAGCCCCGCCTTCAGTTGCTTATTGAGGGCACGAATCCAATTGAGAGAATTCTCCAGGCCCAATCCAAAGGCCGGCACAAATACCAGGGTCAGGATGGTACTGAAGGTCAACCCGCCGATGACAGTGATGGCAAAGGGAGCACCCAGAGCACCTACATATTCCCCCCGGCCAAGGCTCAGTGGCAGCATGGCCACTATGGTGGTTCCCGCCGTGATGAAGATGGGGCGCAACCGGGCCAGCCCGGCCTCCATATAGGCACGCACGCTATTCATTCCCGACCGGCGCATCTGCATGGTGTAGTCGATCAATATGATCCCGTTATTAACCACCACCCCCAGCAGGATTAAAAACCCGATGAATGAGTTGAAATTCAGCAACGAGTTACCCGTAAACAAAAGCGCCAGCATGGAGCCAATGGCTGCCAGCGGAATGGTGAAAAGCATCACCACGGGGGCCGTAAATGATTCGAAAACCGAGGCCAGTATCATAAAAATAAGCAGAATAGCCATTCCCCCCAGGAAGTAATATTCATTGGTTTGGTCCTCACGATGTAACAACACGGTATTGCCCTCCGGAACGGGCGCCATCACCAACAACTCCTCAATCTCCTTCAACGCGGTCTCCTCCAGTTCGCGCGAACTCATAATCTCCTCTTTAAGGTTAAAACGCACGGCAATCTCTTTCTCCTGATTCACCCGTTTATACTCCGACACGCTGCTGCGGAGAGAGGTTGTGGCAAACGAACTGATCTCGGTTTGTTCACCCGAACCGGTTCTCACCTTCACTTTTTGAAGCGCCTCTAAATCCCTGGCTTTCGGTATTTCAATCAGCGCGGTATCCGGATCGCTGTACGAGAGCATTATTTCATATTCCTGATCGTCGGCTTTAAATTTACCGCCCGACTCCACCTCCGATTTCAGCGTGGTGAGCTGCGAAACCACCTGCATGGGGGTAACCCCATTCAGCCCCATCCAATAGGGGTCCAATTGTAACATTACTTCGGGCCGATTCCAGTTCCTCTCGACCCATACACGATCAATGCTGGTTAAATTATCCTTCATCAATTTCACCACATCGTTGGCGGTACGAATCATGGCCGAAAAATCCTCACCCTTTACCAGTACCTTTTGTTCCTTTTGGCCCAATCCCAGCATACTTAAGCCGGCACCGGCACCCCCTCCGCCGCCCCCAAAACCGCCGGCAGCACGTGTATCGTATGTGAGGGAGGCTCCCATCCAGTTACCCTGAAGCGATCGTTGCACTTCGGCTTTGACCTCACCCAATGTCTGTTTTTTCTTCTCCATCTCCTCTTCGTCCACCTCGATGGTGAGGGCCGCTCTATCGCGGTAGACCTGGCTCATCACATCACCAGGAAGTTTCAGATCTACCAGGCGACTTTCCATGGTTCTCACCATCTCATCGGTCCCCGGCAGCGTAGCCCCATCGTTCATCTCTATGCTCACCTCGATGCGGGAGCGCTCCACGGGTTTACTCTCGGCTATACTCAAGGCAAAACTCACCAGGGCCACAGCAAAAAAGAGCACCAATCCGCCAATCACCAGGCGGGCAGGCTTCCGTAATCCGGCTTTCAGCAACTGCAGATAAATCTGGACCATCCGGTTGTGTATCGGTAGCCGCGCCAGTCGCCAGCTGCTGCCTTTCTGTTTTTGCAACACGTAATTCACGAACGTAGGCACCAGCACCAAAGCCACCAGCAGCGACACCAACAACGTTGACACAATGGAGATGCTCACATGGCGCGCCACCTCTCTCAATATTTGGTTAGAGGCAAACACAAAAGGCAGAAAAACCACGATGGTAGTGAGTGTTGCGGCCGTCACCGAACGCCATATCTGAGACACCCCTTTGGCCACAATATCTTCAGGCTTTCCTTTTTGGGCGGCCAATCGATAGATGTTCTCCATGACCACTACACTGTTGTCGATAAGCATCCCCATAGCCAGGGCCAGCCCAACAAGCGTAAGAACATTGATGGTAATGTTACCGGCATAAAAGAAATTAAAGGCCCCAAATACTGAAACCGGCATGGCTACCACTACCACGGCAATGAGAGGCAGATTCTCCAAAAATATCCATAAGATAAAGATGGCCAGCAGTCCCCCAATAAGGGCCAGATGTATAATTTGGTCGATGTTACTCTCGATCTCTTCGGCGCTGTTTGATTGCACTTTCAGCATCAAACCCTTGGGTTCGTAATCGGCATTTATTTTTTCAATCTCTGCCTTTACCTTTTCCGAAAGCTCAATCAAATTTACCTGCGATTCACGCACCACCGATACGCTCACCATCTCCCGGCTATTAACCCGGCTGTACGAATCAGGCTCCCGCAGACCGTAGCTGATGGTGCCCAGGTCGGACAACATCAAGGGGCCTTCTTCTTTGACGATGGTTTGACCAATGTCGGATGGAGATTGATATTCAGCACCGGCATTCACAAAAAAACGGGTCCCATGCTCCTCCACTTCCCCTACATAGGCTTTGGCTTGCTGCCCCTGGTTGATGGCCCGGCGCACATCGTCCATGGTGAGGCCGTGACTTTCCAGCGCACCCTTATCCAACTCCACATTCACCGTTTTTTGACGCCCCCCGAACACCTGTACCGAAGCCACCCCATCCACGGCCATCAGCCGATCGTTGATCTCCTGCTCCAGTAAAGTCCGGATGCGGTCGGCACTGCCTTCGCCTTGAACCTGTAACTGCATAAATTCGGTGTTGATCTGCTCCAGATCCACACGCATCACTTCTGCCCGAAAGCCCTCGGGCAGTCGGTCCCTCACCGCATCCACCTGCTCGGTCAGCTTAAGATAGCTGTAACGAATATCGGCCTGTTGGGTAAAATACACCGACACCAACCCGCCATTGGAGGAGACCCTTGATTCAATTTTTTCCACATTCTCGAGTCGCCCTGCAGCTCCCTCCAGGGGCTCAATGGCCTCCCGCTCCACATATTTCAGGTCGCGCTCAACCGGTGCCATCACCCGCACAAAAAGAACCGGATACTCCATGGCAGGGATCAGCTCAACCGACAAAGAGCGATAGCTGATGACGCCCAACAATGTGAGCGCCACAAAAAACATGCTGACCAGAACCTTCCGGTTGAAGAGTTGTCTCATTTCAGCCCTCCCCGGTTGCGTTCGCTTCGGTCGAACAATTCATAAACACAAGGAATCACCACCAGCGTGAGCAAGGTAGATGAAAGCAGCCCCGCAATAACGGCGATGGCCATGGGGGCCCGCAAGGAGGCGCTTCGCCCAAAAGAGATGGCCAGAGGCAAAAGTGCCAGAATGGTCGTAATAGAGGTCATTAAAATGGGCCGGAACCGGTTGGCGGCGGCCGACAATACCGCCTCACGTAATCTAAGGCCCTCCTCTTTGTATTGATTTATGGCGTCTACCAGAATGATCGAATTGTTGACAGCAATACCCCCAAGCATCACCACACCAATGAAGGCCATTATATTGAAAGTAAGACCCATCAACCAAAATGCCAGAACCGTTCCCACTCCTGCCAGAGGAATGGTCAACAACACGGTGAATGGATGAATGAGCGACTCAAACTGAGAAGCCATCACCATATAAACCAGAACGATAGACAAGATGAGGGCAAACGACAACTGCGAAAACGACTCTATACGCCTTTGCTCATCACCCGAGATCACCACCCGATAACCCGGAGGCAACCCCAATTGACCTACCGAAGCCTGCACCTCCTGAACCACCTGATCGAACGGCTGATTTCCGCTTATATCGGCATATACCTTTCCAACCCGGCTTTGGTTGTCGCGCAGAATCTGGCCGGGTTCACGGCCTACCACCACCTCGGCCAATTCACTGAGACGATAATTTTTACTGCCCTGTATTATTTTCAGGTCTTTTAAATCTTTTACGTTGAGCCGGCCGGTAACCACCTTAATCTCTGTCCGGTTACCACTCTCTTCAATGGAACCGGCATCCTGCTCCTGCAGGGCTGCTTTAACCTGGGTTATGATGCTCGGGATGTCCAATCCAAACATGCCTGCCTTGAGCCGGTCGATGCGAATATCCACCTCGGGGGCCTCTTCCTCAAAGGAAGTATAGACATTGACCAGTTGCGGCATCTCTTTCATTAGGTGGCTAATCTGACCGGTGGCAGATTGGAGCACCTCCATATCCGAACCTCTCACCTCCATGATGAGGGGTGCCTCCTGGTCTCCGGTAAGTGCAGCCAGGGCCGGTTCAGTTTGGGCGTAACGAATTTCGAGTCCCGACACCTCCGAAAAAAGACGATTCAGTTGTTCCACCACCTCACGGAGTTCCAAGCCGGAGGTTTGTTTAAAGGCCATCCGAAGGGTTCCTTCATTTTCGCCTTTTGAGAAACTCCCGCCACTCTCACTCACCGAAGGGCCTGCATGGGTATAAATCCAGTCGAGCGACTCCTCCGGAATCAACCGACGAATCGACTGGTCCATTGCCGCCAGCGTTTCATGGGTACGCTGCAAGTTGGTGCCTGCGGGCAGCGTTACCTCCAGCGACAGTTCATTGGCCGAGGCAGAGGGCAAAAAAGAAGAGCCGATGAAGGGTAAAAGCGCGTAACTGCCTGCGGTTAAAACCAGGGTAAGGATGAGCACCCATCCCTTGTTGTTCAGTGCCTTGCCTAAGATTTTCTGATAGCTCCCGGCCGATGAGGAGAGGGGCTGTTGAGCCCTGCGCCCCCCTTTCAGTAGTTTGGTGCTTAAAAGCGGAATGACCAACAGAGCCACCAGAAGCGAACAAAAAAGGCTGAAGGCCACCGTCCAGGCCTGATCTTTAAACAGTTCACCCGAGACACCCTGTAGATAAACGATGGGCAAAAACACCACGATGGTGGTGAGTGTAGAGGCCACGATAGCACCTCCCACCCCTCCGGCCCCTTTAACCGCAGCTTCTTTGGGGGGCTCTCCTTTTTCGGTAAACCGAAAGATATTTTCCAAAACCACGATGGCATTATCCACCAACATACCGGCCCCAAGGGCCAGTCCTCCGAGAGTCATCAAATTCAATGTCAACCCGTTGAAATACATCAGATTGAAGGTAGCTATCACAGACAGAGGGATGGCTACGCTAACCACTAATGTAGCTCCCCAGTTTCGAAGGAAGAGAAAAAGCACCACCACGGCAAAAAATATCCCAATGAGGGCACTGTCACGAACCTCTCCCACGGAGGCCTCGATAAACTCACCCTGATTTTCGATGGTATGCATCCGGATGCCCGGGTTGTTGCTTTTAAAGGCATCCACCACCATTAATACCGACTTCACCACCTCCACTGTATTGTACCGGTTCTCCTTATAAATATAAACCCCAAGAGTCGGCTCCCCATTCAGATTAACGATGGAGGTGGGCCTGCCTTCCAACAGTTTTATCCGGGCTACCTCCTTTAGCAGAACCGGTGAACCCATCAGCCCCTGGGATGGGTTGGCACCGGCCATGGTCACCACCAGATTTTCAAGGTCGGCCGGATGATTCACCGCACTGCTACCCCGCACCACATAACGCTGCCCTTTCTCTTCGATGAACCCCCCACTCACGTTTTGGTTAAAACTTCGAATTTGATCGGCCACCTGAGCCAGGGAGATTCCGTAGGCGTGCAGGCGTTCAGGATCGGTATTGACCTCCAGCTCCAGCTCCCGTTCGCCGGCCAATGCCACATCGGCAACCCCCTCGAGGCGCACCAACTCCGGCCGCAAAACATTTTCGACCATCAATCGCAGTTGATTCAGGCTACGGCCCTGTGAGTCGGAAACGGCGATACGCACCACCGGATCAGCATTAAGGTTGTGGCGGGAGAGATTAAGCTCCTCTACCTCCTCCCGGGCGGAATAGGGCGTCAGCACTTTTTGAAGCTCAAGGAAAGCCTGATCCATATCTGTCTTCCAGGCATATTCAATGGTGATGTAAGCCTTACCTGCCACAATTCGAGAGGATACATTTATCACCCCCTTTTGCCTCACCATCAAAGCTTCTATGGGACTCACCAGCTGTTTCTCAATCTCGGCCGGGGGTCTTTGCCCGGCATTTATCTCCACAAAAAGACGAGGGTTGTCCATTTCGGGCATTAAATCGGTCCCCAACCGCGAAAAGGAGATGACACCTAACAACACGGTTGCCAACACAATCATGGTAACCGTAACCGGGTTTTTTATAGAAAACAGGGGGAAATTTCTCATTATACAATTATTTGTAGTAAAATAAGTTAACCGGGGTTACAATTGCCCGTTCAACTTATTTCCATCTTGCTTTAAATATCTCAAACAAGGATCGCTTACCGTTTATCGGTTATCTTAATCTTAGATCCATCTCTTAGCGTCTCAAAACCTTTCACAACCACCTGATCATCTGCCTTTAGCCCCGAAGCAATCTCCACCCTCTCTTTTCCCTCCAAACCTGTTTGCACAATGCGCTTGCGGGCGGTCTCTCCCTCCACCACAAAGACATATTTCCCGCCCATCTGGGTGAGTACCACATCGGCCGGTACGGTAAAAACCGCCTCTTTTTGTTGAATAGTGATGGCCGCATTCACAAACATACCCGGCCGCAACACATTGATTCTGTTCTCTACCGCCAGGCGGCCTTTAAAAGAACGGGTATCGACATCCAGGGCGGGAGAAAGTTGAGTTACAACCCCCGGCACAGTATCTTCGGAGGATGCATAGTTGGTGATGAAGACCTTTTGCTGAGGCTTAACCTTTCCAAATGCGGTAAGAGGCAACGTTACATCCAACACCATCCGGTCGAAGTTCATCAAGCCCACAATATCCTGCCCCTGCTCCAGTCGAACGTTTTGCGAATGGTAAGGCAACGAGGTAATAACTCCGTCAAAAGGGGCTTTGATCGTCATCTTGGCCAGATTGATTTGGGCATTTTCATAAGTTTTCCGTGCAGTCACCATGGTTCGTTCGGCATTCACCAGCTCACGCATCGTAACACCTCCCTTTTCGTACAAGGCCAGCTGCTTTTGATATTCCTGCTCCGAAATATCCAGATTCAGTTTTTCTCCCTCGAGGTTGGCGGTATTGCGGTAGGCTCTATCCTCCAACTCAACAATCACGGTCCCCGCCTTCACACGATCCCCCATCTTAAAAAACGCCCGGGTAGCCGGATTTATAAGAAGCCGGTACTCGCCGGTCATCTCGTTCTTAAGAACCACTGCCTTTTCGGGCTGCAAGTCGCCGGTAACGGTAACCATTTCACTGATAGAACCGGGCTTCATGGTTTCGATGACCACGTCCACAGCCACGTCCATATTAAATCGCTGGTTGCGGTTTTGACAGCTGGCCAGAAGAAGAATGGACAAGCCTGCAAAAAAGAGATATCGCATAATATTGGGTTGTTTCATTGCTAATGGGTTTTCTGATGGTATAGGGTTGGTAGTTTTTAGTCTTTCTTATCCAGGTCGGGCACGATACTGGCCTTTGCTTCAAAGTCGTAGAGCGTTTGCAGCTTCATGTTCATCAGCTCCAGCTTATAGTCGATCAGCGCTCCGGTAAGATCGGTTTTCTTCTGCGTCAACTGATTTTGGTAGAGATTAAGATCCATACTTGTGAGATCACCGTTCTTGTATTTCTCCAGGTTTATTGCGTAAGTCATTTCGGCATTTTCCAAACTTTTCCGGGCAATATCGATCTGGGCAAGCAGGTTCTTGAGGCTTCTGTACACCTGCCGAATGGTTATCGAAATCTCAATCTTCTCTTCGCTGAAGTTGATCTCACGGATCTGCTGAGCCGCTTCAACCGCTCTGCGACGTGCTTTTTTCTCGCCCCAATCCCAGAGAGGAATCTCCAGCGAGAGGCCAATATTTTGGTTGTCGGTAGGTCTGTCAAACACGCCCGCCAGATCGTTTCCTTCGCCAAAAAGGCCTATGCTGACCCCCACATTCCCTTTAAATTCGTTGAGGGCATTGGTCCGAATCAAATCAAACTGGCCGGATTCAATGTCAATCTTTCTCTGCCTGAGTTCCATCCGGTTGGCCAGTCCCAAATCCAACGCTTTTTGCAATTCTACCTCCACAGGGAAAACGCTTATCTCGGCCAGCAATAGAATTTCATTACTCAGCGGCAACCCCAGGATTTGCTTTAACTGGTCTTTAAGATTCCCCAGTTGAACCTCCTTGTTTTGGAGGCTTGCACGACTGGTCATCAGGTCGAGTTCCGCCTGCAACAACTCCTCCCTGGCCACCAACCCGGCATCCACCTTGTTTTTGATAATTTCAACACTCACCGACCGGTTGTCGAACTCCTCGCGGGCCGTATTCAATCCTGTCTGAGCCTCATAAACCTGATAGAATCCCTGGGAAACGCTACGCTCCACATTGAGTTCCTGGAGGGCAAAATTTATCTTCGAGTTCTCCAGAGCCAGCTCCAACTCTCTCAATTCCATACGGGTACGATTATAGGTAAAGATGGGCTGATCCAATGCCAGAGACAAGGTGTTGCTGAACCCCCGGAAAGGATCTACACTAAATGAGCTGGTGCTGCGCGAGTCCTGCCACATGAGCCGGTTGCTTAGGGTGACGGTTCCATCGGTGAGGAGGATGGGTTGCTGCACGCTGAAGGTTCCGTAACTGCGGGTACTCTCGTTGGTATACCACTCCGACAGGGGCTCGTTGTATTGCCGGTTGTGGCTATATTCCAGAGGCGTCAGGTTTAGTCGAAAGCCCGACTTAAGGGAGGCGCGTTGGGCATTCAGGTTTTCATTACTCTGTGTCAGCCCCAGGCGAGCCTGACGTAACGCAGGACTACCCAACCGGGCCAGCTCCATGGCCTTTTGAAGTGTTAGCACCTCCTGAGCCCCCAAAGATGTAAAGCACATTAATAACACCAACCCTATTAGTAATCTTCTCATATCATTCTTATTTTATTTTTATCTCCAAAATACATCCATCTATATTTTTTTCTTCATCATAATCTTTGGTTAACCTCCTTAAATTTTTCATTCGTGCTAATTCGCCTAAATTCGATGACCATTCCTTCGTGGTTAACTTTTCACCACAAAAGCGCTCGAAAAAAGGTGAAAGAGTGAAAAAGGTGAAAAAGTGAAAATGATCCTTTTTGTCCTTCAACATATTCTTTGGTTAACCTCCTTTCATTCTTCTTTCACGGTAATTCGCGTAAATTCGATGACCATTCCTTCGTGGTCAACTCTTCACCACAAAAGAGCACGAAAAAAAGTGAAAGAGTGAAAAAGGTGAAAAAGTGAAAATGATCCTTTTTGTCCTTCAACATATTCTTTGGTTAACCTCCTTTCATTTTTTCATTCGTGCTAATTCGCGCAAATTCGATGACCCTTCCTTCGTGGTTAACTTTTCACCACA
>JBFHFS010000020.1:0-79238 GCA_041583495.1 Marinilabiliaceae bacterium | reverse complement strand
GTTTTTTGTCTTTTTATGCGCTATGGCATGTAAAACGCTCGAGTGATTGTAAAACAACGTTTGGGGGTAGAGTGGGAAGCATTTTTTAGCACCCTGATAAGGGCAGGTTAAATTTAATAAAGGGCATCATAGCGGCTTTCCATGAGTGCAATATACTTATATTGCATGTTATCAGACAGGAAAGACCGCTTAATTAGGTTGATTGACTTGGATTTATTTTTAAGAAAATGTTTAAACACCCCATCTATTTGTTTATCATTGAATCCCAGGTTCTTTCCAAACAGTTCAAAACTTTTTCGCGTAAGCTTTCGCTTTTTCGCTCCGAGGGTTAGAGCCAGCTCTTCCGAATCTTCAGGCATAAACCTTCTGATGGCAAAATTATATGTAAAAGGATATAGTTTTGAGTTTTTTGCTTGTTTTATGTGCTTTTGCATATAAAGTGAGGGAACGATTCTTCCATTTCTCTTCCGATTATCATGCTGGGAAAATTGCTCATTCATTCGAACAACCTACCCCTCATTTGCAATGAGGGGTTGTGGGTCATTCGTTTGTAACGAATCATTTTCAATGTTTTAATTCCAGAAAGAAGTTTTGATTGAAAAATCTCCGTGTGTTCAATCGAGACTGGCCAGTTATTCGGGAATTGAGTAATAGTCGTTGCAAACGACTATCTATTAACCCCTCGTTGCAAATAAGGGGTAGAAGGAATTTTTCCTCTCTGGTGTCGTTGGTTCGTAAACCTTTTTAGCGGCCATTGAACCCTTATAATTTAAGGTTTTTGACGGTATTCTGATTTTGGGTAGCGCCTGAGCCAATCCCCAACATGTCAAAAAATCGGTTTCCATTATTTTATGGCGGTTAAACTGTTATGATAAAGGTTTTATGGGACTTCAATAAATAATTTAACCCGTTAATACGAAAAAGTTTAAAGTCCCATGGCCTGCCTTGGCCAAAACTATTGAGAGATTAGCCATATTGTATTTATCTTTATCATAAAATATAGATTTATGATTTCAAAAAACATCTCCGGAGAGGATAATGAAAAAGAAAACTCTAAAAATATTTCCATCCAGGATCCGATTAAGGCATTAATTGAAAATTATAAAAAACATATTGAAACCACGCACCTTAAAGGAGAGCTCTATAAGTGGAAGTTGATTAATAAGTATAGCGGCCGGCCGGATACTGATGCAGTGGATTTCACCAAAGAGATTAAATCCATCAAATTCACAAATCTTATCTATGCTATGGGGATTGCGGTTATTAACCAACTTGCAACCGCCAAACCTGAGGAGTTAAGAGCCCTGTTTAAATATCTCTTTGATGAAAGCAAAGATTTGACCGAACGTGTGAAATTGTTTAATACCGAATCGTTAAAACTTTACCGATCGGTTGAGGAGAAGCTCCAGCATCATCAGGATGAGAGATCCATCGCCACCTATCTGACCTTTCACAACCCGGAGAAGTATACCTTCTATAAATCGGCCTTTTACAAGAAATATTGCCAGCTCCTGGGAATAAAAGAGGCCAAAAAAAATGAAAAATACGCCCATTACCTGACGTTAATCAAGCAATTGATCGAGGATTACATCATCCCCGATAAGGAGTTGATTCAAAAAGTTAAAAGTCTTATCCCTGAATACTATGATGGGATAAATCATAACCTGTTAGCTCAGGATATACTCTTTCAGATGTTGGGGACAACAGAAAAAGTAAATTATTGGATTTTTCAGGGTAGTTCGAAAGTATACGATGTTGTTTCGGCATTAAAGAACCAAGATCTTACCAACTGGAGTGTAAACGCTCATGATGCCGAAATTAAGCCAAAGGACAAGGTCATTCTGTGGCTAACCGGTCAAAACAAAGGATGTTACGCATTGGCCGAAGTCACATCCAACGTTTATGAGGGGATGGACGAAGAGAAGGAGCTGAAGTATTACTCAAAGCCGGTGAAAAATGAAATTGCCAAAAGAGTAAAGATAAAAATCACCACCAATCTTGCTGCCACTCCAATCACACAGGAACAAATCAATGCAATACCGGAACTGGCTAATCTGAAGACAGGCAACCCGGGGACAAATTTTTCTGCTACCCAGGCGGAGTATGCCGCCCTTCTTAAATTAACAAAGAACCGTCAACCTTTAGAACAAGATCAACCCATAATGGAAGATATATGTACATCACAGAATACCATTCTTTACGGCCCTCCGGGGACCGGAAAAACCTACTCTACCATTGATAAAGCACTGGAGGTAATCTACGGTAAAGGGTATCTGAATGGTAAGTCTCACAAGGAGCTTCACGAGGCATTCAACAGCCTAAAGGAACAGGGCCAAATTCAATTTACCACCTTTCACCAGTCTTTTAGTTACGAGGATTTTGTGGAGGGAATAAGGCCCATTCCACCGGGAAAGGGAGAAAATGTTAGTGATCAGTTGATTTATGATGTGGAACCTGGCATCTTCAAATCTATCTGTGAGACAGCCATTGGGGGACAAATAAAGATTGGTTCAATCTCTGGTTCTGATTTAAAGAAAGCAAGATATTATAAGATGTCTTTAGGAGGTCTTCACAAACAAGAGCTTCACGAATGGTGTCTTGAGAATGATTATGTGGCCTTAGGTTGGGGTGGTAATAATGACTATTCGAAACTCAAGAATAATAAGGATTGGAATGCATTTAAGAAGTATTTCAATGACAATCATCCCGATTTGGTAGAGAAGAGCCGCTTTAACATACAGGCTTTGTATGCATTTCTGGGAATGAAGAGGGGCGACATTGTTCTGGCTACCCTAGGCAATCATATTGTTGATGCCATTGGCGTTGTTGATGGGGATTATGAGTGGAGTGAGGATAAGACGATTGAGTACTCTCAGTTTCGAAAGGTAAAATGGTTGGCAACAAATCTGAAAGCCAAGCCTGATAAATTTATCCGTAAAAAGATATCACAGCAATCCATTTATGAATTCAACAAAACAGATATCAAAAGTGAGGCTTTCGAAAGTCTGCTTGGAGAAGGTGAGCAGAAGCCCCAGAACTACGTCCTAATCATCGACGAGATTAACCGGGGAAATGTGGCCAGCATCTTCGGAGAACTCATCACCCTGTTGGAGCCGGATAAACGGTTGGGAGCGGAGAATGAATTGACGGTGACCCTGCCTTACTCCCGCGATTCGTTTGGGGTTCCAGCCAATTTGCATGTCATCGGAACCATGAACACGGCCGACCGGAGCGTGGAAGCATTGGACACAGCCCTTCGCCGACGTTTTTCCTTTATCGAGATGATGCCCGATTACGATGTGTTGGATAAGATACTGGGGCAAGACTTCGAAGTCGAAGGTATCGTGGTCAGGGAGATGTTGAAAACCATCAACAAACGGTTGGAATTGCTTCTGGATCGGGATCACCAGATTGGTCATGCCTGGTTTCTCTCCCTTAGGGATGCATCCGATAGCAAGGAGGAGTTGGAGCATATCTTCCGGAACAAGATTCTCCCGTTGATGCAGGAGTTCTTCTATGCAGATTATGGAAAAATTGGCTTGGTGCTGGGAAAAGGCTTTGTGGAAATCGTTAAAGAGGCCTCGGGAAGAGATGTCTTTGCGGCCTTTGAATATGAGAATGGCGTTATGGACCAGCAAACAGCCTACCGCATCCGGGGAACTATCGGGTGGGATCATGTTAAGACCGATTTTGGCCCGTCTAAGAGTCTGGAAGGGTCTGCCCAAGGCCAACTGGCACAAATAGAATTCAATGAGCAGTAAGGTTATTAAGGTCTTTGAGTACGGGCGACTAACCGTTGGTGAGGAAGGTTTTACCCAATCTCATTTTGAAGCACTTGCCGCTTTTGTCGAGTACCAGAAGGTTCCGTGGTTCCAGCCCGGTTATCGCTGCATTCATTTCAATCAACATGTGGGGGTGGTGCAGGTAAATGATCTAACCATCGAAATCCTGCCTAAGATTGATAAATATGCAGATGCTTCCAGATGTCATGAACATCTGGTGGAGATGCTGTGTCAGACTGGCGACCTGAAAGTGGCGGCTCCTACCCGGGCGATGCTAAAATGGAAGCGGAACTCTTTGTTGGATCTTTACATCGGCTACTATGTGGAGGAGGTTCGCCAATTGATTCATAGGGGGCTGATCCGGCGTTACCGGCGTATTCAGGGAAATAAAAAAGTGCTGAAAGGGAAACTTTTGGTAGGTCAGCAGATAAGGCAAAATTTGGTTTATAAGGAACGTTTCTGTTGCGAGTATACAACTTACGACCGTGATCATCTTCTGCATCAGATCCTCTGGGAAGCCCTTCAGATGCTCTCCAACTACTGGGGGGCCCGTCCCTGGATCTCGGAGATTCGGCTATTGATGTTGGAATTCCCCGAATGCACTCCGATAGCCATAGATGAGAGCATCTTTTCGCAGATGGCATGGGATCGTAAGAGTGAACCTTATGCCGAAGCCATCCATATTGCCAGGATGCTGCTGTTTAATTATCATCCCGATTTCTCCAGGGGGGCTAATGACGTGCTGGCGTTGCTCTTCGACATGAACAGCTTGTTTGAGCGGTGGTTCCTTGGACGGTTGATGGTGGCAGCTCGCTCTATTCCGGATGTAACGATCTCCGGACAGGTGGGCAAACGCTTTTGGTCTTCAAATGAGAGAGGTATTTTGAACATTCGTCCGGATATTGTGGTATTTAAGGGGAAGCAACCTGTACTTATCCTGGATACCAAGTGGAAGCAGATGAATGGGGAGGGAAAACCCTCGGCCGATGATTTGCAGCAGTTGTATGCCTACAATCACCTCTTCTCGGTCGCTCAGAGCTATCTGGTATATCCGGGCAATGGCGGACTGGAAATTAGTAACGGCTGGTTTGGTGATGATCCCAACGATCGTTGTGGCATCTGTCTGGTTCCCCTGATCAAAGGGGGCCGGTTGAACAAAGCGGTAGGGGAGGCGTTGCTGGAGAGAATAGCCCAGATTGCTTAATCCGGTTTTTCGGTCATGAACGATATGCGAAAAATGGTTGGGGTACCCTTTTTTATTGACAAGGTTTACTAATACACGGTCCTAATTACCTACATGCCACTTGGTTTCTGCTTTTTTACGGCTGATCAACCAACTTATCCATTGCTATATAAAGAAATATTTCTGCCGAAAGAGGGATTAATACAACAAAAATCGAAAGGATAATATTTAAACCGTTTCTAAGGTAAGGAATTGTTAATATTTTGGAAATAGCTAACTACTAGCGTTCTATTCAAGTTGATAAATTTTTATTAATTGCCGGATCTTCATTTTTATCCGTCGATCAGTCAGACAAATATCGCACTATTATAGTGCGATATTTGACAAAAAATGCACTTATATAGTGCATTTTTTGTAGTTTTGTAGAAATCAATATCCTCATAATGGAGCAATTATTTTCAATATTTCGCAAACTCTTAAAAGAAACAGATACCAGTTTCTTTAGATATAAATATGCTGATATCAATTGGAATAATCGCATGATTGGGCTTACCGGCCCAAGGGGGGTAGGGAAGACGACTCTTATTTTGCAACATATTAAGAAAAACCTGAATCCGAGCGATACTTTATATGTTACTGCTGAAGACTTTTATTTTGCTGAAAACAGATTGCTTAATCTCGCTGATGCGTTTGCAAAGCGAGGCGGAAAGAATCTTTTTATTGATGAAATTCATAAGTATAATGATTGGGCAAAGGAGCTTAAATTGATCTATGATTATCATCCTGATTTAAAAGTGGTTTTTACGGGTTCTTCGGTCCTGGATTTTAAAAAGGGATCTTCTGATCTGAGTAGAAGAGCGGTTATGTATCACATGCAAGGGCTTTCGTTTCGGGAGTATCTCCAACTTTTCCGTCAGATTTTGTCTCCCTCATATTCATTGGGTGAGATCTTGAACCATAAGGTTGAGTTGCCGGAAGTAGAGCATCCTCTGCCTTTGTTTGAGGATTATTTAAAAAAGGGCTATTATCCTTTTGCATTGGAAGAAGATATTGAAATGCGCCTTCAACAGGTGGTAAATCAAACCCTGGAAACTGATATTCCTATGTATGCCGGCATGAATATGGCTACCGGTCGGAAGCTGAAACAACTTTTGTCAATAATAGCTCACGGTGTGCCTTTTAAACCCAATATGACCAAAATCGCTGCTGCTCTTTCGTCAAGCCGAAATAATATTTCTGATTATTGCCTTTTTATAGAGGAAGCAGGGATGATTGCGCAACTAAGGAATGCAACTGGCGGTATTAAAGGACTGGGAAAGGTTGATAAAATTTACTTGGACAATACCAATCTGATTTATAATTTAGCCAGTGATAATGCCAATACTGGTAATGTCAGGGAAACCTTTTTCTTTAATCAATTACGAGCCAAACACGACATAATCATGTCGCCCGTTGCCGACTTTTTAGTGGATGAGTACACTTTTGAGGTAGGAGGAAAAAATAAAGGAATGCAACAAATTCAGGAAGTTGAAAATGCTTATGTCGTAAAGGATGATATTGAACATGGGTATTTGAATACAATACCGCTTTGGCAGTTCGGTTTTTTGTATTAATGTATTTTGGTTGGTCCCTCTCGGACCTTTTATAATTTCAACAAATATTTGTAGGCTTGGTGTTTGGAAATGCAGTGCAATTCTTTTTGAATGTTTATGACTGCCTGCTTCCGAATTACCCCTCATTTGCCATGAGGGGTTGTGTGTAATTCGTTTTTAACTTCGCCTCCCAGCCTGAGGCCAGTTCTTCAGAATACTTTGTCTCAACCAGCAAGCCGGCATAGTCCTACGGATAGTGGATGTTTGTTGTTCTCATCAATCACCCTTTTCAATCTGCCTTTTTGATCATTCCAATAGGCTAAATAATGCGGCTCCATCGATTCTTTATTTTAGTGAAAAGACCTTAAAATAAACAGAATTCATATATTTACGTCACGGATCGGAGGCCTTTTATAGCATGCCACCAAAACAAGTTTTTTATTAAACCTGAAAACCCGGACACAAAAAAAATGGATCAATCAAACCGATACGGCAATACTTTAATCCTTAACAGTAAGTTTAGTCTTATCCCTCACGGTTTCCTTACGCAAAAGAAGCTTATGGCAGCGTTTAACGGGAGGAAGGCGGTTTTACTGCATGGAAAAATCAGGAAATTATCGGCTGTTGTATTTAAAAACTATCGAAAACTTAAATTTATACCCTGGCAGGGCGACATTGCCCTAACAATTCTTTTTTCAAAAAAACAATTCGGGCCCTTTCCAGGATGTAACTGGAAAATATCATTTAACCCGGTGGAAAAAGCAACGTTATGCTACCAAATTTTTATCCCAACGGACTTTGATTTTGTTAGAGGTGGAAAATTACCAGGTCTGGCAGGAGGTACTGGTAATACTGGCGGACTCATCCCCAATGGCCGTGATGGCTGGAGTGTAAGATTTATGTTTAAAGAAAACGGGACACTCTGTGCTTATGCCTATTATCCCGACATGAATGGGGATTTTGGTGAAAAGTTTTTTTTAATGCAGGATGAATCCCCTGCCTTGCTCAGGACAGGACAATGGAATCGGATTGAGCTCACCATTCAAATGAATCAGCCCCAAAAAAACAATGGCAGCATAAGTGCACGATTAAATGGGGAGGGCTTATTTTCTACAAGTGAAATAAATTTCAGAAAAACAGAAACGCTGAAGATTGATCAGTTACTTTTTTCCTGTTTCATGGGGGGGGATGATCTTTCATATGCTCCCGCAAAAGACCAATCATTATTTTTCAAAAACTTTATGATAAGACAATAAATGAATGGACTAAAAAAAATATTGAAAATACTGGATCAGTCGCTATTCAGATGGCTCGTGAAGCTTATTTATCCACAGTATCAGCGACCCCGAATAGGCTATATGGAGCATTACAAAGTGCTGTCACAATATTTTTTTATGCAGAAAATTATGGGGTTTAACCGGTCGGTGCCCTGGCCGGTCGATTTTCGAAGTAAGATAAGAGGATGGCAATTTATTGAAAAAGGGATTATGTGCGATCCCGGAGATAACTCGGGTTTGTATATCAATGCCTATGGCGGGTTAAAATTGGGTGACAACGTCGGTATCTCTTCCAACACAGTTATTGTTACCACCAATCACTACAAATACGATCACAGAAAACCTGGTTTTAAAAAGGGGGTTATTATTGGAAACAACGTATGGATAGGAGCCAACTGTGTGATACTGCCCGGCACCATTATCGGTGACGAGGTAACCATTGGTGCCGGATGTGTTATATCGGGCCAAATACCTTCCAAGTCAACAGTGGTAAGAGGCAGCAATCATATCCAGATTATACCCAAAGATAAAGACTATGAATGGGACATCTATCAGGAGAAACTAACCTGATTGCCTGCTTGACCAGGAGTAATACTAAAGGAAAAGATGTGATTTATTTTCCGATACAGAAATTCTTAAAGATATTACCCAACACCTCGTCGGTAGAAATCTGGCCGGTGATCTCACCCAGGTAGTGCAGCACCTCGCGGATATCCTGGGCGATGAAGTCACCCGAGAGGCCGGTGTTGAGGCCCTCCCTGGTACGCAGGATTCCTTCGCGGGCATTTTTCAGTGCCTCATAATGGCGCACGTTGGTCACCACCACCTCGTTGTTATCGATGGCGTGCAGATCGATGGTGCTAAGCAGTTCACGGCTCAGTTCGTCGAGGTTTTCGTGGTATTTGGCCGAGAGGGGCACGATGGCATCTTCGTGGGTGAGTTCCTGAAAGGCGGCTTGCGAAAAGCGTTTCAACACCTCTTCATGATCCACCAGGTCGGTCTTGTTGACCACCACGATGAGCTGTTGCTGAGCGGCATCCATCCGGCTTTTTACATCGTGAATGGCGGCTTGTATGGTTTGGTCTTCGTCGCGGGCATCCACCATCAACAGTACGATGGAGGCTTGTTTTATCTTATTGTAAGTAAGGGTGATACCCATGGACTCTATCTGGTCGCTGGTGCTGCGTATGCCGGCGGTATCGATAAAGCGAAAGGTGATGCCTTCGATGTTGAGGGTGTCTTCGATGGCGTCGCGTGTGGTGCCATGAATGTCCGAAACGATGGCCCGTTCTTCTTGCAGATAGGCGTTGAGCAGGGTTGATTTCCCCGCGTTGGTTGGCCCCACAATAGCTACGGGAATGCCATTTTTAATGACGTTGCCCAACGAGAAGGAGTTGATGAGGCGGCTCAACAGCCGGTCTATTTCATTTACCAGCTCAACGAGTTGGGTGCGGTCGGCAAACTCCACATCTTCTTCGCTGAAATCCAGCTCCAGTTCTATCAGAGAGGTAAATTCCAGCAGGCGGGTTCGAAGCTTAAGCAGTTCATTGGAGAATCCACCACGCATCTGTTTAAGAGCCACACGACGTGCCGACTCGGAGCGGGCAGCAATCATGTCGGCCACGGCTTCGGCCTGACTCAGGTCCATCTTGCCATTGAGAAAAGCCCGCTGGGTGAATTCACCGGGGCGGGCCAGCCGGGCGCCATGGTCCAGAAGTAACTGGAGTATCTTTTGTTGAATAAAAAGGCCCCCATGACAGGAGATCTCTATGGTGTCGTCTCCGGTGAAGGAGCGGGGACCCCGAAAGAGCGTGACCACCACTTCGTCGATATCCTTCTCCCCGTCGGTGATGGAGCCAAAATAAACCGTATGAGCCGGTTGGTTAACAAGAGCAATCCCCTGTTTAGCCGGACGAAAAATCTTATCGGTTAGGGCAATGGCATCAGGCCCGGCAATGCGCAACACCGCTATGGCGCCCAGGCCCGGAGCAGTGGATATGGCACAAATGGTATCGTCGAGAATCATAGTCTATGCTTTTCTGCAAAAATAGCAAAAAAGCAGATAGAGAGGCACGATCCGTGCGTCTCTATCTGCCTTTATGCGTCTCCAACAAAATTCGTGTGCCTCTAACTGAATTTATTCATAAATCTCGGCTTCAGATACAAAACCCTCCGAAACTACGGTCATTTTTATATTCTGACGGTTCACTACCTGAGCCGAAAGCAGGATCGAGGGAACCAATTTGAAGCCGTTATTTACAGTAAGGTTGGTGCTGGTGAGTGCTTCGCCGTGGGCCAAACTCATGGCCGCGCTGGCGGCTGCATTAGCCAGGGCATCGATGGGTTTTAGGATTGTAATAGTTTGAAAACCAGCCACTATGTTGCGGATGGCCCCCACGTCGGCGTCTTGTCCGGCCACCAATATTTTTTTCTGAAGGTTTTGTTCCCGCAGGGCACGGATGGCGCCGGTAGCCAAAGCATCGTTGCCGGCAATAACCGCATCAATATCCTTATTCCCCTCGGCAAAAAATTCTTTAACTATGTTGTAGGCCTGGTCTTCGTCCCACGAAGCGGCGTAACGATCGAGTACGATCTCAATATCACCTCGTTCGATAAGCGGTTGCAGCACATTCATCCAACCCAGATGGAGTAAAAAGGCGTTGTTGTCGTTGGTAGCCCCGCCGATGAGCCCATATTTTCCAACCGGGGCGATCTTCGACAGGTAATCGGCCTGCAACTCTCCAATATTTATGTTATCGGTAGATACATAATAATCCAGATCGCAATCACGAATCAGGCGGTCATAGGAGATTACGGGCACATTTTGTTCATGGGCTTTTTTTACAATATCCCTTGATGAATAGAGGTCTACAGGGATTACCACCAATACATCCACTCCCTTCAACAGGAGCTCCTCCGCCTGGTTGGTTTGTTTAATGGAATTTCCCTCGGCAATCATCACCACCGGGATGCCCCCCAAATCGTTAACCTTCTGTTCAAAGAATTTCTTATCCTTATTCCATCTCTCTAGTTCAAGGGTATCCATTAAGAAACCTATTTTTGGCTTATTGTTACAACTCGCCATAAACAAGATCAGAAGAGCCATTTTTAAGTACAATACGATTGTTTTCATGGTTCAGCGATTTAAGTAAGAACTTTCATCTCATCAAGTTACAAAAAATGTTTCAGGATAGAAAGGGCAAAAAGGCATTGATGTTTTTTTTTTAGTCTAATTCCCCCTGTATAGGGAAACAGACTAATGGAGTATTCCCATTGAGTCATCAGCAACTAAAGCCGCTTTATCAAATAAAGGTATTGCCATGACATAAAAATGAGCGTTTATTTTAAATTTGTGCTTTTTAATCGGGATGAGCCGTCAGAGGCAAGGCAAACCACCAGACAATTCCGACTTTGAGCACTTAGCTTTTTTACCATTCTGAATTAATAGACAGATAAACCAAATCATCGACGATGAACCAAATCCAGCCTCTTTGGAAGCGTTCACCAGTCCGTTAAAAAACCAGTCATATGCGAAACATTCTACCTGTTACCATGATGATGATGGCCTTTTTTCTTGGCGCTTGTTCCGGTCCTAAAAACATCACCTATCTGGTGGGGTCTTCCAACCTTACAGAAGAGGCGCTGAGCAGTAGTGCCATGATTTATGAGGCACGGATCATGGCCAACGATGTATTAACCATTGCCGTTAACACAACCATACCGGAGGCCGCAGCCCCTTTTAACCTGGGCTCGAGTGCCGGGAGTGGGGTAACCATTACCAGTTCTATTCAGGGGGCCACGCTTCAAACCTATGTGGTCGACCGCAAGGGATATATTGATTATCCTATTGTGGGCAAATTGAAGGTGATGGGACTTACCCGCGTGGAGACTCAGGAGTTGATAAAAAAAACCATTTATCCTCAATATATCACCGAGTCGCCCATTGTCAACGTACGGTTTAAAAATTACAATGTGTCGGTTTTGGGAGAGGTAGCCCGGCCGGGACAATTTATTGTGGACAATGAGCAATGTACCATCCTGGATGCCTTAGCCATGGCCGGTGATCTCACCATCTACGGAAGACGGGATAATTTACTGCTGGTGCGCGAGGATAACATAGGAACAAAACAGGTCCTTAAAATCAACCTTCAGGACCCAAAGATCCTGCTAAATCCCGACATCTATTATTTAAAACAAAACGATGTCCTTTACGTAGAACCCAACAAGGCCAAAGCAAGAGATGCAAATATTGGGAATTTTGAAAAATATTCACTTTCCATTGTTTCAACACTTATTTCGGTCACAACCCTGTTAGTTACCATTTTTAATTAATCCCGAATGGACGCGAAAGAGCATTTTAATACCCCTTTCTCTCATGAGGTGGAACGTGAAGTTGATGTCCGCCTCCTGATCTCTGTATTTTTGTCTAACTGGTATTGGTTTGCCATTTCAATTCTTATTTTTTTGGCACTTGGTTTTTTGTTTCTTAAAACCCAGCCAAGTATTTATCAAACCAAAGCCTCCATACTCATAAAACAAGATGAGACTGCCCCCGAAGAGATGCTCCTATTGCAGGATATGGGGTTTTCGTTTGGGGGTAAGAACAATATCGATAATGAAGTGGGGGTTTTTAAGTCGCCCGACCTGATTACCCGAATTATTACTTCTCTGGAACTGAATACCACCTACAGGCGCGATTCGCGGTTTGGATTCCAGATGCCAGAGCTCTATAAAAATGCTCCCTTGTATGTGCGACTCGAAGATGTGGATCCCGAGCAGATCCCGGGAACCATCCAGTTGAAATTTACCCCGGTAGAGGACGGCTTCCTGGTTGGTGGGGAGTATAACAATGCAGAACAGATTTCTGAAAGAAAGATAGAGGCCTCAGCCATTCCGGGAATTATTGAATTGCCGGCAGGCCGCTTTTATGTTGCCCGGCAACCCAATGTTCCCTTGGGGTCGAGACCTTTGTTAGTGACCATCTCCAATGCAGGACGCGTGGCCCGCACCTATATCGAGAACCTCAATGTGGAAGCCACCACCAAAAATTCCTCCCTGCTGGAGATCGCCCTGCGGGCCGAAAGTAAAAAAAGGGGAGAGGATTTTGTCCAGGCTCTCATCAACGAATACAACCGGGATGCCGTAAAGGACAAAAATACCGTCGCCCACAATACCTCGGTGTTTATCGAAGAGCGTTTAAAAGATATTGCTCGTGAACTTGGAGAAGTAGAAGAGCGCGTGGAGACCTTTCGTAAAAAACACGATGTAGCAGATATTTCTACTCAGGTAGGTTCCTACATCCGACAAAGCGAAAGCTACGAGGCCCGTAAAATGGAGATCGAGACTCAGCTTAACCTGGTGCGCTTTGTGGAGAAGTTCTTAACGGCTCCCGAGAATCAGAATAAACTCGTGCCCAATTTAGGCCTCAAGGATCCCGGACTGGTGGCTCTGATCAATGAATTCAATGCTTTGCTGATCGATCGCGAACGCATCGAGAGTTCTACCTCGGCCGAAAATCCTGCTCTTAAGCAGATCAACCAAAAGGTCGAAAATATGCACTCAAACATCGTGGCCTCCATTGCCAATGAACGACAGGCCTCCGAGATTGCCTTATCCAACCTGGAAGCTGAACATACCATTACCAGTTCAAAGATCAACAACTTCCCAACAGTCGATCGTGAGTATACCGATATCCTTAGACAACAGGAGGTTAAGTCGAATCTTTTTGTGTATTTGCTTCAAAAACGGGAAGAGGTTAACCTGACCCAGGCAGCTGTGGCGCCAAAGGCCAAGATGATTGCCCGTCCCAGTTCCAGCCCAAAGCCGGTGGCCCCTAAAAGCACACTTATCCTGCTGGGTTTCTTTCTGGTGGGATTTTCCTTTCCGGGAATTGGGTTGTTTCTCCGCAACTTTTTCCAGACCAGGATTGAGGGCATCCAGGAACTTGAAAAACTTAGAAATGTAAAAGTCGTTGGCGACATCATAAAAAGCGAGAGTATGAATGGTAGGAGTGAGCTACTGGTGAAGCCCAACGACGATACCATCATTACCGAAATGTTCCGTACCCTGCGAAACAACCTCCTTTTTATGTTGAGTGGAAAAGAACAAAAAGTTGTGTTGGTAACCTCTACCATTCCCAAAGAGGGTAAAACCTTTATTTGTTCCAATCTGGCCCGTAGCCTCTCTCTAATGGATAAAAAAGTGTTGCTCATGGGGGCCGACCTAAGGAATCCCCAGATCGCTCAAACACTGGGCCTTAGCCTTAATGGACGGGGACTTTCATCTTATTTGGCAGGACAAATTGAGGATTTGAGCACCCTTCTGGAAGAGGCCTTTCCCAACTTCTTTGTTCTGCAGGCCGGTCCTGTACCGCCCAATCCCAACGAACTCCTTTCGAACGAGCAGGTGGGGGAAATTCTGACGCAACTCAGGAGTCAATTCGATTACATTCTCATCGACAGCGCTCCGGTAGGGGTGGTGTCCGATACCTTCCTGCTGACCCCCTTTGTGGATGCCACCCTATATGTGGTCCGTGAGGGTTTTTCACAGAAGGACTCCATAACCTTTATCAACAATATTACTTTCGATAAACGCCTGAGGAACGTGGGGGTAGTGCTTAATTCGGCCTCTATGCAAAAAAATAATGGCCGATACCGGTATGGACACGGGTATGGTTATGGAGCAGAGGTGTTATAGTTCTGTGTTTATTAATTTGTTAGATGAGAAAAGGTTACATTAAATGTATTATAAAAAAAGAATAAGGCATTTAACCCAAAATAAAGAGGCCAAAATTCTTTTTCAAAATTTTGCTTTTTTATCGCTTTTGCAAATTGCCGGATACATCTTTCCGCTTATTACGCTTCCCTATCTGGCTCGGGTGCTTGGGGTGGAAAAATTTGGGGAAATTGCCTTTGCCAGTGCCATCGTTGCTTATCTTCAAACCGTTGTCAACTACGGGTTCGACTTTACCGCCACCCGCGATATCGCTGTTAACAGGGAGGATAAACAAAAAGTATCCGAGATTTTTTCAGATGTGATGTGGGCAAGGGCATTTATCATGTTTATGGCCTTCATGGTCTTATTCGTGTTAATTCTTATCATTCCCCGGTTCTATGAGATACGTTGGCTTCTGATCTTTACTTTTTGTATAATCCCCGGCCAGGTGTTGTTTCCCCAATGGCTGTTTCAGGGGCTCGAACGCATGAAATACATCACCATATTAAATATTGTTGCTAAATTCGTTTTCACCGTTTCCGTATTTGTTTTTGTAAAGCAGAAATCCGACTATATCTTACAACCGCTTCTCACGGCCATCGGTTTTATGGTATCGGGCTTAATTTCGATGTATATCATCCTGGCCAAATACCGTATTCGTTTTCTCAAACCGCGACCCGCGTCCATTATCCTCACGTTGAAGGGTAGTGGGGATGTGTTTATCAATCAGCTTTTCCCTAACCTTTACAACAGCTTTTCGGTGTTGTTGCTGGGCTTTTTTGGGGGGGCTTTCTCTACCGGGATTTTTGATGCAGGAAATAAATTCATTACCATCTCACAGAGATTGACCATGGTCGTTTCCCGAACTTTCTTTCCTTACCTCTCACGAAACATTAAAAAACATATTCTTTATACCCGACTAAATCTGACCGTTACAACGGTTATTGCTATTTCACTTTATGTGATGGCTCCACTTATTATTCATTTGTTTTTTACGCCTGAATTTGGTGAAGCCATAACCGTGATGCGTATTTTGGCTGTTTCCCTCTTGTTTATGGCTCTTTCGAATATCTACGGAACCAATTATATGATTATCCAGGGGCATGAGCGGAGATTGAGAAATATTACCATGGCCACGTCCCTGATTGGCTTTGGCATTGCATGGCCCCTAATCTATTATTATGGGTTCGTGGGGGCTGCCATTACTATTGCCGTGACAAGAGCCCACCTGGGTGTTTTTATCACCCTTACCGCTTTAAAAATTAAAAGAAACGAGATTTGAAAAAGAAAGCGTTGTCGACAAGGCTCATGAATGCTCTCAAATATCGTTTCGACAGGTTTGGGTTGGAACGAAAAGGTTGGAAAACCGATCGTAAAATTGTGGTCTTCGAATCGGATGATTGGGGTAGTATTCGAATGGCTGATAAAGAGGTATTCCAGAATCTGATAAAGGCCGGGATTCCTGTAAATAAATCACACTATTGCTCCAACGACTCTTTGGCTTCCCGTCAGGACATGGAAATGTTGTTTGAGGTGCTGTTGAAGTTTAGGGATGATAAGGGAAACAATCCCGTAATCACAGCCAATACCATTGTGGCAAATCCTGATTTTGAGAAAATAAGGGCAGCCCGATTCGGGCAGTACTTCTATGAGCCTTTTACCGAAACACTCAAAAAGTATCCGCATTGCGATTTTAATGTTTGGCGGGAGGGGATGAAAGAAAAACTTTTTTTCCCCCAATTGCATGGACGCGAACATTTAAATGTAGCCCGGTGGTTGCGATACCTCCGGGAAGGATCACCTGAATTGCTTCAGGTGTTTGAGAATGACATGTTTGCTTTGAGCCTAAAGGCCAGTAATGACTTACAAAATAGTGTGTTACAAGCCTTTAATGCGGATGATTCGGCCGAATTAGCAAAGCAGGAAACCATCTTAAAAGAGGGGTTTGATCTTTTTTTCCAAATCTTTGGCTATCCATCAGAATCCTTTATCGCCCCTAATTATATTTGGCATCCGGCTCATGAAAAGGTGCTTTCATCCCTGGGTGTGAAATATTTACAAGGCAATTACATTCAGGTGGTCCCAGGGTTGAATGCCGGCACCAAAGAAATGCTCCATTTTTGTGGAGAACGAAATACCCTCGGACAATTATACCTTATTCGGAATTGTTCCTTTGAGCCCTTCTCCGACACGAAACATCCCTGGGTAAAATCGTGTATAAAGGATATCTCGAATGCTTTTGCACTAAAAAAACCAGCGATCATAAGCGCCCATCGTGTAAATTTTATGGGCTCCATAAATCCTGACAACAGAGATAATAATCTGATGCAGTTTGAGGAATTGCTCAAGCAGATTATTCAGAAATGGCCATCGGTTGAGTTTATGAATTCCGCTCAATTGGGTGGGTTGATGGATGAGGCAATCAACTGAATAAAGAGTCGGTTGGAAATATGTTTTGGAAATTTTTAATTATTTGAGTCATAGTGAAAATTGCGATACACCATACAGCAGGAACCTTCTCGGATCAATGGATTGCCTATTGTCAGGAGAAAAATATTCCCTATAAAATTGTGAATTGCTACGATACCAATATCGTGGAGCAGTTAAAGGATTTTGATGCCCTGCTGTGGCACCATAATCACGTGGACTACAGAGACAAACTCTTTGCCAAACAGCTTTTGTATTCTCTTCAGCTATCCGGGATTAAGGTGTTTCCCGATGGTTATACCACCTGGCATTTTGACGATAAGGTGGGACAAAAGTATTTGCTGGAGTCTGTGGGTGCCCGGATGGTTCCCAGTTTTGTGTTTTATACAAAAAAAGAGGCCTTGCAATGGGTTCAGTCAACCTCTTTTCCAAAGGTTTTTAAACTCAGGGGAGGCGCCTCCTCTGATAATGTGAAAATGGTACGGTCGAAACGAGAGGCTGTTCGGTTGGTGAATCGGGCTTTTGGTCGTGGGTTTTCCCCATTTAACCGCTGGAATAATCTCAAAGAAAGAATACGGAAAGTAAAAGAAGGTAAAGAATCATCCCTGGGCATTTTAAAGGGTTTGGGTCGCTTAATTATCCCGATCGAATTTGCTAAAATGTCCGGACGGGAAAAGGGCTATGTCTATTTTCAGGATTTTATCGAAAACGAGGGGTACGATATCCGCGTGGTGGTTGTAAACAATAAAGCCGCTACCATCAAACGGCTGGTGAGGGAAAAGGATTTTCGTGCTTCGGGAAGTGGAAAATTGATTTTCGAGAACGAAAAGGTCGACAAGAGAGTTATTGAGGAGGCTTTTAACCTGTCCCGAAAATTAAAGATTCAATCGGCAGCCATGGATTTTATTGTGTCAAAAGAGGATGGGCAGATATATGTGGTGGAGTTAAGTTACGCCTTTCCCATGCGCAATATCGTTAAGGTTAACGGCTATTGGGATGAAAATATTAAGTGGATGGGTGGCTCATTTAATCCGGGATTCTGCATCATAGAAGACCTCCTTTCATCAATTAAGCACTGATATGCAGATTCATAAATACATTAGAGAATTACTGTTCCTGCTTTTTGTTGTCTACTTTGCGCAAGGATCTTTGTATCAGTCCAGCTCAATTATCTCCAAGGCTGCCTTGTTACTGATATTCTTAATATCCGGATTTTATCTGGTAAAAACCCTTTTGATAAAAAGCAGAAACAACCAATTTTTCATAGCCTGGACACTGCTCCTTCTTCTCAATGTGATAGGATTTGTTTTTGCCAATTTTGGGGTCACCCCTCATGTGGCCATGTTTAAACGTATCCTGGGGTGTATGTTGCCCTTTTATCCATTCTATTTCTTTGCCATCCGTAACCATCTTAAATCGAGCCACCTGGTCCGTTTTCTTTTGATGATGATTCCGGTTATTATATTGCAGTTTTTCTTCAATCGCACGCAGGTGCTCCTCGAGTTGGGAGAAGATGACGCCACCAACATGGTGAACAACGTGGCCTACACCTTTGTCAGACTGATGCCCTTTGTATTCCTCATTAAGAAAAAGAAAATACTCTCTTTTCTTCTCATGCTCTTAATGTGCATTTTTGTCGTTCAGGGCGCAAAAAGAGGAGCCATGATTTCTGCCGGGCTCATTCTTATTGTTTATTACTACTTCCAAATGCGGACGGTAGAAAGGCGAAATCGTTTTTTTGGTTATATCCTCGCCCTGGCTGGGGTGTTGGTGCTGAGTTTCTTTGTCTACCGCTATTTTATGGAAAATGAGTTTCTGATACGCCGGATGGTTTCAATATCCAATGGAGACACAAGCGGCCGTACCGTGTTGTATTCCAGAATATGGGAGGGATGGTCGGGTAGTCATAATCTGTTAAATCTATTGTTTGGCTATGGGTTTGCGGCTTCCATTTATTTAACCGGACTAAACGAAGCGCACAACGATTGGCTGGAGTTATTATCTAATTTTGGCCTGCTGGGGGTGACCACCTACCTCTATTTGTTTTATTCGGCCGTTAAATCCATGTTAAATCCAACCTGGTTGCCGGATAAAAAAATATTGATGTTTACAGTTGTTCTTGTTTGGTTCTTTATTTCACTCATATCCATGTGGTATGTGTCCCTTTCGGGATACACTCAGGCAATATTGTTGGCCTATTTGGTAGGATCCCGGGAAAATTCTCTGGATTAAAAGGGAGCTTAAAATCAGATACCTGAAAAAAATAAATTTATGAAAATTCTTTGTGTCATCGACAGTCTGGTTGCAGGAGGGGCTCAAAGGCAAATGGTTGAACTGGCCAAAGGCTTTAAGGAACGAGGACACGAAGTATCCTTCCTGGTATATCATGAACTCAACTTTTTTAAGCAATCATTGGATGCGGTAGACATTTCGGTTACCGCCATCGTGGAACCCAACCATGTAAAGCGCTTATTGAAAATGCGCCGGTACATCCGCAACGGTAATTTCGATTCGGTATTATCCTTTCTGAGTGCCACCAATTTTATCTCCGAAATTTCCGCTTTGCCCTGGCGAAAATGGAAACTGGTGGTTGGAGAACGCAGTGCCAATCCTAATCTTTTTAAGCTCTCCGTGCTGAAAGCCTACCGGTGGTTCCACGTCCTGGCCGATTATGTGGTGGCCAATTCACACGAGAATATTCAGATTGTCAAAAAAATTAATCCCCTCATTCCAAAAGCCAAATTCAAGGTCATATACAATATTGTTGATTTCAATCTCTTTTCGCCGGCCCAAAATCAGGCCTCCAAGGGTGACGGGAAATTCACGTTGGTGGTTCCCTCAAGTCTTCGCAAGGTGAAGAATCTGGATGGACTTATTGAAGGCGTTAATCGTCTTTCACCATCTGAGAAAGAAAGGTTAAAAATCGAGTGGTATGGTAACGTGTTGGATGATAGTCTGGAAAGGGGTTTGGTGAAAATAGAAAATCTAAACCTCTCTGGCATATTTAAGTTCAATCCGCCCATTCCAAATATCCATGAGGTGATGCAAAAGGCCGATGCAGTGGGGCTTTTTAGTTTATACGAAGGCCTGCCCAATGCGGTTTGTGAAGGGATGGCCTCCGGAAAGCCCGTGTTGGCCTCCCGGGTGTCGGATGTACCTGGATTTTTAGGAATTGATGAGCGCTGCATGTGCAATCCAAACGATTACAACGAAATTAAAAACGTGTTGAGTTGGGCCTTATCGTCATCGGCCGAAGAACTGGCCGTGGTGGGTCAGCACAACCTGAACAATGCATTGCTGTTATTTGATAAAGAAAATATAGTGGATGGTTATCTGGATCTTTTGAAGGGGGCCCGATAGGCTGAAACACGTTTCGTTTTTAAGCGTGGTATTTGAGCCATTTTAAAAACAAATATAAAACAGATTTATGGATGCTGGATTCTAAGAAATTATTCAATCTTAATGTATGGAATATTGGGTTTGTCGATAAACCTGTCGCCTTCTTTATGGAAGATGGCAATGAAATTCCTGAAGTTAAGTGGCTCAAACACCCCTATAAGGATCGGTTCTTTGCCGATCCATTTCTTCTGTCGGTTTCGGACGATAAAATAGAGGTGCTGGTCGAGGAGTTTTTGTTCAGTCAAAAGAAGGGTAAAATATCGAAGCTCACCATCGATAAGAATTTTCACTTGATCGATAAAATGGTGATTGATGAACAGTCTTTTCATCAATCCTATCCCTTTGTTATTCAGTCTTGTAACCAAACAATTGTTATTCCGGAAGCATCCAAAAGTGGAGGGTTATATAAGTACCAGTACGATTTTGAGAAGAATACCCTGATCAAACCCCAGCTTTTGGTGTCGGAACCGCTGCTGGATTCCACGTTATTGTTTTACAACTCTTATTGGTGGTTGTTTGCCCATAAAAGGGGCCGGGAAGGGAAGAATAACCTCTATCTTTTTTATGCCGAATCATTAAATGATACCTTTAGGCCCCATAATGGGAATCCGGTTAAGATGGGGGATCCTTTTTCGCGGCCTGCCGGAAATATTGTCCTTTTAAATAACCAGCTGTATCGGGTCACACAGGTGTGTGAAAATTCTTATGGTGAGGCGGTCCGTATTTTCCGTATTGAGACGTTAAATCCCAATAAATTTGAAGAGATCTTTGTTAAGGAGATTCGCTTAAACGATCAGGTTTATAACAAAGGCTTTCATACCCTAAATGGCATGAACAATTTGACGGTGGTGGATGGGTTACAATGCCGGTTTACTCCCTTTAGACGGCTTTCGTATGAAATCATGTACAAACTTAAACAAAATAAAAACCACCCTTTTCTGAAACCGGAAGGAAAAGTGAATTTTATGTTTTGATAACCGATTATTTAAAAGCTCTAATTTCTATGCCTTTGCCTAATAAAAACATTGCGTTTTGGGGGGTATCACCTCCTCCTATTGGTGGGATGACGGTACATATCGGCAGGTTATCCCGCTTTTTGATGAACAACAATTGGGCGGTGTGTATGTACAACTTTTACCTTCCTCTCCGAGACGAAAAACATATAGTCAATGTTGAAAGCCAATGGGTGTGGTACCTTAAATTGCTCCTGGGCAAAAGTCCTTCTATCCATTACGTTATTTCTACAAAGGGGCATATCCGCTTTTTAGCAGCCATTTTGGGGCTATTAAGAGGTAAAAAGGTGATTTTAAGAGTGGGTGGACAAAGCCTGGAAGATGCCCTGAATTCGGGGGGAATCTCCAAATGGTTAAATATACTGGCCTTGAAATTATGTGCCTGCTTTATTGGGGTAAATGATCAAATCTGTAAATTAGCATCGCAATATGCCAGTTCATCAAAAATAAATTGCATTCCCGGTTTTATCCCCCCTCAAACTGAGCCTTCCGAGCCACCTAAAGAAGTAAGTGACTTTTGGGGTAATGCGGAAGTTAAGATGGTGGTGACCGGCAGAATTGCTTCCCCGCCTGAACTGGATATTTATGGCTTGTGGGATGTGCTGAAAGTGATGGAATTGATCAAGAAACACCATAAAAATTTGTCGGTGAGATGCTGTGTGGTTACTTATGAAGCAACTGGTTTGGCCTCTGAAGAATGTCGCCGATACCAAAAAAACATTATTCAAAAAGATTTGCAGGAGGAGGTGTTATTGTATTCCAGTAAGGATGAACTTTGGCCAATAATAGATGCAGCTGATATCTTCTTGAGACCCAGTTATTCGGATGGAGATTCCAATGCCATTCGGGAGGCGCTGTACCTAAAAAAAACCGTTGTCGCTTCCGATTGTGTTAAACGACCCGCAGGGTGCGTGACTTACCCTTCGGGCGATATCAATAGCTTTTACCGCACGGTTGTGGATAGTTGCCAACAGGCGCCCGGTGAGATCTCTTTTGATGGTACAGAAAACTTACGAAACCTTAACCTACTTCTAAATAAATTAATATGAGGTTAAATTTGAGGCAGCTATTCGTGCAATTGCCCCTTCCACTTAAAAAACAGGCCATTAATGGTGCCGGGTGGTTGGTGAATCGTCGACGATATGGTAAATTTTTCCATGCCTATCAACAGCAGTTTCGTGAGGGTAAAGGTTTAAAAGGGGAGGAAATGAGGGCGTTGATTACCAGAGTGGCTCAGAACCATCCCTATTTCAGGGAATTCTCGATTGACTCTTTTGACGACATTCCCATTGTTACCAAATCCGACATCATGAGCCATCATGATAAGTTTTTAATTAATAAAAGCCTGGTCTTCGAAAAGGCCACCACCAGCGGAACCACCGGGCAACGCTTTGAGTTTTCTTTAACCAAAGAAATGTTGCAAAAGCAATATGCCGGTGCCTGGTTTTTTCGCGAAATACATGGCCTGTATCGGGAGGAGCCTCAGGCCAATTTTTTTGGCCGAAGCTTGTTCGACATTAATCAAACCCAACCCCCTTTCTGGCTCTTCTCAAAACCCACCAATCAGCTGCTGTTCTCTGAATTACACTTAACGCGCGAAAGAGCTCCTTTATATCTTGAACAATTGCACAATTATGGGGTGCGCTGGTTTCATGGATTCCCCTCCTTTGTTTCCCTGTTCGCCAGCTTTATAGCTGAGCAGGGACTGATTCCTGAAGCACAATCCTTAAACCTGAAAGGGATCACCCTGAGTTCCGAAAACTTACTGAAGAACCAGCGCCGTATTATCGAAGAGGTCTTTGGCTGCAGGGTGATTAACTTCTACAGCCAGGGAGAGGGGGTGGCCGACATCTATCAGGATAGCGATGGCCTGTTAAAGGTAAATGAGAACTATTCGTATGTCGAGTTTATTCCCAATGGGGATGGGTTGTTTCGGATCGTAGGGACCCAGCTGGATAATAAATGTATGCCATTCATCCGTTACGACACCGGCGATCTGGCGGAGCTGGAGGAAGATCCCAGGGAGGGGGTCGCCCCCAAAATAAAAAGTATCATGGGCCGCAAAAGTGAGTTTCTGGTCCTGAAAAATGGCCGAAAAGTGGGCCGTCTGGGGCATATCTTTCACAAGAGTCATCATATCAGAGAGGCACAGATCGTTCAAACAGAGCCGGGAAAGGCTCTGTTTCTAATCAACCCCACGGATATGTTTAGCCCCACGGATCAGCAGGGGTTCGAATATGAGATTAGAAGAAAGCTGGGGGATGACTTCGACTTTGAGATTCGGTTGGTCGATGCCATCCAACGCACGGCATCCGGAAAACTTAAACTTGTGGAATCTTCCCTTATCCAGACTACCGGGTGAGTGGGTACCAACCCAGGGCTTGATAAACATTAACGCTTACGTGTTGCCGCCAAGTAATATCAGGGCACAAAAAGAACTGATTGAAGACAAAAAATACATTAAAATGAAAATAGACCTCATTGCCGGGGCCCGCCCCAATTTTATGAAAATTGCCCCCATTACCGATGCCATTCGCCTGGCTCAGTCGCAGGGAAAAGCCATCTCCTTCCGGCTGGTGCATACCGGGCAGCACTACGATAAGAATATGAGCGGAAGCTTTTTTGAGCAACTGGGCATTCCGGCACCGGATGTCAATCTGGGGGCCGGCGGCGGTACCCAGGCAGAACAAACAGCAGCCATCATGACCGGCTACGAAAAGTTGCTCATGGAGAGCAAGCCTGACCTTTGCCTGGTGGTGGGCGATGTGACCTCTTCCATGGCCTGCGCTATTGTTGCCCAAAAGCTGCATGTAAAGGTCGCCCACGTGGAAGGCGGCATTCGGTCGGGCGACTGGACCATGCCTGAGGAGATCAACCGTTTGGTGACCGACAGCATTACCAACTACTTTTTCACCACCACCACCCTGGCCAACGATAACCTCAAAAAAATCGGAGTAGGGGAGGAACGCCTATTTTTTGTGGGTAACACCATGATAGATACTCTTTTGAAACACCGGTCCCGCTTTCAAAAGCCGGAGATATGGGACCGTTTGGGCCTGAAGGAGAAGAATTATTTGGTGATGACCCTCCACAGGCCTGCCAACGTGGATGAAGAAGATAAACTCAAAGAACTTATTCATGAAATCATTGAAAACTCTGGCGACTTGCCCCTGGTATTTCCGGTTCATCCCCGAACGGCATTGATACTGAAGGGCCTGGGAATTTCTCATCCCCGCCTGCATCTCATCGGACCACTGGGATATCTTGAGTTTAACTATCTGGTCGAAAGGGCCATGGCCGTCCTTACCGACTCGGGTGGGATCACCGAAGAGACCACCGTGATGGGGGTCCCCTGCATGACCCTGCGCGACAATACCGAACGGCCCGAGACCATTTCGCTGGGAACCAACGAATTGATAGGGACCGATCCCAAAGCCATTAAACCTGCCATGCAAAGGCTGTTTGCCGGTGACTGGAAAAAGGGAGGTATTCCCGAGAAGTGGGATGGGAAAACGGCCCAACGTATCGTTGAAACCTTATTGAACCTGAGTGAACTAAAAAAGGCAGAGGCCAAACCAATAGGTTAAGTAGTTTAATATAAACAATTTATGTGGGTATGAATTTCAGTCGGCTTTATCATACGGTTAAACATCTTAGGTTCATTCAACTGCGCTATCAACTCCAGTACCGGTTGATTAAACCCGGCCGGTTGAGCCGTTATAATAGCCGATATTTACCCCAACAGGTTACGCCATTGAACTTTAGTGATCAACATCCGCAGAAGGACTCCTTTCTTGGCCATAACACCTTTTCATTTCTCAATCAATCGATGACTTTTGGGGCTGCTGTAGACTGGAATTACCAGGGCTTTGGTAAGTTATGGAATTATCATTTGCAGTATGGAACGTTTTTAGGGCAAAGCAATCTTTTACAGGCCCAGAAACTTGACCTCATTCTTTCGCTTTATACGAGTCTGAAGGAGGGAACCCTTGCTCTGGAACCCTACCCGGTTTCGCTTCGGGTGATGAATGTCATTCCCTGGCTTTCCCAAATAGCGGATCCTGATCCACATGTTTTGGAGGCCCTGCATGCAGAATTGGATTTTTTATCGGGTAGGCTGGAGTACCATCTTCTGGGCAACCATCTTTTGGAGAATGGATTTGCCTTACTGATGGGGGGCGCCTTTTTTTCCCATAAAGCCTGGTTAAACAAAGCTTCCTCCCTGCTGAGCAAACAACTTAACGAACAGATCCTGTTGGATGGCGCCCATTTTGAGTTAAGTCCGTCTTATCATAACATCATTTTATTCAGGCTTTTGGAGGCGATTGATTGGATGGGTGCCCGGAATTTGGAGGGGGACCCATTATGGCTTTTTTTAAAGGAAAAAGCCCGGAAAATGTTGTCGTGGATGGGGCAGATGTGTTTTAAAAATGGTGAGATGCCTCATTTTAACGACAGTTCTTCGGATATGGCTTTATCGTCTTCGTGGCTGTTGAATTATGCAGCTAAATTAAATATCCCTTCTGCCAGGGTGCCCCTGGGGGCATCGGGCTACCGCGCCATTACCATGGGGGGCTACGAATGCAGAGCCGACGTGGCGCCGTTGGGTCCTTCTTATCAGCCCGGACATGCCCATGCCGATGCCTTGTCGTTTGTGCTGTACCATAACAACCAGCCTCTGTTGGTCGAAAGGGGCACCTCCACTTATCAGCCCGGCCCCATTAGAGCCGCCGAACGATCTACAGCTGCTCACAACACGGTGGTGGTGGGCGAAAAAAGCCAATCTCAAATGTGGAGCCAGTTCAGGGTCGCGCAACGTGCCCGTACCAGCATTCTGGTAGATACACCCTGTCGCCTAACGGCCCGCCACAATGGTTACAAAGCTCTGGGGATCACCCATCAAAGAGATTTTAAGTTTCTGGAAAAGGAGATCATCATCACCGATGAACTTTGGGGCCACAGAGAACGGGTGGGGGAGATGCACCTGCATTTTCATCCCCACTGCCGGGTTTCCCTAAGGGATAACACCGTAAAGCTGAACAATCACACGCTTTTGTCCTTCTCTGAATTGGAATATATTAAGATGGAAGCTTTTGAGATGGCTGTTGAATTCAATAAGTACTCAACCTCACAAAAAGTGGTGGTGGGATTTAAAAATAAACTGAAAACCAAAATATCTTTTCCTTCGTAAATGATTGCAGCCTTAAACCCAAGGCCTGAACCTGATTGATTATGAGAATTGCACTTTTAACCCAATACTATAAGCCCGAAATGGGGGCTCCTCAGAATAGATTGCACGAAATGGTTACGGGATTGCGTGATAATGGCTGTGATATTTCGGTGGTTACGGCTATGCCCAACTATCCCAACGGGGAGATTTTTAAAGACTACCGGGGAAAATTCTCTGTCACCGAAAAGGTCGATAAGATTGAGGTTAAGCGTTATTGGCTTTATCCATCCAACTCGAAACGGGCGATTCCCCGAATCCTAAGTATGCTCTCTTTTGCCCTTTCCTCGTTGTGCTCGTTGGCTTATTTGCGGCGAAAAAAAATCGACTTCTTAATTGTGGAGAGTCCACCCTTATTGTTGGCTCTCTCGGGATATTTGCTGGCTAAACTAACCGGATCTGTGTTAATAACCAATGTGTCAGACGTCTGGCCCTTGTCGGCTAAAGAAATGGGGGCCATTTCCGACGGTTTTATCTATAGATCGCTGGAACGTATTGAGCACTTTATCTACAAAAAGTCGGCTTTTTGTATGGGGCAGTCCGAGGAGATCGTATCTCATTTGCGAAAAAATGGAAGTAAGGAGGCCTATTTATTTCGCAATGGAGTGGATCCGGCCCGGTTTAAAAAACAAAGGGTCATCAATCCTTCCAATGGCGATCGGTTTATCCTGGTCTATGCCGGTCTTCTGGGTTTTGCTCAGGGGATTTATGAATTATGCAAAGCCATTAATTTTAGAGAGTTGGGGGTGGAGTTTCATATCTACGGCGCCGGCGGTGAGCAGCAGGCTCTGACCCATTTTCTTGAGGAACACCCCGACCGGGGCATCATTTTTCATGGAACGGTTACCCGTGAGGATATCCCCTCGATTTTAAGCAAAGCCAATGCCACCCTCATTCCCCTGGTAAAAAGCATCTATGGTGCGGTTCCCTCTAAAATCTATGAATCGATGGCTGCCGGCGTCCCTATCCTGTTTTCGGGCGATGGCGAAGGTCCCCGAATCATTTTGGAAAATAATGTTGGCTGGGTTTCCCCACCTGCCGACTATGCCAGCTTAAGTGAAAACATAAAATATCTGGTACAACACCCCGAAGAGGTTGAGATTAAAAGGAAAATGTGTCGGGAAGCAGCCGAAAATAAGTTTAATCGACCCAGACAAATCAAAGCTTTGTTCCTTTATCTGGAATCTTTTGAATAATAAGGGCTCTTTTGTGCCCAACTCTTATGGGTATTTTAAAAAACCTGTCATTTGTCATGAAAAACAGGGTAATTATTTTTGCTTTTGAAATAAGATCGTTACTTTTGCTTCTGAACTGATACAGTGAACTCATGCCATTTCTTCAAACAGCGTGTAGAACGCATCTTCTAATTAACAACGGCAGAACCCCTTTGGGGGTTATTGTTAATTAATATCTCTCCCTGTCTTTATAAGGTGTTCTTTTTTTTAACACTTTATTAAAATTATTTCATGAAACGAGCGTGTGAATTTTGATTAAAGAGTTGCACACTGGTGGTCGATTAAAATGTATTTGTGAGTTCTCCCGCAAGTGTGCGGGACAGGTTAGTGGCAACGGAAAGTAAAATTTAAACAGATGAAGTATATTGTGGTACTTGCCGATGGCATGGCCGATCTGCCCATTGCCCAGTGGGCAAACAAGACACCGTTTATGGTGGCTCATAAGCCCGTTCTCGATCAGTTGTGCAGTCTGGCTGTCACCGGTGAACTCAGCACCATTCCCCAAGGCTTTCACCCGGGTAGTGAAATTGCCAATATGAATATTTTGGGATACGATCCGTCTCTTTATTTTTCGGGTCGTGGGGTTCTTGAGGCTGCTGCACTTGACATTGCCGTAAAAAGTAACGAGCTGGTTTTTAGATGTAATCTGGTGACGGTGGAGGAGGGGCGCCTGATGAATCACTCGGCAGGACATATCTCCAACGAGGAGGCGGGCATTCTTATAAACTTCTTAAATAAGGAGTTGAGTCATGGGCCGGTGCGTTTTAGCCAGGGGGTCAGTTACCGCAACCTGATGATGTTGGAGGAGGGGGATGAAAAGGTGCGCTGTTTCCCGCCTCACGATCATCCGGGGACCCCTCTTTCGGAAATACTACCGGTGGGAACTGAAACAGCTCAACACCTCAGGGCTTTGATGGAGAAGGCTGGAAAACTTCTGGATCAACATCCGGTCAATCAACTTCGCCGTGAGAAGGGATTGCCACCAGCCAATGGCATCTGGCCCTGGTCGCCCGGTCGGTCGGTGATGTTTCCCTCGTTTAAAGAACGGTGGGGTATTGAGCGGGGAGCCGTCATCTCAGCCGTTGACTTGCTGCATGGAATTGGGCGAATGGCAAGCCTCACCAACATTCATGTGGAAGGTGCCACCGGTTTGTTCGATACCAACTATGAGGGAAAGGCAGCCGCAGCACTGGAGGCGTTGAAGAGCCACGACTTTGTGTTTTTGCATGTGGAAGCAGCCGACGAAGCCGGCCATGAAGGCGATTATGAACTTAAGAAACGTGTGGTAGAGGATTTTGACAAGCGTCTGCTTAAACCCCTTTGGGAAGGCCTTCAAACCTTACAAGAGCCCTTTGCACTGGCCCTGCTGCCCGATCATCCCACGCCCTGTTCCCTGCGGACACATACTTCCGACCCGGTGCCTTTTCTGCTGATAAAACCCGGATTGGCCCCCGACAAGGTAAGTGTGTTTGATGAGTTTTCGGTGAAACAGGGTAAGATGGGGCTTCTGCACAATGGTGAATTGTTGCAGCTCTTGTTTTCCTGACCTGTTGGCACGAAAACTAGATTGGATTTTTAAACAAGGTACATGCCGGGCAGTATGCCCGGTCTTAATAGATAAAATCTTTACCATGAAGTATCTGAATTTAGGTGACAGAACAGAGCTGGTAAGCCTTTCTGAAGCCATATTTAAAGGGCTTGCCAACGATGGGAGTCTGTATATGCCGGAGGTTGTGCCCGCACTCGCCAAAGATTTTATTGAGGCCATGCCCCATATGAGCCTTTCCGAGATAGCTTTCGAGGTGTTAAAACCTTACCTTCAGTCCGATATGGACGACTCTGCGTTGAAGGAGATGGTGGAGCAAACGTTTTCTTTTCCCATTCCTTTAAGGCCTCTGGAAGAGAATATCGCCGTGTTGGAGTTGTTTCATGGTCCTACCCAGGCCTTTAAAGATGTAGGAGCCCGCTTTCTCTCCCGGTTGATGAGTTATTTCCGGCCAGCCACTGCCCAAAAGCTGGTGGTACTTACGGCCACTTCGGGGGACACTGGAGGGGCTGTAGCCAATGGTTTTCATAAGGTGCCGGGCATTGAGGTGGTGGTGTTGTATCCCAGGGGGAAAATCAGCCCTTACCAGCAGTATCAGATCGCTGGACCCGGCGAAAACATTAGGGCCATTGCCGTTGAGGGCTCGTTTGATGATTGCCAGCGAATGGCCAAGCAAGCATTTAATGACGTAGCCCTTCGTCAACAAGTGACGATCTCTTCGGCCAACTCCATTAACATGGGCCGACTGTTACCTCAGATGGTGTATTATTTCGAAGGGGTGGCCCGTATGATGAGTCTTAACCATGGCCAGGCGCCGGTTATTTGCGTGCCCAGCGGAAACTTTGGCAACCTCACGGCAGCTGTGATGGCTTTTAAGATGGGTTTGCCGGTTCGCCGCTTTCTGGCAGCAACCAACGTAAACGATGTGGTTCCCCGGTTCTTAACCTCTGGTGAGTACCAGCCTAAGCCAACCATTGCTACTTTGGCTAATGCCATGGATGTGGGCGATCCCAGTAACTTCAGCCGGCTTTACGCCCTTTTTGAGAAGGATGTGGCTAAGCTTAAGAAATTGCTGTCGGCCTGCCCGGTCTCCGATGGTGAAATCCGTGACACCATTCAAAGCGTACATCAACGTCTGAACTATTTGCTCGATCCACACTCGGCCATAGCCTATACATCACTGAAACAATCCCTGGAAAGAGAGGAAAGCGGATTTTTTGTGGCCACGGCACATCCCCGCAAGTTTGTGGAAGTGATTGATACCGTGATGCCGGAGGTGGGAAAAAACCTTAGAGAAAAATATGGCGCGAATTTTGTAACTGATAAAAATTGTATAACGATGGCTAGTGAATATAAATTGTTGAAAGACTATTTATTGAATCTAACCTAAAATTTAATTTTAAGGAGGAATATTGAAGGTTTGGCCATTAATTATTTTTTCTTCATCTAAAAAGAGCTATTTTTACACGGGTTAGAAAATTGAAACATTAATAAACAACCGTTTAATTTATTGGAAATATGAATTTTAAGTATTTATCAACAGTTACTATTTTGTTTTTTCTTTTTGCAGGAACCATTTTTGCTCAGGAAAAATCTGCTGCAGAACTTAAAAACGAGGGAAACGAGGCCTTGAGAAACAAGGATTACAAAAAGGCGTTTGAATTGTACGACAGTGCCATTAGCAATTGGGGCGATGATACTCCCCTGGAGGAGTCGTTGGTGTACAACACCGCAACCTGTGCACGCCGTATCGAAAATTACGACCAGGCTATTAAGTATTACCAAAAAGCCATTGATATGGGTTTTAAGGCTGATATTTCATCCTACTATATTGCCCAGTCTTTAAACAAATTGGATAAAGATGATGAAATGGCCGAATTCCTTATCAAAGCTACCGAGAAGTATAAAACAAGCAAGTACCTGGGCCATATGAAAAAAATGCTTGTGACACATTATCTCAAACAAGGTGCTGAGCCTTATAATCGTGCCTCACAAATTTTAGCTTCCGCTGCCAATGCCGACCCCTCACAATACGATGAGATTAAAGCCAAAGCCAACGAGGCTTTTGCAGAAGCTAAACCCTGGTTCGAGAAAGCGCTGATCTATGATGCCGCTAATGCCAATGCAAAGGCTTCATTGGGTGAGATCAACAAACGTTTGGCCGGTGGCAAGTAATTTATTTTGAGTTCATTTGATCCTTTAGGATACAAAAAAAGACCCGTTCCAAATTTGGAACGGGTCTTTTTTTGTATCCCCCCAGGGGGGGATTGGTGTTAATTATTTGTCTCTTCGGTTGTTGGATGAGTAGAGGAGGGTGAATCTTCCTGTTTCTCAGGCTTTTTATCCGTTTTAATAATCTTGGAAGAGACTTTATCGTTTTCTTTGTCGTAGTCGACTTCAATGATGTCGCCTTCGCTAACCGAGGCCTGAATGATGACTTCAGCCATTTCATCTTCCAGATATTTTTGCAGGGCACGTTTCAAAGGACGTGCGCCATATTGCACATCGTAGCCCTTGGAGGCAATAAAGTCTTTGGCCTCTTCGGTAAGTTTTAGCTGGTAACCTAAAGCCTCAACACGCTGATAAAGTCCTGCCAGCTCAATTTCAATCACCTTACGAATATCTTCCTTGTAGAGGCTGTTAAAGATAACCACGTCATCAATCCGGTTCAAAAACTCAGGCGCGAAGGCCTTTTTAAGGGCTTTTTCTATTACGCCTCTGGCATAGCTGTCGTCGTCTCCGGTTTTGCGGGCCCCAGCCGAGAAGCCAATGCCACGACCAAAGTCCTTTAGCTCACGGGTTCCAATATTGGAAGTCATGATGACGATGGTGTTCTTGAAGTCCACCCTTCGTCCCAGACTATCGGTCAGGCGTCCTTCGTCGAGCACCTGCAGCAGGAGGTTAAACACGTCGGGGTGGGCTTTCTCAATCTCATCGAGGAGCACCACTGCATAGGGCCGGCGTCTTACCTTTTCGGTTAGCTGGCCGCCCTCTTCATAGCCAATGTATCCCGGAGGGGCACCCACCAGACGCGACACAGAGAATTTTTCCATGTATTCGCTCATGTCAATGCGGATAAGCGCATTGGGGGTGTCGAACAGGTATTGGGCCAGCACCTTGGCAAGATGGGTTTTTCCCACACCTGTGGGCCCCAAAAACACAAATGAACCGATGGGACGGTTGGGATCTTTAAGCCCCGCCCGGTTTCTCTGAATGGCTTTTACAATCTTAACGATGGCTTCCTCCTGGCCAACCACTTTCCCTTTGAGTTCTTCACCCATTTGAAGCAACCGAAAGCCTTCGGCCTGTGCGATCCGCTGGGTAGGAATCCCGGTCATCATAGCCACCACTTCGGCCACCCGTTCGGCATCTACTGCCTCACGGTGTTTTTGTAACTCCTCCTCCCAACGCAATTTGGACTGTTCCAGCTCATCCAGCAATTTCTTTTCCTTATCGCGAAAGCTGGCCGCCAGCTCAAAGTTCTGGGTCTTAACGGCTTTTATTTTACTCTCTTTGATTTCTTCAATATTTTTTTCCAGCTCCAGGATGGTTTCAGGAACCACAATGTTGGAAATGTGTACCCTTGAGCCGGCCTCATCCAATGCATCAATAGCCTTGTCGGGCAAATGACGATCGGTGATGTACCTTTCGGTAAGTTTAACACAGGCATCAATAGCCTCAGGCGTATAAAAAACGTTGTGGTGATCTTCGTATTTTTCCTTGATGTTGTTGAGTATCTCTACCGTTTCTTCAATAGAGGTGGGTTCAATCATCACCTTCTGAAACCGACGTTCCAGGGCGCCATCCTTTTCGATGTGCTGACGATATTCATCAAGGGTAGTGGCTCCGATGCACTGGATCTCTCCGCGGGCCAGAGCCGGTTTAAGCATGTTGGCGGCGTCGAGTGAGCCGGTAGCGCCTCCGGCGCCCACAATGGTGTGGATCTCGTCGATAAAGAGAATGATGTTGGGGTTTTTCGACAATTCGTTGAGGATGGCTTTCATGCGTTCCTCAAACTGCCCCCGGTACTTGGTCCCTGCCACGATAGAGGCCAGATCAAGAGTGACAACCCTTTTATTAAAGAGTACCCGCGACACCTTTTTATCTATGATACGCAGAGCCAGTCCTTCGGCGATGGCCGATTTACCCACACCGGGTTCACCTATCAGGATGGGATTGTTCTTTTTGCGCCGGCTTAAAATCTGAGCCAGTCGCTCAATCTCTCTTTCCCGCCCAACGATGGGGTCAAGGCGACCTTCTTCGGCTGCCCGGGTAATGTCGATCCCGAAGTTGTCGAGAACCGGTGTGTCAGATCCGGGTTTGCCACTGGCCGCACTGGGGCCTTCCTGGCCACCGCTTCCGCCCGAAGAGAATGGGCTGTCGGCATCGTCGTCGTCGGGCATGTCGGCCTTGGCAGCAGGGTTTGAATGCCCCAGCATGGCTCGCAGCTGATCGTATTTTACATTGTACTCTTCCATAATTTCGGGAATAGTGCTGGTGCCGTCCTTCAGGAGAGCCAACAACAGATGAAGGGTGGTAACTTTTTTACTCTTCATGGCCCTGGCCTCCAAATGCACCAGCTTTAAAATTTGTTCTGTTGATTTTAAAAGGGGCAAACGATCACTTTTGTTCACAGGAGTGTCCCCCTTTATCTTTTCCTCCAGGGCATCTTTTACCTGCTCAAAATCTACATTCAGGTGGGTGAGCATTCTGGAGGCTCCGTTTTCCGAGTTGCTAAAAATTCCAAGCATGAGATGCTCCGGGGCTATGAACTGATTGCCCAGGCGCATGGCTTCCTGCTTACTAACCGATAAAACATCGCGTATTTTGGATGAAAAATTTAAATCCATAATAATCCTTTCCGTGCTATTTTTGTACAATACATATATGTCCTCTTGCAAAAAGACAAAAACCATGCAATACTTTTCTGCCTGACAATATAACAGGGTTTTGTTCAAAATTAGCATAAAATTAAATAAATCCCGTAAATGACGACAATGTTAATAAAAACAGTCTTTTTGATTTCTTCATTCTGCCAGAAATGATTAATTTAGGGGTCTGCAAAAGCAGGCTTAAGGGCAGGCTTTTTTTTTATGCTCAGGCTCATATAAAATAGGTTTTAAATGACTGATGGAGAAAGAATAATAAAGATTAACATTGAAGAAGAGATGAAGACGGCTTACATCGATTATTCGATGTCTGTTATCGTCTCTCGTGCTTTACCCGATGTTCGTGATGGCTTAAAACCGGTTCACCGGCGGGTACTTTACGGAATGTATGATTTAGGGATGGCCTCAAATAAGCCCTATAAAAAATCTGCGAGAATCGTCGGAGAGGTACTGGGAAAGTACCATCCCCACGGCGACTCGTCGGTTTATCATGCCATGGTGCGTATGGCCCAGCCCTGGTCGATGCGGTATATGCTGGTCGATGGCCAGGGTAACTTTGGATCGGTCGATGGCGACAGCCCTGCTGCCATGAGGTATACAGAGGCAAGAATGAACCGTCATTCGGAGGAGATGCTGAGAGACCTCGACAAGAATACGGTCGATTTTCAGCTCAACTTCGACGACTCTCTGAAAGAACCCTCGGTGCTACCCACACGCATCCCGGCACTTCTGGTAAATGGAACTTCAGGTATTGCGGTGGGAATGGCCACCAACATGCCCCCTCACAATATGGGCAATGCCGTAGATGCCATCGTGGCATATATCGACAACCCGGAGGTGGAGATAGAAGAACTCATTAGAATTATTAAGGCACCCGATTTCCCAACCGGTGGAATCATCTATGGGTACAAAGGAGTAAAAGAGGCCTACGAAACCGGCCGAGGCCGTGTGGTGGTGCGGGCCCGTACCGAAATAGAAACCGACAGCAGGGGGAGGGACCGGATCGTGATTACCGAAATTCCCTACCTGGTTAATAAAGCCGACCTGATCATCAAGATCGCCGATCTGGTGAATGAGAAAAAAATTGAGGGTATTTCCAATGTGAACGATGAATCCGATCGCGATGGAATGCGCATCGTTATAGATCTTAAAAGGGATACCATCGCCAATGTGGTGCTGAACCATCTCTTCAAAAATACAGCCCTGCAGTCCTCCTTTGGGGTGAACAGCATCGCTCTGGTTAAGGGGCGGCCTCAGATGCTCAACATCAAAGACCTTGTTCATTATTTTGTTGAGCACCGGCACGATGTGGTGACCCGCAGAACTCAGTTTGAACTCGACCAGGCAGAGAAACGGGCCCATATCCTTGAAGGTCTCATCATTGCCAGCGACAACATCGACGAGGTGATTCGAATCATCCGGGCAGCGCAAAGTCCCGATGAAGCCCGTGAAAAACTGATTGAACGCTTTGCTCTTTCCGACATTCAGTCGCGTGCCATCGTAGATATGCGTTTGCGACAACTTACCGGTCTGGAGCAGGACAAACTCAGGGATGAATACGACAGCCTCAAGCTGGAGATTGAAAGATTCAAGGATATTCTCGCGAATTTGCATTTGCGTATGGAGATTATCAAAAATGAGATGTTGGAGATCAAGAGCAAGTACGATGATCCCCGCCGTACCGAGATTGTTTACTCCTCGGAAGAGTTTAATCCCGAAGATTTTTATGCGGACGATGAAATGATTATTACCATCTCCCACCTGGGATATATGAAACGTACACCCCTGGCCGAATTTAGAACGCAGCACCGGGGTGGCGTTGGTTCCAAGGGAAGTACCACCCGCGATGAAGACTTCATCGAGCATATTTATCCGGCTTCGATGCACAACACCATGCTCTTTTTTACCAAGAAAGGGCGCTGTTTTTGGCTGAAGGTATACGAAATCCCTGAAGGAGCTAAAAATACCAAGGGCAGGGCCATTCAAAACCTGCTCAACATCGATCCTGACGATATGGTGAAAGCGTTTATCCGCGTTAAGAAATTTAACGATGAGGCGTTTATTAATTCGCACTATATCCTGATGGGCACCCGTTTGGGAATGATCAAAAAATCATTGCTGGCAGACTATTCACGTCCCCGCCAGTCGGGTGTTAATGCCATCACCATAAAGGAGGGAGATGAACTGATTCAGGCCAGACTCACCAATGGCAAAAGTGAATTACTGATGGCCACCAAGGCCGGAAGAGCCATCCGATTTAACGAATCACGGGTGCGTTGTATTGGGCGTACAGGCCAGGGCGTCAGGGGCGTAACCCTCGACAGCCAGTCGGACGAAGTCGTTGGCATGATTTGTGTGAAAGATAGTAACGACGACATCCTGGTGGTTTCGGAAAAAGGGTACGGAAAACGTTCCAGCCTGGACGATTATCGCATCACCAATCGTGGCGGCAAGGGGGTTAAAACCATGCGCATATCCGATAAGACAGGTGATTTGATATCCATCAAAAATGTGACAGACGATAACGATCTGATGATTATTAATCGCTCAGGGGTCGTGATTCGATTAGCTGTTGAAGACATTCGGATAACCGGCAGAGCCACCATGGGGGTTCGTCTGATTAACCTGGATAAAAAACAAGATGCCATCGCATCGGTAACCAAAGTATTGTCCGAATCCAAAATGGAAGAAGATATTATCGAATCGGGCATTCTTGAAAAACAATCGGATGACGCCGGTGAAGGTGAAAACGATTAGTAATTTTAATAATTATTGTATCTTTATTAATAATTAGTTCATTCAAAAAAAGACACGTATGAAGCGATTAACAATTATGATGGTTGCTCTTTTTGCGGTAACCATGGTATATGCACAAAAGGGAAAAGTGAGCGCAGCACAGGCATACATCTCCAATGGTGATTTGGAATCTGCCGAGAAGCGCCTCAATGACGCAATTGTTCATGAGAAATCCAAGGATTGGCCAAAGACCTACCTGGTCGCTGCCGATTTGGTTAACGCCAGATATAAGGCCAAAAAAGATCCTGCCTTGTTGATCAAGGGTTATGATTATTACATGAAAGCGATTGAACTCGACAAGCTGGATAAAAACCGGTTTGAGAAGGAGATTAAAATGGCGTTGACTCTTTTCGTGAACGAATTAACAAATGCCGGAATTGACGCTTTCAACAGTGAGAAATTCAGTACAGCAGCCGACATCTTCGAAAAAGTGCTTGGAGTAAACGGGCTGGAAATGTTTGCCGCCGATTCGCAAGGCGCCGATACTGCCATTATTTACAATACCGCTTTGGCTGCTTATAATGCCAAGGAATGGGATAGAGCGGCTGATTATTTGAAACAAACGATTAAACTAAGTTACGGAGGGGGAGATGCTGTTTTATTGCTCGATCAGGTGTATAGTAACACCGCCGATTCATTGAAAATGGCTGCAAACCTGCAAGATGGGTTTGAGAAATATCCCGAAGATGACCGTATTTTAACTCAATTGATTAATTTCTACCTCAGCGCGAAACAAAACGATAAGGCGCTCGATTATTTGGACAAAGCCATCGTTAAGGATCCTGAAAATGCTACTTTCTATTATGCTCGTGGCGTTTTGAACGACCAAAGCAAAAGATTCGATAAGGCTATTACGGACTACGAAAAAGCTAAGGACTTGAATCCTGAGTATTTCGATGCTCTGTACAACCTGGGAGTTATCTTTTTTAACCAGGGCGTTGAGCAGATGAACCATGCCAATGATAAAACAGATTTCAAAGAGTTCGAGAAAGAAAAAGCCAAGGCTGATGCTCTTTTCAAAAAGTCACTGCCTTATATGGAGAGAGCCCTGGAACTGAAACCTGAAGATGCCGGGGTTCTGGAAAGTCTTAAAGGTTTGTATTATCGCTTCGAGATGAACGATCGGTACGATGTTGTAAAAGCAAAATTAGATTCGCTGAAGGGGAACTAAGCTTAATATAGTGCAATAAAATAGGTCCGGGGTGTAAAAACCCCGGATTTTTTTGAATATATAAAAATAACATAATGTCAATTATAAGACAGGGGTATTGAAATTTGATTTTTCCGATTCTCACGATTTGACCCTCCAGCTTAGCTGGTTTGCATAAAATCAGTTATCGTGGCAAACTTGTCCGATAACGGCAAGGATTTTATGTAACAGTATCTTACAGGCCCTTACGTATCCATCGTGGTTTTTATAATTACCCTTCCAATTCTTAGTCACCCATTCTCACGGTTTGACCCTCCGGCTTAGCTGGTTTGCATAAAATCAGTTATCGTGGCAAACTTGTCCGATAACGGCAAGGATTTTATGTAAAAGTATCTTACAGGCGCTTACGTATCCATCATGGTTTTTATAATTACCCTTCCAATTCTTAGTCACCCATTCTCACGATTTGACCCTCCGGCTTAGCTGGTTTGCATAAAAAGAGTTCATTGCCGGGGTTTCTCCACCATTAACACCGTTTGATTCTGTCCCGGATTAAGTTCTTAAGCTTGTCAATGCGGTAACCTTGCGGCTCACCGATGGTTATTATTCCATCGAAGTTTGTTCCGGCTTATATATTATGTTAAAAACCAAAGTATTTATTCGACTTTGAAAAATATTGGTGTCCGCTTAAAATTTGGCCAATGGTTTACAACCTAATTTTAATGAGGGTCACAAGAATACCTAGTGTTTTAATAACCCAAAAACTGAGCTCAAAAGCTTTTATTCTATAATGGTGGCACTGAGCCAGGAGTTTTCAGGTTGTTGAACAAAAAAATGGCTCCTTTCCACAAGGGAAAAGAGCCATTAATTAAGTCCTGGTTTTATCTATCTCATGGCACGCTAATGTCTTAAAATACAACCAACTCCCGCTGGGGTATTTTGGGCCAGTTAGAGGCAAGATCAAACAAATCATAATCGGGCCATTGGGTGGTTTTTGCAAGACTGCGTTCCATCATATACCGGATATCACTCGACAGCATGGGCCCCTTCCAGGAACTGCTGTTAAAGAGTGTCACATAGGCCGTTCCGTCATTTTTCCTGACCAATAATGCCGAAGTTCCCGCCAGTGTTCCGGTGCGGTACCAATAGCCGTAACCAATACCACGCCATCCCAGCGGATCGAGATAAGGTTTCAGAGGATGTACCATCGTTTGAATCGATTCGGCGCTTAAAATGTCCGGTGGGCTGTCGAATCCATCAATGGCCAGCATCAGTTTCAGCAGATCGGTGGCCGAAGCCAGCCATCCCCCTGCAGCACCAAGGGTGTAAATATCGTTACCTCCATAGCTGCGGGGCACGCGTTCGTCCTTACCCAGGTGGTCTTCCACCAGATAACTGTCGGCAGGTTCGTAATACTTCACTTCCAGTTCATCTCTTTCGCTGAGGTAGCTGCCTCCCAAACGCATGTCGAAGATGCCCAATGGGTATAAAAGGTTGGTTTTAATGTACGATTCATAGTCCTGACCACTGGCGGCTTCTATTACCTTGCCCAGAATGGCGTAACCCAGGTTGGAGTATGAAGAGCGGGTTCCCGGCTTAAAATGCAGGCGCTTACCCAGCATAAACTGGATGATATCGGTGCCATCCACGGGCAGCTCTTTGCCCAGGCCTCTGGCAACGGCCTGAGGAATAAACATGGGATCGCCCCACCGGTTGGTCCATCCACCCGAATGATTGAGCAGGTGCACCACTTTAATATCCTCCACACGCTTGTCGAGATAGCCATCGTAGGGCGATTGATTAAGAATCCCATCGGGGCCAAACACATGGTCGTCGAGTGATAACTTACCGGTCTCCACGAGTTTAAAAATTCCCACGGCGGTGATGAGTTTTGAGACGCTGGCAATCCTGAAAAGATGATAGGGTTCCGTCTGTACCCTGTTTTCCTGGTCGGCCCATCCATAACCCTTCGAGAACACCAATTTCCCATTCCGGGCAATGGCAACCGATGCCCCGGCCAATTCGTTGCGCGAGAGGAAGCGCTCCACCTGCTGATCGATGGCCGAAAAAGAGCTGCCTTCGGAGAAGAAGCCGGATATGCGCATCGAGGAAGGAGTCGGTGTTGGAGGTGTAAAATCGGTACCGAATGATTCTATGGAAGGTCCGGAGATATAGGGAACGGTAACTCCGGCCAGGAGTCCCGCGAATAATATAGCCAGTTTTGTTTTTACTTTCATGTGCTCAAGTCAAAATTTCCATGGGTTTGGTCGTCAAAAATAGTTCTTTTATCTAAAAGATTCGACCCAAACACCCTTTTATACTTTTTTCACCGCAAAAAGTTTCTTTTTCCCCGAAAAGGTTCCTGTTTATATCCCTTAAAGATGCAAACCAACCATTATTTTAATACGCTTTGTTTTTCATAAAACATTCCATCGGACGATTTTCGGAACAACAAAACCCAAAACAGAAAAAGATAAGAGCCAGCCCCAAAAAACCATTTCAGAAATTCCAACCCGGGAGAATTATCCTTCCCGAAGAGGTGAAACAAACCACTTTTCTGCCTAACATAATTAAGGTCACAGGAGCAGCGTATTTGGCATGAAGTTCACCACAACCCATAAAACAAAAAAATACATTTCTAGCCCAAACGCTTCCTAAAGAGATCCAAAGTCAGCCGCATGGAAAGAATCAGCCAAACGGGAATCAGTTCCAGTGGAAACTCCTGAGGCAAAGACCAGGAGAAAACAATCAAAAACAAAAGCATCCCCAAGAGTCCCCAGGCAATCAAACGCTTCCAAAAGCCGTTTACATTTGTAACAAGGAAAAACCACAGCGGATTGGCCCATAAAAAATTCCAATTGTCTCCGGTAGCCACATGTTGCGAAACAAAGCTAAGGTAGCCAATCAGCAGGCCTGTGACCCCTGCCAGAAGAAAGAGCAAGGGGTTAAGCCACCTCATGGGCATCACTCCGTAGCGTTGTGCCAGGGTGAGCAGCAGGATCAGGATGGCCACCAACCAAAGGGAAAGAGCTGGCGAGAGTCCCCCGGGCAGGGGTTTGGGATCGTTAAACTCCAGCAACTGGTTGGTTTCGGATACCAAAGAAGCCCCGGCACCTGTTTCGGGTTGAAGTTGAAGGGAGCCAAAGCCATTCATCAGATGGTCGGGTAAAAACATCAGGGACCACAGGTCGGTGGCCTCATCCGCCGGAGCCCCCAGAATGAGGTCCAAGCCCAGGCGCGTCCAGGGTTTCAGTACCAGAAAGGGATGGATGGCCTGTCGGAACGAAAGGGGGCCTGATGGCTCCTGGTCGCGAACCACCAAAGGGGATTCAAGGGCGTTGAGCACCATCTCGCGCACCCGTGTGGCACAATTGTCATAGAAAAAGTCGTACCGGTAAGAGCGGTTTTGAGGCAACGCATTGGTCAGAAGCGCCCTGAAGAGCCTGTTCTTCTCCTCAGGATTCATCGTCAGGGTCTGTTCCCATACCGACCGGCCGGTGATGAAATACTCCTGCATAAACTGCCTGAAGCTGCTCACCGAGAGGATATAATCCAGGGTACCCTGACCAAATTTGAAATAAAAGAAAGGCGTATTAAAATCGAAAGTGCCAAAATTAAAAGCCAGATCGATACGCTGGGTGGGGTCGGTTACCCGGATGGCGGTATGGCCAAAAACCGAATAGAGTTCATCCCCCGGGGCACATGTGAGGATGGATACAGAAGCCTCCGGGGAGAGCACCACAGAAGCGTTGGGAAGCTGGCCGGTGCCAGGGCGGGTAAAACCCAGCAAAAACAACAGAAACAGAATTACTCTTGGCATAGGAAACGGTTTGAGCAGCGAAGATAACTAAAAAAAACGGGCCACCCTTCCTCTAAAGCGGCTTACTTCCCTCCTCATCTCTTTATAACTACCCGGTACTGGAACGCCCTTGGGAATAAGATGGAAGAGCACAGAACCATATTACAAATGTAAACAGGCGGCCGATGCACGTTGGTTTACATTTGTGACAACTTCTCCTGCCCATATTTTCACATTTGTATCTTCACCACCCCTCGGGCTCTGCCATAGCGCCGGTAAGCTCAGCCACACTCTTGAGTTTATGGCGAAGCAGGTAATCCTCTATGCCCTCGAGTATCTTAACTGAGACTTGTGGATCCCGGAAATTGGCGGTTCCTACCTGAACGGCAGAAGCCCCGGCCAGTAAAAATTCGATCGCATCGGCCGCAGAAGCAATACCGCCCAGGCCCACCAGGGGAATCTTAACGGCCTGAGCCACCTGCCACACCATACGCAGGGCCACCGGCTTCACACAGGGCCCCGAAAGGCCGCCGGTAATGGTCGAGAGCAAAGGCCGACGGGTCTCCGAATCGATGGCCATTCCCAAAAGGGTATTTATCAGGGAAACAGAATCGGCACCAGCCTCCTCAACACCCCGGGCAATCTCGGTGATATCGGTCACGTTGGGGGAAAGTTTAACCATCAGGTGACGCGGCCACACCGCCCTTACGGCACGGGTTACCGCCATGGCTGAGGGGCAACTGGTACCAAAGGCCATCCCGCCCTCCTTCACGTTGGGACAGGAGATGTTGAGTTCGATGCCGGGCAGCCCCTCCAGGGGAGCCAGCCGACGGGCGGTTTCCACGTAATCGTCGACCGCAGACCCCGATACATTGACGAAGATCGCTGTCTTAAAGTCCTTTATACGGGGATATATATGGTCTATAAAATAATCGACCCCCTTATTCTGCAGTCCTACGGCATTAAGCATGCCCATGGGGGTTTCGGCCATCCGGGGATAGGGGTTTCCCTCCCGGGGCGCCAGTGTGGTTCCTTTCACCACGATGCCCCCCAGGCGGTCAATGTCTATAAAGTCAGCATATTCCTGTCCATATCCAAAGGTGCCGGAGGCGGTCATGACTGGATTTTTCAGTTCCAGCTGACCCAGTTTTACCGTTAAATCTACCATTTTAAATAATTTGAGTCAAATACAGGTCCGTCCACGCAGGTACATTTATGGCCCTCCACTGTGGGGGTCACGCAGCAGAGGCAGGCGCCAAAGCCGCAAGCCATCTTATTCTCCAGCGAAACCTGGCATTTGAGTTGGTGTTGGCGGGCATATTTGGCCAGCACCCGCATCATGGCCTCTGGTCCGCAGGTATAAATCCAGTCAAAGTCGGGCGTTAAGGTCTTCATCACCGGGTGGTGTATCACAAAGCCTTTTTGTCCGGCCGATCCGTCTTCGGTGGTTACAAAAACCTCGCCCAGTTGCCGATAAGCCTCTAACTCAATGAGGCCCCCGGCGTGACGAGCCCCCACCAGGAAGCGGGGAACAATACCATTCTGCTTCAGATAACGGCCAAGGAAGAGCAGCGGCGCCACGCCACAACCACCCCCCACCAGCAGGACTCTCGAAGTGTCGGGCAGTGTGTACCCGTTGCCCAGGGGATAAACCACATTGAGCAGTTCACCCGGCTGCAACCGCGCCAGGTGGCGTGTTCCATCACCCACCTCCTGAACCAACAGTTTCATCTGGTTGAGTTCATAATCCACATCATGCACCGAGAGGGGCCGCCTCAAATAGGTCGAAGGCGACTCATCGACGCGCACCTCCACGAACTGTCCGGGAAGCATCAGCGGCAACTGACCGGGATGCTGCAGGGTAAGCACTACAAAATCGTGGGTATGCCGGCGATTCTCCACCACCCGAAAGTCATCTATAAATTTCTTGGCCATTTACAACACGCTATTGGTTATTACTGATTCAAAACAAACCCCTGAAACAGAGGCCGCCGCTCACAAAGAACCCACCGAAGCAGATCCGGCAAAAGGAGTGTTTACAAATGTATACACCCGATTGAACCACACAAATATAGAAAAAAGATTCAGAACCGGCATCTTAAAAATGAAGGCGAGGGGAATTGGTGACAGCGGAAGTAATTAACCATTAGGATAGTAAACCTCAAAAGTCCGGTCGGCGTAGAAAAAAACCATTTTTACCACCGGGGAGAGCTCCCGTTCGGCGGGGGGAGCCTCTGGAGGCTTATGCTGGCCGGGAACCGCAGTCCGCTCTGGAGCAGCAGGCGCCCGAAGGGACTCCTCGAAGAGGGCTCTTTGTCCATAGGCCGCCTGCGACTCTTCCCGGACCGGCGGGGGGCTTTTAAGGGGGGGCTGCTGGGGTGATGCCGGTCTGACCTCCCGGTTCACCACGGGCGACTCCAAAGACCGTCCCGAAGGGGTGCGTTTATACTCCCCTGTACCCAAAATAAGCCAATCAGGACTCACATGGGGAAAAGCCGAGAGAATCTTACCGATAAAATCCAGACTTGGTTTATTGCGTCCAGAGAGGACATGACTCACGCTGGAGCGCTGTACCTCCACGAGTTCGGCGAAACGAACCGGCGTGAGGTGCTCATGGTCGAGTAACTCTTGTAAACGTTCTTTCATGGTTGAATAGGATTTGCCACAGATGTAACAAACGATGTTTACAAAACTAAAAACAAAGTTTTACATTTGCAAATTACATTTGTATACAGAAAAGCGATTTCAGGGAGTCGGGCCAATCCTATCGACGGGTTCACATCGGTAAACGCTTAAGCTGCTTTAGATCGCCTGTCGATTCCATTAAAACCCAGTGATTTAAATAAAGATCAGAGGAATCGTGCTTAACCTAAACCGCCTCCTTAAGCGACTGAAATCGATCTCATATTCGTGTGGTGACTGGTCTGAAAGGCTGGTTTTAAAGGGGCATCGCGTGTTTTTGGATGGCTTGTAAGCATTGCTGCATGTGATTGCTGTAAACCACTGGGCTTCAACGGTTAAAACTGATTTTTAGCGTCTTTTAAACCTCCAATGTATAATTATGCAGTCCTTGTAATGCATGGGTTGATGTATCTCTTTTATTAATTGATGTAAGTTGCTGATTTTGTGAATTTTGAAGTTGTATGCAAGGCGCTTTCAATCTTGTAACACAACCTGAATGAGGGTCGAATTGCCGGGTTTACACTTGTAAACCATGCTGACAGGGGCAGGTTCGCTCCTCTCCCATCCCGTTTTGAGGCTTCCGGGGCTGGAAACCCGGTGCTGATTATTCCCATCGGGTACCCAACGGCAAAAACCCAAAAGGGGGCTCTGTTTTTGGGGTGAAAGGATCTTCAATGGCTTTTTTTATATTCTTTCCCCCTGATAAAAGCGTTGTCGGATGAGGCTGGGAAATGGGCTTCATTATGTTTAAAAGAAAAAGGCGCTAAAAGCTCCCTTTCCGGCGGGGGGTGCTGAAGGACCTGAAAAGAATTCTGCCCGTATAACCATGGAGATTGAAATCCTGCCTGGAAGAAAAAAAAATCCCGGAAAAGAACTTTCCGGGAGAAGATGATCTAAATTACATAGGGTGCTTGCTTCGGTTATAGACCAAATGCCTTTTTAAGGTCTTTAACCCAACTTTCAATTCGCTCGTCGGTCAGGGCCGCCTGATTCTCAATGTCCAGAGCCAGGCCAACAAATTGATTGTTGTCCCTGAGGGCCCGGGAGCGCTCAAAAGTATACCCCTCGGCGGAGGTGTGTCCAACAATGGTACCACCACGAGCTTCAATATAATCGGCCATGATGCCCAGTCCATCCACAAAATTCTCGGCATATCTCTTTTGATCGCCACCGCCAAAGAGGGCAAAGACCTTTCCATTAAGCGCATCCTCTTCAATGGTGGGCAAAAATTCATCCCAATAGGTAGGCAACTCGCCATCGAACCATGTGGGAACGGCCAGAATATAATGGTTAAACTTTTCAAATTCCTGATGACCAGCCTCGTCCACATTCACCTCTTCGACCAAATCATCGCCCAGAAGCTTCTTTATTTTCTGAACCTGATGCTTGGTTTTATGCGACCTAAAGCTGTAGAACATCCCTATCTTTTTCATATTCATATGTTTTGTTTGTTAAAGAGTCGTGATTTTGGTTGGCAGGCGGGTTCAATGCCTGTTACACAACTCATAATCATCTTCTGTTGGTTTCACTTAAACGATTCCTATTAGTGGCTCAGGCCCCCTCAGAACCTCTCTTTGGGTTACTGCAGGGGAATTTTCACAAAAACAGAGGCCAGCCTGATCAACCCTTCTTAAAACGACACCAGATCCCTGGCAGCCTTCAGGATCTTATCCGTGTTGGGCAAAACGGCGGCTTCCAAAATACGGTTAAAGCCCACGGGGGTAAATTCAGAGCCCACCCTGCGCACGGGAGCATCCAGAAATTCGAAAGCCTCGTCGGCGATAATGGCAGCCACCTCCCCGCCAAAACCAGCAAACACCTTATCCTCGTGGACCACCAAAGCCCGTGAAGTCTTTTTCAGGGAGTTAAAGATGGTGTTTTTATCCAGTGGGATGAGTGAGCGCAAGTCGATCACTTCCACCTCGACACCCTCCTTCTCCGATAATATCTGCGCAGCCTCCAGGCACATATGCGTGGTATTGCCATAGGTTATCATGGTTAGATGCTGTCCTTCACGTCTGATCCGGGCCTTTCCAAAGGGAACCTCAAAGTCGTCGGGCACCACTGTGGCGGCTTTAGGTGAATTATACAGCGCCTTGGGTTCCAGAAAGAGCGTCATCCCGTTGGAGCGAATAGAGGTTCTGAGCAACCCCGCGGCATCGTCGGCAAAGGATGGATACACCACCCGCACACCGGGGAAGGTGGTCAGGGCGCCTTCGGTGGTTTGAGAATGATACAGGCCCCCGCCAATGTAGCCGCCCGAAGCCAGTCGCACGGTAATGTTGGGCGAATACTGTCCCTTGGTTCGCCAGTATTCGTGCGTAGTTTCCACATACTGTTCCATGGCTGGCCAGAAATAATCGGCAAACTCAGCCCCTTCGACCACCACCCGGATCTTAGAGTTGTACCGACTCATGCCATTGGCCGTTCCCATGATGTAGTCTTCGGCAATGGGGGCATTAAACACACGGGTTTTTCCAAACTCCTGCTGAAGACCCTTCGACACATTAAAGATTCCTCCCTTCTCCTTGTTGGCGATGTCCTGCCCCCATAGGTAGGTGTCGGGATTGAGTCTGAACTCGGCTTTCAGGGTGTCATTCAGGGCCTGAATAAATTTTATGGGTTTTCCCTCCTGGTTATGAATACCCTCGGGATATTTTTCGGCTTTATACGCCTCGGGATAGACAAAGTCATGAATCGATTCGGGGGTTGGATGGGGGGCTTTTAAGGCTTTTTTATGCGCCTCCTTCACCTCCAGTGCCACCTTTTCCTCGATGGCCGCCAACTCCTCTTCGGTAGCCCGGTTATAACGCGTGAGCATACGTCTGAATTTATAGAGGGGGTCGTACTCCCGCACATAACCCAGTTCGTTTTCGTCGCGGTACAGCTCATGTTTATCGGAGTTGGAATGGGAGCCAATGCGCACCACATTGGCGTGAACGATCACCGGCTTTTGTTCCTTCATGGCCCAGTTCACAGCCTCCTCCATGGCATTCATCGAATCGAAAACGTCCTTTCCGTTACAATAGATGATGCGCAGGTTTTTAAAACCTTCGAAGTTACGCGCCACCCGGCGGTTGGCTGTCTGGTCTTTTTTGGGTACCGAGATGCCATAGCCATTGTCCTGAAATACAAACACCACGGGCAGTTGTTCGTTGGAGGCGCCATTGATGGCCTCATAAACATAACCTTCAGAGACCGAACTCTCGCCCTGGGAGCTGATCACCACGGCATCCTTTTCGCCATAGGTCTTCAGGGCACGGCCCAAACCGGAGGCATGCAGGGTATGGTTACCGGTGCTGGAACTCACATTGTGGATGTTCCAGGCAGGCTTGGCAAAATGGTTCGACATATGCCGGCCGCCACCTGCCACATCCGCATCCTTGGAAATGCCGTTGTAGATAATCTCCTCGGCCGTAAGACCAGCCGCGACAACGGTTTGCAAATCGCGGTAGTAAGGAAAAAGATGGTCTTTGTTTCGTCTGAAATGTTGACCTATAGCCAGTTGGATACCATCATGACCGGCAGCCGGAGCATGGTAAGACCAGCCAATGGCCTGTTTCAGATAGTTTGGGGCGCGTTCATCCAGCGTACGCCCCAGAAACAAAAGATAATACCATTCCAAAAGCTTTTCTTTCTCGGTCTTTTTTACAGTATATATTTCGGGAACCAGGCTTTTCATAATTTGTATGAGTTAAGTTTAATCTTTTAAAGCAGCCATTATGGCTATAGCATTTACTCTCAGCTTGTAATCGTTTAAATCTCACGATCCAATTTGGCTTGTTCCAGATAATCGGCCACCCGCTTAAGGAAGAAGCCACCCAGGGCTCCGTCGACCACCCGGTGATCGTATGAGAGCGAAAGATACATCTTGTGGCGGATCGCGATGACATCCCCCGTGGGCGTTTCCAGCACCGCAGGTTTCTTTTCTATGGCTCCGGTTGCCAGGATAGCCACCTGAGGCTGATTGATGATGGGCGTTCCAATGATGTTTTGAAAGGAGCCAAAATTGGTGATGGTAAAGGTTCCCCCCTGAATGTCATCGGGTGACAGCTTATTCTCACGGGCGGCATTGGCCAAACGGTTAATTTCGGAGGCCAGACCCGTCAGGTTTTTTTGATCGGCCTGCTTAATAACCGGGACAATCAGATTACCCGAAGGCAGGGCCACAGCCAAACCCACATTCACATTTTTCCTCAGAATGATGGTATCACCGGAGACCGAAGCATTCACCCCCGGGAAATCGCGCAGAGCTTTGGCCACAGCCTCTGCAAAGAGCGGCATAAAGGTGAGCTTCTCTCCGTATTTTTTCATAAATTCATCCTTCATCCGGTTGCGCCAGAGTACCAGGTTGGTCACATCGGCTTCCACCACCGAGGTAACATGCGGGGAAACCTGTTTCGACATCACCATATGATCGGCAATCAGCTTACGCATACGATCCATCTCCACCACAACATCGCTTGTCCCCGCTTTAACGTCTTGTTTGGGGGGAGCGGGTTTGGGGGGCACCTCTGCCTTTTTTGCAGACTCCCTGGGCGCGCTTTTCCGGTTATCGAGATGGGTCAGAATATCGTTTTTGGTGACCCGGCCCTCTTTTCCCGTTCCAGGAATCTTATCCAGCTCGGTCAAAGTGATGCCCTCCTCTTTGGCAATACTTTTTACCAGAGGGGAATAGAAGCGGTCACTGGTGGCTTCCGAAACCCGGGCTTCTACTTTGAGCCCTTCTTCCTTAATGGTAGGCTTGGCTGATTGGGTTTTAGGAGCCGATTTGGCAGCTGAGGCCGCCTTCTCAGAGGGCACGCTCTTTTCCTCTGGTTCACCCTCTTCGCCCTCCATGGCAATGGATGCGATGATTGTTCCAACAGCCACCACATCGTCGACGTTAAACCGGATCTCTTTGACCGTTCCGGCCACCGGGGAAGGAATCTCTGAGTCCACCTTGTCGGTGGCAATTTCCAGAAGAACCTCGTCTTCCTCAATCGTGTCGCCTTCTTTGACAAACCATTTGGTGATGGTTGCTTCCTCGACACTTTCTCCCATTTTGGGCATTACTATTTCAAATGTTGACATATACTTGATTTTATAATTATCCGTTTTTTTCGCAGGCAAAAATATAGCAAACGCTTATTTTAAACAAATCTAAATAAGAATAAAGTCGTTCGAACCAGAAACCACCCCCTCACCCAAAGAAACAGACCGGTTTATTATCGGCGAGAGGAATGGGAAACTCTTGAGATTCATGAGCATTCCCAATTCATCTGGTTTAAATCCTTTATACCAAAAAACCATTCAATATGCCAAATGTTCAAGCTGCTCCTTGTTTTTTTCAACAAAAGAAGAAATTGGTCAATTTTTTAGTTTTGGATTGGAGAAAAGAATAAATTTTATATTTTTGCACAGATAAAACGCGGAAGTAGCTCAGTTGGTAGAGCATCAGCTTCCCAAGCTGGGGGTCGCGAGTTCGAGTCTCGTTTTCCGCTCAAAAAAAAGAATCAGTTGCGTGGCCTTAAAAAGGGTACGGTCCTGGTTTCAGAACCAGGAAATTCATGAAAACAGGTAAAAAAAAACACCTCCCGGAAATACGGAAGGTGTTTTTTCTTTTTTACCTCTTTCTTAAATATTCGCCACTTTAATAATATCGGCAAAAACGCCTGCCGCGGTCACATCGGCACCAGCCCCGTACCCTTTGATCTGCATGGGATGTTGGTCGTAATTCTGGGACCAGATGAGGACAATATTGTTGCTGCCTTCCAGATCGTAGAAGGGATGGTTTTTATCCACCTCAATGAGGCCTACGTTCACTTTTCCTTCGACCAGTCTGGCGGCATAGCGCAAGCGCCTGCCCTGCGACAGGGCCAGTTGGCGACGTTTTTCAAACCCCTGGTTGAGGGCGGGGACTTTTTTCATAAACAGCTCCAGAGAAGGCAGATCCAGCATATCCTGGGGAACAAAGGGTTCGACCACAACATCCGACTGCTCCAGCACGTAACCCGATTCACGGGCCAGGATCAGAAGCTTGCGCACCACATCGGTACCACTCAGGTCGATGCGGGGATCGGGTTCACTGAATCCTTTCTCCTTGGCTTCCAAAATCACCTCCGACAAAGGCTTTTCTTCCGAGAGGGTATTCAGGATAAAGTTTAAAGTACCCGATAAAACCGCTTCGAGCCGTACGATTCTGTCGCCACTCTTCACCAGGTCGTTGATGGGTGCGATGATGGGCAGCCCTGCTCCCACATTGGTTTCAAAACAGAACTTCACACCTTTATTGCGGGCGGTGGTTTTCAGCTGTTTATAGGTTTTATAATTGGAAGAACTGGCTATTTTGTTGGCCGTAACCACCGAAACGTTGGCATCTAAAAGCGACTGATAAATCTCGGCCACCTCTTTACTGGCCGTGCAATCGACAAATACACTGTTGGCCAGGTTCATGTTGATAATCTGGTCGCGAAAGGCAGCCACGGTTCCGGGAGTCCCTTGTCTGGCCAGATCCTCCACGGCCTTGTCGGGGTTTAACCCTTCATTATTGAAAATCATCGCCTTGCTGGAGGCCAATCCCACCAATCTTATTCTCAGGTTATTCTCACTCAGTAATTTTTGGGATTGGTTTCCAATCCTGTCGAGCAACTTACTGCCCACGGTGCCTTTCCCCACCAAAAAGACATTAAGCCGTGAATAATCGGATAGAAAGAACGATTCGTGAATCACATTGAGAGCCTTTTTAATATCCTTTTCTTTTATGACAAAAGAGATGTTAAGTTCCGACCCCCCCTGGGCGATGGCATAAACATTGACACCGTTTTTGCCCACGCTATCGAACAGCAGCCCCGCAATACCCGTGGTTCGCTTCATGTTTTCGCCCACAATGGCAACCACGGCCATTTGGTCATCGGTGATAAGATTATTGATGCGTCCGTCGGCGATTTCGCGTTTGAATTCCCTTTTGATGGCTTTGATGGCCCTCTCGGCCTGCAGCTGGTCGACAACAATACTAATGCTATTCTCGGAAGAGGCCTGTGATATGAGCACGATATTTATTTCGTGAGCGGCCATCGAAGCAAAGAGCCGCATGGAAATACCCGTGACCCCCACCATTCCGATGCCCTGAATGGTAAGCAAGGAAACCCCTTTAATGGAAGAGATGCCTTTAATCTGCTGATGGCCCGGAATAAACTTTTCCTGGTCGATCAGGGTACCGGGGGCCGTGGGATTAAAGGTATTCTTAATAACCACGGGGATATTGGTTTTATAAACCGGTAAAATGGTAGGAGGATAGAGCACCTTAGCCCCAAAATGAGAGAGCTCCATGGCTTCAATATAACTCAGATGCTCGATGGAATAAGCACGGCTTATCACTTTGGGATCGGCGGTCATGAAACCATTCACATCGGTCCATATTTCCAGTTTTTGGGCCCCGAAAGCTGCGGCCAACAAGGCAGCGGTATAATCTGATCCGCCGCGTCCCAATACGGTATTATCATTTTTCCGGTTGCTGCTGATAAAACCGGGAAAAAGGGAAATTTCCCCCAGCTGTGGCTGCATTTCCCGCAACAAAGCGTTGGTCGATTCAACGTCGACCAGGTTACGATCATGACCAAAATAGGTCTTGATGTACAAACGGCTGTCGAACCATTTCGCTCCGGAGATGTAGGAGGCGATAATTTTTGAAGAGAGTCTCTCTCCTATTCCGGAAATGCTCTCAAGGCTCTTTCGGCTAAGTTCCTTAATCAGGAAGACCCCTTTGTGGATCGACTGCAGCTCATCCAGCTCCGGTTCGATAAACCGCAGAATCTCTTCTTTGCCGCCAGGACCAAACAGCTCATTTACAAGAGCTTGATGGGTGATTATAATATCCTGAAGATGTGTTAGATAGGATTTATTTCCCTCCCCCGCCAGCTTGGCTGCCCGGATGAGTTTATCGGTAATGCCCCCCAATGCGGAAACCACCACGACCACTTGTTGATCAACCGACTGGACAATATTTTTAACACGAATGATGTTTTCAGCCGATCCGACCGAAGTTCCCCCGAATTTCAGAACCTTCATATAATCTCAATTTAAAACGTGTGTGGCCACCATAAAGAACCTGCTAAATGGCCCCCAATAAGCAGGTGACGACCCAAAATTAATAAATTTAACGCCAAAACATGGCAAAAGTCATGTTTTATGTATGCCCTACCCACCGATTAAATCATGAACAGAAGGTGCTGCCCCATAGGGGTTGCAACCGGGATTCGATGGAAAAGAGAGATTGCAATTTAAATTGAAAGAGGCATGGAAATTTTATCTACTTTTGCGCCCGAAAAAAAACAGCAATGAATATCATTCTTTGGCTCGATTACATTGGTACGATGGTTTTTGCCATTAGTGGGGTACTCACGGCTGCTGAGAAACGGTTGGATCTCTTTGGTGCCATGATTATTGGCATGGTGACGGCTGTAGGGGGCGGAACACTTCGGGATTTACTGCTTGGTGTTCAGCCTGTTACCTGGCTGCAGGGATATGGGTATCTGATGGCCATTATCTGTGGTTTTATCATCACCCTTGTCTTCAGGCGAATTGTTGCCCGGCTTCGCAGGGCACTTTTTTTATTCGATACCATTGGGATCGGTCTCTTTACCATTATAGGGTTGGAAAAAGCACTCAATATGGGTATTAATCCCTCCGTAGCTGTTCTCATGGGTGTAACCACCGCGGTAATGGGAGGTGTAACCCGGGACATCCTGACCAATGAAGTTCCCCTGATTTTTCAGAAAGAGATTTACGCAACGGCCTGTCTGGTGGGCGCCCTTTTTTATTTATTGTTCAGGCATATGGGACTGGAACAATCTGTAAACGAGCTGCTTACCGTGGGTATTATTATCACCATCAGGCTGTTATCTATCCGCTACAACATTTCCATGCCTGTCATCAGAAGGCCAGATGAGGATTAATCCTCATCGGTGAGTCCTATGGCCATATTCCAGAAATTGCGGGCTTTTTCCATCTCGCCCAACTTTGCGTACACATCCCCCAGGTGTTTATAGACTTGAGGATTGGATTTTTGAAGATTGGCCGCTTCCAGAAAATCCTGCAGGGCTCCGGGGAATTTACGCAGTTGAAGCCGTACCTTTCCCCTTTCCATTAAAGCGTTGAAATTACGATGTTTAAGTTTTAAAAGCCTGGAAAAGTCGGCCTCGGCCGATTTTAAATCACCTGTTTGGCAAAGCAGGATGCCACGCCGGATGAGTGCTTCCCGGAAATTGGGGTTTAGCTTCAAGGCCTTATTCAAATTGGCCAGGGCACTACGGGTGTCTTTAAACTTAACCTCACACTCGTTGGCCATGAGAAAATATTCCCGGGCAAATTCAGCCACACTTTTCTGCTGCTGCTTCAACTGATTTTCGAGGTCGGTAACCTTTTGCCGGAGCCGGGTGGCAAACACCATCTGACTGGCCATAAACCGCTGAATGACAGGCAGGTTTAAGTCGTTTCGGCAATCAACGGCCCGATCCAGATGACGCACCGAATCCAACCAATTCTCTGCACGAAACGATTCCAGGGCCATTTTGTAGGCTTCATCGGCTTTGGCCTTTTTCAATTCCTGTCCAATGAGCTGCTGATCGTTGGCTGAGCGGGCAAAGTTCTCCACTTGCGGGTTAACAATCACATCCCGCAAGGTAACCGGTGTTTTCAGAATAATGCCCTCCAATGACCGGCATCTGCTGAGGGCGACATAAAGCTGTCCCCCGGCGAAGGCCCCGCCGGAAAAGTCGATCACGACCTTGTCGAAGGTCAGGCCCTGGCTCTTATGCACGGTTATGGCCCAGGCCAAACGCAGGGGATATTGGGTGAAAGAGCCTATCTCCTCTTCTATAATACGATTCTCTTTTTCGTTGTAGCGGTAGCGAAGGTTGAGCCATTTTTCGGGCATCACCAGATGGATATTATCGTCTTCGGTTCGCACCATTATGCCCTCCCCGGTAATTTCCTCGACAAGGCCCAGGCTGCCATTGTACCAACGGTGATGGGGATCGTTTTTCACGAACATAACCTGAGCGTTCTCTTTAAGCACCAGACTCTTGAGCGTTGGCAGGCTGGACTCCCCAAACTGGCCCAGAATGGTTCCCTCAAAAGCACTGGCCTGCCCCTGTAACTCATTCAGCTTCTTGTCATTGATATAGTTTACCGTATCCCGACGAGTGGCCAGGGTAATAAAAAGCTCTTCAGCAGAGGGCTCAAAAGCCGTGTCGAGCCGTTGGTTAATGCGCAGAAGGCCATCGGGCTTTACCGCATTTACCCGGATATTATCCAGCAGCTGGACAAAAGCAGGATCGTTTTGCCGGTATACCTTTTTTAGTTCGATCTGAACCAGAGGAATGGACGCAAACACGCTGGCCGAGAAGAAGAAGGGCGACTTATAGAAGCGTCTCAGGATTTGCCAGTCGTCGGGTTTAACCACCGGCTCCAGCTGAAAGGCATCCCCCACCATGAGCAGCTGTTTGCCCCCAAAGGGTATTGTTTTACGGCCCGTAAAAACGCGCAACACCTGATCGATAAAATCGAGAACATCTACCCTAACCATCGACACTTCGTCGATAATGAGCAGATCGGTTTCCCGGATGAGCTTAATTTTTTCCTTGTTGTACTTTAGGAAATCGTAGATACGCCCATCCTTCGTAGACAAATCGGGATCATTGGGCAGAATAGGCCTGAAGGGTACCTTAAAAAAGGAGTGGATGGTCACTCCCCCCGCATTGATGGCTGCTATGCCGGTAGGTGCCACCACGATAAGCTTCTTGTGGGTGTTTTGACAGATATACCTGAGAAAGGTCGATTTTCCCGTCCCGGCGCGCCCCGTGAGGAACACCGATGTGTTGGTGTATTGAATCAGTTGCAACGCATTTTGAAATTCTGCGTTGTCAACATCCATCTTTTCAGGCAGTTCATTCATCCTTCTAATCCTTGGTCTCTTTCTCTGTGGGCTGGGGGTCGATGGTGGAGACCCCGTAGCGTTTGATTACACTATAAGCCTCGTATACACCCAGTTCGCCGGCCTTACTCAGGTCGAGGGTTCCGGGGGTGGTTTCATCCAAAAACAGTCTTATCAACCCCCGGTTAAAGTAAGCCTCGCCAAAATCCGGATTCACCTCAATGGCCCGGGAGAAATATTTCTTGGCCATCTCAAAGTCGCGGAGAATAGACTTAATATAGCCCATGTTGAACCAGGCAAAGGCGAAATCAGGGCGGAGCGCGGTCACGTGTTTGAGATCCTCTAAAATGAGCTCGTAATCAAGAATCTTTTGTTCCTGCTTCGCCATGGTACCTCTTTGGGTTTGAACCCCGGTTATATTCAGGTCCTCGGCGAGGGGGGCACTTTGCGCTTTTAAATCCTGCACTATTTCCACCATCTTATAGCGGGCAAACGCCTTGGTGAACCAGGCCAGGATATTGGTCGAATCCTGGGCAATAACTTTATCACAATCCTCGATTGTGTTGTTGAGATTTAATACCGAAAGGTAAAGTAAGCCACGCTCCAGAGTGAGGTTGCTGCGGTTTTTTACACTACTTTGGTTAAGGAGGGTATCTATTTGGCCAATTTGGGTAAAAATCAATGCCGAAGTCTCCCTGTTGGGTTCGATCATCTTATTGGTAATCTCCAGAGGTTTACCCCATGTTTTGGCTCGGTTAAAGTGTTCCACTTCGGGACTGTAGTAGCGCACGCGGTGAACCAAGGTGTCCCCCGGGAAGAAGGAGAGCCCGTACTGGGGTTCCAGGTCGATGATGATGTTACGGTTTTGTATCTTACCCCGCAACGAATTGCCCGAAATCATCTCAGTCTGTTCGTTTCCAAAATCGTCCAGAACCGCAATCTTGTTGTAATTTTGGATGTCACGGTCCTTTTCGTCCCTGGTCTCTTTGCGTTTTCCTTTGGATTGCTGACCCTTATTTTTGGACAGGCCTGAATTCTGAGCCAGCTGCTCACCGGGGTCGGATTTGCCAATTTTTTCGCGGCGGGTCAGCTCAATTTTCATCCCCGTATTGTAGTCGAGTTGGGCTTCCTGCTGTTTACCCAGACCCTGCTTGACCTCGGCCCGGTTGAAATATACGGGTGCAAAATCGGGATAATTTTGTGCAACAATATTAAAGTCGGATAAGGCCTGTTGTAACTCTCCGGTCTCTTTATAGAGCATTCCACGGTAGTAGAGTGTCAGCAGATCGTCGGTACGCAGGGCCAACACCCTGGAGAAATCCTCGATGGCGCGGTTTAGGTCGCCTATCTCGGCTCTCAGGATACCCCGGTTGTTATAGGCCATGGCATTGCGTGGCTCCAGTTCAATAACTCTGTTAAAATCCTCAAGGGTGCCTTGCAAATCATCCAGCTGATAACGCAGGATGCCCCGGTTCATGTGAAGGGAAGCATCATCAGGTCTCAGCTCAATGGCTTTTTCCATATCTGCAAGAGCCAGGTCAAAAGCACTCTGGTGGTAGTGCACCATGGCCCGGTTAACAAAACCATCGGGGATGAAGGGATTGATTTCAATAGCTTTAGAGAAATCGGTCATGGCCTGTGCCGTATCTTTAACTGAAAGACGGGCCAGCCCTCTGTTTAAATACGCCGAAATTAAATTGGGTGATATATCCAGCGCTCTGGTATAGACATCGATGGCTTTTTCGAAATTTTCGGTCTGAATATAGGCAATCCCAAGATTTATGGTCAGGTTAATATTGCGGGGATCGATTTCCAATCCCCGGGAAAAGTCGTCGATGGCCCTTTGGGGGCTCTCCATTTTTTGGTGTAAAATGCCCCGCAAATTGTAAGCATCCACATTATAGGGGTTGTGGTTGATGGCCTGATTACAATCGCTCTCGGCTCCACGAAAATCCTCGAGATGGTACTTTCCCACTGCACGGAAATAGTAAGGGTCGGCCAAATAGGGTTTTACCCGTATGATCTGATTAAAGTACTGGATAGCCAGGATGTAATCCTCAAAGTAAAGGGCATTGCGCCCAATGATGGTCATCCGGTCGGTATCTATTTGTGCCTTAACACTTCCGGTAATCACCGACAGAAAAATGGAACATAGAATAACTAGTTTTCGCATAAGTTAGGTTCGTGTTGGGGGAGCCCATGGTTTTCCAGCACAACAATAATGGCTAAATTTAATCAATATTTAAAGACCGCCACATATTGTTTTTCGTTTCCCACTCCATCATTTATCAATATCTCCAGTTTATTTTCTCCTTTTTTCAGAAAAGGTACTTTGTTGAACAAGCATTCCAGCCGATTGGTTTTGGCATCGTATTCGAACAAAGTCCATTTTCCATTGATGCGCCCCTGGTAATGGCTGATTCCTGAGAAGTCATCATCAATGTTGACTATCAGTGATTTACGGCCCCTATAGTTGAGATTTACAGGAGGGCTCACCAATCGGATCGAAGGGGGAACTGTATCACGCGTAAGCCCATATAAGCCGCCCTCCCGTGCCTGAATTACAAAATCTGTGCCTCGAATCCCGCCCCCGGCAGCCACCAGCTTACCTGAAGGCATGACCAACGCACCGGTCAAGCCTCTTTGGCCGAGGGCGGGGTCCACGGGAATGGTTATTTCAAAATAGGAATGCACAGGCACCGTCTCGTCCAGCACCTTCAAGGCTTTGCCCTGAAGAACAGATGAGCAGGGCACCATCTCAAAAGAGGCCGGGATATCCCCGTAAAAGCTCTCGGGGGGAAAGGCAACTGCATATCCCTCCTGCTCAAACACAAAGGGTTTGCCGGCCTTGATGAGTGAACGCTTATTGAGCAGATCGTCCATGGCAGCCGGCTGGGCAAGGGCCGTTCCTTCAACGGAAAACCTGAGTTGTGAGGCGTTGCCTGAGATGTCGCTCACCTCATAAGACAGCTCGAGGGAGGCACCCGGATTTATGCGTATCCGGCCCCGTTCGGAATTGGTCTGGTAAAGATCCAGCAAGTTGAAGGGATCCAGGAAGCTCTTTTGTATCGTGCGCCGGTGGGTTATCTTTTCGGCGTAATCGATGTGGCTGTTTAAATATCGGGTTTGACTGAACAAAAATCCATCCATGGTAAATTGGAAGGCCAGATCATTATTGGCGTGAAGGGTGATGCTGTGGATTCCGCACTTGCGCCATGAATCGCTGTAGTAGTCGAGCACCTCGATGCCTACTCCAATGGTCCCGGAGCTTTTGATGCGCGGGTTCGATTTAAGATGAAAGGCCCCATTGTAGAAAACCACGGGAAAGTATTGGGGGGATGAATGACCGTTGATGGTGCCCCCGGGGGAAAGCGGATAAAGTTGAATGCCGGTAATTTGAGGGCGCACATCATCTTCAACCGGGGTGTTAAAAGACAGAGGGTCGATGGGGCGCTCATCCAGTGTTTGACGCACTTCGAAGTGAAGATGGGGCCCCCCCGAACTCCCTGAGTTGCCCGAGAAGGCGATGAGTTCACCCCGCTTTACCGGAAAGGTTCCCGGCTTGAAATAGTGCTGAAGGGAAAAAGACTCTTTCTGGTACTGAAGCGCGGTCACTACCGAGTCGAACCGGGTGTTAAATCGATCGAGATGCGCATAAACCGTGGTATAACCCGATGGATGTTCGATGTATATGGCTTTTCCAAAGCCGATTGGCGAAACGGAAATTCGGGCGACAAAACCCTGATCGGCCGCAAAAACAGGCAACCCGGTTTTTCCGTTGGTTCCTAAATCGAGTCCCGAATGAAAATGATTGCTCCTGATTTCCCCGAAACTCCCGCTAACCACCGGTTTTATATCCAGGGGGAAACAAAAATCCCAATTGGAACGATGAGGGCTTTGAGCCACCGAACAATGAGCAGAGATGAGCAAAAGAGAGCAATATATAAACCAATGTTTCATATTAAACTAAATAAAAAAAGGTCTCGAATACAACTTCAGGCAAATATTCGATTTACGATATACCACCTGGTACAAAGGTCCTTAAAAAAACTATAATTTAACTACTCAATCCTCAATAAAAACCGACCGTTAATTGAAAGATGGAATTTCCAGGGACGTATTTTTTTTCAATCGGGTTGCGTAATCAGCCTAATAAAAAAAGAGGTTTAAAAACATTTAACATCTGTAAATCAACATTCTGGCATGTTTTTTTCATGTAAATAGAAGATGGTTTTCTGTTTTTTGGCAGGATTTATTTGAGCCTCTTAAAACCAAAATCATTGCTTTAGAACAGGGAGCCTGCATAACGTGGAATTTATAAGTTGAACCTTAAAACTGAAACGATCATGAAAACCACCTGGCTATTACTCGCACTATCTGTTGCCCTTCTCTTCACGAGGTGCGAAACAGACGATGATGATTACTCACTGGGAAAGTTTTGGGTCACTACCGCTACCGTTGAATTGAGTGGGGAAAACAGCTACACCCTCCTGACCGATAATGGAGATCGGCTGTTTCCTTCAGCCACAGCTCTACCCTGGTTCGCACCGGAGGATAATCAGCGCGTGTGGGTAAATTACACCATCTTAGGGGAGTCCCGCCATGGATCTTTCGATTATTATGTGAAGATAAATAATCTGAAAGAGGTACTCACCAAAGGGATCATCACCCTGACAGAAGCCAATGCCGACTCCATAGGGTTTGATCCGTTAACCATTGTAAACTATTGGTTTACCAACGACTACCTCACCATTAAATTTAACTATGGCGGCGGAGGTGTCATTCATTTCATCAACCTGGTACAGGATGAAAACAACCCGGTGAACGGTCTGGGTCAACCCTTATTGGAGTTGCGCCACAACCGAAATGAGGATCCTTACAACTATTTATCCCGGGGGTTGGTTTCTTTCGATTTGAGCTCCTTACGCAAGGAGGGACAAACAAGCATCGAATTTGTGCTGAAAGCCAAAGGACCTGACACGGGAAAGGATTTTGAAGAGCTCCTCACCTACCAGTGGTAGATAAACGGCACCTTCAGGATGGCTCCCTAAACGATTGGGGAAAATAACGGTTTAAAGAGTAACATTAATACAATAATTGAGGATTTATGGAATCAAAAGAAGCGTTTCTCGGACAATTAAAGGAGGCTCTTGATGAGCTTCAGGCAGAGATGGAAAAGCTGGAAGTCAAAGCCAGGGAGGAAGGAGCCCATATGAAACAGAAATATAAAAAGGAGATTGACGCCTTACAATTGCAAATAAAAGAAGCCCGGAAAAAGTTTGGGGCTCTGAAGACGAGCTCGGGTCCCGCCTGGAAGGAGTTCAAAGCCGGCGCTAAAAAAGCCTTTGAAGAGATAAAAAAAAGCTGGAAATCGGCTTCTCACCCGGAGCGGTAATCCACATAAGGCCTCTTTGGGTTTCGGTTTTTCAGAACCTGATCTTTTTTTTTATCCACTTTAAAGATCTTAACCAGGTGTGAATGTTAAGCTTAATAAGAAAGTGCAGAATTTTCGGTGGTTGAAGCACATTTTTTTAAAGGAACTATTTGCACAGGAACTATTATTTTGGCTATATTTGCACCGCATTTGAGAAACGATATACTCAAGGCCAAAACGATTCCGTAGCTTAATTGGATAGAGCACCTGGTTACGGCCCAGGAGGTTGGGGGTTCGAGTCCCTTCGGAATCACTTTTAAAAACCGCAAATCTTTTATTTAAAGGATTTGCGGTTTTTTTGTGTCTGAATCTCTCCTCCCTCTCCCATCCTTTCCTGGCAGCAATGGTGCTGAGTGATCTCAAAACTAATTTTTAGTTTTTAAAAGGATAAATTTAGTCTCCCAGTGCTCTATTAATAATGGCGATGTTAAGGGTTGTAATTCTTCACCAATGGCATTCACTTCAAACACCGATTTTATATTCGGATTTTGAAGCAGTCTGGTAACATCCAGAACAGCATGGTCGCCTTCGGTTTCTCTCAGGTGCAAAACGATCCCATCGCCTTCGGGAGAGGGTCTGGAGCTGATTAACAACAGGTTATTGACCGTGTTTAAATCAAGAAATGATTTGGATAGCTTCTGGGCCCGGGCATTTAATTTGCCTGAATTGGTTCGGGTTACCAGGGGGACACGGTTGCCCCAGCCAAACCTGGTGGCAAATGCATTCGAATTATCAGATGAAGAGGTAATTTGGTAACGCCAGTCTAATTCTCCAAACTGACTGGCTCTAAAATTGGTTGTCCAATAATTGTTCAGCACCCACGAATAGATATGGCCGTTTTGAACCGGGTTTTTATAATAATAGCGGCCCGTATTGATGTCGCCAAAATGCACCAGCGGAACATCGTTGCTGCTAAATACAATTTGCGAATGGGTGGATCTTACGGCAGCGAAGTTTTGGAGGGTATTCCAATCGGAGGCCGATCCGGCCAATTGATTTTTTCCCGGTTGCACCATGCCACCCTGCACCTCAAATACCAGTTGACCCTTATTGTCATTGGTAAAGGGAAAGGCAACGTACACCCCTTCGGGGGCTGTATTTTCCTGTTTTCGCAGATTATACAACAACTCGATCTCTTTTTTATGGTTGTATAATCGGATTTCGATGTTCACACCTGAGGCATCCGCGCACTCCGGAATTTGTGCCTTACAGGTGATGCTTTTCCATATTTCCCCGTCCTTTTTGTCAACAATTTTAAAATCAGAAGCCTCAATAATTTCCTTTTTTAATGGCTTGTAAACGGTGTCTCTGAGCGCATTGGTCAATCGTTCAAGATCTTCCCTTTTGTCGAGTAATTCATAAATAAAACTGCCTAACCGGTAATTGCCGCTTTGATCAATTAATTCTCTTTTCAGCTCCTTGTCAAAGATGCTGGTTAAACCCTTATTCTCTTCATCAATCTCCAGCTTGTAAAAGACATTTTCAAGAGTCGTCGAAAGGGGCAAATGGGCCGATTTGGGTACGGAAACTTTGTCCGATACCAGGATTTTGTATGTCGCATAACCCATGGCAGGCACATCTGTTACCCAGAGGGCCCAATAACTGCCCTCGCCCCGGCTTTTAATAATTTGAGCAGGAATTTTATTGCCATTGTTATCGACAATACGGTACTCCCTATCCAGGGGTAAAATATCGTGATCGATAAAGGCTTCGGCAACCCCGGAGCGCTTCCAGTTTAAGGTGTTAAACACCGTAACCGATGGCTCCTGTGGCATTTCAACAAAGGGCTGCACCAACCCAATTGCCTTTTCGCGAAGTAAATTTGCCTGCTGATTAGCCATCCAAACATACGATGATTTTTGGCTCCACTGATCCATTGCGTTTTTGGAAGTTGGGTCGGTAATACTTTCGGCGGCGCCAAAAGTGTGTTCGGAGTACAATAAAAGATTGTCGTAGCAGGTCTTTATTTCATCATAGATTTGATTCGGAAGGTCGGCTCCCGATGCCTGAGCCATAGATAAAACCCCCATGGTGGCCAACATTTGCGAATAGGTTGTTCGCGATGTTTTGGTCTCTTTCATGGCCGAACCAAAACCATCTGTCCACCAATCGGGCCAGGCTTCACGTTTTGTTTCAATTTCATTGGGATGATTCTTATCCATATATACCAAAAATTCGCTGGCAAGGGCTAATTTCAGTTTTGGCCATTCAAATTTTTCGTTCCACTCTTTAACGATATCACAGGCTTTGGTTGAGGGGGGTGAATTATCGGTGGTATATCCTGAAAACTGAAAGGCCACCCTGTCGAAAGGATATTCCTGGCTCTCCAGTTTATCAAGGTATTTGGCCAGGTTATTTCTGAACACATCCATTCTTCCGGCGGTAAGACTAAGGGCATTTCCATGCATATAATGTTCGCTGCGGTAGGCCAGCATTTTTTTGCCCGATGGCGACTCCCACCAAAAGGAAGTAGGCTTGTTAAAAGGCAGTCGGGCACGATGCGCATGCACCCCCATCGTTAGGTATTTAACCCCTGTATTGTCATACAAATCGGGCATACACCAACCAATTCCATTCACATCGTTTTGCATGGCGGTGGTTACATCAATGCCTCTTTCTTTAAAGTCTTTTAAGGCTTGTAACTGAATGGCCAAGGCTGTTTCATCCACTATTTCAGAAAAATTCAAGAACATCCCGGCCACTTCGATACGCCCCTGCTTTATGCGTTGAATCAATCGGTCAACCTGTTCTTTAGGCCGGCTATTGACATATTCGCGAACCGTCCATGCCACCTCGCAAGTCCAGCGAAATTGCGCCTCGTTTGGATAACCATCTGTTTGATCGCAAAAATCAAGGGCATCATCGATATACCTCAAATGCTCGGCTAAAATTTCGGATTGCTGACGGGTGTAGCCTATATCGGTATGAGAATGCTGAACAAGATAAACCGTCCATTCCTTAACGGGTTTCAACCCTATTGTATTCTCCTGAACTGTTTTTCCAAATTCAATTTTTGTTTTTACGGTGGTGGCTTTTTCTACATGGGGAACCAAAAAATCAATCTCATTTAATCCAGTTTCCAGGGTCACCTCTTTAGAGTTATCATCCACCCAAAGGATAACCTTTTTGGGCTCTCCCAAATGCACCCCATTAAATCGGACCATATTGAAGAGTCTCCCATTTTCTTTTTTAACCGTATTCAACTGTTTTGCCGAGAAATCGCTATGAAGCGAACGTTTGAAAGTCATATACCAGGCATGGCTGTTATTGTCCACTCCATCCACTGTTATCCTCAAGGGCCGACCGCGTGTGACCATGCTGGTTGGCAGGGTCAGCACCGCATATCCCATCTGGTCCTGATTGCTGTCGATCATAGACGGATAAAAACACAATTCGACGTCCTTATCGGGGGTGACTTTCCACTGTTTTTGGATATTTCCGATAGGATTGGAAAAGGTAAGAAGGGGCCGGTCATTAACCAAAAGTTGGAAATTCTGTGGCTGAGTGGTAACATCTATTCCATAGAGCCAAATGAATGAAACCATTTTCCCTTTGTAGGATTCAGGCACCACAGCGGTTTCCCATTCCATGGGTCCAACAGTTTCGGTGGCCCTGGTCAGGTAACAGGCATCGTTGTACAAATAGGGCGAAGGATAGGCAAAATTCACGCCTCTCACCTCTTTTTCGTACCCCACCAGGTACTCCTGTTGTGAAAAGGTAACACTGCAAAAGCCCATCAACAGGATGGCGCTAAATATAATTTTTAAGCATCTCATGATCCAAACGGTTTTATTTTACGCAATAAATAATTCAATATTTAAGAAAAAGCTCCACTGGCAGGCCGGTTCGGGGGCATGCATCCCAGTGGGATCCATTTCACAACTGTTTCAGGGCCGCAGACATGTAGCCCATGGCGTAAGCCATACCGGCATGCCAGGGAGCATCACAGGTCATCTGGGGCGTATGGTCGGGAATGAGAACCCCCTGGAAGTGGTTTTTCTTAAGGATCTTAAGGATACGAAGCATGTCAATATCCCCCTCATCTACGAAAACCTCTTTATAGGAGGGAACTTTCCCCACAATATTTCTAAAATGAATATAACCTACTTTGTTTTGTTTGCTGTAGTCATCCGTGGCCTGGTACACATCTCCTTCTGTCATTTCAGCTACAGAGCCTAAGCAGAGTTCCAGGGTATTGCTATTGCTGGGTTGCATATCAATCAGGCGCTGGTACATGTGAGGCTGATAAACCAAACGGGGGGTGTTACGGACGTAAGGCATGGGCGGGTCATCGGGGTGTGCCGCCAACTTCACCCCGGCTTGTTCGGCCACCGGAACAACATTTTCTAAAAAATATTGAAGGCGTTTCCACAACTCATCGTGACTGACACGGGGCACAGTTCCCGTGGGTGCTTTTTTGTCGTATACCATATTCCAAACCATGCCGTTGGGAATAGGTGTTTGGTCGACCGTGCCGTCCATTCCCACTGATTCGGCACCTCCACGGGCAAAGGGTCCAACCTGTCGGCCCGACACCCCTGCCAATGAAAAATTGTATCCAAAGAAGGGAATTCCTGCTTGGCCCACAATTCGGATTTGTTCTTTTACCAACTCAATTTGTTCTTTCTTTTTGGGGCCATCCAGAAGAATGTCGTGCCAAATGGCCGGATCAAAATTCTCGATGGCTTCCCATGTCAGGCCATGGCTATTTATTTCTCTTTTAATCGTCAGAATCTCTTCCAAACTCCAGAGCCGACCATCTCCGGCTCCTCCCCACCCCTCTTTTTGGCCTATTGGCTGGTTGGCATTGTTTTTATTGTTGTCGGCATTGCCAAAATAATCGACCAAATGCACCACCAAATGGGTGGCACCACACTGTCGGGCAAACCTGAAATTGGCTTCGTTGAGCATGTGTTTGTATAATCCAAAACCTAGTTTCATTTTATTCCTTTTTAGCAAAAAACTCATCAATCTCATCCTCAGTATAATGACAATACTCTTTAAGGATCTCGGCGGCATGTTGGTTCAACAGGGGGGCAGGCTTATAAATGGCTTGAGGCGTTTCGCTGAAGGAAACCGGAAAGCCGGTTGTTTTAACCCTGCCAATGGACGGGTGGTGGTATTCCATAATCATGTGGTTGTGCTTTATTTGGGGATCCTCAACCATTTCATCGAAGGTATTGACCTGGGAGCACCAGATGTCGGCCCCGAGCAGGATAGCCAGCCATTCATCGGTTGTTTTGGTCCGAAAAACCTCGTCAAAATCGAGGCGGATCTGATCCCTCTTCTCCATGATGTTGTTGGAAGCATAGTCGGGGCTCTTGTATTTTTCGAGCCCTACCACCTCAGCCAGTCTTTGAACCGAGTTCATCCCAATAGCCAGGTAGTTATCCCGGGTATGATAAAGACCATAAGGGGCGCCCAGCCAGGGATTAGGAATACCACTCTCGCTGCGTTCGGGATTACTTCCCCGATGCAGATAAGCGGTTATCTCCTGCACATGAAAGCCGACTGCTGAATTCAACAGGTTGGCCTCAATCTTTTGGCCCCGCCCGGTTCTCTCGCGGGCATAGATGGCAGCCAACACCGACTGAACGATAAACAGGCTGGTCAACAGGTCGGCCTGACCCACGGCTGTTACAACGGGCATATCGCCCTTACGGCCATTCAGCGAGGCTCCTCCGCTGATGGATTGCGCCAGCAAATCCTGGCCCGGGCGTTTCAGATAGGGGCCCGAAGCGCCATAGCCCGAGCTGGAACAGTAGACCAGGCGGGGGTTGAGCGATTTCATCTCCTCATACCCCAGTCCCAGCCGGTCCATCACCCCGGGTCTGAAATTTTCCACTAAGATATCGGCTTTGGCGATGATGGCCTTAGCTATACCTATCCCCTGTTCCTGCTTAAGGTCGAGTGCAATGCTCCGTTTATTGCGGTTAAAACTCACAAAAGAGATGCTCTCTCCCTGGGGGTAAAGATTCCCATAGGCGTAATGCCGCATCCAATCGCCCTTCACCGGCTCCATCTTGATGATTTCGGCACCCATATCCCCCAGCATCTGTGTAGCCCAGGGTCCTTGCGCCAGCTGGGAGAAATCGGCTACGATCAATCCTTTTAATGCCCCTTTGTTTTCCATGATACAACCAATTATTATTTTCAACGTTCACAACACAATCCACTGACTAACCCTCTTTCTTTAGTCGTGCCGGCTGCTGTTTTCGTTTTTACGGATAAAATTCTGAATGGCCTTTTGAGCCTCCTCACAAAAGAAGAGTTGAAAAACGGTTTCTCCTTCGTCGTTGATTCTGCTGTGAAAAGGGGCCTCGGTAAGGCTTAAGTTAGCGAGTCTCTTGAGCTGTGTCATAGCCCCGGAGGGACGCCTGGAGAGCTTTTCGGCATATTGGGTCACTCCCTGCTCAAATGCTTCAGACGAAAAGAGCTGGTTAACGATCCCCCACTCGAACAAGATACGGGCCTCGTATTGCCCTCCGGTAAACAACATCTCTTTAGCGCGGTTAACGCCAATCTTTTGGGTCAGCCGCTGGGTAGCCCCACCACCGGGAATTAGACTAAGGAAGACCTCCGGAAGGCCCATTAAAGCCGATTCAGAGGCCAGGATCAGATCGCAGGCCAGAGCGATCTCAAATCCGCCTCCCAGGGCAAACCCATTCACGGCAGCAATCCAGGGGATCGAAGCCTTTTCGATGGCTTGATACAACTGCTTGCCACGTTCCTGAAAAGACCTGAATTCCTCGGGCGTCTGGCTCCCGTACTCTTTGATATCGGCGCCGGCCATAAATGCGCGCCCCTTTCCACTCATTATAGCCACCCTCACCTCCCGGGTCCGATTGATCCGCTCAATACCCTCAATGATTTCATCCATCATTTGCCGGTTCATGGCATTGAGTTGGGCTGGGCGATTGAAAGTTAAGCGGGCAATGCCCTTTTCAATCTTTATTTCAATGTGTTTATTCATCTGTTTATATTTTCATTCATTTTCCACTAACCTGTCCCGAACTCAATCCGGGGGAAATCACCACCTTAGTCATTTCCCGAAAAATTAGGGAAAAGTGATGTTTTTCAAACAGGGTCGTTTCATCCGATCTGCTGTTTTTATAATGAACCCGATTCATCCCGTGCCAGCGATTGATACAATTGATTTAAATCTTTCATGATACTGCCCGACTCTCTGTTTTGCAACAGGCCCTGGTGCAACAAATCGGCCCCCTGCTCCTGAAAATGGTTCCATCCCGGATGTTGAGGGCGCACATAAGCCTTTTCGAAGGTTTTGAGGGTCTCTTTGAAGAAATTATTACACAACCGGTTATTTTCCTCACTTAACCAGGCAACCAGATTACCCGGCTGTCCTCCGTTTTGGGTATAAATCCCCTCCTGGGTATTGGCAAGGGCCGCAAAGGCAACAAAGCCGGCAGCCGCGGAAACAAACTGGCAGCGGGCAGAAATGGCCAATCCTACCCCGCCCAGGATGGTGGTTACAGGAGAGGAAGGAGAAACGGGGCTATTGGTGAACTTCAACCTGTTTTTAGAAAACCCCACTCTGCTGTAGTTGGTATACCCAAACAAATAGGGCGCATAGAGGATGGATTCCTCATTGGCCATCTGATCAAGCACCTGAATAGGATTCCATTGGATGGATTGGGGGTGCAGGAATTCGAGATGAACCTTTAACTCATCGAGCACACGTTTACCCACCGGCTCATCAATCTTAAAATCCTGAATAAAGTCTCCTCCGGACTCCTGTGCGCAAAGGGTTAAAAAGGAGCACCACAAGTCGGTAGCACACAGTGGCCAGGCCACCGAAAGGCCTTTGGGCACCTTCCGGTAAAAGATTTTCAGTTCATCCCGTGTTAGGGGAAGCGACAAACGGGAGGCTTCCAGCAGGTCAGGCCGGAACGCCGCCACCAGTGCAGCCGCATCTATGGGAAGGGCATACATTTGGTTGTGGTAGTGGTAGGATTGAAAACCCGGTCCCACCGATTGCTGTTTCAGGGTATTGAGTACCTCCGGAGAGAGTACCTCATTGAGGGGGCACAACAGGCCGTTTTTATGAGCCTGCCCCATGTAGGGGTGATCGATGGTAATAAGGTCATACCGATCGATTAACTCTTCGACGGGCATGTCACCAAAGGCCTTCAGAGACCGAATATCCCACGATATCAAAACATCTTTATGAAGGCCGGAATAAGCTTGTGAAACTGCTCTCAAGGGCTCATATCCCCTTGGATGATCCCACGCAATGCCTTTTAAATTTATCATATTGCAGGGTAATTAAGATTACCTAATAATGGACAAAACCTCTAAGATCCAGCCCGTGAGCGCCACCTGGTCGCTGAGGGCTGATTCCGGTTTTTTCAGATTGGGTCAGATGTTTTTTCTGGGCGGTCGGGGATCGTATTGAATGGTGTTATTCATGTAGGAACCATCGATGTAGAGGTCGGCCCCGTTGATATACCCAGCCAAATCGCTTGCCAAAAAGGCCACCGATTGAGCAACCTCAGATGCGTCTCCAACTCTTCGGGAAGGAATCCAGTTATTGAATTTATCCCGTCCAAATTTGTTAATCTCTTCACGGTTCATCTCTGTTTCAATGGCCCCCGGCGCCACCGAAACCACGCGTATATTGCTCTCGGCCAGCTCCAAAGACAAGCATTTGCCAAACATTTTTAATCCTGCCTTTGCCGAACAGTAATGAATCAAACCTTTGCGTGGCACGGTATCGTGAATAGAGGAAATGTTTATGATGACGCCTCCACCAGCCTTTTCCATTCGTTTCCCAGCCTCACGCGAACACAACCACGGGCCTTTAAGATTAGTATTTACCACACGATCCCATTCCTCTTCTTCCATATGCAATACATGAACCACACTTTCGGTCCCCGCATTGTTGACCAGAATATCAATGCCTCCCAAATTCTCATCCATTAGAGCAAACATTTGCTTTACCTGGTCCGACTTAGAAACATCGGCACCTCCAGCATAAGCCTTTACATGGTATGTCCGTTCAATCTCCTGCGCAAGCCTCTCCGCATCTTCCTTGTGCGAATAATAATTGATAAAAACATCTGCTCCACACGCAGCCAATTCTCTGCAAATTGCTGAGCCAATGCCCTTGCTCCCACCGGTGACCAACGCTTTCTTGCCGGTTAAATCTATCTTAGTCATATTGTTACAGCTTTTATTTGGTGCTTAAAATTAAGGACTTTCCCAGCTACATGATGCCAAACTTACGAAAGGCCTCCACGGTACTCATGCCCTGTTCCAATGCTTCCTTCACCAGTTGTTCTCCACGTGCCTTTTCGATGGCTCCGCTAAAGGCCTCTTCCTCTGCTTCATGGGGAACCACAAGCACTCCGTCCCGATCGCCAAAGATGATGTCGCCGGGCCTTACCCTGATCCCCTCCAGCTCAATGGGAACACGATAGTCAACCACCTTGCCCCTGGGTCCCTGGTCCTGTGCGAAGCCACCATAGGAGAAGGTGGGAAAATTGAGCTTTAGTATCTCGTTGGTATCCCTGGAGTAACCATGCAAAACCGCCCCGGCAGCCCCCAGCTTCAGGGCTCTGGTACTCATTAATCCGCCCCAGAGGGCATAACGGGGGGAAGCCCCCGTACAGATGTAGACCTCATTCTTTTTCAGGCTATCCAGCGCCTCAAACATGATCCCAAAGGGCTTCTTCATCAGGGGATTGTTGGTTTCCTCCACCACCTCGTCGAATACATCGGCTTCCAGCACGGGCATAGCCCTGCCAATCACCACAAAATCGGATCTCAGGGGCTTTAGCGAAGGGGGCAGAAACTGATGCCGGAGATTTAGCTTATCCAATACATCCCCTACGAGGGCCACAAAAAGTTCTTTTTTTGCGATGTCAAAGAGTTCATCATCGTTCTTCCAAAGGGCCATAAGTAAGTAGTTAAAAGGTCGTTAAAAAAAAAGGTAAAGTTAAAAGGGTAAAGGCTAAAGGCTAAAGTAAAAAGGGTATCAGGATGCAAGGCAAGCTCCGGGTTATGGAGGGATGACGTCCTTGTGGTTACGAATATCCGATAACCTTTATAGCCCTTTCTTTACCTCCGTTTATTCTTTAAATTCTCGTGCCATGATTTCTCTATTTCTTCAAGGGTTTTGCCTTTGGTTTCGGGCACAAATCGCCAGATGAACCAGATGGCAGGTAGCGTTAATGCGGCATACAAAAAGAAGGTTCCTGAGGGCATGATTGCCTTTATCAACACCGGATTGGTGAGGGTGATAAAAAAACCGGTAACCATTAGTGAAAAACTGCCCATCGAAACGGCCAGTCCTCTAACCCTGGTAGGGAAGATTTCACTGATAACCACCCAGGTGATGGGTCCGTAAGAAAAGGCAAAACAGGCCACATAAAAGAGCAGGGGAATGATAATGAGGCTGGATCCAATGGCAAAGAGAATGCCCACTCCTGCCAGCGACAAAAAGGCGCCCACCACCCCAATCAGCAAGAGCCTGCGCCGGCCAAACCGTTCGATGTTCATGATGGCCACGAAGGTAAAGAGGGTGTTGACCACACCAACCAGGACGGCCCCCAAGAACGAACTTTCCACACTTTTGAAGGCTTCGTTCAGAATGTTGGGGGCAAAATACATGATGGCGGCAATCCCACTCAGGTGGGAAAACATGGGGAGCAGGATTCCGATCAACAGGGGCCTGCGCAAGAAGGGCTGAAGCAACTCTTTAAGACCACCCGTCTCCTCTTTAACCATCTCCTCAATTTCAGCCATCTGCCTCTCTGCCTGTTCTTTACCTGAGATCCGAATCATCGTAGAGATCGCCTCGGAGCCGCGTCCCCGGGCAATCAACCAGCGGGGACTCTCGGGAGTTAGAAAGAGCAGTATGAGAAAAAGCAAGGCAATGGGGATTTCAGTCCCCAACATGCCACGCCATAACTCCGACACAAAGAGCCAGTGAAAAAAACCGGTGGCCTCGCTAACGATTACCCCGGCGGCCTCACCTGCATGGCTTAGCACCATCCAGTCGACCAGGAAAGCCAACAATATGCCCAGGGTGATGGAGAGTTGATAAACAGAAACCATCTTCCCCCTTTTCTCCGGGGGGGTTAGTTCGGAGATATAAATAGGAGCCACCACCGAGGTGATGCCTACCCCTATGCCTCCAATCAGGCGGGCCAAAATGAGCATATTGAAAGAAAAACCGGCTCCCGAGAAGATCCATACGGCCTGACCCGAATCGCCCAGAAATTGGGGGGTTAACATGGATCCAATGGCCGAGATGGTTAAGGAGGTAGCCGCCACGATCAGCGCCTTTTTCCGGCCAAAACCATCGGTGATAACACCCGAGATCGCACATCCCAGAATGGTGCCCAGCAAAGCCGAGGAAACCACCCAGCCAAGCATGGCGGGTGTCAGCTCAAAATGAGATTGAAGAAAGGAGTTACAGCCTGATATAATGGCGGTATCGTAGCCAAAGAGGAACCCACCAATGGTGGATACAAAGCTGATGGCGATAAGATAAAGGGAAGATTTTTTTTGCATAACTATCTGTATTCTCTGGCAGTTTTTATGAACATTTCAATATTCTCAGAAGGGGTTGTGGAGGGCAGTGCACAACCCGAATTTAAGACAAACCGGTTGGTATGGCTGAAAACATCCAGCAACTCCAGCGTTTTTTGTCTCACCAACTGCGGGGTCCCTAAAGCCAGAACGCCCGATGGGTCTACATTGCCAAAGAAGGTTACTTTATCGTGCATGCGGTCAAAGGCCTTCTTCACGTCGGTTTTGTAATCCAGCTCCAGTCCGTCGGCACCGGTCTCCATCATCTGGTCAATGATGATATCGGTATTGCCACAGATATGCAACGTATAGGGAACGCCCGCCTTGTGGGACACCTCTACCACCTTTTTGGTGTAAGGCAGGGCAAATTTCTCGTACAAATCGGCCGGTATCATGTCGGGGCCGGCAGGACTATCTCCATTAGAGACCATATCGGCTCCGGTTTGCGCCATCAGGGTGATAAACCGGGAGGTCGCCCGGGTGCAATAATCCAACAATTCGAAAATGAACTGTTCCTCGGTCATTAAGAGGTCCATCATCCAGTTTTCGGTGCCACGAATCATACTTGCCAGCGAAAAAGGCGCCTGGTCGCAGTTACCGCGCACAAAGATCTCATCTTTAAAGTAATTCTTTAAAAGATAAACCGCTTCACACCACACTTGCACATACTTATAGCTTCCAACATCCACTGGCTTAAGCTTCTTGATATCGTCATAAGAATCTAGAATTCCTTTATGGGAACGGGCTGGATCATTTAAGGGGAAATCCACCTCCACCCCACAAGCCCCGGCCAGGGTCACCGTATCCAGATCTACCAGGATGCCGTCGTACCGGTATTTTTCAACCGACCGTATAAAGGCATTGGCGATGGCTTTGGGGTCATTTCGGTATTGCTCCATGGTAAGGCCGGCCTCCTGGGCCACCATCATAAAGTTATGCAACATGACGGGTATCTTATCGGTAGGCTTGCCAGCTAAGGCGGCGGTTATTCTTTCGTATCCATTCATTGTTTTTAGCTTTGGTTGAGACGCCTTGTGCGTCTTTACATACTGTTGAGTTGCTCTGCCATACTGTGGAGACGCACGCTCGTGGGTCTTTACTTATCTTTTGAGACCATCGTGCCTCTTTACTTACTATCCAGGCGATGTACCATCTCCATCATAGCCCGGCCGTTATGGTAGGGACATTTCCAGGGATCAATTTTCCAGTCGTTGCGGTAGAATGGCGAGGGATCGTCTGCAGGTTCGAGCAGAAAAGGCTTTCCCAGCCGGTTCACCTTGGTAAACCACTCTCCCCCTACATGATCAATGACACACCGATCGATAAAATCCCAGGTCAGCTTAACCGTTTCCCAATATTTAGGATCATCCGTCAGCTGATACATATTCATGAAGCCCACCAGATTTTCGGCCTGCAACCACCAATGTTTGTTGGTGCGCAAATGACTCCCAAAGCGGGTGGATTCGAGGAATAATCCCCCGTCTTTATCCACCCCCTCGCGCAAAACAGCGTCGGCCATCTTTTGGATCAGGGGTTTGATCCGGTCTTTTATGGAGTCGTCCCCTAATATTCCGGCGGCCTCCCAAATCAACCACGAGGCTTCAATGTCGTGGCCAAAAGAACATATGCCTTTAGAATCAGGGGTCTCGGTAAAATCGTCCAAAAAGAAAACCCCCAGATGCCCGTCCTCGCGAATGATATACCGGATAAAGATCTCCAACAGTTCGGTGAGGCGCTGCTTAATCAAATCACCCTTCCACACTTTATAAACAGCAGCAAAGGCTTCAAGCACATGCAGATGGGTATTCATCGATTTGGGCTCGTTGTTGTCGGCCAATCGGTTCTCCTCATAAAGAGTCCAGTCGCGGGTAAAAGCCTCAAGATAGCCCGGATGATGAGGATCTTTGGTTTTTCGATCCAACAGAAAAAAGAAGTCCTGAATCCCTTTCATGACCTCCGGTGAAGGCGAAAACTCATAGTATTTACAAAGCGAATAGATTACAAAAGCCTGTGCATAGGTATGTTTAAGGTCGCTCACCACTTTATTGGAAGCGGAAAGCTCCATAAAAAAGCCACCCTGCTCTCTGTCGGCAAAGTCGTTGGTGACGACCCGATAAGCGGTGTGAGCCACCTTGTCATAGCCTCTACCGGGATACCTTTTGGCAGCTGCCGCAAAGGTCCATAAGATGCGGGCATTCAATACGCTGGTCTTATTGGCCGAAAGAACCGGCTGGTTATTTAAATCTACGGCGCCATAAAAACCATCCCCCCCCTTTTCGATTCCGTAATTCATCCAATAGGAAAGAATGTTGAATAATTCGCCTTCGAAGTATTGGTTGTAAAGGGTTAGTTCATTTTTTAGTATCATCCTAGTTAAATTAATGCATTACATGGTTCGATTTATAAAAAGGGAGACATTCATCCCCTTATTCTCCTGCTCCCTTCCACCCGGGCAAGCCACCAAAGAGGGCTGTGGTTTTAGATGAATCACAAACCCTCCCCACCCCTGTCAAAACTCTATTTTATAGGCCTCAATGGCGTTTTTACCAATAGGGACTTTTAAGGTAACCCCTGACAGATTAAGAGGCGTTGGATTCTCCTCCACTAAATTGGTTTTATACACCTGTTTAAAGGGCTGATTAAAGGTGACTTCAACTTGTTTATCTAATCCTTCCATTTCAACTAATCTTAGCAACAGAGCCTCGTCGTCTTCGCTTTTCTTAAGGGTGGCAATGCGCACCATGGGATCGGAGATGCTGACGAAACTCCTGGAGGCAGGCAGCACTCCGTTAGGGTTGCCTTCGGCAAGAAGAACGGCCGTTAGCGGATGATTGGCCGAGGTTCCAAAGTGGAAAGCTTCCTGCATCCCGGCAGGATGGGATTTTAAGGAAAAACGGAAATGATGATCCCCTTTTTGCACATACCAGTTACCCAATCCATGACAACTCTTGTGAGAGGCCAGCAGAATGCCCTGCAACACGGGATAGTCGACGGCTTCGCGGGTAGGATCCACCCAGTCGGCCACTGCCACATCCGAGGAAAGGGTGACCGCCCACTGGTGATTCGATGAGCTGATATAATTCATCACCTCTCTGGGGTGGATCTCCTCTGGTTTTTGATAGTATGTACCGCCCCAGCTCCACCCTTTAGGCCTTTGTTTCATCTCATCCTTACCCACTTCCGAAATGGCCATAGGCGCCTCGTAGCTGATCTTAAAGTCGTCCATATTCACCGGTAAAGCCAACCGAAACTCCCGGTTACGGGTTCCATCCCAGTTGAGCAGATCCACCGATAAGTCGATTTGTTTAGCCACATGGTAGACCCGAATCCGTTGAACAATCGCGGCATTCTTGAACGGGACCTTATTTTGATAGTCGGTAAAGACTGGTCCATTGGCGGTAATAGCCCACTGAGCCTGGTGAGCACCGGTTTTATCGTACCCGTCCATGGTGGGGGCTGTAAACTGGGTGAACTCACCTGCCCCATTGCCATTATAACCCATGGTAAGCACCTCTCCGCCGGAGAATCGGGTGCTGCGGATCACCTCCTGGTTGAGCTGTTTGTCGAACAAATAGGTGATCCCTCCATCACCCAAATGCATCTCATAAAAGTCGTTGATGCAAGCATTGGGTAACACCTGGCGGGGTACGGCCAAACTCTTCTTCCCCTTTTTGAGGTAAAAGGTACGATAACCCAGCGATGGAATATCCCTGGCCATGAACCAAAGCATGAATTCTCCGTCTTCCAGCCCGGTTTGAGAAGCCACCAGCTTACCATCTTCGTCTGTGAGGTAATAATCACCCTCTTTATCCAGTTTTAATGAGGCCACGTCGTTGCGGTTCCACGACAGATCGTTGTACACCACGACCGCTCCCGGCCGATCGGTTTTCACACGTTGGGAGAGGGACTGCAGAGCCCGTCCTACCATTTCATCGGCCTTTTGGGCCGCCTGGTCGAGCTTACTTTTAAAGATGCTATCGGTTATATCGCCATTCTTCCCCCCCCATCCATGATCGGGGTAAATAGAGTTTTCATAAGCAAGGGTGATTTCCGATTGAGGATATTGGGCCAGGCCATTATTAACCAATCCGTTGATAGAACTGAAAATCTCAGCAGAGGGCAACATCCGGCCCGCTTTGCGCATCGAAGCAATGGCTTTTTGATGGCCGGGACCATGGATGTATGCCCACAGATTGGGGCGTTCGCCCTCTATTTTTTCAAGGTTCAACTCCTTTTGGGTGATCTGATCCAGGAATTTTTGAGCCGTAGAGTGTCTCAGGGTTGGTATTTTAGCCCCTGTTTTTTCCACGATGGAGTTCCATTCACTGACTACCGAAGCATAGTTGGCCGGACCAGCAGCATCATTGCTGATAACGATGGCAAAGTGGGGAGGCAAGTTACGTTCCCGGTAATAATCGCTCCACATTTTCACTCTCGATTGGAGCTTGTGCATAGCCTCGATGGCATCCTCCTCAAAAAACTTATAGAACATAACGGCCCAGCCATAGTTCCCTGGCGTGTAGGTTAAAATGGAGCTGCCATCGGGTGAATACCAATCGTAAAAACCCTCCTTATGCCGTGAAATAAAGAGGTAATCAACCCCCGATTTGGAAAGGATCTGCGGCATCTGAAGGGTACGGCCGGGGACATCGATGTTATAAGCGGTACGATCGTCGCAACCGGGAAAATTCTCTTTTATCCATCGTCGGCCCAGATAAACCTGCCGTATGAGTTGTTCGCCCGTTTGCAACCCTTCGTAGGGCTGATTATAAGTAGCTCCCCAGGCAAACCGCCCCTCTACACAACGCTGAATGACCTCCTCTTTTCGCTCGGGATGTTCCTCCATGAGTTCTTTCAGGTTTAGGACTTGTTCCATCCCAAAATGATAGTTGGGATCGGTCTTCATGATTTCCAGGGCGGGCAAAATAATGTCGTTGAGACGCTCTTCCTTGCATGAATCGGGGGTATTCATCCAGGCGATATCCTGGTGTGACGAAGAGATGATGTGGAAGGTGCCCTCCTTAAAGAAGTCCCAGTCGGCAGCAACCAGGGGTGTGAAGAGCTGCTGTTGCGCAGGGGTTTTGTGACCCGCCACCATCAGGTTCATTCGATCTACCTGCCCAATAACCGGTAGCCAAACCCAGGAAGTATCGTTTTCGGAGGTAATTTGGGCCTCGTAGCCATTGTCCAACACCAGTTTGCTGTAACGGGTTGGGCCTTCCCCCCGGAGACAGGCCTTAACCAATAACTGTTGGCCAACATAGGCGGTTTGATAAGGTTTGGGATATTGGAATGTTACAGAAATATTGCCGGCGGCAAAAAACCTTGCAGGAAAAACCAGCATGAGGCCGACCAGGCAGGTTGCTAACAGACCCCGTTTCATACGCTCTCTTTTCGTGGTGATAACCTGTTGGATTCGTTTCATAAGATGTATTTCTAATTAACACTTAACAAATAGATTTTAGCGGTTAGGTTGCCCTTAAGATGGGTGTCGGCCAAGGGGTTGGTTTTCACAGAAAGGCGCAGGCCCAACCGGTTTAGCCAGTCTCCAAATAAGGCCCTACAACGAGCCGCAAGATTCCCGGCAAATAAAACTGGGATTCAGAATTAAATGCTCCAGCGGGGTCACCGGGTTTTCTAAATTATTCAACAAAATATCAACGGCCCGGTCTCCAATCTCATCCACCGGTTGTGAAACAGCCGTTATGGGCGGTTCCACCAGGTCGAAAGCGTTCATCTGATCAAAGCTGACAATGGCCACCTGCCGGGGAACCAAAATGTTTAACTTCTTCAACTCTCTTAAACCAGCTGCGGTAAGATAATGGGTTGCAAATACAATTCCGTCGATGGTCACAGGAGCTTCCACCATGGTTCGGATCACTTGGGGCATCTCCGCCTCATAATTCTCGTAATTCAACTCTCTAACAAAACCCGGTTCCACCTCCAGACCATGCGCTTCCATGGTTTCCAGGTAGCCCACTAAACGCTGATGAATAGGCTCCAGCCCCTTTTCCAGGGTGATAAATGCCACGCGTTTTCTCCCGGCCCGAATAAGCTCCTCTACGGCGCGGGTTGTTCCACTTGCATTATCGATTATCACAAAGTTGGTATCTATTTCGGGGTAGTGCCGATCGATCAGCACAAAGGGAAATTTCATTTTTTTCAGGCGCCCTATCTCCTCCTGATTTTTTTGGGTAGATGCAATAATCAACCCCTCCACCTGACGGTCGAGCATGGAATAAATAAGCTCTTTTTCCCTATCAGGGTTTTCTGAAGAGCTGCTGAAAATAACATTATAACCGTGGTGTCTGGCCTTTCGCTCAATCCGGCGGGCAATGCGGGCATAAAAGTTATCGGATATATTAGGGACTATGAGTCCAATCATTTCGCTTTTGCCGGTGCTCAGCCCCCTGGCCAGCTGGTTGGGTTTATAATTTTGCTCCCTGGCATATTTCACCACCCTCTCCTGAGTCTCCTGGCTAATCCGTTTCTCATCGCCCCTGCCATTTAATACCAGGGAGACGGTAGATTTTGAGAGTTTCAGGTTGTTGGCAATATCTTGAATGGATACTTTTTTCACAACAGTGTACTTTAAGAACAAACTAAACCGGTTTGGCTATTT
>JBFHFS010000019.1:0-82852 GCA_041583495.1 Marinilabiliaceae bacterium | reverse complement strand
GGTGATGGCCAGCCCATCGGCACTGATGAAGAATCCCATCACACTGTCGGTTGAATATCCGTTGGAATCGTAAGTCACCCCCTGGATAACGGCTTTCTGCGTTTTTTGAATGATTTCGACCAATCCCTGCGAGAGGGCAGGATTTATCCAGAATACCCCAAAGAATAGGGCCAGCAGAACCCTTTTTACCAGTAGGAATTTCCCTGTTTGCCTTTCTTCCCCGGGAAGAATCAACGGTCTTCTGATGAATGTGTTTAAATGTTTGAGGATCAATGCAACGCGTTTGGGGTTCGATAAACAAACTAAAATAATGGGGGATTGGTTCAATCAAAAATATTGGAACGACTCACCTGGAAAAATGTACAAACGATTGACCATTGCACCTTAAATTTCGGCCAATCAAAACAAATTCATTATTTTGGGATGAAAGGTAATTAATTCAGGTCGAATACGAAACATAAATTACGGATCTAATTTCGGGATTTATTAATAAAAAATATTCATCGATGGGCAGTAACCCGGGAACCCTTTAATTTCATCTTTGTAAGTGACTGAAATTTAGTTCTGGCATTTTTATTTTTTCATAAGTGAGGTCCGTGAATTTGGGGAAAAGCGGATTTTGATCTTTGTTTATTCCTGCCTAATCGCTATTAGCCTACTCTATTCCGGGGTTTTCAGAATGACATTTTTATGGATCTGATTCATCAGCTGTTGCCTCATTTTTCAGAGACCATCTATTAATTACATTGGCATCCCTGTTGTCCTGTGAAAAATATTTTAAAGGTAAATTCTGCGCCAGCAGATGTCTGTTGTTAATGCATATTGGTAAAAAAGGCTATGCCCCAACAGAGCATAGCCTTTTTTATTTCTTTGATAATCAACAATTATAACTGAACCAACTCGGTGTGTCCAAACTCAATGGTATTGTCGGTGAGTAACACTTCTTTTAAGGCTACTTTATAGATTTTCATCTCCTCTGGTCCAAATGGCAAGCCACTTAGATATGGAAATTTTTGCATAATCAAACCCATGGCTTTTTGCTTATCATTGGGCTCGGTGATCTCGGTGGCAACAGCAGTTCCTTTAATGTATTTTAACTGCAGAAGAGCTCCCATATTGGCGCAATCATGGTCAATGACAAAACCAACATTTTGGTTGCTGGATATTTGTTCAACCTTTCGGGTGTGGCGGTTGGTCGTAAAATAAAGATTAAGATCTTCATCGGAGGCATAGTCTACGCCCCTTACACAAGGGACACCTTCGCTGTCGAGGCTGGCAATGTGTACTAAATTGTGTTTCTCAATTACTTGCTTAACAGTTTCTTTTGCATTCATAAATAATTGTTTTACAGGTTTATATGGTTTTTTATCGTTGTCCGGTAAGCCGGAATTAATTAATTTCATCTTTGTAGGTGCCTGAAATTTAGTTCTGGCATTTTCATTTTTTCATAAGTGAGGTCCGTGAATTTCGTGGGAAAGGTGATTTCAATATGCGTTGTCCCTCGCCCCAGCCAAACAATTGTATATCCGTCCCGGGTTTTTGCGAAAACGGACTTTGGTCGAGGGTAGGACACTGGGTGACTACCTGTGATTGAAGCCTGGATTTTATTCTGAGTATTAGCTAAAATCCTGCTTCCGACTTCCGCATGCGATTTCAGTTATGTATTATTTTTTTGGTTTTTCTCATTTTTTGAAAAGATTTTGGCTGGTCCAATACAGATGTTTTCAGGAGTGTGCAGGGATGCCTGAAAGCCATGAAAAAAGCGCACAAACAACTTTAAATTAGCTGTTTGTGCGCTTCTAAGGGTGAAAGACCGGAGTCGAACCGGCGACCTCCAGAGCCACAATCTGGCGCTCTAACCTACTGAGCTACAATCACCATTTTCAATGCGGTGCAAAGGTAAAATTTTTTTCTATAGTTTTGCAAATGTTTCTCAAAAATCCATTGTTTTTTGGGCTTTCGGGGTGAATAAACCATTAATGCTATGAAAATGAGAATATTCCCTGCTAATGAGGCTTTAGAAAAAGAAATTAGCGCGTTACTTTCACAGATAAATCACTTAAGAAATGGTGATACAGCCCAGCTGATTTCTGAATCAGGGGCCTCCTATCTGAAGAATTATGGTGTAATGTTGGTGCACCTGCGCCAAATGAGCAAAAGCTTGTCCAGAAATAATGAGCTGGCTCGCCGGCTGTGGTTTCGTGAAATCAGGGAGACCATGATTCTGGCCACCCTGGTGGCTCTGCCTGATGAATTGAAGGATGAGGAGTTGAACGAATGGGGTAAAATGACAGACACGGTTGAGCTTGCCGAGCAGATGGCTATGAATATTCTGGGCAAAAGGGAAGGGTCTGATAACCTTTTGTATAGCTGGCTCAACAGTTCTTCAGGGTTCTTGTCCTATGCCGCCGCCATGGGCATTGGGTGGCAGTATAGGTTTTTGGGAGCCAAAGGATTTGGAAGCCTTCCGGATTGTATGAAACGACTCGAAGAGTTGTCGGCCCAACCAGGTTTTATGCACCCTGTTGGTCATGCTCTGAAGATGGCCGGGCGCTTTTCTCCCGCCAACCGCGACCTGATAATGAACACCGTTCGCGAATGGAGCCGCAGTGAAAATGAGCCGACAAGGCAGGTGGCTATGGAAACAGCATTTGAGCTGGAGGCCCCGCGCAATTTGTAGGTTAATCTCTACCATCACTTACCTTCTGTGTAAGTTTTGTTTTTGGAATTTGGTTGGGATGATGTTATCATACAACGCCTAATTGATGCGTACCTGGACTTGATTAAAGAAATTTTCTGCCCAATGAGGGGCACAAAAAACCAAAGGATAAAAATTTACAGGGTTTCTTCATTGTCCGTAGATTGGGTTCAGTGACTTGTAAGATGAGTCAATTACTGCGCAGGCCTATGGTAGTCAGCTTTTTAGTGTTCCTGCCAGCCGGTTTCCCTAAGGGCCGGAATGAACTGGGACATGGTTTTGAGGGATTTAGGAAAAAGTCATTATTTCATTTGGATGTGATTGCTATATTTGCAGCAGCAAAAAGATTACGCAGACGGATGATTTGCTGGATAACAGATTAATATCAGGTTCTAAATATGAAATCACTTGAGTCTTATTTCGAGAAGTTCCGGAAAAATATTATTGGTTTTGATGCGACCCTGGAGACACCCTATGGCCAAAAACCATTGATATATGCCGATTGGATTGCTTCGGGAAGACTTTATGCACCCATCGAAAAGCAGATCGTGGAGACGGTTGGACCTATGGTAGCCAATACCCATTCCGAATCGAGTGATACCGGTATGATAATGACCAATGCCTATCGTTTGTCACACCAGATAATTAAGCAGCACGTAAATGCCGGGAAGGATGATATCATCATTACAGCTGGTTCTGGAATGACTTCGGTTATAAATAAACTTCAACGCATCCTGGGGATGCGGGTGCCCGAGCAGGCGATGCCCTATTTTCATATGCCGGCCCACGATCGGCCGGTGGTTTTTCTTACCCATATGGAGCATCATTCCAATCACACTTCCTGGCTGGAGACCAATGCCGATGTGGTGGTGCTTGAACCCGATCAGAACTTGCTGGTCGACCCGCAGGTTCTTGAACGGGAAATAGAAAATTATAAGGACCGGACCCTCAAGATTGGCAGCTTTACGGCTTGCTCTAATGTTACCGGAATCGAGGTGCCTTATCACCAAATGGCCCGTATCATGCACCAAAATGGCGGGTTCTGTTTCGTTGATTTTGCTGCGAGTGCCCCCTACACAAAAATAAACATGCATCCTGCCGATCCCCAGGAGCGCCTGGATGCCATTTTCTTTTCTCCCCATAAGTTTTTAGGTGGCCCCGGTTCTTGTGGTGTGATGGTTTTTAATTCGACCCTATATCATAATGCTGCGCCCGATAATTCCGGGGGAGGCACGGTTAACTGGACCAACAGGTGGGGAAAATACCGGTACGTGGAGGATATTGAAGCCCGCGAGGATGGCGGAACCCCCGGGTTTTTGCAGTCGATTCGTGCCGCCATGTGTATCCAGCTCAAGGAGCAGATGGGGTGCGATAACATTCAACAACGGGAAAAGCAGCTGATGAAGAAACTTTTTTCCGGGTTTCAAGCCATTCCCGGGCTTAACATATTGGCACAACCTCAGCAAGAGCGCCTGGGGGTAATTTCCTTTTACCTGCAGGGTTTTCATTTTAATCTCGTGGTGCGGCTGCTTAACGACCGGTATGGGATTCAGGTGCGTGGCGGCTGTTCCTGCGCAGGAACCTATGGCCATTATCTGCTTCATGTCGATTACTCCACCTCCAGTCATATTACCGGGAAAATTGATAACGGAGACTTGTCGGAAAAACCCGGCTGGATCAGATTGTCTATTCATCCCACCATGACCGACCGGGAGGTTGATTATATGGTTGAAGCTGTGCGGGAAGTGGCCTTGAATATTGAGGAGTGGGGCAAAGATTATGAGTACGATCTCAGTAGAAATGAATTTTTTTATCGGGGATGGAAACCAAAAACACCAGAGGATTATAGCTGCTGGTTTCAGTTTTAAAGAATTTATTTGACCTTTGTGTGCTGAAATTATGGCCAACGATTCTAAAATGGTTTCATCCTGTTCATATATTAATGTCTTATGCAAATAATTGAAGTAAAGTCCAAGGCAGAAAAGCTGCAGTTTCTTGATGTGGTGGAGGTTATTTACCAGGGAGACGATGCCTATGTTCGTCCATTGGATATGATGGTAGAGGAGGTCTTTGATCCCGCCAAAAATGATTTTTTTCATCATGGGGAGGCGGTTTGCTTCCTCCTGTTAAACGATCAGAAAAAAACCATTGGACGTGTGGCGGCTTTTATTAACAAGAAAAAGGCTTTTGGCTTCGATCAACCCACCGGTGGAATGGGCTTTTTTGAGTGCATTAACGACAAGAAAGCAGCCTATTTGCTCTTTGATACGGCAAAGAAATGGTTGAAAGAACGAGGCATGGAAGCCATGGATGGACCAATAAATTTTGGGGAGAACGATAACTTTTGGGGCCTGCTGGTGGAAGGATTTACCCAACCGGCGTTTGGGATGCAATACAATCCCCCTTATTATAAGGAGTTTTTCGAATCCTATGGATTTGTAAATTACTTTGAGCAGGTGACCAACCATCTCGATCTCCAAAAGCCATTTCCCGACCGGTTCTGGAAAATTGCCAGTTGGATGGCACGCAAACCCGGATATAGCTTCAAACATTTTTCCTGGAAGGAGAGTGAAAAATTTATCGCCGATTTTATAGAGGTTTATAATGATGCCTGGCAGTTTCATGAGAATTTCACCCCCATGCAACCCGACACGCTTCGAAAAACCATGCGCGAAGCCAAGTCTTTTCTTGACGAAGAACTCATCTGGTATGCCTACCACAACGATGTGCCCATCGGATTTCTGGTTCAGTTTCCCGATATTAACCAAATCACCAAACATTTTCAGGGGAAAATGAATTTGCTGAATAAGTTGAAATTTGTTTGGCTAAAGCATTCAAACACCATGACCCGTACACGTGTGGTGGTGATGGGCATTCGTCCAAAGTTTCAGCGTTCGGGTATTGAATCGGGCATTTTTTATCATTTGCGCGAAGCGGTTGTTAAAAAGCCTTACCTTAAGGAACTTGAGCTTTCGTGGGTGGGGGATTTTAATCCTAAAATGAGGTCCCTTCATGAAGCCGTAGGGGCTGTTTTTGGGAAGCGACACATTACTTACCGGTACTTGTTCGACGCTGAAAAACGGGCTGAAAAGAAACGGGCCACATCAATTCCTGTGGATACCAGGGAAAAGGTTAAATAATATTGTGCAAAATTTTTGGTGTTTGTTGTAGGATTATTTAATTTTGCACTCCATTTTGGTGTCTAAGCTATTGAATGAATAGTCGTCCAAAATAAAATAAGAGGGATTTGTTGGACTCCCCAAATGTTTTACCACATAGAAAAAGTTAAAATTTGAAGATATGAGAAAAGGAATTCATCCTGATAATTATCGCCTGGTGGCATTTAAGGATATGTCGAATGGTGATGTTTTTTTAACCCGTTCTACGGTTAATACCCGCGAAACTGAAAATATTGACGGGACTGAGTATCCATTGGTGAAGCTTGAAATCTCCAGCTCTTCCCATCCGTTTTATACCGGTAAGATGAAGCTTGTAGATACTGCCGGACGCGTGGATAAGTTCAGAAACCGTTATCAAAAACATATAGACGGCAAAAAGAAATAACATTGTCTTTTGTTTTGTGAGAAATCTATAAGAGCTTCGGTGAATCATCCGGAGCTTTTTTTTTGAAAGTAGGTGGTTGTTTTTCGATCTGTTTTTTTTGGCACATCAATTGCCTTATTAAGTAGTATTGTTGAAGAACCCGATCGGCTGACATCCTGACAGATCGAAGGCCGGTCTTTTCCCATTTTACTATGAACAAATTTAAGATATCGGGCGGTCATTTAGGAATGAGTGATTATATGGATTCGGATTCGGAATTTATTCCGTTTATGAGCGATGAGAATGATCAGGATGCCGATGATCAACCTATTCCTAATGAACTTCCTATATTGCCGTTGCGCAATACCCTCCTGTTTCCGGGGGTGATTATTCCCATTGCCATTGGCAGAGAGAAGTCTCACAATCTTATCCGAGAGGTTAATAAGAAGAAAGGCTATTTTGGTGCACTAACCCAAATGGATTATAAAGTCGACGAGCCGGGAGTGAAAGATTTGTACAAAACCGGTACGGTGGCCAAAGTGATAAAAGTTCTTGAGATGCCCGACAACTCGATATCGGTTATCATCCAGGGTAAGAAGCGTTTCCGGCTGGAGGAGATGGTGAGCGAAGATCCTTTTTTTGTTGGAAGAATTGCCGTTCTCGAAGATGTGCTCCCTGAGGCGGATAAAACACGGGAATTTGAAGCTGTGGTGGCCTCGCTTAAGGATCTTTCTCTTAGTCTGATAAAGCAGTCTCCCAATGTGCCTCCCGAAGCCTCCTTTGCCATTCGGAACATCGAGAATTCGGCCTTTCTGATTAACTATATCGCCGGTAATTCCGACATTCCCATTCAGGAAAAGCAGCGTCTCCTCGAGATGAATAACCTGAAAGACCGGGGGTTGAAGTTGGTGAAGTATCTGGTGCGTGAGGTTCAGCTCATGGAGATCAAAAACGATATCCAGTCTAAAGTAAAGCTGGATATGGATCAGCAGCAGCGGGAATACCTGTTGCAGCAGCAGATGAAAACCATTCAGGATGAGCTGGGCTCCAGCCCGGTAGAGCAGGAGATTAAAGACCTGGAAAAGCTGGCCTCCAAAAAGAAATGGAGCCAGGAAGTGGACGCTCTCTTTGCCAAGGAGATCGGGAAGCTTCACCGGCTTAATCCGGCCACGGGAGAGTATTCTATTCAATATAATTATTTGCAGATACTGCTCGAAATACCCTGGAAGGATTATACGGTCGATAATTTTGACTTGAAACGCGCCGCCCGAATCCTGGATCGGGATCATTATGGCCTTGAGAATGTGAAGGAGCGCATCCTGGAGCACCTGGCGGTCCTTAAACTTAAGGGTGATCTTAAATCGCCCATCTTATGTTTGTATGGCCCTCCCGGAGTGGGCAAAACCTCTTTGGGAAAATCCGTGGCCGAAGCCCTGGGGCGAAAATATGTCAGGATGTCATTGGGTGGTTTGCACGATGAAGCTGAAATAAGAGGCCATCGTAAAACCTATATTGGTGCCATGCCCGGGCGTATTGTTCAAAGTATTAAAAAGGCGGGATCGGCCAACCCGGTCTTTATTCTTGATGAGATTGATAAAATAAGCAATAGTTTTCACGGCGATCCTGCTTCGGCCCTTTTAGAGGTGCTCGATCCCGAACAAAACAGCACTTTTCACGACAACTTTCTGGATGTCGACTTTGACCTTTCCAAGGTGATGTTTATCGCCACTGCCAACACACTCAACAATATTGCTCCTCCGCTTCTCGATCGGATGGAGTTGATCGAAGTGAGTGGTTATGTGCTGGATGAAAAGGTGGAAATTGCCCGGAGGCATTTGATTCCCCAGCAGCTCGAAAATCATGGAATACCCGCTAAATCAGTCTCTCTGACCAAAAGGGTGTTGGCCTATTTGATTGAGCATTATACGCGCGAATCGGGCGTTCGTCTTCTCAATAAGACTCTGGCCAAGCTGTTTCGTAAAATTGCCCTTAAGCTCGCTTCCGAAGAGCCCTTCAAAAAAGGGGTTTCCATTGCCGAACTTCAGGAGTACCTGGGGATAGAGAAGCATTCAAAGGATACCTGGCAGGATAATCGATTCGCCGGAGTGGTTACCGGGCTGGCCTGGACTGCTGCAGGAGGAGAGATCCTGTTCGTGGAGAGCAGCCTGAGCAAAGGCAAAGGAAGTCTTACCCTTACCGGAAACCTGGGAGATGTGATGAAGGAATCTGCCATGCTGGCCCTGGAGTACCTGAAGTCGCACGCCCAATCTATTGGTCTGGATCAAACCATGTTCGAAGAGTGGAATGTCCACGTTCACGTGCCTGAAGGGGCTATTCCCAAGGATGGTCCCTCGGCCGGAATTACAATGGTGACTTCGCTGGCCTCCTCCTTTCTGCGACGCAAGGTTAAGGAACGATTGGCCATGACCGGCGAAATTACCCTGAGAGGCAAAGTATTGCCTGTGGGGGGGATAAAGGAGAAGATCCTGGCTGCCCGGCGTGCCGGTATTACGGAAATAATACTTTCCAAGGAAAATCGTAAAGACATTGAAGAGATTAAGCCTATCTATATCCAGGGGCTTACCTTTCATTATGTTTCCGAAATATTGGAAGTTCTCAAGCTGGCATTGACCAATGAAAAGGTGAGTGACCCGGTGGCGATGAAAAAGGAGATCTGACAAATTTGCCTGTTGACCCCGGGATGCCTCCCTCTTAAAATCTTTGTGCCCTCCAACCCGATGGTTTCTTAAACGGAATCGGCCGGGCAGGAGGTTTTTTTTGCCCCCTGCCCGATGTTTTGCTTATTGGTATAGATCCCCAGGGTGTTAACCCGTTGCTTCCTGTTGACCAATAGAGGGGTTTCTGCCGTGGGGTGGCCCCGGCCAGGTGGCAAATGATAATTGCCGGGTAAAGTTCCGGAACCATTCACAACCCGGGCTGTTTCCTCTACCTTACTTTTACCGTCACTCCCTCTAACATATAACGCTCTTCAAATTCATTGATGAGAGCTTCCATCTTGGGTGTTAATCGTGCCAAAGCACGCCTGGTGATGGATTTGGGGATGTGTTTGAAAAATGCCTCAGCCAATGCCCCGGCGATGGAGGCGATGGTGTTGCTTGGCCCCCCAAGAGTGATGGCCATACGGATGGCTTCTTCGTAGTCGGAGGCATGAAAGAAGGCTGCAAATGCAGGCAAAATAGGCTCTTCGTTCCAATCAGGACTTAGGTTCTTGGCTTTCCAGTAGGCCGTATCCCGCGATAAGTCGTAGTTGAAGGCCTGCCCGATAAATAACCTGATCTCTCTTTTGGTAGCATCCGATTTGGCCATGTATAATGCCGCAGCCAATGCCTTTGATGCCCTGATGCGGTCGGGTAAGTTGTGGGTGACAACGGTGCTTTTTTCTGCCTCAATTAAGGCTTCATCAATGGAGTTTGCCGCCAATCCAATAGGACTGATCCGGCGTGCAGCTCCATCGCCATGGCTTAAGTAAGGCTTGCTGTTCTCCGTAAGGGCCCATGCTAAAAAGCCCTGCCGGTAGCCGGCTTTTGGAAAAGCTCTGACCCACTTTTTGAGGGTTTGTTCATAGTCTTCTCTATTTAATACAGAATCGGCTGTTGCCAGAGTTAATACGGTGTCGTCGGTGAAAGCCGAGACCGTTTTGAATAGTTGAAAATCGGTGTCGGAGTGGTTTCTTGTTTTGAATGCCGACCCGATAATGTCTCCAATAATTGCTCCTTTCATGGCTGGGTGATTGAGGGATTTGAAACCTATGCAAAAAAAAATGCGTTGTTAAATAACGAAAATTATGAAAAACCTTTCTAAAAGTCAATAAAACATAACAAATACCCTCAAAAAGTTTTGTTTTTTCCCGGTAATGGGCTGATAGTAGATTTTAACCTGAGTGCTTTTGTCCCCTAAAAACAGGATGGGTCTTGTCGGTTCCTTTCCGGAAGGGTGGAACCGCAATAATACATGGAATAACCCCTGCAAAATGGTTGCAATTTTATTATATTTACAAATAGTAGAAGAAGCTTCCCGGAAAAAAGAACGGGAAGCCTGGTGATTCAAATAATTTTGGCGAAGGATGAGGGACTTTTTTAAGTATGTATTACTGTCGGTGGCCTTTGTGGGGGCTGTTTTCTTCCTGTGGTATTTTCGTTCTATTGTGATTTTTATAGCTGTCTCGGCAGTTATATCTCTCATCATAAGGCCGTTGTTTGTGTTTTTCGGGAAGATCCATTTCCGGAAAAGGAAATTGGGGAATGGCCTGTGTGCGTTTTTTACAGTTTTAGTGATGTGGATTTTTGTAATTCTCTTCTTTGGTTTTACCATCCCTCTCATTGCCAAGGAACTGCAGTTTTTAGCTTCGGTCGATGTTCCCCAGGTACTCCAAAAGGTTACCGATATGCTTTCGGAGGCGTTGGCCCCCTTTCGGCGTTCCGAGTTGGGTTTTGGGATTCTGGACGCCTGGGAGGAGCAATTGGTGGAGACTTTTTTAAATTTTCCCGATTTTCAGAGGGTGAGTGATTTCTTTTCCTCTTTGGCCGGCTTTTTTGGGGGGATATTTGTGGCGGCCTTCTCCATCACCTTTATCACCTTCTTCTTTTTAAAAGATGAGGGTCTTCTGGTCAAGGGTATTCTCTTGTTTCTGCCCAGCCATTATGAGGCGGGGCTGATTCATGCGCTTCGATCCATTCGTTTTTTGTTACGCAGGTATTTCTTTGGAATAGTGATTCAAACCTGCCTGGTGGGAGCTTTGGTTACTTTAGGGTTTTCAGTTATGGGCATGAATATTAACCATGCTGCCATTATCGGTTTATTTAGTGGGCTGATGAATGTGGTCCCTTATCTGGGGCCTTTGATTGGTGCCTTATTTGGATTTGTGGTCGGAACGCTGGTTTTTCTGCAAGGACCCTATGATATGGGAGGAGGCACCTTATTTGGAGGGATGATCGGGATTTACGCGATTGTTCAGCTGCTCGACAACATGGTGTTTCAACCGCTTATCTTCTCCAACAGCGTGAAGGCACACCCCCTCGAGATTTTCATCATCATTCTTATATCCGGTTATCTGTCGGGTATCGGGGGAATGTTTCTGGCGATTCCAGTGTATACCATTTTACGGGTAGTGGGTCGCGAATTCTTTAATAACTACAAGTTGATAAATAAGCTCACAGGGCATTTGTGAGAGCCATTTAATCCTTCAGCCGGGAAAGCTTATTGGAGTAAACTCCGGTGGGTTGGTTCCCTTTTTGGCGGGTCATCAGGGCCTCCTGGATTTTAATTCTTTGTCCAAACCGGGTGGCCATAACAAAAGCATCTTTAAAGCCTATTTCTTTTACAATCTTTAAAAATTCAGAAGCCTCGGAGTAATGCGGGAACACCCCGAGGGATAATTGGTTGATTCCTTCGTAGGTGTCCTGATGGATGGAAATCATATTCCTGGTGAATTGTGTCAGATCAAAGGTGTTATAGGCTCCTATTTGCACGCTAAAGAGAATCCCATCCCGGGGTATTTCAATGGTGAGTGTATCCTGATTGGGTTTTAATATCTGAATGGGTGCACTGTCCATGTTGGCTTCCTGATTTTTTGGTTCTTCCTGCGTTATGGGATTTACCTGTTGCACGGGGGGCTGATCTAAGGTAACCATGCGAGAGGGCCCGGGCCAACTGATAAAGCCTTTAAAAGCCAACAACGAAAGGGATGCAACCATAAAAAGGGAGAGGAACCAGAGGGTTCGTCGCAGACGCTGAATTATACCCGATTGCCTGGTTGAGAATTGTTTAAGCCTTTTTAATTCTTTCTCTAAAGCATCTTGCCTCATCTCTTCTTTCCATTTGTTGAAGGATTGGTCTGGGGTACTCATTGCAAGTTTTTTTGTAAAGTTATAATAAATCAAGAAGTTTAAAGAGCGGGACAAATTTTTTATTCTATTCCGGCAGCATTTAGCACTTCTCGTACAGAAGGGTAGGTGTTTTGGATGAACGCTTGTGTCTCTTCACTGGCTATCCAGGCAGCTTCTGTAATATTCTCAGACTTCTGGGGTGTGGGCAGGTTGTGTCCGTCGTATGTCATTTCGAACCAGCAGGTCTCTTTCAATATAATGGATTCGCCCAGTCGGTATACGTGAAAGGTAGGGCCCAGCGGCCTGGTGATGGATAAGGGGGCCAAACCGCATTCTTCGGTCACTTCCCGTATGGCGGCCTCTTCGAATGTTTCGTTGGGGGTCAGTTTTCCTTTGGGCAGATCCGCTCGCTCCAGACGCCTTAGGCCCAAGAAGTGTGTTCTCCCGGAATTCCAAACCAGGCCTCCGGCGGCTAATAGGTTTCGGAAGCAGCTTCGAAAGCGCCGGAAAAGCTCTTCCAGATCATGATAATAGACGAAAGCACTCTTCCCCGAAACTTGATTTTCGAAGGTGAGAATGAATTTTTTCAGCTCTCCTTCATTGCCGAATTTATAGATGGAGCTGAAATCATGCGTTAAATCCTGTTCTATTCGGTCGGTTAAAAACAGGGCTCTATCTTTGAAAAATATCTTGTACATTTGTGCTATGAAAAATTTAGAAGAAATTACAGCTACGCAGTTGTTACAAATAAAGGCAATTAAGTTGCAACCTGCAAACCCTTTTACATGGGCTTCAGGCTGGACTTCTCCCATTTATTGCGACAATAGAAAAACGCTCTCGTATCCCGAAGTGCGTAATTTTATAAAGGTGCAGTTTGCCCGGCTTATTCTGGAGCAATATCCCGATGTGGATGTGATTGCCGGCGTTGCTACCGGGGCCATCGCTCAGGGCGCACTGGTTGCCGACCTCCTGAATCGGCCCTTTGTGTATGTGCGCTCGAGCCCTAAGGGACATGGCCTTGAAAACAGGATTGAAGGAACCCTTGCTCCGGGACAAAAGGTGGTGGTTATTGAAGACCTGATCTCTACGGGTGGAAGTAGCCTAAAAGCGGTAGATGCTTTGCGTGAAAACGGAGCCGAAGTTTTAGGCATGCTGGCCATCTTTTCCTATGGTTTTCAGGTGGCTGCCGATAATTTTAAAACGGCCGGAGTGGATCTGCGAACCATGAGCAATTATCAAACCCTGATAAAAGTGGCTGCTGAAGGGGGTTATATCTCATCCAAAGAAATGGATACCCTCTCGCAATGGCGTAAGGATCCGGCTAACTGGAAAAAATAAACTGATATCTCCATGACCCAGTTCGAAAGCCAGATAAAAACTATTCAACATCCCCCCGAAAAGGTGTTTGGATTCCTGTCCGATTTTAACCATTTTGAAGCCTTTCTGCCACCCGAAAAAATTAAAAACTGGCAAAGTGACGGTGATACCTGTAGGTTTACCATTGATGGAATCGGTGAGCTGGGCCTGAGAATGATTGAGAAAGAACCCTTCAAAACCATAAAATACACCGCTGACGGAAAAACCCCTTTTAGCTTTTATTTGTGGGTGCAACTCGTGGGATTGGATGAAGATAAAAGTAAACTCAAATTAACCCTTCGTGCCGAATTAAACCCCATGTTGAAGATGGTGGTCTCAGGTCCGGTGAAAAAATTCATGGAGATCCTGGCAGAGGCTATAGCCAAATACCCCTACCAGCAGATGAGTTAGGGGGTTATGGGTTTATGAAGGCGACCTCTTTGAACGCGTACCTGGAAAGCGAACCGTCTCTGCGACGAAGGATAAGGTGACCGGCGGGTTCTATGCTTTCGAAACAAGCCTCAAATGGACCATGAACATCCCGGTAGGTAAACCAACCCTCTCTTCGGTAAAGGTATTGAAGGTAACGGTCGTGTAAGTTTCCCGGAAGGGAAATCTTCTGGTAATGGGTTAAGAGGGATTCAAATATTTCTTTAAAGAGTTCGAGTAAATCGGTTTCGCGACCGGTAATTCCTTTAATGGAGATGGGATTTGGGGCATCAGAATGGAAGATCTCCTGGTTGACGTTGAGGCCAATGCCTGCAATGCATTGCTCAATAATGGTTCCCTGAAGGGTGTTTTCGAGGAGTATTCCACCAATTTTTTGGTTTCCGCAATAAAGGTCGTTAGGCCACTTAATCGTCACCCGGGGTAAAATGGCTGAGAGCACCTCGGCAATCGCTACCGAGATGCATTTGGAGAGAATGAATTGCTGAGAGGCTTTTATCTGAGTAGGATACAGAACCATTGAAAAAGTGAGATTTTTTCCCGGTTCACTTTCCCATGTATTTCCGGGTTGACCCCTTCCCTGAGTTTGCGAATGGGTAATAACCACCGAACATTCATTGAGCCGACGTTGTTTAAGAAGTTCTCTTAGATGACTGTTGGTGGAGAGGGTGCTTTCTGGTTGTATTATTTCCGGGGTGTGCTTCATTAGGTTCATTTTACCGACAGAATGTCATGGTTGGGCATTCCTAATAGGCAAAAATAGATATATAAATGCTATTAAAGTATTATCTTTGAGCGGAAATATAATGTTGGCATCATTTTTTCAGTGCAAAGGGATGTTGTTTTAATTTCATCAGTAGTAATTTATTATAAATCAGAATAATTTGAATACAAATACATCAGAGCGGTTGTTAAAATCGGTGATTGAAGGTATCCAGGAAAAAAAAGGCAGAAACATCACGATTCTCGACCTTCGGAAGATAGAGCATACCATTGCCGATTACTTCGTGATTTGTAGTGGAGATAGTAATGTACATGTGGATGCGGTAGCCGACTCCGTGGAAGAGGAGGTGCAGAAAAGAGCCGGAGAGAAACCCCATCGCGTGGAAGGACGCAGAAATGCAGAATGGATATTGATTGACTATATGGATGTGGTCGTACATGTTTTTCAAAAACCGATTCGGGAATTTTTCAGTTTGGAGACCCTTTGGGCCGATGCCGATAGAACTGATGTGGAAGATAATTTTTGATTGATCATTTACTTTATATAACTAATGGCTAACGATAATAAAGAAGAAAAAAGCAGTGGCGGGGACAATAAAATGAGTTCCAAGATCCCTAAATTTAATGCCTATTGGATTTACGGGCTCATTTTGATCGCTCTGATTGTGGTAAGCACGTTTAATCTTGGGCAGGGACCTCAGGTCCTCTCTTACAGTGTTTTCGAAAATCAGCTTCTCCCTGGTGGAGATATCAAGAAAGTAGTGGTGGTGAGTAACGAAGGCATGGCAGAGGTAACCTTGCAGCCCGAATCCATTGATAAATACAGGGAACTGTTCAAGGGCGATAATGCGCCTTCCAAAACAGGACCTCATTTTTCCATCAAGATTCCAACCATCGATCGTTTTGAGCTGGCTCGTAAAGAAGCCGAGAAAGAGCATGGAGTGAGTATCCCTGTGGAGTATGAAGAACGGGCCAATTTATTCAGGGATTTTTTCAGCCTTATGTGGCCCTTGCTGTTGTTGTTTGTCATCTGGATATTCATTTTCCGTAGAATGAGCGGACAAGGCGGAAATGGCGGAGCGGGCAACATCTTTAATGTAGGAAAATCCCGTGCACGCGTGTTTGATAAAGAGGCCAGCATTAATGTGACCTTTCAGGATGTGGCCGGTTTGGCCGAAGCTAAACAGGAACTGGAAGAGATCGTTGAGTTTCTGAAAAAACCTGAGAAATTTACCGAATTAGGCGGTAAGATACCTAAAGGCGCCTTGTTGATAGGCCCTCCGGGAACCGGTAAGACTTTGCTGGCCAAGGCTATCGCCGGTGAAGCCAATGTTCCCTTCTTCAGTATGTCGGGTTCCGATTTTGTGGAGATGTTTGTGGGCGTGGGCGCCTCACGGGTGCGCGACCTGTTTAAAAAAGCCAAAGAAAAGGCCCCTTGTATCGTGTTTATCGATGAAATCGATGCCATTGGCCGGGCCCGTGGGAAAAATGTGAATTTTAGCGGCAACGATGAACGGGAGAATACCCTAAACCAGTTGCTTACCGAGATGGATGGATTCGGCTCCAATAGTGGAGTCATCATTCTGGCCGCCACTAACCGGGCCGACGTGTTGGACCGCGCCCTGACCAGAGCCGGTCGTTTCGACCGTCAGATATCTGTGGAGCTGCCCGATGTCAACGAACGTAGAGAAATCTTTAAGGTGCATTTGCGCCCTCTTCGTCTGGGACAGGATATCGATCCGGAATTTTTGTCCAAACATACCCCTGGCTTTTCCGGTGCCGACATCGCCAATGTGTGTAACGAAGCTGCTTTGATTGCCGCCCGACGGGATAAAAAAGTGGTGGAGAAAGAAGATTTTCTGGATGCTGTCGACCGCATTGTTGGTGGCCTCGAAAAGAAAAATAAAATTATTTCGGTCAACGAGAAGCATGCCATTGCTTATCATGAAGCGGGTCATGCCGTGATTAGCTGGTTGCTGGAGTATGCCCATCCGCTGATTAAAGTAACAGTGGTTCCAAGGGGCAGAGCCCTGGGTGCCGCCTGGTATTTGCCCGAGGAACGGCAACTTACCACGCGCGAACAGATACTCGATGAGATGTGTTCTGCCCTCGGTGGACGGGCAGCAGAGGAGCTTATCTTCGGGCGCATCTCCACGGGTGCTCTCAACGACCTGGAGAAAGTGACCCGTCAGGCCTATGCCATGGTGACCTATTTTGGGATGAGTTCCAAGTTGGGTAACCTGAGCTTTTTTGATTCTTCGGGACAGAATGAGTATTCGTTTCAGAAACCTTACAGTGAAAAGACTGCTGAGGTAATTGATGCGGAGGTGGCCTCCATTATCGAGGAACAATATAAACGTGCCAAACAAATCCTGTCAGAAAATAAGGACAAGCATGGTACATTGGCTGAGTTGCTTTTGGAACGTGAGGTTATTTTTAGTGAGGATCTGGAGAAAATCTTTGGAAAACGCAAATGGCCTGAGCATGTGATTCAGACCGATGCCAATGGAAATGGTAAGAATAAAACCAAAAAAGTGAAATCCTCCGACGACATTAAGGAAATCTCTTTGGAAAAGCCAGAGGACGAGTCGCCCTCCGGTTCGCCAGAGGAAAAAGACCAAAATAAGGAGTCGAATGACACAACCAAACAGTGAGGCCAGAGATAAGATCTTGTCTCGCCTGAGAGCGGTTTCCACACAAAACTGGCATAAAAACTGGCCCGAACAAGTGCCCGAAGGGGAGGTGTTTCCGCCTGTGACAGATCTTTTGGCCCAATTCAGTGAAGAACTTTCGACACTGGGTGGCCAGGTGTTTGTTGGCGATAACCGACAGGCCCTCTATGCCGAGTTAAAAAGATTGGCCGGTGTAAATGGATGGGAACAGTTGGTAACCCTCGATCAGGAGCTCTATCAAGAAATGGATGAAGCGGGAGTTCCTGTGACCAATCAGGCCAACTTTGAAGCCGATTTTGAAGTGGGGGTTACCCGTTGCGAGGCTCTGGTGGCTCTTCTGGGAAGTGTTATGGTGTGTGCCTCCGGGCCTTCAGGACGACGTATGAATGTTTTTCCGCCAGTGCATGTTGTGGTGGCTGGGTTGTCGCAGATGGTGCCATCCATCGCCAATGGTTTTGAAAGAATTGAAAAAAAGGACGGTAATCAGTTACCTTCTCAGATCACCCTTATCAGCGGTCCCAGTCGAACTGCTGATATTGAGAAAACGCTGGTTATGGGGGCCCATGGTCCACGGGAGTTAATTGTGCTGATTGATTTGGATGCGTAATTAAATGATTTTGCTATTTTTGCATAGCCTTTTAAGATATTTTTTCCTGACCATAGCGGGTTATTAATTGCTATGTGCTTGTTAAAATGCTGGACCAGTTTTGGTTATGGGCTTAACTGAATAAGCATGAGTAATTTCTGGCAAAGAACCATTACAGGATTTGTATTCGTTTTTGCAATAATTGGTGGCGTGTGGCTGCACCCATTGGTTTATCTCTTGGTATTTCTTTCTGTGATTGCGGTGGGGATGGTGGAATTCTGTACCATTATTCGGGGGCTGCAAGTACATGTAAAAACCGGTTGGGCCCTGTCCATTGGATTGGGCATTCATATGGTATCCTTCTTTATCTTCTATCTTCATCTTCCTCATTATTGGCTTCTTGTATTGGTCCCTTTGATAATAGGGGTATTCGTTTCTGAGTTGTATGTTAAGAGTAAAACAACTTTGCTGGATATTGCCTCTACACTTTTGGTGCCCCTTTATGTGGCGGTTCCATTTGCTTTTCTTCATTTCCTGGCCTTTCATAATGGCGAGTATGGATGGCGGTTGATATTGGGTTTTTTCTTGATGGCCTGGATTAATGATTCGGGTGCCTATGTCACCGGTTCGCTCTTTGGCCGGCATAAACTTTTTCCCCGAATCTCCCCGGCAAAAAGCTGGGAAGGGGCTGTTGGGGGATTTGTCTTTACTTTGGTAATGGCCTGGGCTAACTTTGAGTTGTGGGGTGCACTGGATCTTTCCAATTGGTTGGTGATGGGTGCTTTGGTCTCTGTTATGGGAACTTATGGGGATTTGGTTGAATCTATGCTTAAACGAAGTGTAAATGTTAAAGATTCCGGACGACTTCTCCCGGGACACGGAGGAGTGCTCGATCGCTTTGATGCCATCTTTTTTTCGGCCCCGGTGGTAAGTGGCTATTTATTGCTTTGCTAAGACAATTGGAACGTGTTATATCATCAATTCATCGTTATTAATTATGACTATTCATAAAGAAGGTTTCAGGATTCTCGGATCGGTGCTGTTAATTTTAATTGCCCTTAACGCGGGAATCTATTTTTTGGTGGGCTCGGCAGGCTTTTTACTGGAGTGGACGGTCGCCCTCTCAGTGATTCTGTTTTTCTTTTTCCTTAATTTCTTTAGGAGTCCCAAGCGGGTGGGTTTCATCCAAAAAAATGCCATTGTGGCACCTGCCGACGGGAAAATTGTAGCCATCGAAGAGACTGATGAACCGGAGTTTTTGAAGGGGCGTTGTATTCAGGTGTCTATTTTTATGTCGGTGTTTAATGTACACATCAATTGGATGCCTGTCAGTGGATTGGTGAAGTATTGCAGGCATCACAGCGGCCGCTTTTTGGCTGCTTATCTTCCTAAGTCCTCCACCGAGAATGAACGCACAACGGTAGCCCTGGAGACTGAATCGGGGAAAATAATAGTGATTCGGCAAATTGCAGGTGCATTGGCTCGTCGAATTGTTTGTTATCCTGTGGAGGGTAAAAAAGTTGACCAGGGCGCCCAAATGGGTTTTATTAAATTTGGATCACGTGTGGATGTCTTTTTACCTCTGGGCAGTCGCGTTGATGTTAAGCTTAATCAGGAAGTAAAAGGCCGGCAGACCATTCTGGGCTGGTTAGATTAACCCGGCAGCCATCCTTTTTTTGGGTAAAGCCTGCCCTCATACCAAACAGATAAATCTCAACGGTCCCGCTGTGGCTCATTAATGGCGGCTTGTGGAGTTGGGTTGCCTGGTCTAATGCCGGGAGCCTTTTATTGTCCACTGCTCAGGGAATCCAGCCCCTTTCCGATTCCTGAAGGATTTGGGGGTTATAGTCTTACCCCCATAAATAATACATCATCAATTTGTTCCAGATCACCCTTCCAGTTAAAGAAATGGTCCCGGATGATTTTGTGTTGTTCCTTGGTGGGGCGATGATGAATTTTTTTAAGTAGATTCTTGACCCCTCCGGTCATGAACTTTTTACCCATGGGCCCACCAAATTGGTCGGTGTAGCCATCCGAGAAGAGATAGATAAGATCGTTGGGAAGTCCCTGGTATTCAATATTAACAAAGGGACTGTTCTCTTTTACCAGTGAGTCGCCAATGCTTCGGCGATTGCCTTTGTAAATAACCATCTCCTCATTCAGAAACAGGTAAATAGGTCGTTTGGCTGAAGCCGCCCTGATTTTTCGGCTCTTTAGATTTATTTCAACCACTGAAATATCCATCCCGTCGTGGTTGTGCAAGGCATTATTATCGTGTTGCAAGAGTATTTTTATCTCATGGTCAAGTTGTTCGAGTATGTCGGCCGGAGATTTTATGCTTTCTCTTCGTACGATATCGTTGAGAAGGGTCGTTCCAATCATCGACATTAAGGCAGCCGGAACCCCGTGGCCGGTGCAGTCGGCACAGCAAATAATGAAGCTGTGAGGGGTTTTATAAAACCAATAGAAGTCCCCGCTGACAATGTCGCGTGGTACAAAAAAGACGAACGAATTGGGGAAATAACTTTGTAGTGTTGACAAAGCAGGAAGTATCGACTTTTGGATGTGTTTGGCATAGTTGATACTGTCGGTGATATCCTGGTTCTTTTTCTCAATTTCGGCTTTTTGTTGTCTGAGCTGTACGGTTTGAAAATCCACCTCTTTTTGAAGCTGTTCTTTTTGAAGACGCAGGCTTCGTTCGCGGAACATTATTATGAGGTAAAGAATGTAAACAAACAAGAGGGTGGCCACCAGGTAAAACCAGGTCATCTTCCAAAAGGGAATGGCTATGTTGAAGGCCAGGGATATTGGTTCGCTGCCAATGCCATTGGCGTTAAAGGCTCGTATATTTAAGTGGTACCTGCCGCTGGGTAAGAAGTCGTATTCTCTGTAATTGGTGGTGCCTAGATCGATCCACTTGGCCGATTCTTCATGCCCGTCTTCTACCAGTTGGTATTGATAATTTACCTTGGTGGGGTTCTTTATGCTGACTCCTATAAAATTGAATTTAAAGTGGTATTTTTTGCCATAGGGGTAGGGCAGATCAATTTTTTGATGTGGATCGTATTCTTTGTCTGAAATCACCACGTCGGTAAAATTGAGGACCGGGGGCACCATGTTATCCTGGTCGACCAGAGGCAGGTAGTGGATGACTCCTTTTCCTGAAGCAAACCAGAGGGTTTGATCCTTATCGGACCATATCTGATGAAAGTCATAGCCCATGGATTGTTCATAGCCGAAAGTCTTTACCACATCGGTTCTGGTGTTAATCATGCTCATTCCCGGAAAATGAGCAACCCACAAACGGCCTTCGAGGTCCATCTGAAGACTGTAGCAAAAGTTCTTGGCCAGTCCGCTGGTTACATTGATGGTTTTTATGGAGTCGGCAGTGTATCTTAGCACCCCTCTTCCCTGTGTGGCCAGCCAGGACACCCCCTGATCGTCCTCCACCATGTCGTAAACATCGACCGGGAGCTGCAATATTTTGTGAATTTCAATATGATTGGAGGTAACCTTGCTTACCCCGCTGCTTTTAGGACCAATCCATATTTCCCCACTGGGACTGACATACACAAAATTGATGCTGTTGTGGGGCAGACCGTTTTCGGTAGTAAGACGCTTGGTGGTGCCCGATTTCAGATCGAGAATGAAAAAGCCCCCGTAGGTGGCCAGGTAGATGGTAAAATCCTTGCCGGCTATATCGCGAATCTTCCTGCCCGGAAGCGTAGGCGTGTAGCTCCAGGGTTTAAATTTCATCTCTCCCCCCTTTCTGTAAAATAGACCTTTGTTGGCACTGGCGACAAACATGGTTCCGTCGGGACTTTTGTAAAAGCCGGATATCTCGTCGTTGGGAATGCCCAGTTCGTTATCGTAATATTCAAAGTTTGTGAAGCAGTAGGGATCCGTTTTGAGAAGGCCACTTTCCAACCCCAGCCAGAGCACACTGTCGGTTCGAAAAACCGATTTAACCTTGTTGTTTTCGAACCCGATGGTTTCAAGGTTATAATAGATCATGTAGTCGTTTACCAGGAGCGAGGAGCCACCCCCATAAGTGGCAAACCAGTAATTGTTTTCGCGGTCGCACAAAATATCTTTTACAAAGTTCTCGTTTAACCCGTTTGTTGTGTTAAAGTTATAAGAGTCTACAAATGTCCTTTTTACCGGATCAAAGATCAATTTTATCACGCCGTTTCCCCAGGTTGCCAACAGGAGGTTTCCGCCGGGTTCCTCTTCAATGTCCTGAATATTTTCATGTTGAATGTTAAAAAGCTGACAAACATTGTTGTCTACTACTTTACTGGATTTGTGTTGGGCATCCGAGTAGCGGAAAAAACCATTGTCTTCGGTGCCAATCCAGAATTCCCCTTCCAGTCCCTTACGGGGTAAAATGGAGGTAATTTTGGTGATGGGAAGGCCTTCCACATGTTCCACGAAGGTTATTTGGTTGTCGGAGGCTTTTCCTACCCGGAACAATCCTTCGGAGGTTCCAACCATTAGAATGCTGTCTCCGAGCGGGGCTATTGAATAAAAGAGTTTTCGCCTCAGTTCGGGGTGTTCTAAAACCTGGTAATTTTCCCCATCGGGATCCATCTTTATTAACCCATGGTTTTGGGTTAAAGCCCAAATGGTTTTATCCGGGGTTGAACAGATGGCCTGGACAGGGCTCTGAGTTTCGGGGAGCTGAATGGGTTTAAATTTCCCGTTGGAATAGGTGGTGAGATTGCCATTGTTGTGTCCAATCCAGAGTTTCCCATCGGGGGCCACAAAGAGTGCGGAAATAAAATCGTCGGCAAGGTATTGGTCACCAATAAAACTCTCGAAATTGAGTCCATTATATCTGACCAGTCCTTCGCCAGTGCCCATCCAAATAAAGCCACTATGATCCTGGGTTATGCAGTAAACAAAGTTCTGAGGCAACCCCACATTCGAATCGAAGGTCTTGAATCTGAACGATTGTGCATTGAGGTTGTGAATGGGTAATCCTATTATCAAAAAAAGAGTCACCCCAAAAAAGTGCCTGTAGAGGGAGGTCATGGGTTTATTTTTTTTGTTTGATGCCGATGCTGTATTTATACTTTGGTATACCACCAATGGGAATACTGTAGAACGGTAACAACTCACCATATTGGTTCTCGAGGAAAATGACGACGTTGTTGTTCCGTACCCGTTTCGATCGGTCTTTGATCATCTGTATGTCGAGAGAACTGTTTTGTTCACCGATGTTGATCTTGTGTGTGCTCTCTTCCCAGTTATCGTCGCCGGAAGTCTTAACCTGTTCCCCGTTTTTTTCGGGGGAGATAATGCGGATATAACCATCGCTGTCCCAATCGAAGTTGGTTTGCTTAATGGCTACCACCCTTGAATCCATGTAGGGGTAGATGTGTGATATCTCGTTAATATTGTCGTAAAGACGGAATTTATATTTAAAGTAAAAGGCAAAGGCGCCCTCTACCGAACGGTTCTCATCTTTATTGGTGCTGAGAAAGAGACGGTAAAGATTACCATCATCGCCAGAGAGGCCCTCCACCACGATTTTAAAAATATAGCCGCCATAATCGCTAAGCAGCTCTCCTTCGGTGGGGTTAATGGGGCCAAAAGTGGACCAGTTGTTGTCGTATCGTGAGTTGGCTGAGAAGGTTTTGGTGGCCAGCAGGTTGCCGCTCAGATACTTTCCTTTTTGGTTGGCGCGTCGGGCATCCTCCTCTGAGCAGGCGCCTTTACCCCCATATACCGAAAAACGCATGCTGGTATTCCACTCCCCCTGTTGTTCATCAATCTCACCACCGGTGTCGGGGTCGAAGACGCGAATAAAAATGGGTTCCGTAAAGGTTTCAGGCACTGAAAAAAAAATGATTTGACAGAAGTCATCATCTCCCCAGGCGGTTTCTCCCTGCGCACCAAAGGTAACCAGAAAGGGAATGTTTTCATCCACCGCAGGTACAGGCTGGGCATGAATTAGGCCCGGGCGGAAGGCCAGGAGGCAAAAAAAGAAAAACAAGTTAACGGGAATTCGCATCTTTATAAGTTGATTAATCAATAACAGTCACTTCACGGAAAAAGCTAATTTCTCCTATCTCTTCAAGTTGGGTGGTACAAATGATACGGTACTTCCCTTTTATTCGATAAATATGCGAAAGGGTTTCACCAATCTGACGTACTCCATCCCCGAAATTCCAATAAAAAACAGGGGCTTCGGGTTGTTCTTCAAACCCTTGCAGGATGGAATGCAAGGAGAATGATTCTCCTGTTCTAAGGGTGTCCGGCGTTTCGAACCATATCTGGCGGGTTTTTTCCAGCTCCAGAGTATACGAAGCTACCGAATAAAGTTCCTCATTGGTGAGGGTGTCCACCACATTTAACAATACGGAGTAATTGCCAGGGGCCTTAAAACAGTGGTCAACCTCCAGGCCCAGAGCTTGTTCGCCATCTCCAAACGACCAGCGATAAATTTTGGGGAGACTGTCCGATTCGTCAGGGCCGTTTTCAAAAAAGGTGAAACAAAAGTTGTCGTCTACCACCTCTTTAAGGTTGTTGTTAACCTCCGGAGTGCTGAATTCATAGAGATCGTCCTGGCCCTCGCGGTTGGAGGCAAAGTAACCATGGCCGGTATCTTCGAAGATGTAACAGGAAAAATCGTCCTTCTTCGAGTTGATAGGGGCTGGCAACGGCGTGGGCAGCGCTTGGGGAAGAGCCGTGTCAACGGAATAAATATCCATGTCTCTCTTTGGGCCCAGACCATCGGAGGTGAAGAAGAGCAATCCTGAAGAATGGATGAAAGGAAAAAGCTCCTTCCCGGGGGTGTTGATTTGTGGGCCCAGATTTACGGGGATGCCCCAGCCATCTCCAACCCTGGGGGCCTTATAAATATCCGTCTTTCCGAATCCGCCTTTCATGTCGGAGGCAAAGTAGAGCCATTCGCCGTCGGGAGAGACCGAGGGGTGAGCGATGGAATAGTTGGTGGGCTCGTTGAATTTAACCGGTCTTAACAGGCTCCACTCATCTCTTCTTTTCTCAGTTTTAAACAGGCCCAGCTGCACTTTTGTCCTGCTCCGTGTTCCCTTATTGATCTTGTTTTGGGTAATAATGACCGTGGTGCCATTGGGCGAGAAGGCGAAGGGGCCATTATTAAACCCGGGTTGCCCTGAAAGGGGGAAAAAGCGGGGGCTGCCTGGCGTTTGGCCGGGTTTCAAGGGGGCCGAAAAAATGCTGTAGAGCAATTCTTCATCCTGATCCACATAGGTGGCCAGCAAACTGGTTTTTCGGTTGGAAATAAAATAAAGGATTGAGTCCTGAACCACCGGGGCCAGCTCATGTGCAGTGTGGGTGCTGAGCGGCAATCGTTTCACCACCGGAGCCTGACCGTTGGCCGGCAGCCCGGTCAACGATAGCAGTACGATAAAAAGGGGTGTTAAACAATTCCGGATCATGGGTGAATCTCCTTTAAAAAAATTTAATATTGGGCGAGTGGATCATATATTTTAAGTCGTATTGTATCGATATTTCGTGCGACCCCTTGTTGAATCGGCCGATATCTCCCATGGAATAGTCAAAGGAGTAGGCTACCCGTAGTTGGGGCAGTATTTGCCAGCCGGCCATGGCTACCACATCATGGTTGGTTCGGTAGGTGAGGCCTCCCCAAATCAACCGGTCGAAAATAAGTGTGGCTGAGAAATCAGAGGGTAGCTCAGAATCGGGATTGTAACGTGCCAGAAACGAAGGTTGTATGGCCACCTGAGGGCCCAAATCGAACAGGTATCCTCCGGTGAGGTAGTAGTTGGACTGGCTCAGGTCGAAATTGGTTTGTTCGAGATAGGAGAAGTCGTGTGAGAATAGCTCCGGGACGGAGAAACCACCAAAAAAATGGTTGTTATAGATGCTCCAGCCAAAGCCGGCCTGCGGTCCCATCGAGGATTCATTAGCTGCAAAAAGAGGATCTTCAGGGTTTTCAAGGGAGGCTTCACTCCATTTGGCCGAGAAGCTGGAAAGCCCGCCTGACATACTGAGTCCCATCCAGATAGAGCGATTGACTCTGAACCGGTAGGTATAGGAGAAGGAGACCCCGGTGAGGCTGTTGGTGGCAATGGTTTCGTTGAAGACCTGAACACCCAGAGCGACCTTCATGTTTTTAAGGGGCATGTGGGCGGTTAATAACTGCGACTCAGGGGCGCCGGGGATTCCCACCCATTGTTTCCGGAACGCACCAAAAACGCTCAGTCCTTCCCGCGATCCCGCAAAGGCGCTGTTGAAGGCATATTGGTTGTGCATGTACTGACTCAGCACCAGCTCCTTTTGGCCATTGCTATGCAGGGAGACCAACAGTGTCATGATTATGAATAGTACAAGTGCTCGCATTCGCAATGGGTCGTTTATCGTGTCTTTATCAAAAGGTAATCTTTAAGCGCCTGTATGTGGTCGCCGGTAAATACGAAATAATAGGTCCCATCATCCAAAAGGCTTCCGCCCAGACCTTTCCCATCCCAACCCTCCTCGGTAAGATTCGTTTTCCGGTATACCACCTTGCCGTATTGGGTAAAAACGATCAGTTCGTTGTTGGGGATTTGGCTGGCACCCAATATTTTGAACGAGTCGTTCAACCCATCTCCGTTTGGTGAAAATCCGGTATGGTAGGTTAATCCTTTAACGGTAATCACCAGGGTGTCGGTGAGCGTTGGGCAAAGCCCGTTGGCAACACTCCACAGAAGGGTGGTGACGCCCATCTCCAGATCGGAGATTTGTGTGTTGGGGAATGGCTCCGACGATAACTGACCTGAGCCAGAGAGAATAGACCATACGCCCTCGCCTGCGGTAGGCTCCAAAGGGGCGAGAGTGGTTTCATATTGAAAATAGAGTGTTTTGTCTGTTCCTGCATCAACAGGTGTGGGCATTTGGTCGAAGCGAACGTTTACCTGGTCTGAGGCAGGGCAAGTACCGTTCATCTCGGTCCAGATAAGCGTGTACTCCCCATAAGCCGATGTGCTTACGGTGGTATTGACATCGCCTGTATCATCGAAAGTAACCTCCGGGGGACCACTCCAGGTTCCCGGATAGGCTGTCGCGATGGCGTCCAGAGAGATTTCCTGGCCGCATATCGCCTGGTCGTCACCCGCATTGGGGGCGGGTATCAAATCAATGACCGTGGCGGTGCCTTCTATCTGTTCGGACTGGGCATTGCATCCATTTACGTCTTTAAGCCAATAAATAGAGAAAGCCGTTTCACCATTCACCGAGAGGGTCTCGGAGGTGGTGGCATTGTTGGAAGAATTACTGTAAGTGTTGGATCCGTCGGAATAGGCGTAATCCCATGGTCCGTTCCCCGAGAACTGAAAGTCGAGCGTGGCACTTTGTGGGGTCTCTCCACATACTTCCGAGGCGGTGGTGAGGGTGCCGGCAGGCGAGCCTTTCAGTGTTACTTCAACCGTGTCGGTTGTTTGACAGGCCCCATTTTCCTGTACCAGGGTGAGCGAATAGGTTCCCTCACCCGGGGCGGTGAAAATCGCATTGCGGTCGTCGATGGCCGACAGTGTGCCGGGGGCCTGGTCGTGCCAGTAAAAAGTAGAGGAGACCGGATCGGGCGCACCATCCAGTATGGCCGATAAACCGCAGGAGTCAATATCATTGCCTGCACTGATATCCGGCTTCTTAAAAGAGGTGTATTGGATGCTTTGGTCGGATATCTCTGACCCGTTGGAGATGTTCCATGGGGTGGGTATCGTGTTGTCCCAAACGCGGAGGACCTCAACCGTGGTGGTGACGCTGGCTTCGTTTTCAGGGATCTCCAGATGAATGGTTTCGGGAGATAACCATACATTATCGGCGCTCAACTTGTCCAGGTTGATGATGTTACTTCCCTGACCATCTATGATGTAGGTTGTGGTTCCGATTTTGTAGCGGATACCAAAAGGGGCCTCTCCGTAAAATTTGATGGAAAGAATTATGTTACCGGATTCACAGATATTGGCCCCTTGGTTTAAAATTTCGGCATAAGGGGTTTGAGCCACCAGGGAAACAGATATGAGCCAGGAAAAAATAAATAAGGATATCTTGGTTTGGGTCATAAACAATGCCGTGAATAATTCCACAGATTGGGCAAATTTTACTTACGCTCTCCGTGAGATACATTTCTTGTATGCAATACCTTTACAAACCTAATAAAAAAGTGATTTATTTAGCTGTTAAATAGCCTTGAAATTGAGTGATTGATAAATAAATCCAACTAATTGGTCAAAAAAACAAAATAAGTGCCCCCAATTAGGGGGTGTTTAGTTTAGTTTAAGAACAAAAAAATGCCTGTTCCTTTGTTCCGGGTTGGTGAATTGGCAGGTTTGCAGGGGCCAGGTTCTTCTTTCTGCAGGTTGCCGAATCCAAATATCAGATGCCTGTTTCAGATGAATTACAGCTCCAGTACCGATCGCTCTTTTCCTGGGCGTTCCCTTTGCTGTTTTTGCCTGAAATTAAGCTGCTGTTGGGCAAATACTTTTCGGAAATCTTCGTGGGGCGAGGGGGCTGGGGAAAGGAGCAGCGTTCCATTGGGATCGATAAGGAAATAAGCCGGAACAGCCTGTATGTCATAGTTTTCCAGGACGTCGCTTTGGTTGTTGATAAATAGCGTCTCCCATTTCGGTTGGAGGTGGTTGTTGAGGTAGTCTTCCGCGTTCCGGGATTCCTCGTCGAGGAAAATGGTTACCACCTCCAGGTCTCTTTTAAATTCCTCGGCTATGGGGGCGAGGTTTTCCAGTGCTTTCCGACAGGCATGATTTTGGGTGTGCATAAAATTAAGATAGATGAACTTTCCGTCGAAATTGCCGAGGTTTTTGGACTTTCCTTTAAGGTTGTAGAGTTCGAAGACCGGGGCTGGTGTGCCGGGTCGTAACTGATTCATTTTTTGATACAGGGAGGCGGCAATTGATCTGACTTCTTCTGTGGAAGCCTGGCGGGAAGCCTGTTGCATCCATGTAAGGCATCTGTGTTCGGCGACTGTTTTTTTATAAAAGCCCTCATGCAGGGCCCATACCAAAACTGATTCCCTCAGGTCTGGCCTGGTGAACAGAGTGTCGGAGGCCAGAATCTGTGATAAGCCATCGAAAGATGTGGAGTCGGTAACCATTGGGTTTCTTTTTGTTTCCGGGGCAGAGGAGAGAATCTTTTCCCAGGCTCCTGCGAACAGCTCACTAAAGGTTTGCCAATAGGCCGGAAGATAAAAGAGAACCGGCTTCCGTGAATAGTATTGATAAATAATTTGTCGTTCTGTTTGTCGTGCGGCGAGCCGCTTTAGCCTCGCGTAATGGTAGCTCTTATGTTGATTGAAGCAACCGTTGGATTCCGGGAATCTGGCTTCCAGTGAGTCGATGATGGAGGCTGCTTTTTGGGCGTTCTGGCTTGAGTACAACTCAAATGCATTGGCGTTAAAAAGGGCATTGAATGCCTCATCAAAGTCCCGGATCAGGTGGTTGAGTTCTCCCGGGCGGCCATTGGCAATTCCCAGCTCAATCCATTCGGGCTCAAAATAGGGATTGAGTTTTTGAGCATCAGACAACGGAACATAAGGGGGTAATACCAGTTGGTATTGCCGGCCGGGTTCCAGAAAAATGTAAGCCCGGTAACGGCCCAGGTAGGTGAAGGCATAAGTGGGGTGCGAAAGCTCACTGGTTACTTCGAACCCACCGTTTTGCTCTACCTGTACCGATAAGAGTTCTTCTTTTTGTTGATTAATGAAGTTTTGATACTGGTAAAAAACAAGCAAATGCCCCCTGTATTCCGGGGCATTGCCATATAGCTTAATCTGGGTTTGAGCGGCACTGTTGAGGGCAGAAAGGAGGCAAAAGAACCACAATAAAAATGGAAGGATCCATTTTTTCATGGCCCCCCGAGGTGAATCTTGTTTTAGGAAAAATGAGATGGTCATTGGTCAAAGGTTCCTTCTGGCATGGGCCACTTCTGCTCTTATTTTTTCGGGAATAAAAGGGGACGCATCGCCCCCGTGCCTCAGGATGTCGCGAACAATCGAGGAGTTCACGGCAGTGTGTTGGGGGGTGGTTAAAAGAAGAACGGTGTCAATGCCGGTCATCATCTTGTTAACCTGGGCGATGGCCCGTTCATATTCAAAGTCGGCCGCCGTGCGGATCCCCCGGAGAATGAACATGGCCGAGCATTCTTTGGCAAAATCTACCGTTAGGCCCTCGTATACCTTCACTTCGATACGGGGTTCATCTTTAAAGACCGATTGAATCCATTCGACTCTTTTGTCCATGGAGAAGAAATCTTTTTTACTGGTGTTGTAGCCAATAGCAATGATGATTTTATCGAACAGATGAAGGCCTCTGCCTACAATGTTCTCATGTCCTATGGTAAAGGGATCGAATGACCCCGGGAAGAGTGCGGTTTTTTCCATTCCGGCAGGTTTTTGATTGGGTAAAAATCTTAAAAATATGTCAGACCAACAACTCAGGTGGCCGGAATCATTAAAAATAGGCCTCAAAAGAGGTGTGCCCGTAAAAATATGGCCTAAGAAAAGGCATTTTCTTCAACTTTACCAAAATTTTATTTTGGCCGCAGCAAAAGCCGCCATCTTGAGCAATATCAGGCCATGAGAAAATCGTCTGATATTTGTCGCCCCGTATTTTCGTTCCCTGTAGCGGATGGGCAGATCCACGATCTTAAGATTGAGCTTGTAGGCCCCAAAAAGGAGATCAAAATCCCCAAAAGGATCAAATTCGCCAAAGAAGGGTCGGTTACTTACCAATCGTTCATAGTCTGACCTGAACAGTACTTTGGTTCCACAAAGGGTGTCTTTAACGGGCTGTTCGAGCAACCAGGTGAAAAGGATGCCGAAGAAATAGTTTCCCAGTGTATTGAGTGGGCGCATGGCATTTTTTTCTCTGGCATAGACCAATCTCACTCCGTTGATGAATTCACCTTTGCCCTGCGCCAGTGCATTGTAGAAATAGGGAAGGTCTTCGGGGGGGACCGTGAGGTCGGCATCCAGAATCATCAGGATATCTCCCTGAGCGATCTTAAATCCTGCACGAACCGCATCGCCCTTACCCTTACCCTCTTGTTGAATGGCCTTGATGTCATGTGTCGCGGCATATTTCCTGCACATCTCCTGAATCTTTTCCCAGGTGTAGTCGGAGGAGTTGCCCTCCACAAAGATTATTTCGGTGTGTTTCCCCATCATGGGCATTCGCAAAATAGCCTCTTCTATATTTCCTGCCTCATTGCGCGCCGGAATAACCACCGTAACCGAATATTTCCTGGCGAAGTCGGTTGCCGCAGGGATTGGACGGGCAAAAATGTAACGATTCAAACTGAGTTGATTAAGGATGGGCAATCGGGAAACAATGTGGTTTAAAAACCAGGATAGGATTGGAAGGTTATAGGGAATTAGCAGGCTTCGGGTAACCCGATAGGTTTCAAAATCCGCGAGGTAAAGGAGATTTTTTAGATCATGACTGGAAAGCCAATTTTGAATGGGGGTCCGTCGCTTTATTCGCATCCATTCGGCCAGGCGTATCAGAGGTTCCCATAGCCGGTTGTAGTAGGTGATGATGAGGTGGCTTTGGGGATGGGTTAGGGGATGAATCTGGTTGAGTACTTTCTCAATGTCGGGGAGCACCCCCATCAGGTTGGAAAGGATAATGGTGTCGTAAGTGGTGTTCAACGAAAGCTCCTCGGCAGACATCTCTTCAAAACGGATGTCGGGGAATTGCTCGCGGGCCAGAGCGATCATCCCGGAGGAGAAATCAATTCCGGTCTTGTCCCTGGCCGTCAAGCCCGCCAGAAGCTCTCCGGTGGCACAGCCGATCTCCAGCACTTTGTGGTCGGTAGGGATAAAATAGTTGCAGAGGCGGGTGATGCTGTTCCAGTAATAGGTTCTTTTCTTCCGATAGGCTATCCAGCTGGGGGCTATTTGGTTATAATGTTCAACAAGGTTATTCATGGGGAGGATTTTCTTTTTGGGAGGCTGAGTTTAGAGCCTCATAATCAATCTCAAAAAGCCCGGCGGATTCGGTAGATCCCATTGCCATTCGTAGAATAAATACATTGGGATATTTTTGGGCAATAATGTTGATATACCGATGAACGGTGTTGATGATCTGGCCCGAGTTATAACGTGGGTTTTTGCGCAAATGGGCCGCCAGGATGTGGGTGACACCTGCATCTTTTAGCAGGCCTAGCAGGCTGTCTGGATCCTGGGTGGGCAGGGTGTAAATTCCGTGAAAGGGTTTTCCCCGTCCATAGATGCGGGCCATGTTGGGTTTACGGCACGCCACATAACTCTCCCTGGGAAGCTCCCTGGAGATGTATTCGGCCATCTTCAGGTAGTTTTCCCAGTCGGGCGTGTAACCATAGTAGCGGTTGCCGCTCAGTTGTTTGCCGATGGCAGAGAAGTCGGTTTGCCGCAGGGTCTGTGCCAGGGAAAGAGAGAAGCAGAGGGCAAGAATCAACAGGGGGAGTTTCCTGATAATTTTATATCCCGAAAGGGTGGTGTAGGAGACGAAGGTCTCGGAAAGAAACAACACCATAAAAGGAAAATAGGGCATGATGAGCCTGCTTTGATCCCATAGGGTTTGCAAGGAAAAAAAGGTCGCTCCCAGCAAAAACAGCAGGTAAAAACCAATAAAAAGAAGGGATAGGTTTTTTCTCATAAACCGGGTGAGGCCGGTAAAAAAAAACATAAATAGAAGAAAGGTAACCCAGGGTTGTTGGGTGAGTGAAAGGGCTGGCTTTAGCCCTACCATGATGATGAAGTGTTTGGAGAGATAGCTGTTGGCATTTCCTACAAACCTCATGAGAAAGCCCCCAAAGGTCTCATTCCCTAAAGAGGAATGGTAGGGATTTCGATACAAAAGCGATTGGACCTGTCCTCCAGCCAGGGGGGAAAGCTCCCAGATGTAAAATTTGAGGGTTAAGAAAACAAGAATGAAGGCTGAGAGAACCAGCGTAACAATCAGTCCATCTTTGTATTGCCTTCGAAAGAGAAAGTATGTCAGAAGGGCAGGAAGAGCTGCGATACCGATGGTTCGGGTCAGCGCTAATAAAAAAATAAGAAAAGCCAGTTTTACGTTGTTGGTCCATCCAAATGAATGGGGTCTGTTTTTGATGAGGTCCAAAACCATAAGCACGAAAAGACCCTGTAGCATCATGAAAAAAGCCTCGGAATAGGTTTGGCTGGCAAAATACAGGAAGTGATGGTTAACCACCAACATTAATATGGTGCCCCTTAGTGCAAGGTTGGAAACCTTGTTGTGAAAGGCTTTAAAGAATAACACCAGGGCGGCCGTTAAGAAAATCCAGGAACTTATTTTTAACAGACCCAGCGAAAATCCAAAAGGCAGCAGAAAAAGGGAGAGAACCGCCGGGTATAAGGGGCCCTGGTAGGAGGGGAACTGGCCCTCTTTAAGCAACATCAGCGCCCTGATGATGTAAGTGCTGTCGTCGCCTCCCTCACTGACCCGTAACGAAAAGGTGAAAAAGCTAAAAAGGAGGTATAGGCTCACGGCAACCCAACACCAACCCCAGGCATTCAGCCGCCCTGCCGAACCGGATTTTTTGGAAGAGGAAAAAGCTTTAGCCGCTTTATATTTCGTATTTACTTTTTTTTTGCCTCCCATGTTTTTTGCGGCTTGTTGGTCTTGAGTTGTTCAGTATTGCCACTTAAAAACAAAAATAGAAACTTAATCGGAATCGTCAAGGTGGTTTTACCTGTTTTTCGTTAAAACCCCTTATAACACAAAAGAACGTTGGTGGAAATGGTTGTTTGAAAATCCCGGATAAGAAGGATTCATTGTGTTTGGTTGCGGAAAGTATGGCCACTTTTTGAAAAGCGGGGTGTAATAATAAATAGAGCAGGTCAACATTTAGGGATGTCAGTGGTTGTTCCTGATAAGACCTTCGGAATGCAACAGAATTTAGAAAGGGTGAAGGTTTTATCTTAAAATGTTTTTTGGTCTCGTGTAAACTGGGTTCAGCCAGACCTTTAAAGAGTTTAGAAGGGGCCTTTCAAGCAGTTCGGAAGGGACAAATTTGGCGGGCTCGTTATTTTTGTGTAGTTTTGCAGTCGTTCGCACTGATAATTAGCGACTTAACAGCCATCTGGGTTGTTTCTTCCATACAATTCGGTTCAATAGGAGGGGGTTGAATTTAGGTTGTTTCCGATACTCAAAACCCGGTGCCGGGGTTTTTGATTTTTGAATACCCGAGACACCAAAATACTCTTATTGACTTCAAGGAAATAAAAAATCAGGATTAAATCCCCTTTTTTAGGCGTTTGGGTAATGAGCTGAGGCGATATGGCCGGGGCTGATTGTTTGTGTGAAACCTAAACTAAATTATTAGAGCTCCTCTTGTTAATAAAAATCAGGAGAGCTTCATAAAATTTTACCATCTATTATGAACAGGTTATTATTTGCGTTATTATTTATTTCAGGATGCTTAACAAATTCTACACTGAGTGCTCAATCGGACAGCACAGATTACGTTAAGTTTGGGGGTGCTGTTCGTTACAGTATTTATAATAAAAGCTGGGATCAGGATAAAACCCAGCCCGAATTCACCTGGGATACCTGGCGTTTGAATATTGATGCGCGGACTTCCGGCATTGATTTGAGCTTCGAATACCGGTTTTATCCTTCCTTTAACACCCATTTTCTGCATCATGGTTATTTTGGGTATGCTCTTAATGAGAACCTATATATGAAGCTGGGCGTGAGTCAGGTGCCTTTTGGAATTACCAAGTTTGCCTCTCACAGTTGGTGGTTCCAAATTCCCTATTACGTGGGGTTAGAGGACGATTATGATATGGGGCTCAAATTCGATTATACCGGGATTAAAGATTTGACCATTAATGTTGCTTACTTTCATCAACCGGAGCCCCAGGGAACGCCAAATTATGCCTCCCGTTATGCCTATGATATCATCTCTTATGAGGCCGATGGCACCACTCCGGGGGCCACTCTTAAAGAAGTAAGACAGTTTAATCTGCGTGCAGCTTACGCCGTGAACGAAAACCTGGAAATAGGAGTGTCCGGGCAGTTTGGTCAAAACTACAATAGTGTTCTCGAAAAATCAGAGCCCTCCAATGCCTATGCCGCGCATGTGGTGGGGGATTTTGGACATTTTAATTTTAAAGGCGAAATTATTCGCTACAATTATGGGGCCCGCAACGACAACGGTGTTTTATTGGATAAGGTCAGGATGGGGGCTTATGGCTCTGGCTACAATGTGGCCGCCAAGGCTAATATGTATGTGGCCGGACTGGCTTATTCTATTGATGTGGACTTTGGTCCCATCTCAAATATTCAGCCTTATGTGGACTACTCGGCCATTGTTAAGGATGTGAACGGCTTTGAAACCACACACCATCTGATTCCTGGCTTTCTGGTGACGGCCGGTGGCCTCTATACCTATGTGGATTGGGCCTTTGGGAAAAACAATGCCTGGTTGGGTTCCTGGGAGAATGGTTTGGCCGAAGGAGACGCCGGGGCCCAGTGGGAAAATCGGTTGAATATTAATTTTGGCTACTACTTTTAATAAATATTTTATTGCTGATGAGCAAAATAGAAGTTAAAGACCTGTATTTATTATTTGGGTCGAAAAGACGTCAGGACCTTGCGCTTGAGATGTTAAAGCGTGGAGAGTCCAAAGCGAAGATTCTTTCAAAAACCAAATGTACCCTGGCCGTTAAAAACGCCAACTTTTCAATCGATGAGGGGGAAATCTTTGTGGTGATGGGGCTTTCGGGTAGCGGAAAATCTTCTTTGATTCGTTGTTTTAACCGGTTGAATACCCCAACGGCGGGTTCGGTACTTATCAACGGAAAAGATATTACCAGAATGGATGATGCTGAACTGCGGATGGTTCGTAAAACGCAGATGGCCATGGTATTCCAGAACTTTGGCTTGTTGCCTCACCGAACTGTGGCCTCGAATGCGGCCTATGGACTGGAGGTGCAAGGGGTACCCGAGTCGGAACGTTTGGAGAAAGCCATGGAGATGCTTGATACGGTCGGGCTTAAAGGATACGAGCATATGATGTCTTCGGAGTTGAGTGGAGGGATGCAGCAGCGTGTGGGCCTGGCTCGTGCACTGGCTACAAATCCCGAAATTTTGCTGATGGATGAAGCTTTTAGTGCGCTCGATCCCCTTATCCGTTCGCAAATGCAGGATGAGTTGATTGAACTTCAGCAAAAGCTGAGGAAAACCATCGTATTCATTACCCACGACCTGGATGAGGCCCTCAAGATGGGCGACCGGATTGCCATCATGAAAGATGGAGATATCGTTCAGATTGGAACCCCTGAAGATATTCTGGTGAATCCTGCCGATGACTACGTGAAGGCGTTTGTTGAAAATGTGGATCGCAGCAACATCGTAACGGCCTCTTCCATCATGTTTAAAAAAACCGGAAGACTCAATATCGACAAAGACGGGCCTGCTTTGGCCTTGCGACGGATGCGTGACCGTGGCTTGACACGGTTGCCCGTGGTGGATCGCAACAACTGTTTTTTGGGTTTTGTGATGGATGAGGAGATGGTGGACCTGATAAAAAAAGGGGAAAGGAGCCTTCGTGCGGCACTCATTTCGGATGTGAATATGGTCGCCCCCGAAACTCCCGCAGCCGAGATGTTACCTCTCTTTATCGATAAAACCCTGCCGTTGCCCGTAGTCGATGAGAATCATCGCCTGCTGGGTATTGCTGTTCACTCTGCAGTGATTGCCGAGGTGACCGGACGTGATTTGAAAGAGATTATTGAAATTAAAAATAGTGGAGGCATTTAACATGGAAAAATTAGATATTGGGCAGTACGTGGAATTGGGGCTGGACAAATTTACCCAAAAAGCAGCCCCTTTTCTGGATGGTGTTTCGGATGTTATCGGAGCCATAATCTCTTTTTTGCAGTCGGTATTGTTGGGCCCGCCCTTTTGGGTTATGATCCTGATACTTGCGGCAATTGCTTATTTTGTGAAGTCAGGTGGTTTTAAATCCGGGTTTAAAAGGAAACCGTTTATTAATTCCATCGGCATAGCTGTATTTACCATTCTGGGGTTGCTGTTGCTTACCTGGATGGGGTATTGGGAAGAGACGATGCAAACCCTGGCCCTGGTGCTGGCCTCTACATTTGTCTCTCTTTTAATAGGAATCCCTCTGGGTATTTGGGCCGCCCGAAGTGAAAGGGTGAATAAAATTCTCCGGCCTATACTGGACTTTATGCAGACCATGCCCGCGTTTGTTTACCTTATTCCGGCTATTTTGTTTTTTAACGTGGGAGATGTGCCCGGAGTGATCGCGACGGTTGTGTTTTCCTTACCTCCCGCCGTGAGACTTACCAGCCTGGGAATCCGTGGCGTTCCCAAAGAGGTGGTAGAAGCCGCTCAATCGTTTGGCAGCACACGGAAACAGTTGCTGTATAAAGTTCAAATCCCTCTGGCGATGCCCACCATTCTGGCGGGACTAAACCAGGTGATCATGCTTTCCCTTTCCATGGTGGTGATCGCCTCCATGGTGGGCGCGGATGGCCTTGGTCAGGTTGTGTATCAGGGAGTTACCCAAGCCAGGGTGGGGCTTGGTTTTGAGTCGGGGCTGGGAATTGTTATTCTGGCCATCATTCTCGACCGAACCACTCAGGCCATTGGCAATTTTGGCCGGAAGAAATAGGAAGAGCCTCATTTTTATTAACTTTAGAAAAAATCATATTATGAAATTTAAATTTCGGAATTATTTTAAGCCTTTGGCTTTTGCGCTAATATTATCGATGGTGGGGGCTTCCTGCGCGGGCCCTAAAAATGAAAAGGAGATCTCAATGCTTTATGCCAACTGGGCCGAAGGTATTGCCATGACCCATTTGGCAAAGGTGGCACTCGAGGAGCACGGTTATGTGGTGAAAATAAAAGCCATCGATCCGGGTCCAATTTATGCTTCTTTGGCCAAAGGCGATGGGGATGTATTTGTGGATGCCTGGCTGCCTAATACGCATGCGGCTTATTGGGATCGGTTTGGAAAAGATATAGAGATTCTGGGAACTTCTTTCGGTGATGCGACCACTGGTTTGGCCGTTCCAACCTATGTTACCATCAACTCTATTGCGGAATTAAACCAAAATGCTGATAAGTTTGAAGGCAAAATAATAGGGATTGATAGTGGTTCGGGCATTCATGCCAAAACCGAAAAGGTTATTGAAGAGTATAGCCTGGACTTTAATCAGGTCACTTCCTCGGAGCCCGCAATGCTGGCTGCCTTGCGAAAAGCTTATGCGGCAAAGGAGTGGATCGCTATTACCGCCTGGAAACCTCATTTGAAATGGTCTCAGTACGACTTGAAATATCTGGAAGATCCCAAAGGGATTTATCCACTCGATGAGTGTAAGGTGGTGGCACGAAAAGGATTTAAAGCAGATTTCCCTGAATTGGCCACCTTCTTTAACAACTTTGAGATTCAGGAAGATAAATTGTATGAGTTGATTGATATTGTTCTTGAAAGTACCGATCGTTTGGTGGAGGTTGAGAAGTGGTATCAAAATAATAAAGCCCTGGTGGATAGCTGGTGGCCTGCCGAACCTAAGAAATAGCGTTATGGAGCAACTGACACTCACCACCCCGGCCCTTCTTTTTTCGGCCATTTCGTTGCTCCTGCTGGCCTATACCAACCGGTTTTTGGCCTATGCCGCCGTTGTAAGAGGCCTTCATGAGCGATTAAAGTCAGATCCCAGTCCTCTGTTGCTTGGGCAGATAAAAAACCTGCGTCAGCGTTTGGTGTTAACCCGATCCATGCAGATACTGGGGATCAGCAGCCTTCTGCTGTGTGTATTGTGTATGTTTATGCTTTACGTGCAGTGGCGAACTTTTGCCGAGGTCATTTTCGGTGTCGCCCTGTTGTTGCTTCTCCTCTCACTGGCCCTATCGGTTCGTGAGATCCAGATTTCGGTAAGAGCGCTGGATATCCAACTCAGCGATATGGAACACAAAGAACCGGTCATTTGACCGGTTCTTTGTGTTTATAGGGGTTAATAAGCAATCCCGGTATCCGGGGCTTTAAGGTCCGGTACTATTTGTACTCGTCCCAGCTCTTGATTGAAATATCTTCAATCTTCATCTTACAAAAAGCATAGATGAAGGCGCTGGCCAGCCGGGCGTTGGTGATAAGGGGAATATTAAAGTCGATGGAGTTGCGTCTGATTTGATAGCCGTTCCTCAACTCATCCTTTGAAAGGTTTTTGGGGATATTTACCACTAAGTCAATTTTCTTCTCTCGCAGATATTCCATGGTATTGGGCTGCTTGTCGGGCTCATCGGGCCAGTGCAACAGGGTGGACTCGATGCCATTCTCAGCAAAGAATTTATGGGTGCCTGCCGTTGCAAACAGGTTGTAGTGACGGTCGGCCAGCATGCGGGCGCTGTTGAGCATCTCCAGCTTGCTTCGAAGAGGCCCTGAAGAGATCAGGATGTTCTTTTTCGGAATCCGATACCCTACCGCCAGCATCGATTGAAGCACGGCATCGTAATAATTGTCGCCAATACAGCCAACCTCTCCGGTCGAAGACATATCTACACCCAATACCGGGTCGGCCTTTAACAAACGTGAAAAGGAGAACTGGGGTGCCTTGATGCCCACATAATCCAACTCAAAGAGGTTCTTGTTGGGTTTTTCAACGGGGAGGCCCAGCATAACTCTGGTAGCAATATCTACCAGATTTACTTTTAAAACCTTGGACACAAACGGGAAACTCCGGGAGGCCCTTAGGTTACACTCTATAACTTTCAAGTCGTTGTCCTTGGCCAACAACTGCATGTTGAATGGACCTGAAATATTGAGTGCCTTGGCAATTTTCCTGGAAATACGTTTTACCCGCCTGATGGTTTCGATGTATAGTTTCTGGGGTGGGAAAACAATGGTGGCATCACCTGAATGGACCCCCGCAAATTCAATATGCTCCGAAATGGCATAGGCGATTAATTCTCCGTCTCTGGCTACGGCGTCTACTTCAATCTCTTTGGCCTGCTCTATAAATTCGGAGACCACTACCGGGTATTGCTTGGAAACATTGGCGGCCAATTCCAGGAAATGTTCCAGCTCATCCTTGTTGGAAACTACGTTCATGGCGGCTCCTGAAAGCACATAGGAGGGTCTGACCAGAACAGGGAAGTTAACTTCCTCAACAAAAGTATAGATGTCTTCAACCGAGGTGAGCTCGTTCCAGCGTGGCTGATCAATGGAGAGCTCATCCAGAAGCGAGGAAAATTTTTGTCGGTTTTCGGCCCGGTCGATGTCAATGGGTGAAGTCCCCAGGATGGGTACCTGAGCCCGGTGCAGACGCATGGCCAGGTTGTTGGGTATCTGGCCCCCCACCGAAACAATTACCCCTTTGGGTTTCTCGAGATCCGTGATGTCCAGAACGCGTTCCAGCGACAACTCATCAAAAAAGAGACGGTCGCATACATCGTAATCGGTGCTGACCGTTTCGGGGTTGTAGTTGATCATAACCGAACGATAACCATTCTTGTTTACCGTGTCGATGGCATTAACGCTGCACCAGTCAAACTCAACACTCGAGCCGATGCGATAGGCCCCTGATCCCAATACCACTACAGAACGTCCGTCCTGCTCAAACTCCACATCATGGCTGGTGCCATTGTAGGTCATATACAGGTAATTGATTTTTGCGGGAAACTCGCCCGCCATGGTATCAATCTGTTTTACAATGGGCAGGATATTATGCTCTTTGCGGTGTTGACGAACCTTTTGCATCCCTACTTCCATCTCCAGGGAGGCGGGGTTTAGTATGAGGCGGGCAATCTGAAAGTCGGAAAAGCCCATTTGCTTGGCCCTCAGCAGAGATTCGTCGGGTAAGGTGTTGAGTGTATGGTGTTTTGTCAGATCTTCTTTTAGGTCGATGATGTTTTTCAGCTTATAGAGAAACCACAGGTCTATTTTGGTCAGATCATGAATCTCTTCAACCGACATCCCTTGTTGCATGGCATCCGAAATGGCAAAGATGCGCAGGTCGGTGGGGTTGGCCAGCTCGTTGCGCAGATCCATGTCTTTGAGGGGCGGATTGGCAACAAAACCATGCATGCCCTGACCAACCATGCGTAACCCTTTTTGGATTGCTTCTTCGAAGGTGCGTCCAATCGACATGATTTCCCCGACACTCTTCATGCTGGAACCAATTTGCTTGGAGACGCCCGAAAATTTATTTAAATCCCAGCGTGGAATTTTACAGACGATGTAATCCAGGGCCGGCTCAAAAAAGGCCGGCGTGGTTTTGGTGACCGAATTTTTTAGCTCAAAGAGACCATATCCCAGGCCCAGCTTGGCGGCTACGAAGGCCAGCGGGTAACCGGTTGCCTTGGAGGCCAGGGCACTGGAACGGGATAAACGGGCGTTTACCTCAATTACCCGGTAGTCTTCGGAGAACGGGTCGAGGGCATATTGTACATTACACTCTCCAACGACCCCGATGTGACGGATAATTTTTATGGCCAGTTCCCTGAGTTTGTGGTATTCCGAGTTGGTTAATGTTTGAGAAGGCGCAACAACAATACTTTCTCCGGTGTGGATGCCCAGCGGGTCGAAGTTCTCCATGTTACAAACCGTGATACAGTTGTTGTAACAGTCGCGAACCACCTCATATTCAATCTCTTTCCAGCCTTTCAGCGATTCTTCTACTAAAATCTGATTGGAGTAGGAAAAAGCATTCTCAGCACGGTTGATCAACTCCTGTTTGTTGGCGCAAAAACCACTACCCATTCCACCAAGAGTATAGGCGGCCCTGATAATAAGGGGATAACCCAATTTATCGGCGGCCGTAATGGCATCTTTTACGGAGGTGACCGCCATGCTTCGGGGCGTCTTAACATCTATTTCCCCCAGTTTGTTGGCAAATATCTCCCGGTCCTCGGTGTCGATAATCGACTGAATGGGGGTGCCTAAAACTTCCAGGTTGTATTTCTCCAGAATGCCTTGTTCAAATAGTTGGATTCCGCAATTAAGTGCGGTTTGACCACCAAAGGCCAAAAGGATTCCCTCAGGGTTTTCTTTCTTAATCACCTGTTCGACAAAGAAAGGGGTCACAGGTAGAAAATAGATTTTGTCCGCAATTTGCTCCGAGGTTTGTACGGTAGCAATATTGGGGTTAATCAGGACGGTGGTTATGCCTTCTTCCTTTAAAGCTTTTAGAGCTTGTGATCCGGAATAATCAAATTCCCCTGCTTCACCTATTTTTAGGGCTCCCGACCCCAGAATAACAACCTTTTGTATATCCTTCTTCATCGTAAATGTATTAAAATTTAGCGGTGGAACGCACTGTTTTTCTCCGGGATACAAAGGTACATTATCTTTTTTAACAGCCATATAGATGCTCCTGTTTTTGTATATTTTTTCACCGGAAAAAAAAGAAATAGAGCATCTTTATGCCCTTTTTTGTTGGGTTGGGATAGGTATTGTGGTTTTTTGTGGGGGCTGAAAAAAATGCAAAAAAAAGGTATTTAGGCTTTGGTTATTCATTTTTATGTATAAATTTGCCCCCTGCAATGAATATTTATTCGATAATTGCTATTTATGAAAGTTAAAACGCAACGCTTAAATGTGATCCGTGAGTTGGTCGCTAACCATAAGGTGGGTAACCAGGAAGAGCTTCTTGCATTGCTCGAAAGGCAGGGCTTTTCTACCACTCAGGCCACGCTTTCGAGGGACCTTAAAGCCCTTAAGGTAGCCAAGCAGCCTGGGTTGGGGGGGGACTACGTTTATATGTTGCCCGAAGAAACCGAAAAGGAAGAGCCCCGCGCGGTGGTTGATGCCTTTCCGGTAAGTGCCATTGATTCGATTGAATTTTCCGGACCCATGGCTGTGATCCGGACCAGGCCTGGCTTTGCCAATAGTATTGCCTCTATCATCGATAGCCAGGAGCCCTACGAAGTGCTGGGTACCATTGCCGGTGACGATACCATCCTGCTGATTAGCCGGGAAGGTGTATCCAGACCGGATGTGATTATTGCCCTGTCGCTTTTTATGCCCGGGCTGAAAAACAAACTTGTATAAATTAGTTTTATTATAATGGAACAGGAGATATCCATAACGATAGCATCTTCGGCCCATCTCTCTTATGTGGATGTGATATTGGAAACCATTTCCAACGCCGCCAAAGTCAGAGGCACCGGTATTGCTAAAAGAAGTCCTGAATATATCAGGCTTAAAATTGAGGAGGGAAAAGCCATCATTGCCCTGAAAGGGGAGGTGTTTGCCGGTTTTTGTTACATCGAAAGTTGGGGGCATGATAAGTTTGTGGCCAACTCGGGGTTGATTGTAGTGGATGAATTCCGGGGCCATGGATTGGCCAAGAAGATTAAACGAAAAGCCTTTGATCTTTCGAGAAAGCGCTTCCCGAATGCAAAGCTTTTTGGCCTTACCACCGGGCTGGCCGTGATGAAGATCAACTCGAATATGGGTTATAAACCCGTTACCTTTTCGGAGTTGACCGATGATGAGGACTTCTGGAAGGGTTGCCAGAGCTGTGTGAATTTCGATATTCTAACCCGGACCAATCGAAAGCATTGCCTCTGTACAGGCATGCTTTACGACCCTGCGGTGGAGGAAAAGCCCAAACCCCTGCCACAGGGCAGACTTAAAGTTTATGGACGTTGGCTGAGGTTCAAGCAGTCGGTATTTTTAAATGGATCGGCCAAACGCGCAAAGAAAAAAAGTGAAGGAAAAACCAAAAAGTCATTCTTGAAGATTCTGGCTGGCTTGCTTGCCATATAGGTTCAGAGTCTTGTTGTATTTTAGACCATATCTCTCATGGACCGGTTGTCTCTTGAGGATTCAGTTCCCGTTAGATGGTTAGGTCTCTAAAATTAATTCGCTCTCAAAAAGAGCAGGAAAATTTTTATTTAGATGAAAAATAATAAAGTTGTTTTAGCTTTTAGCGGAGGTTTGGATACCTCGTATTGTGTAAAGTACCTGAAAAACGAAAAAAACCTGGAGGTTTATTCGGCCATTGCCAATACCGGAGGCTTTTCCAGTGATGAGTTGATCGATATCGAAAAAGGCGCCTACGATCTGGGAGTGACCGAGCATACCACTCTGGATGTTACCGATTCGTATTACCGTAACTGCATTCGGTATATGGTTTATGGCGATATTCTTAAAAATAATACTTATCCCTTATCTGTTTCTTCCGAACGTATCTTTCAGGCCCTGGCCATTGTCGATTATGCCCGCAAGATTGGCGCCGGATATATTGCTCATGGAAGCACGGGTGCGGGAAACGATCAGATTCGTTTCGATCTGACCTTTCAAATTCTTGCCCCTGAAATACAAGTCTTAACACCCATTCGCGATCAAAACCTCTCGCGTGCCGAAGAGATTGAATACCTGAAGAGTTATGGTGTAAAGAAGGATTGGACCAAGATGGCCTATTCCATTAATAAAGGCCTGTGGGGAACCAGTGTGGGCGGACAAGAGACGCTTACCTCTGATAAGGCGCTTCCCGAAGAGGCTTATCCTAGCAAGCTCCAAAAAGAAGGCAGCGAAGAACTGGTTCTCGAATTTGTGAAAGGGGAGCTTAAAGGGGTTAATGGGCAACTCTTTGAAAATACAGTAGATGCTATCCGTAAGGTTGAAGCCCTTGGCGAGGCCTATGCTATCGGTCGTGATATTCATGTGGGCGACACCATTATTGGCATTAAAGGCCGGGTGGGTTTCGAAGCTGCAGCCCCCTTGTTGATTATTAAAGCACACCATCTCCTTGAGAAACACACTCTTACTAAGTGGCAATTGTACTGGAAGGAACAGTTAGCCAATTGGTATGGTATGCTCCTTCACGAAGCTCAGTACCTAGAGCCGGTGATGAGAGATATAGAAGCATTTCTGGAGAGTACCCAAACCAACGTTTCGGGGAAAGTATTTATTAATCTCTTGCCCTACCGGTTTGAGATGAAGGGTATTGAGTCGCCTCACGATTTGATGAAAAGCGGGTTTGGTGACTACGGCGAAGTGAGTAAAGCCTGGACGGGCGATGATATTATTGGCTTTACTAAGGTTATGGGTAACCATCTTAAAATATTTAATAAGGTAAATAAAGGGCAGTTGGATGTGGGTTAAGGGAATTTCCCGGATGAAAAAGTAAAATAAGGTTATGATAAAAGTTGGAATTGTTGGAGGTGCCGGCTACACCGCAGGTGAATTGATTAGAATTTTATTGGGGCATGCGCGTGCCCAAATGGTATGGATTCACAGTAATAGTCATGCGGACGCTCCCGTTTGGAAGGTTCATACCGACCTGCTGGGCGATACCGATCTCTGTTTTACCGGCGAGATGAAATTTGATGAGGTGGATGTGGTGTTTCTTTGCATGGGGCATGGCAGGTCTGTTGAATTTATGAACCAAAATTCATTGCCGGCCCACCTGAAGGTAATTGACCTTAGCCACGACTTTAGATTGAAGAAAGAGGGAAACACCTTTGTTTATGCTCTTCCCGAAATGAACCGGCCCTTTATCAAAGAAGCCTCTTACCTGGCTAACCCGGGATGTTTTGCTACTTCTATCCAGTTGGCATTGTTGCCCTTGGCGGCCAGTCATTTGCTCAGTGAGGTGCATGTACATGCCATTACCGGCTCTACAGGAGCCGGGCAGGCTCCCTCGGGAACCACTCATTTTAGCTGGAGAAACAACAATGCATCCGTTTATAAGGCTTTTGAACATCAGCATTTGGGTGAGATTAATCAATCCATGAAAGGGCTGATGCCCGCATTTGAAGGCCCTGTTAATTTTGTTCCCATGAGAGGCAATTTTCCACGAGGAATTTTAGCCTCTGTTTATCTCGATTGTCGCCTCTCCCAAGAGGAGGCGATCGTTTTGTTCGAGAAATTTTATTCAACCCATCCTTTTGTAACCGTATCGACCAACCCCGTTGACATTAAACAGGTGGTTAATACCAATAAATGTTTGTTGCATTTACAAAAATATGGCGGGAAATTACACATTGTAAGTGTGATTGACAACCTTACAAAGGGGGCTTCGGGGCAGGCTGTTCAAAATATGAATCTGGCTTTTGGCCTGGATGAATCCGAAGGGTTAAGATTAAAGTCAGTGGCCTTTTAGTATTGTGCAGAGGGGCTCAAATTATCAAAAAATAAAATAATGCAATTATTCGATGTATACCCGCTGATGGATGTGACGCCCATCTCCGCAGAGGGCTGTTATATTACCGATACCGAGGGTGAAAAGTATTTAGACCTATACGGGGGCCACGCGGTTATCTCAATCGGTCACTCGCACCCTCACTACATTAAGCGGCTCACCGAGCAGTTGAATGCCATTGGGTTTTATTCCAATTCGGTGATAAACCCGTTGCAGGTACAGCTGGCCAAAAAGCTGGGTGAGATCTCCGGCCTCAACGACTATCAGCTTTTTCTTTGTAATTCGGGTGCCGAGGCCAATGAAAATGCCCTTAAGCTGGCCTCCTTCAATACCGGAAAACAGCGCATCATTGCCTTTCATAAGGCTTTTCATGGGCGGACTTCAATGGCCGTGGGGGCCACCGATAATCCGGCCATCCGGGCAGCCATTAACCAAAACCATCAGGTCACCTTTGTGCCATTTAACGATGCTGAGGCTGTGGCTGTTGAGTTGAGCAAGGGAGATGTTTGCGCGGTTATTGTGGAAGGGATTCAGGGAATTGGTGGTATCCATGAAGCAGAAGTGGCTTTTCTTAAAGACCTGGAGAGATTGTGCCGTGAGAATAAAGTCTTTTTAATCCTCGACGAAATCCAATCGGGTTACGGGCGTAGTGGCCGCTTTTTTTCCTTTCAGGAATCGGGCATAAAACCCGATATGGTCACCACCGCTAAAGGGATGGGCAATGGCTTTCCCATAGGGGGGGTGCTTATCGCTCCTGATATCGAACCAAGGTTTGGAATGCTGGGCACGACCTTTGGAGGGAACTACCTGGCCTGCGCTGCTGCTCTGGCAGTGCTGGAGGTGATGGAGAACGAGAAGTTGGTTGAAAACTCCAGGGATACGGGTGCTTACCTGCTTTCAAAATTAAAGGAAGTGGATGGCATTAAAGAAATAAGAGGAAGGGGCCTGATGATTGGCCTTGAGTTCGACCGGAAGGTGGATGGCCTGAGAAGAGCCTTGCTGAAAGAAAAGAAAATATTTACAGGTGTCTCCTCTACCAATATAATCAGGCTCCTGCCCCCGCTCACTCTCACCAAACAAATGGCGGATAAGTTTGTTTTGGCGTTAAAAGAAGTATTGAGTTAATTGGAGTTTATTGAGTCTTTATTTGAATGCCAAAAACGAAATGAAATGATTAAAAAAATTGCCATTATTGGAGGCGGAAATCTTGGAACGGCGATTGCCCGTGGACTTAAAAATGCATCCTTGCCCTTCGAGGGTGAGTTGGTGGTGACGCGTCGCCGGGTACATCTCATTCAATCGCTCGGGAAGGAAGGCATATTGGTCACGGACAATAATGTACAGGCCGTTGAAGGAGCCGATATCGTGTTTTTGGCAGTAAAGCCTTTTCAGTTAGAGGAGATATTAAAGGAAATAACCCCTGCTCTTTCCCAGGGAACCCTATTGATATCACTGGCCGCAGGGGTAGGGGCCGAAAAGGTCTCTCAAATGTCAGGGGGGCGTGACGGAATCTTTAGAGCCATGCCCAATACGGCCATATCTATCGGGGAATCAATGACTTGTGTTTCGACTTATGAGACTACCGAGGTGCAGGATTCAGTGGTTAAAGAGCTGTTCGAACGTGTGGGAAACGTGCAGTTTATTCCCGAGGAACTGATGGCCGCGGCTACCGTTTTGGCTTCCTGTGGAATTGCCTTTGCCTTGCGTTTTATCCGGGCGGCCACACAGGGGGGGATCGAAATCGGATTTGGTTCTGATTTAGCCCTCGCTATTGCCTCACAAACAGTTAAAGGGGCCGCCGAGCTTATCATTCGGGGAGAAACCCATCCCGAATTTGAAATCGATAAAGTAACCACCCCAAGAGGCATCACCATCTCCGGTTTGAATGAGATGGAACACCGTGGCTTCAGCTCTTCACTCATCAAGGGTTTGATGGCTTCTTATCAGAAGATTGAACAGGGGGCAAAAAAGTGATTGATAAACTCTACAGTTGATGGCCATCTATAAAACGATAACGGTAAAGGTAGGCTCAAATGTGCTTACTCATAAAAATGGGATGTTAAACCATGAGCGTATTGCCCATCTTACCTCACAGATTGCCAATTTACACAAACAAGGCATAGGGGTTATTCTGGTCTCCTCGGGAGCCGTGGCAGCCGGCCGAAGCCTGGTGCCGGAACTTTCGCTTAAGGACTCGGTCTCTCAACGGCAGGTGTTCTCGGCTGTGGGACAGGTTAAGTTGCTAAATATCTATTCTCAGTTATTTGATCAGCACCAGCTGTCGTGCGCCCAGGTGTTGGTAACCAAAGAGGATTTCCGCACGAGAGAGCACTACCTGAATATGAAAAACTGCCTGTCGGCCCTGTTGGCCAATGGCATCGTGCCTATTATTAATGAAAATGATGCCGTTTCGGTGACCGCCCTCATGTTTACCGATAACGATGAGCTGGCAGGCCTAGTGGCCTCCATGATGAATACCGACGCCTTGTTCATCCTTACCAATGTGGATGGGATATACGATAGAAATCCGGACGAAGCGGGCGCCAGACTGATTGCTTCGGTTAATGCCAAAAAAGACGATCTGGAAGCTTATATCTCCACCACCAAAAGTGATTTTGGCCGGGGTGGAATGCTGACCAAATGCAGGGTAGCCCAAAAGACCTGTGCCGCAGGTACTGCCGTTCATATAGCCAATGGAAATCACGATCATATTATTGAGCATCTGATTTATAACCCCGATCAGGTGAATCATACCTGTTTTAAACCCAATGGCGTAAAACCCGCTTTAAAAAAGTGGATGGCTCATGCCGAATGGTTTGCTAAAGCAGAGGTTTTTATTAACGAGGGCGCAAAGAATGCGCTGCTGGGCCCCAAGGCAAGCAGCCTGTTGTTAGCCGGGGTTACTTCCATCCGTGGTGATTTCAGAAAGGGTGATATCCTGCAAATTAAAGACAGCGCACATCATATTATTGGCATTGGACGGGCCAAGTACGATAAAGCATTGGCTGAAAGCCATCTTAGAGATAAAAAGTATAAGCCACTGATTCATTACGACTATCTTTTTGTCCATCCCGAAACCTTATAAAGCGTATGGTTATGACTAATCTAGAACAGTTTAAAAAGGCAAAGGAGGCCGCCCGGTTGATGGTGCGGCTGGATAAAAATACGATTCATACCATTCTGTTGGACCTGTCCGAAAGGATGCTGGCTCAATCGGCTTTGTTGTTGAGTGCCAATAAAAAGGATTTGGTGCGGATGAACGAATCAGACCCTCGTTACGATCGGTTGTTGCTTAATCAGGAAAGAATTGAGGGTATCGCTGCCGACGTGCGTCAGGTGGCAGAAATGGATTCTCCTCTTCAGGAGGTTTTGGAGGAGCGCACCATGCCTTCGGGTATTAACCTCAGGAAGGTGCGGGTGGCTTTGGGTGTGGTGGGAGTCATTTATGAAGCCCGGCCCAATGTTACCTTTGATGTATTTGCCCTTTGTTTTAAGTCCGGAAATGTATCGGTTTTAAAAGGAGGCCAGGATGCCTGGCACTCTAATCTGGCTGCTGTGAGCATCATTCGTGAATGCCTGGTGAGTCATTCGGTTTCTCTGGATGTTATTCAGTTGTTGCCCCCCGACCGGGAGGCGGCCCGTGATCTGATGCATGCTACAGGTTTTGTCGACATTCTGATTCCCCGGGGTTCCAAAGGGCTTATCGATTCGGTGCGGGAGGAGTCCCGCATCCCGGTTATCGAAACCGGTGCCGGAATAGTGCATACCTACTTCGATGTTTCGGGTGATGCAGACATTGGCAAACGGGTGGTGTATAATGCCAAAACCCGCCGGGTGAGTGTTTGTAATGCCCTCGACTGCCTGGTGATTCATCAGGATCGCCTGAATGAGTTGCACGATCTGGTGGCCGCCCTGGCAATGAAAAAAGTGGTGATTGAGGCCGATGTGGCTGCCTTTGGTGTTTTGAAGGGTCATTATCCAACCCCACTGTTGAAACCTGCAGATGAGGAATCCTTTGGCACTGAATTCCTGGATTACCGTCTCTCGGTGAAAACAGTAAAAAGCCTGGATGAAGCCTTGCAGCATATTAGTCAATACAGCTCTAAACACAGCGAAGCCATTATTGCTCAGCACCCCGAAGCCATTTCCCGATTCCTTAATGAGGTGGATGCAGCCGCTGTTTATGTCAATACCTCTACCGCCTTTACCGATGGCGCTCAATTTGGGTTGGGAGCCGAAATAGGGATCAGTACCCAAAAGTTACATGCACGCGGGCCGATGGGTCTTAAAGAGTTAACCAGCTATAAGTGGCTTATCGAAAGCAATGGCGTGGTGCGTCCCGGTGAGGATCCAATGCCTGTTAATTAATTATACAATAAACCTGTAAATACCAGCGATGAGAAGATTTTTAAAACCCTCCGATATTGGTGATCTAAGGCAAGCCCTTAACGATGCCGCAGAAGTTAAGCAGAACCCATTCGGGTTTCAGCATTTAGGGAAAAATAAAACCGCGGTGCTTATCTTTTTTAATTCCAGTCTCCGTACCCGGCTGAGTACTCAGCGGGCAGCCACCAACCTGGGGATGAATGTGATTGTTCTGGATGTGAATAAAGATGGCTGGAAGCTCGAGACTGAATCGGGTGTGATTATGGATGGCGATAAGCCGGAACACATCCGGGAGGCTGTCCCGGTAATTGGGCAGTATGCCGACATCATCGGGGTGCGTTCATTTGCCAAATTCGAAGATAAAGAGGAGGATTATAGTGAGCGGTTGCTGAATCAATTTATAGAACTCTCGGGCTGCCCCGTGGTAAGCATGGAGTCAGCTACACGGCATCCGCTTCAGTCTTTTGCCGATCTAATCACCATCGAGGAGTATAAGAAAACGGAGCGTCCCAAAGTGGTTCTTACCTGGGCGCCTCATCCGCGTGCCCTGCCGCAGGCAGTGCCCAACTCCTTTGTTGAGTGGATGAGAATTGCCGACGTGGACCTAACCGTTACCCATCCGGCAGGTTATGAGTTGGCGCCCGAATTTATGGAGGGGATACAGGTGGAGTACGACCAGAAGAAAGCCTTTGAAGGTGCCGATTTTATTTATGCTAAAAACTGGGCCAGCTTTTCGCAATATGGTCAGATACTCTCCACCGACCGTGGCTGGACAGTAGATGAGGCCAAAATGGCTCTGACCAATGAGGCGAAATTCATGCATTGCCTCCCGGTACGCCGAAACATGGTGGTCTCCGACGGCGTGATCGAGGGGCCCAATTCTATCGTGGTGCCTGAAGCAGCCAATCGGGTGGTGTCGGCCCAAACGGTGTTGAAGAGAATGTTGGAGGCCCTCTGAAATTTGGGCTTCTATAGGACGGCTCCCAGGGGTACGGAGCAGAGTGCCTTGCTGTTTTCGTAATTAAGCCTAAGTGGATGAAGCACTGGCCCTTTCGGCCGGTCGAGTATTTGATTGCCCGGTTGTTCTGAAATCTTCGGAGAGAATTATTAAGACCTGAGTTGAGCGGGGATTGCTCAATTTAATAGTAAATTACACGGTTTTTATATCGTGTAAAAATTCCTTCCATAACCTAAACTCAAACTAATGAACCTTTCAAGACGCAATTTTTTGTTGAAAAGTACTGCCGGAGCCGCTGCATTGGCAAGCATTCCGGCCATTGTATCCTCTTGTGCCTCTTTTAAAGAGAAGCCATCGAAAGAAAAATATTCTCTCCTGGGGAAAAGTAATACCGTTTTATTCCAGGGTGATTCCATTACCGATGCCGGCCGGGAAAAGGAGCATGAATTGCCTAATAATTCACGCTCTTTTGGTTGGGGTTACGCTTTTTTGGCTGCCTCGGCTCTCCTCAATGAATTGCCACAGAAAGGGCTAACCATTTATAATCGTGGCATCAGCGGCAATAAGGTTTTTCAACTGGCCGACCGCTGGGAAAAAGATTGTTTGGAATTAAACCCCAATCTTTTGAGTATTTTAATAGGGGTAAATGACTATTGGCACATGCGGGATGGGCATTATGATGGAACCATTGAGATTTATGAGAAGGACTTTAGGGCGCTGCTTCAACGGACTGTTGAAAAGCTGCCTGATATTAAGTTGGTGATTTGCCAGCCCTATGCAGTGCTCAACACCCGGGTGGTAGATGAGTCGTGGGTGGCACCAATCAAGGAATATCAAGCCGTGGCCTTTAAACTGGCGAAAGAATTTAAGGCTATTTGGGTGCCCTTCCAGGAGGTGTTTGATGAAGCGGTGAAATACGCTCCGGCAACCTATTGGACCGCTGATGGGGTTCATCCGGCAATGCCCGGCGCACAACTCATGGCCGAGGCCTGGTTACGAGCCGTGGAGTAAGCACAAAATTTTAAATGGATTAAAACTACGCCTTGTGAGCAAAGACGAACTGACAATAATTAAAGTAGGGGGCAAAGTCGTTGAGGAACCCGAGGCTTTGCAGGTTTTCTTGAATGATTTTTCAGCCCTTCAGGGTGCTAAATTATTGGTGCATGGGGGGGGCCGATCGGCCACGGCACTGGCGGCCCGAATGGGCCTGGAAACACAGATGGTGCAGGGGCGCCGGGTCACCGATGCTTCTATGCTGGAGGTGGTAACCATGGTTTATGGCGGATTGGTAAACAAATCGGTTGTGGCCGGACTTCAGGCTCTTCGTGTTAATGCCCTCGGGCTGACCGGTGCCGACCTTAATCTGGTGCTGGCACACAAACGTACCGGTGCCGCCATCGATTACGGCTTTGTGGGCGATGTGGACTCGGTACAGGCAGGGTTGTTAAAAGACCTTATACAAAAAGGCGTGGTGCCGGTGGTGGCGCCCCTGACCCATGATGGTGCGGGGCAACTGCTTAATACCAATGCAGATACCATGGCTTCCGCACTGGCCGTGGCGCTCTCTTCTGAGTTTAAACTTCGGTTGGTCTATTGCTTCGAGAAACCGGGAGTGTTATCCGATCCGGATAACGATGAATCGGTTATCCCACGTCTCAGTTATGCCTTGTTTCAGAAATATCTTCAGGAGGGAGTAATTAGTGAAGGCATGATTCCTAAACTCGATAACGGGTTTAGTGCCTTGAAAAATGGCGTCTCGGAAGTGATTATTACCAACACCAAAGGTCTTGCTCGGGTTGGAAGCGGGACTGCTCTCGAACTTTAAAGTATTATCTTTTATGCAACCACATCCATATACCCAACAATCCATTGAACTCCTTACGCAAATGATTGGGATTCCCTCTATCAGCAGGGAAGAGGAACAGGTGGCAGATCGGATTTATGCTTTTTTATTGGAGGCAGGCCTTCGGCCTGTCAGAAAAGGGAATAACATCTGGGTTCACCATCCCGGCAACCAGCCCGACAGGTCTACCATATTGTTGAATTCTCATGTCGACACCGTGCGTCCCGCCAGTGGATGGAAGAGCGATCCGTTTGAGGCCATTGCCGAAGGGGACAGATTGACCGGTCTGGGGAGTAATGATGCCGGAGCATCTGTTGTTTCGCTGCTGGCAGCGTTTCGACGCCTGAGTGAAAAAACTCAACCCTGTAATTTTATTTTTGCAGCAACCGCCGAAGAGGAAATCTCCGGCCAAAATGGACTTGCTGCCATTCTGGAGGAACTTGGGCCCGTGGATTTAGCCGTTGTGGGCGAACCCACCGGGATGAATATGGCCGTGGCCGAGAAGGGTTTAATGGTTATCGATGGGTTGGTGACCGGTAAAACCGGTCATGCGGCCCGCAATGAGGGGGTGAACGCGATCTATAAGGCTTTGCCCATTATTGAGTGGTTCCGAAATACACGTATGCCGCTCGAATCCGATTTCTTAGGCCCCGTGAAGATGACTGTGACAGGGGTAGAGGCCGGAACCCAGCACAATGTAGTGCCCGATACCTGTCGGTTTGTTGTGGATGTGCGGGTGAATGAGCACTATACCAATGCAGAATTATTCAGTTGGATTGAACAACAGGTGCCTTGCGAGCTTAAAGCCCGGTCATTCAGGCTTAACAGCTCATCTGTTTCGTTAGATCATCCTATTGTTAAGCGGGGTGAGGCTTTGGGGCTTCGTAAATTCGGCTCTCCAACAACTTCCGATCAGGCTCTGATGCCCTTTTCATCCGTTAAGATCGGGCCTGGGGATTCGGCCCGTTCGCATACCCCAAATGAATATATTCTCCTGAGCGAAATCGAAAAAGGGGTAGAGGTTTACTTCAAATTACTCGACCAATTGAATATTCATGCACTGGATGCGTGAACTTAGATTATTTATGTAATATGTGCGCTTGGAGCGTTGAATATTAAAAAAATAGGTTATTTTTGTGATTGTCTCATTTCAAAGGCTTTGGTTTAAGATTAAATTGTAATAAAAAGCCTTGCGCAAAAGTTGAATAATATGCATTTTGCGTTGCCGGAATTGAATATTTTTTATGACCACCTTCCGGTTGAAAAAGATTTATGTCATAATTAGCCGTTTAAAAAGAATTTTGCAAATGAAACTTTGGGATAAAGGCATTGAAACAGATAAGAAGATAGAAACCTTCACCATTGGAAAGGATCGTGAGTTGGATCTGTTTTTAGCGCCTTACGATGTAATGGGCACTATGGCCCACATCACCATGCTGGAACATATTGATTTGTTAAGCAAAAAGGAACTGGACCTGCTGATTCCTGAATTAAAGCGGTTATATCACAAAGCCATTCAAGGCACCTTTGTTATCGAAGAAGGTATTGAAGATGTACATTCCCAGGTCGAATTAGAGCTGACCCGGGTGTTAGGCGATGTAGGCAAGAAAGTTCACAGTGGTCGTTCGCGTAATGACCAGATATTGCTCGACCTTAAGTTGTTTGCCCGTCAAAAAATCATGGAGGTAACCGAAGGGGTTCAAGACCTTTTTCAGGCTCTTCAGCTGCGCAGTGAAGCGCATAAAGAGGATTTGCTTCCGGGATATACCCACTTGCAGGTGGCCATGCCCTCCTCTTTTGGCCTTTGGTTTGGCGCTTATGCCGAAAGTTTGGCCGATGATATGCACTTTTTACTGGCGGCCTGGCGTGTTACCAACCAAAACCCTTTGGGTGCAGCAGCTGGATATGGAAGTTCTTTTCCTATCGATAGAACATTAACCACTCGGCTGCTCGGGTTCGACGACTTGAGTTATAACGTTGTGAATGCCCAGATGGGACGGGGCAAGATGGAGCGGGGGGTGACGATGGCCCTCTCGGCATTGGCCGGGACCATTGGTCGGCTGGCCATGGATGCCTGTTTGTATATGAGTCAAAATTTCGCTTTTCTTAAGCTGCCTGATGCCTTTACTACCGGGTCGAGTATCATGCCGCATAAGAAAAATCCTGATGTGTTTGAATTGATCCGCGCCCACTGTAACAAGTTGGCCGGTCTCCCTCAGCAAATTGGCCTCATAACCGGAAATTTACCCTCGGGCTATTTTCGGGATATGCAGCTGATCAAGGAACTCTTTATTCCGGCTTTCGACGAGATGCTGAGCTGTCTGGAGCTGGTTACCCTGGCTGTGAAAAATATGGAGATCCAAAAAGATCTTATGAAAAACCCCCTTTATCAATATGCTTTTAGTGTTGAGGAAGTGAATCAGCGGGTTTTGAAGGGGGTGCCATTTCGCGAGGCTTACAAGCAGGTGGGCCTGGAGATTGAGGCAGGCCAATTTCATCCAAACAATGAGGTGAACCATACCCATCAGGGAAGTATCGGCAACCTTTGTAATAAGGAGATCAGGGCAAAGATGGAATCGGTGTTGAGTCAATTCTCATTCGACACCATGCAAAAAGCGACCCGGGAGTTAATTGATTGATAATTAATACGACACAGTTATGACCTATTTGAACGAGTTGGCCAAAAGCGCTATTCAGTCTTGTGAGATCGAAAAGTCTTTGTACGATAAGTATAATGTTAAGCGGGGATTGCGTAATGCGGATTTTTCCGGTGTTTTGGTTGGGCTTACCAATATTGGTAATGTCGTGGGGTACACTAAAGATGAACAGGGCGTGATCACCCCTAGCCATGGACGTCTTTTTTACCGGGGAATTGAGCTCAATGACCTCTGCCATGGATTTCAAAAAGATGGGCGGCATGGTTTCGAAGAAACGGCTTGTCTGTTGTTGTCTGGAAACCTGCCTACAAGTAAGCAGTTAAAGAGTTTTACCAAGATATTGTCCGAAGAGCGAGAGCTTCCTTCCTTTTTCTCTAAGAATATGATCCTTTCTTTACGAGGGCGTTCTGTGATGAATATGCTGGCACGATCCGTGCTGGGGCTATACACTGCTGATGAAGAGGCCGAGAACTATTCTCCCGAAAATCTCATCAAACAATCCATGAGTCTCATAGCCAAATTTCCTGTTATTGTGGCTTATGCCTATTTCGGGATGCGGCACTCATACCAACGTAAATCTCTGGTTATAAGGCATCCTCAGCCCGAATTGAGCCTTGCTGAGAATTTATTGTATATGCTCAAAGGAAAGCGCTATAGCCAGCTCGAAGCTGATTTGCTGGATCTTTCGTTGGTTCTTCATGCTGAACACGGCGGGGGAAACAACTCTTCCTTTACCACCCGCGTAGTGAGTTCGGCCCAAACCGATACCTATTCGGCTATTTCGGCTGCCTTAGGATCCTTAAAAGGGGCCCTGCATGGAGGAGCCAATATTAAGGTGGTGGAGATGATGACTTATATCAAGCGGAATGTGAAAAATTGGGAGGATGAGAAAGAGGTCTCCGCTCTTCTTAATAAGATCCTTGGCAAGGAAGCGTTCGATGGAACCGGTAAAATTTATGGTATCGGTCATGCTATCTATACCTTGTCCGATCCCAGATCCGTTCTTTTAAAGGAAAAAGCCAGAGAGCTGGCCCTGGAAAAAGACAAGCTGGACGAGTTTAATTTGTATGATCTTGTCGAAAGGCTCGCTCCCGAGGCGTTTTATAAATTCAAAGGACCTCATGCCAAGGTGGTTTCTGCCAATGTGGATTTTTATTCGGGATTTGTTTATCAATGTCTCGAGATCCCGGTTGAGATTTATACGCCTATCTTTGCCATCGCGCGGATTACCGGCTGGTGTGCCCATCGCATCGAGGAGGTAACCTTCTCAAGCCGACGTATTATTCGTCCCGCTTATAAAGCTATCTTTCCCGAGCAGGATTACGTTGCACTGAAGGATCGCTAACCAACATGGTTCCCTGAAAGGACCCGGAAATAATGGATTTCCATTTTCGTGTTTTATTCCCTTTTTTCCCATGTTTTTAGTGTGGCCGGGAAAAAAGGGCAAGGATTTATGTGATTTATTTTATAATTTTGACACCCGAAAATGCGTGGCGACGTTGCTGCGCATATCCATCTGAATAGGGAAGCCTAATCGATTATATCTTGAATTATGCCTGAGTTAAAAGAGATCAGACTGGTATTGGAAGACGGTACTGTATTTAAAGGAAAGTCATTTGGCTATCCTAAATCGGTAGCAGGGGAGGTGGTTTTTAATACCGCCATGGCTGGCTACCCCGAAAGTCTTACCGACCCTTCCTACGAAGGACAGATTTTGGTGTCTACTTATCCTTTGGTGGGAAACTATGGTGTGCCCCGGGAGGATGTGGAGAATGGACTTCTCTCCTTCTATGAGTCCGACCGAATTCATATTTCCGGGTTTGTGATCTCCGATTATTCTGTCGAATATAGCCATTGGAATGCCAAAGGAAGTCTTTCGGATTGGCTTAAGGAAAACAAAATCCCGGGCATTTATGGGATCGATACACGCGAGTTGACTAAGATCTTGCGTGAAAAAGGCGCCATGCTGGGCAAAATTGAAGTGGAGGGAGAGGAGATCGACTTTTACGATCCTAACCAGGAAAACCTGGTGGCCCGTGTGAGCGTGAAAGAGAAGAAAACCTATGGCGATGGTCAATATAAGGTCGTTCTGGTCGATACCGGAGGCAAAAATAATATTATCAGATGTCTGCTCCAAAGGGATACAACCGTAACAGTAGTGCCCTGGGATTATGATTTCACGGGCGATGATTACGATGGGATTATGCTGGCCAATGGCCCGGGCGATCCCCAAATGTGCGCCGCAACAATCGAAAATATTCGGAAAGCCATCAGTGGCGATAAACCTATCTTTGGGATTTGCCTGGGCAATCAATTGCTGGGCACCGCCGCCGGGGGGTCCACCCACAAACTGAAATACGGGCATAGGGCCCACAATCACCCCGTGATAAAAGTTGGGACCAACAGTTGCTATATCACCAGCCAAAATCACGGTTTTGTGCTCGATACCGACTCCCTGGGGGATGAATGGGAACCCTTGTTTGTCAATATCAATGACAATACCAATGAGGGTATCCGCCATAAAACCAAACCATTTTTTTCTACCCAGTTCCACCCGGAAGCTTCCAGTGGACCAACCGATACCGAATTTCTTTTTGATGAATTCCTGAGTCTTATTAAGGCGTATAAAAAGTAATTTTGTTTTTTCTGCAAGGTTGTTGTGCAGATAGCCCTTAAGGCTGGCACGCAATGTGGAAATTTATGTTTTTTTTATTACTTTAGCTTCCCTTAATTATTGGTTAATGTTGTGTTGAGCATCTTGAATAGCTTTGCGCCGTTAACTCTATTCCCTTAAGCGATCATTTTTTATACCCCAACCCTTAAGAGAACCAATAGGGAAGCGAATGCCGTTTTGTGAGTTATTCCGGATCTGATGCTGCATTTAATTTGGTATCATCCATTCAAACTTTTTATTCATTAAATTCGGTATTCATGAGTTCCAACAGAAGAGATTTCTTAAAGAAGGCCGCTCTAAGTGCGGGCGTCCTGGCTACAGGACTTCCCGGGTGTAAGACAGATTCCAAAGATGGCAGTATCCCAAAACCAGGAGAGGGCCAACATACACAACGATTTAATATGTCGGGTTTTGCCGCCCCCAAACTCGATGTGGTTCGGGTGGGTATTATTGGCCTTGGCCAACGGGGCCCGGGTGCGGTGCAACGCATGGCGCACATCCAGGGGGTTGAGATAAAGGCCCTCTGCGATAAATATGGCGATCGGGTTGACAAAGCCCAGGAGATTCTGGTAAAAGCCGGCCTGCCCAAAGCAAAAAAGTATGCAGGTTCTGAAGATGCCTGGCAGAAACTCTGCGAAGACCCCGAACTGGATCTGGTTTATATTGCCACCCCCTGGGACTGGCATACCCCTATGGCTGTTTATGCCATGGAAAACAATAAACACGCTGCCACCGAAGTGCCTGCCGCTCTTACCATAGAAGAAGCCTGGCAGTTGGTGGAAACCTCCGAACGCACCAAAAAACATTGTATGATGCTCGAGAATTGTTGTTACGATTTCTTTGAGCTGCTCACCCTAAATATGGCTCGTCAGGGTTTCTTTGGCGACCTGGTTCATGGCGAAGGGGCCTATATTCACAACCTCCTCGGACTCAATTTCGACAAAAACGGGTATGCCGACATGTGGCGTCTGAAAGAAAATTTCAAAAATGGAAATCGCTACCCCACCCATGGTCTGGGGCCGGTTTGCCAGGCGATGGATATCAACCGGGGCGACCAGATGGATTATCTCACTTCCATGTCATCCAATGATTTCCAAATGGCCGGGAGGGCCAATGAGCTTGCCCAAACGGACGACTTTTTCAAGCCATTTGCCAATCATACCTTCCGGGGAAACATGAATACCACCACCGTTCGCACCCACCTGGGGCGTACCATTATGATACAGCACGACGTGACTTCTACACGACCCTATTCGCGTATTCATCTGTTGAGTGGTACCCTTGGTGTGGCTCAAAAATATCCCGATCCGGCACGAATTTCATTGGGCCATAGTTGGTTGTCCGATGAGGAGATGAAACCGTTGTGGGAAAAATATACCCCTGAAATTGTGACCCGCGTGGGCGAGATGGCCCGGAAAGTGGGAGGCCACGGAGGGATGGATTTCTTAATGGACTGGCGATTGATCGATTCTCTGAGAAATGGACTTCCCCTCGATCAGGATGTTTACGATGCTGCCCTGTGGAGCGTTATTACCCCCCTGAGTGAATGGTCGGTAGCCAATCGTTCCCAATCCATTGATGTGCCCGACTTTACATGTGGTTCATGGAAAACCAATGCAAAGGTTGAGCTAACCCTGAAGGGGGGAGGCACCACCGGGGTGCGCAGTGTCGGAAAGGGCGGTGAAAGCGTACAACTCAATGTATAAAAGCCATAGGCGCCTCAGGGTTTATCGTATCATCTATTGACGGATTTGATGTATCCTTGAATTGACAGACTAAAAAACCCCACTTTAATGATTTAAAGTGGGGTTTTTAGTCTGTCTGAACTCATCTGATAATGAGAGCTCTCCGGCAGTTGTTGCGCTGATGAGGGGCTTGACCTATGGTGAGGTCATTGGTGCGGTTTTATGTTGAATAAAACGCTTTTTAGAGTTCAATGGAGGAGGGCTTTATATTTGCCTTTTCGATGTCTTTAAAGTATTTGTAGGTTCCAACTTTAAGCTCACTGGTAGCCACTTCATCGCAAACAATAATTCCTTGGGGATGCATCTGAAGAGCGCTGATAGTCCACAGGTGATTGATGCCTTCTTCTACCCCGTGTTGTAAAGCGCGTGCCTTGTTATGACCGTTTACAATGATGAGTACTTCCTTGGAGTCCAGAACGGTTCCTACACCCACGGTAAGGGCGGTGGAGGGAACCTTTTCAGGGTCGTTGCCAAAAAAACGTGAGTTGGCCAGCTTTGTGTCCAGTGTTAATGTTTTGATTCGGGTGCGGGAATTCAACGAGGAGGCCGGTTCATTAAAGGCCAGGTGCCCGTCGGGACCAACGCCTCCTAAAAACAGATCAATGCCGCCTACCTCCTTGATCTTTGCCTCGTATCTGATGCACTCTGCCGCATGATCACTGGCGCTGCCATTGGGCAAATTGGTGTTTTCGGCAGGGATGTCAATGTGGCTGAAAAAATTTTCCCACATGAAGGTGTAGTAACTTTGGGGATGATCGGTGGGTAGCCCGATGTACTCATCCATATTGAAGGTTACCACATTCTTGAAGGATACTTTTCCTTCCAGATTCAATTTGATGAGTTCTTTGTATGTGCCCAGGGGAGATGATCCTGTGGGTAGCCCAAGAACGAAAGGACGGGCTTCTTTGTGTTGATTGATTTTGCGGGCAATGTATCTTGCCGTCCATTGGGAAACTGATGCATAATCAGGTTCGATGATTAAACGCATGATGAGTTGTTTTTGTGGTTACGATATAGCAATTTCAAGAATAGTGCTTTCTGATCCTATGGTTTCATCTTTGATTTCAATCCGGGGGGCGACTCGTTAATTGTGTTGCCTTCACTGTTCATGAGGGTTACCCCACCTGTGTCAGCGATAGGACCCAAGGAGGATAAAACGCATGGACTTTGCAAAACATCCTCTCCGGCTGTCAAAAACTCAAAAGTTTCACGAGCCATCATCGCAGGCAATAGGAGCCTTGAAAAACCTGCTTTCAGCATATTCACAATTTGAACTGAAATTGGTTGCCTCTGTTAAAGTTTGTCGTAAAAATCGTTGTAGGCATCGATGTAAGACTCTTCCGGCTGGAAGCCGAGGAAGGGTTTGCCCGAATCCTTGATATATTTATCCAGTTCCGGATCAATAGTTTCCGATCCCTGGATGATGCCATCTGAGAATTTAATGGCTTGTTTGCTCAGATTGAGGTAACTTGGGGATTCTAATATTTCCAGGTCCTCCCCGGATATCCCATCCAGATTGATTTTGTTTTTCAACTCCTTATTAAGGTCGCTTTTAAACGGGCTGTCGAAAACCGAATAAACCACCTTCGTGTTTGAAAAATAGGGATCTTCGTTGAGCGTTTTCTTAATCAATAAGGGCGCCAGGGCAGTAAACCAGCCATGACAATGTACAATATCGGGGGCCCATCTAAGCTTTTTGGTCGTCTCCAAAACCCCCCGGGCAAAAAATACTATGCGTTCATCGTTGTCGGGAAAATCCTGGCCGTCTTCGTCGCATACGGTTTCTTTTCTCGAGAAATAATCTTCGTTATCGATGAAATAAACCTGCATACGGGCGGCTTGAATGGAGGCCACTTTTATGATAAGGGGATGGTCGGTGTCGTTGATGATGAGATTCATGCCCGAAAGACGGATGACCTCATGTAATTGGTTGCGGCGTTCGTTAATATTGCCAAACCGGGGCATAAAAGTCCTGATTTCTTTTCCTCTTTCCTGAATTCCCTGTGGGAGATTCCGGCAAATGACTGACATTGGTGTTTCGGGAAGATAGGGTGTTATTTCCTGTGAGATAAATAAAACCTTGTTTTTTTCCATGTTTTCGGGGATACATTAGAATAATTTACGGTGCAAAAGTACAAAAAATATGCTACTAAAACAAAGGAAGATAACCCTCGCTAACAGTGGTGGATGAGTGCAAAAACAAATACCATCGCGTAAACAAGGGCGAGGAGATTTGTTGTTTTTTTAAAAAATACCTTTTTTGTGTTCCAATTATTTTTTTACTTTGCGCCGTTTTTTTGAGTCTTATTTTTTCAATATGGAATTGATCGAATCAGCAGAAGAGTTGCATCTTCTTTCGAAGCAACTGCGTGCCGCCGGAAAAGTTATTGGCTTTGTACCTACCATGGGGGCCTTGCACCAGGGCCATTTGGCCTTAATAACCCAAGCCGGGAAAACCTGTGATACGGTGATTGTAAGCATCTTTGTTAATCCCACTCAGTTTAACGACCCTAAAGATCTGGAGCGATATCCACGCACGTTGGAGCAGGACAGGGCCTTGTTAGCCTCTACCCCTTGTGAACTTCTTTTTGTACCATCTGTTAATGAGATATACCCTGAGCCGGATTCAAGGGTTTTCGATTTTGATCCGTTAGACAAGGTTATGGAAGGACAGTTTCGGCCTGGTCATTTTAATGGAGTCGCACAGGTGGTGAGCCGGTTATTCGAGATCGTTCAGCCGCACAAAGCTTTTTTTGGGGAGAAGGATTTTCAGCAGCTCGCCATTATCCGATCGATGAGGCAGCAGTTAAATCTCGATCTGGAAATCGTTCCCGTACCTATCGTCCGGGAGACCGACGGGTTGGCGATGAGTTCCCGCAATGCATCCCTGACCGGGCAGCAACGAAAAAGTGCACCTTTGATTGCCGATACCTTGTTTAAATCTTGTAACTTTGCTGCCTCAAATAGTATTGACGCCACCCGACAGTTTGTTGTGGACCGAATAAACAGCAACGCTGATCTGGAGGTGGAATATTTTGAAGTTGTTGATGGTCTTTCGCTTCAGCCATTGGTTAACTGGGATGAAAGCGACTATGTGGTCGGGTGTATTGCGGTGTTTGCCGGAAAAATCCGATTAATTGATAATGTGGTTTACAAAATCCAAAATCATGAATGTTGAGGTTGTAAAATCCAAGTTACACAACGTTACAGTTACCGAAGCCAACCTGAGTTATGTGGGGAGCATTACCATTGATGAAGCATTGATGGAGGCCGCTAATATTCTTGAGAACGAGAAAGTGCAGGTGGTCAACAATAACAACGGGGAGCGACTGGAAACCTATGTCATCCGGGGAGAGCGCGGCTCCGGAGTGATTTGCCTGAATGGGGCGGCTGCCCGCAAAGTGGCCGTTGGCGATGTGGTGATCATCATCACTTATGCTTCCATGCCCTACGAAGAGGCCAAATCATTTAAGCCCATTTTTGTCTTTCCGGATACCCCTTCCAACAGGTTGATCTGATCGATCGTAACAAGTGTCTTAAAAAAGTAATAATGAAACCGACAGAATAATTCTCTGTCGGTTTTTTTTGTGGGTAGGAATTTACCTCCTTCACCAGATAATAGTCAGGCAGATAATGGTCGGGGTGTTTTAACATGGCCGGGTTTTCTTGTTGGGTTAGCGAAGATTTTAACCAAATCCCGGATGGCTTTGTTTGGCAACCAATTTGGGGAAGAAACAACACCGACTCTGTTTGTTTGATTGCTTTTTACAAAGAGCCGGGTTTTTCTTTTCCATGGTCAGATAACTAAGAAAGTCACCACGGTCCAAGAATTCTTTCTAATTCGATCTATTTACCGTAATTTAGTCGGGTTAAGGGGCTTATTTTATTGGCCTGCGGTTTTCTGATTTCCGGCAGGCTCCCGGTGGGTTTCTTATTTCTCCATTTTTCAACTAAAAAGTGTTATGGCTAAAACCAAAAGTGTATTTGTTTGTCAGAATTGCGGTTCAGAGTCGCCCAAATGGATCGGTAAGTGTTATTCTTGCGGGGAGTGGAACACCTATGTTGAAGAGTTGGCTGTCACCGGGAAATCGAAGGATAAAATACGTTCTTTGGGCGGAGAACCTTTGAGACAAAAGCCGGTTCCGGTCTCCTCGGTCACAGTGGATCAAGTTCCCCGCATCAACACAGGAATTGACGAACTCAACCGGGTACTGGGGGGCGGAATGGTTCCCGGATCCCTGGTTTTGTTGGGTGGCGAGCCGGGCATCGGAAAATCTACTCTGGTGCTACAAATGGCCATGAAACTCACGCAGCATACCATCCTTTATGTTTCCGGAGAGGAGAGTGCACAGCAAATAAAATTGAGGGCCAACCGCCTGGGTGATGAAACCGGAGACCATTGTTATATTGTGAGTGAAACCTCCCTGGAGCGAATTTTAACCCATATCGAAAATGTTAAACCCGGGCTGGTCGTTATCGATTCGGTACAAACCCTCGAGAGAGAAGGGATTGAATCCGCGCCCGGAAGTGTGTCGCAAATCAGGGAATGTACCGCGGTGGTTTTGCGGATAGCTAAAGAGCAAAACATTCCGGTACTTCTTATCGGGCACATAAATAAAGAGGGGCATCTGGCAGGCCCCAAGGTACTGGAGCACATGGTGGATGTGGTTCTTCAATTCGAGGGCGACCGGCATTACATGTATCGCATCCTGAGATCGGTGAAAAATCGGTTCGGATCAACCTCCGAGATAGGCATTTTTGAGATGCAGAGTTATGGGTTGCGCGAAGTAACCAACCCCTCGGAGATGTTGCTGGCGCATCATGATGAGGAGATGAGTGGCATTGCCATCGCCGCCGGGATGGAGGGGATCCGCCCCTTTCTGATCGAAGTGCAAGCACTGGCCAGTACCGCGGCCTATGGAACCCCGCAGCGTTCCTCTACCGGGTTCGATCTGAGGCGTTTGAATATGCTGCTGGCTGTGCTCGAAAAAAGGGCCGGCTTTAAATTGGCTGCTAAGGATGTGTTCCTGAACATTGCAGGTGGACTTAAGGTGAGCGATCCGGGGATTGATCTCTCGGTGGTGAGTGCGGTGCTCTCTTCAAATACCGATCTCAATGTGCCCGGCCGGATATGCCTCACGGGAGAGGTGGGCCTCTCGGGAGAGATACGGCCCGTGACCCGCATTGAGCAGCGGGTAAGCGAGGCTCAGAAGCTTGGGTTTGAAACCATTATTGTGCCCCGTTACAACCGGGGCGTCAATTTCGACGCCTTCGAAATAAAGGTGGTTCAGGCAGGAAAGATTGAAGAGGCCTTCCGATACCTCTTCAGTTAACAGATTCCGGCAACAGGTTGGCTTGTGGTGAGCCGTCGATAATTAATGACAGGACAAGCCATGTGATTGCGGCATAGAATAAACGCTCTTTTTTTACCCTTTTGTGTTTGATTATTAAGACATTAGCCTTTAATAAAGGGATTGATGAGTCTTTGTGGTTCCCTCGAAAACCATCATGGATTTAAAAGAACTCCTCGACTTCACGACCTGTTTGATACTCTTCCTCTATCTCCTTTTTCGGGCGTTTCTCGTCGGAGCATTCCAGGTTAGCCTTAAAATTAACCGGCTCTTCAAACTCATCCTCCTGGGTGATTGGGATGTCGGGGTTCTCAAATACACTATTCATGTAAAGCGCCCATACAGGTAGAGCCATGTTAGCTCCCTGGCCGATAGAGAGGTTGTCGAAGTGGATATCCCGGTCTTCACCACCTACCCAAATGCCTGTTACCAGGTTGGGCGACAGGCCCATAAACCATCCGTCGGAGTGGTTTTGGGTGGTGCCTGTTTTTCCGCCTATTTGGCCTGTAAATTTATAAGTAAGCCTAAGCCTTATCGCAGTTCCCTGGTTCACCACCCCTTCCAGCAGGTTAATCATCAGATAGGCGGTTTCTTCACTAAGTACTTCTCTTTTGCGCGGGCTAAAATTGGCAATGACGTTATGGTATCGATCCTCGATGCGCGTAACCATCAGTGGCTCAATGTATACGCCCTTGTTGGCAAAGGTGCAATAAGCCGCCACCATTTCATTGAGACCCAGGTCAGGTGTTCCCAGCGCAAGGGAGGGTACGGGGTCGATGGGACTTTTGATGCCCAGTGAGTGAATCATGTTTGCCACGGCCTCAGGGTTGTACTGTTTCATGACCCAGGCGGTGATATTGTTGTTGGAGTGGGCCAGTCCCCATTTGAGAGACACCATCTCTCCGGCCCTAAGATCACCGGCATTTTGCGGAGTCCAGGTTTTTCCTGTAGGCAGATAAAAGGTTTGAGGGATATTGGGAACCATGTCGCAGGGGGTATGCCCCTCTTGCATGGCCAGTGTATACACAAAGGGCTTGATGGTTGAACCCACCTGCCGTTTTCCGGTGGTTACCATGTCGTATTTGAAATGCTGGTAATCGGGTCCGCCAACATAGGCTTTTACATGTCCCGATTGGGGATCCATAGAAAAAAGGCTGCCCCGCAGAAACGACTTGCAATAGTGAATCGAATCCAGAGGGGTCATAATGGTGTCTTTTTCACCCTCCCAGGAAAAAACAGACATCTCAACCGGCTGGTTAAAGACCAAATCAATAGAGTCTTCGGGCATCTTAAGTTGCTTCAGAAGCCGGTACCGATCACTGTTATGCATGGCTCTTTTAATGATGCCATCGTATTGTTCCTGGGTGATGTGACTGGAGAAGGGGGCCCTGGTCCGGCCTTTCTTTTCCCTGAAAAACTTAGGTTGTAAGTCTTGTCCCAGGTGCTGTTCAAGAGCCTCCTCGGCATATTGTTGCATCCGACTGTCAAGGGTGGTATAGATGCGTAGCCCGTCTTTGTAGATATTGTATTTGGTGCCGTCGGCCTTCAGATTTTTGTTGATCCAGCCAAAGAGAGGGTTGTTAACCCATTCGGTACTGTCCTCGATAAAACGTTGAGCCATCCATGAGGGGTAATCTTCTCGTTTGGGCTCATTGGCAACAAGTGTCAATCGAAGATATTCGCGGAAATAGGGGGCCAAACCATGGATGTGGTCGTCACGGTTAAAATCCAGGGTCATGGGTTCGAGCCGGAGACTGTCGTAGGTTTCCCGGGCAAGATGTCCTGCCTTCTGCATCTGGGAAAGGACCACATTGCGCCGGGTACAGGTCAGTTCGGGCCGCCTCAGCGGGTTGAAGAGGGACGGATTTTTCAGCATCCCGACCAACATGGCCGCCTCCTCGACCTTTAGTGAATCGGGGGGTTTGTTGAAAAAAGTAGTGGCAGCAGATTTAATACCATAAGCCCCATAAATAAATGGTGCTTTATTTAAATACATAGTCAGGATCTCCTCTTTGGTATAGCTGCGCTCAAGTTTCACCGCAATGACCCACTCTTTTAGTTTTTGAAGGCTGCGTTCCCAAATATTGTTGGTTGGGTCGTGAAACAATAGCTTTGCCAGCTGCTGGGTAATGGTGCTCCCTCCCCCCGAACTCTCCTCCCTTAAGAGAATGGTTCTGAAAATGACACGCCCAAGGCCTCTGGCGTCGATTCCGGAATGGTTGTAAAACCGGATATCCTCGGTCGACACCAGGGCATTAATTACAGAGGGTGAAATTTCGTCGTAAGAAACGCGGCTGCGATTTTCGTTGAAGAATTTACCCAAGACCTGTTGGTCTGAGGAATAAATCTCAGTGGCCAAACTGCTTTGGGGATTCTCGAGCTCCTCAAAGCTTGGCATGAATCCAAGAACGCCCTTGGAAATAAGGAAGAACAAAAGTACAAGGAAGGCAATTAAGCCAAAAAAGAGGCCGTAAAGCCATCGCAGATATTTTTTTAATAGGGCTTTCTCCATCGTGCTAAAGTATTCATTAGGGGGTAAAAATACTAAAAAATTATTGGGATGAGAGGGGGGGATATAAATAAGAAGTTGTTAAACATTTGAAAGTGATAGACATTATTTTATAAATTTGGCGTCGAAAGAGCGGAAATTTCTGTTCAATTAATCAAAAAATAGGTGATGGCGAAAAAAGAAAAGGGAGCCGAAGAGAATCTTGTAATTGTTGAGTCGCCTGCGAAGGCTAAGACTATTGAAAAATTTTTGGGAAAAGGATATGTGGTTAAATCCAGTTATGGTCATATTCGCGATTTGGCAAAAAAGGATTTTGGTATTGATCTGGAAAACAACTATGAGCCCCAATATGTAGTCTCTGAGGATAAAAAAGCAGTGGTGAAAGAACTGTCCTCTCTGGCTAAAAAAGCTTCTGTCGTTTGGCTGGCTTCGGATGAGGACCGGGAGGGAGAGGCTATCGCATGGCATCTTTTTGAAACGCTTGGGTTGAAAGAGGAAAATACCCGGCGAATTGTGTTTCACGAAATTACTAAGGACGCCATATTAGGAGCGATTGAAAATCCCAGAAGCATCGATGTGAATCTGGTCGATGCGCAACAGGCTCGCCGGGTTTTGGACCGATTGGTTGGATTTGAACTCTCACCCGTGCTCTGGAAAAAAGTTAAACCTTCCCTCTCTGCCGGTCGGGTTCAGTCGGTGTCGGTGAGACTCCTGGTAGAGCGCGAAAGGGAGATTTTTGCCTTTGAATCCGAGTCGGCATTCCGGGTAACCGCAGTCTTTAAAGTGAAAGAGGGTGATAAACTTTCCGAAGTGAGAGCCGAACTCAACCATCGTTTTAAAAAAGTAGAAGAAGCAGCCGCCTTTTTGAAGAATTGTTCTGACGCCTCCTTTGAGGTATCCCAGGTGGTAACCAAGCCCACCAGTAAAAGTCCGGCAGCTCCATTCACCACCTCTACCCTTCAGCAGGAGGCTTCTCGAAAGCTGGGCTTTAGTGTGGCCCAAACCATGGCCGTGGCACAAAAACTATATGAAGCAGGATTGATCACCTATATGCGTACCGATTCGGTGAACTTGGCCAAGTCGGCCGTTGAAGCGGTGGTTTCGAATATTCGGTCACAGATGGGCGATAATTATGTGAAGGAACGACAATACAAAACTAAAGCCAAAGGGGCACAAGAGGCCCATGAGGCCATTCGCCCCACTTACCCGGGAAATGCCACTGTTGCAGGCTCCGGCGCAGAACAACGTCTTTACGATTTGATCTATAAGCGAACCATGGCTTCGCAAATGAGTAATGCCGTGATTGAAAAAACCACTGCAACCATTCAGGTGGAAGGCAGTGACTACAAATTTGTGGCTTCTGGTGAAGTGATCAAATTCGATGGTTTCCTTAGGGTCTACATCGAATCGACCGACCAGGAGGAGGATGAGGAGTCGGCTTCCTTTTTGCCGCCGTTGAAGGCTCAGCAAGCTTTGGGCCTAGGTGCTTTGGAGGCAAGAGAAAGGTTTTCCCAAAAGCCCTATCGTTATTCTGAAGCCAGCCTGGTTCGAAAACTTGAAGAGCTGGGCATCGGCAGGCCTTCTACCTACGCACCTACCATTAGTACCATACAACACAGAGGCTATGTGGTTAAGGAGGATCGTCCCGGTACCGAACGACATTATCAACAACTTTGGCTGGAAAAGGGTGAGGTTAAACAAGCCGATAAAGTTGAGATAGCCAATGCCGATCGCAATAAGCTTTTTCCTACCGACATAGGGATGGTGGTAACCGATTTTCTGGTGAAGTACTTCCCCAATATTGTAAGCTTTGATTTTACTGCTAAAGTAGAGAAGGAGTTCGATGACGTAGCGATGGGAAAAGCTGTGTGGAGCAAGGTTATTGATGAATTTTATAAACCCTTTCACCAACAGGTGGAGGAGACCCTCGAAAAGTCCGAACGAAATTCCGGCGAACGAATCCTGGGAACGGATCCTAAAACGGGGAAACAATTAAGTGTTCGTATTGGCCGTTTTGGCCCCCTGGCTCAGCTGGGGGATAATTCAAATGAGGAGGAGAAACCCCGTTTTGCCTCCCTCACCCGCGAGCAACATCTGGAAACCATTACTTTGGAAGAAGCCCTTAAGCTCTTTGATCTACCACGCGATTTAGGGCTGTTCGAAGATAAAAAAGTGGTGGTTGGCCTTGGGCGATTTGGTCCTTACGTGCGGCACGATGGTAAGTTTGTTTCCCTTAAAAAAGGGGAGGACGACCCATTAACCGTCGACCTGGAGAGAGCCATTGAGTTGATAAGGGAAAAACGGGAAAAAGACAATAAAAAGACTATTAAGTCGTTTGAACAAGATAGTGAAATTACTATTCTTAACGGCCGCTGGGGTCCCTATATCAGCTATCAGAAAAAGAATTTTAAAATCCCTAAGGATAAGGATGCCGCTGAATTGACCTATGAGGAGTGTTTGAAGCTTATTAAAGGGGCTGCTAAAACCTCTAAGAGCAGTAAGAAGAAGGGCACTGCCGCCAAATCGAAAAGTAAGAAGTAACAGAGAAAGGAACTTGTGAACGACTCATTGAAGGGAGGGGAATTACATCATTTTCTGAAGCCGGTTAAACCTGCTTGGGTATCCTTTGCCGGTATTTCGGGAGGGAATACCCTGGGAGAACAGGTCGACTTCAATGATGGATCTGCCCTTTGGGTTACCCAAATGAATTGTGATGTGGTAATCGTTGGCGTACCAGAGGTGCGTAATAGCATTGATAACTCTACCTCCGATGGAGCGCCGGCCCTGATCCGTAACTGGCTGTACGGGATGAGAAATGTTTCTTCGCCCTTGAGGATTGCCGATGCCGGGGATGTTTGCGGAAATACCCTAAACGACCGGTATGAGGCCCTGTTTGAGGTGATCAATGCTTTTTCCCAAACCGGAGCAAGAGTGCTGGTTTTGGGAGGCTCGCAGGATTTGACCGTTCCGGTAGTCCGGGCACTAAAGAAAGCTAAGCAGGAGGTGGCGTTGGCCCTCGTGGATGTGACTATCGATGTGGATGTGTCCAATACCGACTTTTCATCGGGTGCCTATTTGAACCATTTATTGGATGGGGGCCATTGCAGTGTTGAGGAGCTTACGGTTATGGGTTGCCAGTATTACTATTATGGACAGGATCAGGAGAAATATCTGAAGGACCGTCATCTTTCATTATTGCGATTAAAGGATCTGCGCTCACCAAATATCGATCAAACCGAAGTGGTGTTAAGAGATGCCAGCTTTCTGAGCTTCGATTTTAGAGCTATTGAACAACAACCGGGATGGTTGCCGGGTGCGGTTTCTCCCAATGGGATAAGCCCTTTGGATGCCTGCCAGATAATGTGGTATGCCGGGTCTTCTGATCTCATGCAGGTGGCCGGTCTTTTTGAAGTGCCTGCCTCCCAGGTTGATATATCCCAGGCAGGGCCCTTGTCTGCCCAGTTGATATGGCACTTTCTGGAAGGCATGGGTGCCCGTTGTGGAGATTATCCACTTAAATCACTTGAGGAGTATAAGTATATTGTGGTTCCCATGGACGAGTACAGTGAGAATTTGCATTTTTACCACAATCAGTCCAATAACAGGTGGTGGCTCCAGGTGCCCTTTAATGATTCATTCAAAGTCGTGCCTTGCCACCAAAAAGACTATGAGAATGCTCTTAATAAGGAGCTGCCCCCAAAATGGTGGCGTTATTTTCTAAAATCGAAAAAAAACATCGAATTGACGAAAAAATGAAAGTCTGAATCAAAAAATGAAACCTTTATTGCCTTATTTTAGTATATGTGCTTAACTATTTTACAAAAAAGTAGCCGTTCTTTATTTAATGGGAATGGAGTTCCGTTGTCGGTTTCACCGATGCGGGCCAAGGCTCTGGCGATGGAGGATAATGAACTTTTTATTTTTAACAAAAGTAAGAATAGGATTTTAGTTTTTTTTCTTTTATTTTGCATCGCCAGTGGGGTTTATGGGCAAAGCGAGCCCATGTTTAGTCAAAATATGTTCAATATGCTCAATGGAAATCCCGGGTTTGCCGGAACCAGTGGGCGGGCGAACGTGGTTTTGGACAACAGGCAACAATGGAGTGGATTTGAAGGGGCACCCAAGACAACGGTTCTGGGAGCCGATGCAGCATTAAATATTTTTGGAAGAAAAGCCGGAATAGGGCTTCAGTTTATGAATGATGAGATTGGATTTTTCAATACGCTGTATATACAATTCTCATTTTCAAGGCTCTATTATGTGGGGGATGGAGAGTTGGGTGTGGGAGTTTCGGCAGGCATTGTGAATCAGGTTTTTGATGGTACCAATATCTATATTCCAGAGAGTGATTATCATCAACAGAACGATAATGCAACGCCGACTTCAGAGGTTAATGGAACCTCGGGAGATTTTGGTTTTGGCGTCTTTTATAATGGCCCTGGTTGGTACGCAGGGTTGTCGGTTCAACATTTATTTGAACCAGAACCAAACTTTAATGAAGCTTTTAACGTATTTATACCACGAACGTTTTATGCCACTGCCGGGTATACCTATCCCTTATGGGATCGGCCCATAGAATTGCTTCCCTCGCTTTTTCTGAGGCAGAGCACGGGTTCCTGGCAATTGGACATGAATTTGAATGTGCGGGTTAGAAAAAAATATTGGGGAGGTTTATCCTATAGGTATCAGGATGCGATAGTGGTCTTGGCAGGCATCGAGTTGGCAAGCGGAATACGCGCCGGATACAGTTATGATTTAACCACCTCAAAATTGGCATCAGCCAGCAATGGCTCGCATGAAATATTGATAAGTTACTCTTTCGATCTCGATTTTATGAAGAGAGTGAAAAGATACAAGAGTGTAAGATACCTGTAAAATAACGAGTATTATAGATTAGCCCAAATATTATGAAGAAAGTACTTGCCCTAAGTGTTATTGTAGTTACTGTTTTAGTGGGATGCGGAAAATCCGGAAATGGTGAACTCGTCGGGGTGTCCAGAAGCGCATCTTTTTATGAACCAGACCCGTTTGGAATGTTGTTTATTCCACAGGGAAGCTTTGTAATGGGTCCCAATGATGAGAATATCGCGCATACCATGAATTCTCAATCCAGAACGGTTTCGGTTCCTTCTTTTTGGATGGATGAAACAGAAATTACCAATACCGAGTATCGTCAATTCGTTTATTGGGTGCGCGACTCTATTGCCCGCCGTATGCTGGGAGAACAATTCGAGGAGTTTCTGATCTCCGAAGATGAGTTTGGCAATGAGATTGACCCCCCATTTTTAAATTGGGATGAGGCTTTGGTTTGGGATGACGAAGAGTATTCTGAGGTTCTCAATGACCTTTTTCTACAGGAAAATGAGCGTTTCTTTAGACGCAAGGAGATTGATACCCGCAAACTTTTTTACGACTATGAGTGGGTAGATCTTCAACAGGCTGCTAAAAAAAGTAACCGTTATAATTTTGAAACAAAGAGCTATGAAGGGGAGGTCGTGGATCATGAAGGAAACACACGTCCGCTGAACGATCGCTCTGCTTTCATCATGAAGGATCAGGTGAATGTTTATCCCGACACCTTGTGCTGGATTGCTGACTTTACCTACTCTTTCAATGAGCCCTGGACCGAAAAGTATTTCTGGCATCCGGGTTTTGATCAGTATCCCGTCGTTGGGGTTACCTGGAAACAAGCTACGGCCTTCGCTATATGGCGTACACAGTTGCTTAACAATTATCTGCGATACAAAGGGGAAGCCGACGTAATGGCTTATCGGTTGCCCAGTGAGTCGGAGTGGGAATATGCTGCACGGGGCGGCCTCGAGCAAAACATCTATCCCTGGGGTGGCTTTTATACCCGCAACGATAAAGGCTGTTTCCTGGCTAACTTTAAGCCCCTGCGCGGACGCTATGGAGACGATGGTGGAATGTATTCCATGTCGGTGGCCAGCTTTGCGCCCAACGATTTTGGATTGTTCGACATGGCCGGTAATGTGGCCGAATGGACTTCCAGTGCTTTCGACGAATCCTCCTATGGTTTCATGCACGATGTGAGTCCTACTTTTCAATACAATGCAAAGTCCGACGATCCTGCCGTGATGAAACGGAAAGTTATTCGCGGGGGATCCTGGAAAGATATCGGTTATTATCTTCAGAATGGCATACGCACCTATGAGTATCAGGATTCTGCCAAATCCTATATCGGCTTTCGATGTGTTCGTGATTACATAGGTGGATAGTATTATTTTTAGATTAGAGTAAGAAAACTAATAGATTAATTATGAGTCTTGCGGAATTTGTTCAAAGCTCCGGCTATAAAAAGTTCATGGGAAAAGTATATGGATGGGGAGCTGCCTTGGTTTTGGCAGGTGCCTTGTTTAAAATACAACATTACCCGGGAGCCAGTGCCATGCTGATTGTGGGGATGGGTACTGAAATTATAATATTTTTTCTTTCGGCCTTTGAACCGCCTCACGAAATGCCTGATTGGAGTCTGGTCTATCCCGAGTTGGTAGGCCTGGATCCAAAAGAAAGCAGACCTGTAGGGGGTGGCGGAGGCAGTGATTTGGCTGCTTTGATTGAAGGTGGCCATCTCGAGCCGCAGGTGGTGGAGAAATTAAGTGAAGGGCTTAAAAAGTTATCTGCCACTACGGGGCAGTTGTCCGACTTAAGTGATGCCACCTTTGCAACCGAGAGCTATTTGCAGAGCATGAAATCCGCTTCTCAATCGGTGAATGCTTTTTCAACTTCTCAGGAAAAAGGGGTGCAGGGGCTCGATCAGTTAACGCAAAGCTATGCCGCTACCGCCAAGGCCGTGAGCGAAAGTGGAGCGAAATTGGCTGGTGATCTTTCCCAAACGGGGCAACAGATATCGGCCGATGTACAAAATACAGGTAAAGAGTTGAGTGCAGCCTATAAAAACTTCGGTGAGGCTATGACCTCGCAGATGGGACAACTGAATAGTCAGGCTGAGTCTTATACTTCTCAGTTAGGTGCTGCCAATGAACATTTGGCCGCCATTAACGCCGTGTATGAACTGCAAATAAAGAACTTTAATGCTCAGATGGCAGCCTCACAGGATGTTACCAAAGGTTTTGGGGCCATCTATCAGGAGCTTGACCAATCGGTGAAAGATACCCAGGCCTACAAAGAGGAGTTAGGCAAATTGAGCCATACCATTAGCGAACTGAATACTATCTATGGCAATATGTTGAATGCCATGAGTGTGAATAGTAATCATCGATAATTGAATATTGTTTTTTGAATTTTATTTAGAAGAGACTGTAATATGAGTGGTGGTAACTGTCCAGAAACGCCGAGACAAAAAATGATTGGGATGATGTATCTCTTTCTAACGGCGATGCTTGCTCTAAATGTTTCTGGTGAATTGCTCAACGCTTTCATTCTGGTTGACGATAGTATCCTGAAAACTATTGATTCGATCGAAAAGAAGAACAGCATGTTGTATGCTGACTTTGCGAGTGCGAACGCTACCAACGAAACCAAAGTAAGCCCCAAGTTTAATAAAGCTCTTTCCATAAAGGCCCAGGCCGATAGTTTGTTTAAACAAATACAGGACATTAAAGTACTGATTGTGCAGACTGCGGATGGCCCTGAAGCTACCCCGACCAATTTCAAGTCAAAAGACAATCAGGATGCGGCGGCTGTGGTTATGATTACCGCCCACGGAGGAAAGCGAAGTAAAGAACTTAAAGAAAGCCTGGTTCAGTTTAGAGATCTCTTACTCAGCCAGGTGGACCCTATAGATTCCTCTCTGAGGCAAACCATCGAAAAAACCCTGACACCCAAAGATCCTCCTGTCAAGGAGGGAATCTCAAAATCGTGGGAGAGTGAAAAATTCGAGCATTTACCCCTTTCGGCTTCGTTGGCGCTGATGAGTCAGTTACAAAGTGAGGTTCGAAATATGGAATCGGATGTGGTGCGCTATCTCTATACCAAGATTGACGAGGGTGCCTTTAAGTTTAATATGATTGAGCCATTGGTTATCCCCCGGTCCGATTATGTGATCAAAGGAGATGAATATTATGCCGAGATTATGATGGCCGCCAGGGATACCACCCAGCCTCCAATCGTTACGGTTAATGGTAAGAAGCTAACCGTTGAGAAAGGACGTGGAATCTTAAGGATTCCGGCAGGTTCGGTTGGAGACCAGGGATGGAGTGGCGAAATCGCTGTCATGGGCCCTGATGGAACCTATAAGACACATAAGGTGTCGGGTAAATATTTGGTTTCTCAACCCAATGTGGTTATTTCACCCGTTAAGATGAATGTCTTTTATGAAGGTGTTGAAAACCCTGTGGAGATATCTGTTCCCGGCATTCCCAGTGAAAAATTGAATGTTAAAATGTCGAATGTCCGGTTTGTCAAGAAAGGGGATCAATTTATGGTAACCCCGAATAAGGGTTCGGCTGGTAAAGAGTCGTTGGTGGCTGTAAATGCTGAAGTTCATGACAAGATACAAAGTTTGGGAAGTCAGAACTTCAGGATTAAGCGTGTGCCCGACCCGGTAGCAAAAGTAGGCGGCCTTCGTGAAGGGAAAATGAATAAAGCCTTGTTGCTGGCTCAGGGAGGGGTGATTGCTGAAATGGAGAACTTTGACTTTGACCTGCAATTTAAAGTGAGTAAGTTTTCCGTCTCCACCGTAAAAAATGGTTATTTTGTGGAAGAGGTTAGTAACAGTAACCTTTTTACCCAGGCGCAACGCGATTTGATGAAGAGTTTGGCCCGGGGTGGTAGGGTGATGATTGAAAATATTAGAGCCACCGGTCCCGACGGGTCTATCCGGAAGTTAGGGTCTATTAACCTGACCCTTGATTAAATAGAATAATAAAAAGTTAATTTAGATACAATGAGAAAACAGTTCCTTATCCTTGTTTTACTTCTCTCAATAGGTTTCGGTAGTAACAACTCATATGGTCAGAATGTGCTGGATGGATTGTATGCCAATGAGCATGTTGCCAATCGGAAGCCCATTAGTTACCCCTATGTGAGAGAGGCAGATGTATTGTGGGCCAAGAAGGTATGGCGGATTGTCGACCTTAGGGAAAAAATTAATCTTCCGTTGTATTATCCTACTACTCCCCGGGACGATCGTTTTAGCTTGATTAGTCTTTTGCTTTATGGTATTCAAAATGAAGGCCTTACCGCTTATTCGGCCAAGAGCGAAGATGAATTTGAAATGCCTTTATCGCTGGATGAAGCCCTGGAGGCTATGGGTGCCGGCGTGGATTCAACCGATGTTCTGAATCCGGTAACCAATGTGTTTGAACGAAAAAGAGTTGTGCAGGAACCTAAAACCGATGAGGTTAAGCAGGTTCTGGTGAAAGAAATCTGGTTTTTCGATCGCAACTATTCCCGATTGGATGTTCGTATCTTAGGGATCTGCCCAATCCGCGAATTTGTGCGCGAGGGCGGTGAGGGTGAAGTGCTCAAGCAGCAGGCTTTTTGGATTTATTTCCCTGAAGCCCGAGACTTGTTAGCCCGCCATGAGGTGTTTAACCCTGCCAATGATGCTCAGCGGAGAAGTTTTGACGACATTTTTATCAAGCGCTATTTTGATAGCTACATCGTACAGGAAGCCAATGTTTACGATAACCGTAGTATCGACCAATATACCGTTGGCAAGCAAGCGATCCTGGAATCTCAGAGAATTAAAGAGGAGATTTTAAACTGGGAGCATGATGTATGGGAATTCTAAGACGGCACCTTTAGAAAATTGATAAACTATTGCAATAAAAAAACCCTCATCTGTTTAGGTGAGGGTTTTCTTTTTCCTGGAAGATAAGCTCTGTTTATTTTTAGGGATCGGATCAGGTTAAATTCGTCACAGAATGAAACGACTATGCGTAACCATCCATTTGTCGCACATTTTAATATAACGAATTCATTCCTGCCCTTTTTAGTCTGACCCAAATTCTGTTTTTATCTCGCTGGAAAATTGTCGGATTTGTTGTTCATTTTGTTTGGGGCAAATCAACAGGGCATCTCCCGAATCGACCACGATGTAGTCGGTGAGGCCTTGTATTACTGCCATTTTTCCCCCGGGAACATGGATAATCGATCCCTTTGTTTCGTAGGTGAGTATCTTCCCGTTAATTAATGCGTTTCCCTCTTTGTCCTGAGCAGAATATTCATAGAGTGAAGACCAGGTGCCCAGGTCTGACCAGCCAAAATTTCCGGTTTCCATAAACACATTGTCGGCCTTTTCCATGATGCCGTAGTCGATGGAAATATTTTTGCATTCGGCATAGACCCCTTCTATTTGCTTTTGATCATCAGAGGTAACCGAGGGGAAGGTTAAGGTGGAAAAAAGTTGGCTCATTTCGCTAAGATGACGATTAAAGGCCGACTCAATAGAGTTGAGGGTCCAGAGGAATATTCCTGAATTCCAGAAAAACTCTCCACTTTCGAAAAACACTTTGGCAAGCTCTGCATTTGGTTTTTCGGTAAACGTTTTCACCCTTTTAAAACCGGGGCTCTCCTCAATGTCGGAGCCTGCCTGGATATATCCATACCCTGTTTCGGGTCGGTGAGGCTTAATTCCAAGGGTGAGCAAGGCATCTTGTTGGGAAACAAACTCCAGGCCATTGGAAATCGTATTGCGAAATTCAGCCTCATTAATAATGAGATGGTCGGCGGGGGTTACAATGATGTTGGCATCAGGGTCCTTGGCTTTAATCCATCCGTTTGCCAAAGCGATGCAAGGGGCGGTATTGCGTCTGAATGGTTCAAGTAAAACCTGATCAGGTTTTAACTCGGGCAATTGCTCCAGTACCATCTCTTTATATTGACGACTGGTTACCACGATAATATTCTCATCCATGCATAATGGATTAAACCTTTCGTAGGTTTGCCTGAGAAGGCTTTTTCCAGTGCCCAAAATGTCGAGAAATTGCTTAGGAGATTCGGTTTTGCTCAGAGGCCAGAATCGACTCCCTATTCCACCCGCCATGATAACACAAAATGTGTGGTTTTTCATTAGGTTTTACTTTATTGAATATCAAGTAAATAGGAGGAGGTGGTAAAAACAGGCCCTCCTCTTATTAGAATGATTGTTTTAATGTACTAAATTAGTCACTATTTTTAGAAAAAAAATTTTTTAGGTATGAGGATTCTTTTTCAGGTGGGCAGGTATTTTCTTTTCCTTCGAAAAGTTTTTGGAAGGCCGGTGAAACATCGACTCTTTTTGAAACAGATAGTCGAAGAACTGGATCTGTTGGGCGTAGGCTCTTTGGGCATTGTGGCCATCATTTCGGTATTCATGGGAGCCGTAATAACCCTGCAAACGGCTTATAACATCGAGATGCCCTTTATTCCGCGTTACACGGTTGGTTTGGCTGCGCGGGATTCAATTCTTCTGGAATTCTCATCCACCATCGTGAGTCTTATATTGGCCGGAAAGGTAGGATCACACATCGCTTCCGAGATCGGAACCATGCGCGTTACCGAGCAGATAGATGCACTGGATGTGATGGGAATCAATTCGGCCAACTACCTGGTTTTACCCAAGGTGGTGGCGATGGTCTTTATTAATCCTTTTTTGGTGATGATCAGTATGGGCATAGGTATCGCGGGGGGATGGATTGCAGGCTCCGTTAGCGGAGAGGTCCCTTCGGCCGAATTTATCTATGGGATACAATATTCATTTATTCCCTTTTATGTGGTCTACTCCCTTATAAAAGCTGTCGTTTTTGGTTTTTTAATCGCTACCATATCCGGTTACTATGGTTATTACTCCTCGGGTGGTTCGCTCGAAGTTGGGCGGTCAAGCACTAAAGCGGTGGTTGTAAGTAGTATTCAAATTTTATTGTTCAATCTCATTCTTACCCAATTATTATTGGCATGATAGAAGTGGTTAATATATCCAAGTCATTTGACGATAACCTTGTCCTCAATGATATTTCTGCCACCTTTGAGGCCGGTAAGACAAATCTCATAATCGGGCAAAGCGGTTCAGGTAAAACGGTTTTACTTAAGGCTATTGTGGGGCTGCATGAAGTAGATCAGGGTGAAATAATTTATGACAACAGGAGCTTTTCAAAGATGAATGCCAGGCAACGTAAGGACATTCGTAAAGAAATAGGTATGTTGTTTCAGGGGTCGGCCCTCTTCGACTCCATGACTGTTGAAGAAAATGTGCGGTTTCCGCTGGAAGTTTTTTCTGAGATGAGTTTCGAAGAACGCAGAGAGCGTGCTAATTTTTGTCTTCAGCGGGTCAATATCGAGAATGCCAATCATCTTTTCCCTGCTGAGATTAGTGGGGGGATGCAAAAGAGGGTGGCCATTGCCCGGGCGATCGCACTTAATCCCAAATATCTTTTTTGCGATGAACCCAACTCCGGCCTCGACCCAAGAACATCCATTGTGATTGATGAACTTATTCATGAAATCACGGAGGAATATGGCATCACCACCATTATTAATACCCACGATATGAACTCCGTTTTGGGGATCGGTGAAAACATTATTTTTGTGGCACAGGGACAAAAAATATGGGAGGGCAGCAAAAATGAAATTCTGACTTCCGATAATCAGAGCCTGAATGATTTTGTTTTTGCTTCCAAATTTCTGAAGCACTTCCGGGGCCAATAGGTTCGGATTACGAAAAAAAAACGCCAACCCCGCAAAATCAGGGTCTGGCGTTTTTTTTTATGTTTGTTTGCCCGAAAAAGGAGGTGGTTAAGGTTTTTGGGCACTCGAATGTTCCAGGTACATTTCTTTGCGAAGTGGATCCAATTTATCCCTCAGTGAGTAGTTAGGGCGGAAGGTTTGACGCGTTGATGCTGATTTTAGGATGGTGTCAAACTGATCCTGGTAGGGGAACGGCTGGCCGGTTATGAGCGAAATGGCTTTGGACAGAAAGACCTCTTGGGGATCTCCCAACTGATCGGCAGGAAATAGATAAAAATAGTCTGGCAGGTAGTAATCGGGTATTAGTCCCTGACTGTAATCGATATCGTTGGTGGTGTTGATCGAACGCATCACAAGGGGTTGAATGGCCCAGTTGTGTTTTTCCTCCTCCTCCAGGGTGATGGAGCCATAGTATTTTCCATGGGTCGTATCGCCAATCTGCACCACGTCCATATAAGGATCCAATCCATAAATAACCATTTCACTGGCCGATGCCGTGCCGGGGGTGGTTAACGCATAGAGTTTAGATATATTTAAGTTTTCCGAATTGGATTCAAAGGGGATCTTGAAGGAGTCGTCGGTAAAGCCTTCCTTTTCTTTAAGATAGGTGCTCCAGGTATTGTTGAATACCTGTTGAATAAAAGTATTTCCCTGGTTTCCGGGAGGCACCAGCATATCGCCCAGTAAGGCGGCTGTCGAAACGGATCCGCCTCCGTTGTAACGCAGGTCGAGAACGAGCTCAGTGACGCCTGCCGCCTTGAATTGTACAAAAGTGTTGACCAGTGCTGTGTCGTAATTGGTCGTAAACGAGGTGTAGGCCAGATACCCTATTTTATGGCCCAGTGTGTCGATGATGGAGCTGGCTACAATAGGGTGCTGGTTCAGTTCAATGGCAGAGAGGGAGAGGGAAGGGGATAATTCCGTGATGGAGTTGTTTTCATTCAGCATCCCAAGAGTTAAAACAAATGACTCTCTGGTAAGAAGGTCCTGATAATTTTGGTCGGTAATGATTTGACCATCGATTTTATAAATTATGTCGCCTCTCTTCAACCCAGCCTGGCTGGCCGGCGAATCGCGGTATACATATTCAATAAAGGCAACCACCTGGTCGCTGGTGGAATTTAAATAGGCCGGTAGAATTGAATAGCCCACGGTTTTTTGGATGCCAGCGAAATAATCTAATAACCCGGAATAATCATCGGTGATAAAAGACCACTTGTCATCCGGGGTTTTGAGAAGCTTGTAGAAGTAATCTTCTGAGTCCAGCTCATATTCGGGGTCAACCTCTGGCATATCTTCATTCCAAAAGTAGTAAAAAGACATGTTGTCGTGGATGAACGTGTTTATTTCCAGTACTTCCGTGCTGGCTTTCTCTGCTGTGAGAGGGTCGTCGTCGTTGCAACCACTTAGCCCTGAGATAAAGAGGATCGGTAGGATAAATCCCATTAAAAGGAGGTTATAATTGATGGCGTGTTTCATTGAAAGGTTCGTTTGTGGTTTATGGTTTAAATTTTACAATCCCGGGGGAGGAGTGGATTTGGTTGGTTAAAAAATGGTGGCAGGGTTGCTTTAATGTATTTCATCGTCATTTACCACCAGCAAAAAACGTTCCTTATCTTCCCCTTATTGATTCCTTTTAGTGTTTCCTTCAATTTTTTTTCGTTGCTAATCAGTCATTTGAAAATAATATTCAAAAAACCTTCTCCAAACATTTGGATGATGATATCAAAGCTCTATCTTTGCAGCCGCTTTTCCAATGGGGAGAGAGGATAACAAGAAGCATTGGTATTGGGTTGCAGCGTTTTTAGGATGGAGATTTTTTTTGAAAAAACTAAAAAATAAAGTTGCAGGGATACAAAAAAGCATTACCTTTGCATTCGCATTTTGAAATTTTAGAACACAAAAATTACAGTATATAGACTTACGAAAGCGTAAGTTCTCTGTAAAACGATCTTTGAAAATATTGATGCAAAACCTAAAAAACAAGGTAAAAAAGCGAATCTGTTCAATTTCTTTGAATAAACAATAGCCGGGAAACGATCTTGAAAGTATTTAATAATTTTATATACAACGAAGAG